>JBBPIC010000044.1:0-59612 GCA_038040525.1 Acidobacteriota bacterium | reverse complement strand
TGCGTAAGAGAGACCGAACCTCGTTGCCCTTCAAACTCGAATCCACTTCATGTTTGAATTAAGAACCCACCCGCTACCGCGTGGTGGTACTGACTTCATGTCACTAGTTCGTGGATCGTTCAAAGGACAAGCAGGAGCGATCCACGAAATGACACTAATATCACTAACTAAAGCCACCGCTATTGGTGCGGCGAAGACTGCGGCGTGGGCGTTGGAGTTGGTAATGGCCTGGCAAACACGATCGGCGCCGCTGAGATAATTCCCTTGCCTTCCTGAACGGTAATCGATTGGTTCGGCTTAACGTCCGGAATGATATCTTTCTGGCCGCCCGGCCAGATGATTTCCAGACTCAAAGTCCTGCCCTCCTCCGGAGCACCCAAACCAAAGACGATCGGCAATTCGCTCTGAGAACAATAACTCGAGCCCGTCTTGACCATGTTGAACAGTTTGCCTTTGGCAGTGTTCAACGTCACTTTAGCGCCAATCCCGTCACGGTTTGCTCTGGTGCCTACCGTCTTAACGCGGAGGAGATCATTCTGATTTGCATTCTCGTTTCGTAATAGCCGGGCGGGCCCATTGTTCGACGTAATCAACAGATCAAGATCACCATCGTTGTCGATGTCTCCATAAGCCGCACCCCGACCGACAATAGCTCGTTGCAGTGCCCGGCCCAGCTTGCCTGTCATCTCTTCAAATTTCTTTTTGCCCTTGTTACGGAAAAGATGCGGCTGCTGCGCATACTTGACGTTGGGCTGGACCACGCTGATGTCATCGGAGACGTGCCCGTTTGCGGCAAACACATCGAGTAGGCCATCGAGATCGTAATCGAAGAAAAAGACCGCGAACGTTAACGATTGCGCCGACATTTTCCCGATCCCTGATTTAGGCGCTTCATCAGTAAAGAGACCGGTACCATCATTGGAATAAAGGGCCATACTTTCGTTGGTGAAATTCCCAACGACGATTCCCTGCCGTCCCGATCCGTCAAAATCGCCGGCGTCGATACCCATCCCAGCCCGCGCGGTGCCGGCTTCGCTAAAGGCCACACCTGCTGCGACGGCTTCGTCCGAAAACGTTCCGTTACCATTGTTCTTGTAGAGCCTATTCGGCTCAGTGTCGTTGGCCACGAAGAGATCCAGCCGGCCGTCACCGTTGTAATCGAGCAGTGCGACGCCCAAAGATTTGCAGGTGGGATCGTTAAGTCCCGCCCTTTGCGTGACGTTGTCAAAAGTGCCGTTACCCTTGTTGTGATACAGCGTGGGACTCTGACCCTGATAAGATTGCGGTGTGCAGTAGGATTTATTCTTCCCGTCAAGCGAGCAAAGCTGATCCTTTTCAACGGTCCAATCGACGTAGTTTGCTACAAAGAGGTCGAGCTTACCGTCGTTGTCATAGTCGAACCATACGGCGCCGGTCGAGAAACCAGGATCGCCAACGCCTGCCCGGCCCGTGACGTCGGCGAATTTACCGTTTCCCAGATTGCGAAAGAGATGGTTTGGGCCAACGCAGGTAATATAGATGTCCTGGTTCCCATCGTTATCATAGTCGGCCACCACGACCCCGATGCCATACATTTCAACCGCCAGTCCTGCCTGGCGCGTGACATTTGTGAACGTGCCGTCTTGATTATTGTGATAAAGCGCGAGAAATGATTTTGGAATTTTGCGTTCGGGCCAGGCTGTCGAATTGACGATCAAGACGTCCTGCCAACCGTCGTTGTCATAATCAAGAAAAGCGCCGCCGGCGCCGAGTGTCTCCGGCAAATACTTTTTCCCGAAGGCGCCGCTGTTATGTTTGAAGTGTATTCCTGACTGCGCTGACACATCAGTAAATTCGATCGGACCTGACGGTCGAGGTGGTGTCGGGCTCGGGCTGGGTGAAGGCGCCTGGTTTGCAACTTCAGCAGGAGGCGCAGTAATAGGCGTCGCTGACTGTTTACACGCTGAGGACAGGCAGATCGAAACAAGCAGCGAACAAAAAGTGGCTAGATGACGTCGCATCAGTGTTTGAGTTCTCTCCATCGGGTTTCCCGCAGTGTCATGAAGTCAGTACCACCACGCGGTAGCGGGTGGGTCTTTGGAGTGCGGCGCCTTGTCGCCGCTTTGGCCCGTGGCGGCTTGGCGCCACGCTCGACGGCCATAAGGATCCGCGTTGCTTACAAGTTTCTAACGCACGGCGGCTGCGACAGGTCGCAGCGGGCCAAAGCGCCGACAAGGCGGCGCACTCCAAGGGCCCGCTACCGCGTGGTGGTACTGACTTCATGACACCAAGTCCTTCTCGCGCCGCGAGTCCAGCCAGATCTCGATTAGCATCGCCGCCGGCCCCACCAGGAACAGTGCGTAAATCGGAGCATAAACAACCTGATTCAGCCTCAGAAAAAACTCCGCCAGCGCGACGCAAAACGCCACCACACATTGGCCCATCCGGGATCGCACAGTCGTCTTCGGATCGGTGATCATGAAGAAAACAAAGAGTTGATACATGGGTCCGGTGATCGGCGCCACTTCCGCCTGCCATGGATCGCCGGTAATCCAGCTGCGCAAGAAGGCAAACAGGAAGAACGAAACAACATAGGTGGCGCTAATGTGAAAACGGCGCGCCCGCCAAATTATGATCGAGCCCAGCGTCCAAATGACTACAATCGGCAAGAGGTTGTTGCCCCATTGAATGCTCAGAATCGCCATTGTCTCCGGTGCCAGGAACAACAGGACTGCGATGCCGAAGTTGGACGGATTCCAGATGTGGCGCCCCTTTACTCGCAACACATACTTCGACATGATCGAGATCACGCTGCACAGCGCGAAAGGCCAGTAGGCCGGCGAACGGACCAGAATTCCTACGCTGATTCCCGTAATGTAAGCACTGGCAAGATTGAGCCACTTCCCGAAAAAGATCCGACCCAGAATCAACTCGGTAACGATGGCCGCCCCGATCGCCAGCGCGGTCTTGTTGTAGCTTTCAAGGATGCCGTAGGAGAGATGACCGACCAACAGGATGCAGGTGATAAAAAGAGGAGCGACGTAGCGATTGTCGAGACGGATCTTTCGCGGTTTGGCCACTTCGAGCGGCGGAGTGATAGCAGACTCGCCAGAAGACTGACTCATGCAGCCTCCTTAATCTTGTTGACCTGGCCCATCAATGGATTTTCAAGGGTTTGAGTTTTTCCGGAGGGCCAGCGAATCACTGCCTTCTCGAGTTGCGCATTTCTGCCTAAACCGAAGTGCAGACGCCTTTGATTCTGAGCGCAAAAGCCACTGCCGCCGGAAACGGTCTGCACTTGCTGCCGGCCATTCCAGAATAGCTTCACCTCGGCGCCCAGCGCGCTGCGGTTACTGGCCGTGCCTTCCAACTCAAAGTCGATCCACTTGTTCTCCGGCGTAACTGTGTTCTTGTAGATCAGCAATGGCCCACGCTGGTTGGTAACAATCACATCGAGCACGCCGCGATTCCACAGATCGACGAGAACTACCGCGCGTCCATCGTAGGTGTCTGTGGCGCCAACCGCCTGCGCTACATCGTTGAATTTGCCTGCGCCATCGTTTATCCAAACGCGCTTCTGCTGGTAACCCGACAAACTGCGCCCTTCCATCGCCGGCCAGTTTGCGGCATCTCCGATAATCGTTGTATTACCGCCGGCAACTTTTGAAAAATCGTACCAGTAGCTCTTATTCCGATCCGCTGAGACGTAACCGTTGGTTAGATAAACGTCCAGCGTGCCGTCATTATTGAGATCGCCAAACTGCATGCCCCAGCTCCAGCCACCCATTTCAACCCCCATGGCTCGGGCCAGATTGTCGTATCGCACGCCAGCCTCGGATTTAACCTGCGCGGGAACCCAAAGGTTATTTCCCTGAATGAGTACGCCGTCTTCAGAAATATTTGAGACGTAGATGGCATACTCGCCCTGATTCAGGACGTCTCCAAACGCGGCTGTCATTCCGCTCTTGGGCGCAAAGCCGACGCCGGTTTCTGCGCCTACTTCCCGAAACTGTTTGCCATTATTGAAGTACAGTTCCGAAACTCCGTAGTCGTTCGCAATAAACAAATCCTGACGTCCCGTTCCCCTCAAGTCCCCAGCCGCAGCCGCCAAGGCCCAGCGACGACTGTCAATGCCGAGTTTCGCGCTAACCTCTTCAAACTTTCCGGCGCCGAGATTATGAAAGAGATATTTTCGGCCGCCATTCTTCGCGTACTCGAAACTCTCGGGCATCATGCGAGTTGTCTTCAAATTCCAGAGATCGATTTCTTCGGAATAGTAACCACCAACGAAAAGATCCAGTAACCCGTCGCTGTCGTAGTCGAACCAGATCGCCGTGTTGGCATTCACCCAGGCAGGCAATCCGGCCTGGTCGGTAACACGCGTGAAATGGCGGCCACCGTCATTGTGAAACAGTTCCGGGCGTCCCCATTTGTAGAGGAAGAGATCCTCGAAGCCGTCGTTGTCATAATCCCCCCAGACCGCACCCATCGAGACCCCGGTTCCTTGTTGATTGACGTCCGCAATGCCCAACTCGCCGGCCACATCCTTAAAAGTCCCGTCGCCTACGTTTCGATACAAACAGTTCGTGCTGCCTTCACCGCTGTTTGTGAGATAGATGTCCTGCCAACCGTCACGATCAAAATCAACAATTGAAGCACCGGCGCCCATCGAGGCAACCTGGGGCATGATGTGATCTAGCCTGTGGTCCAGCGTGGGAGCTCTATGAACAAAGCTTATTCCGGAGGCCTGGGCCACTTCCTGCAAATGAAATCCGTAGCGTGTCAGCGCCTGGCTCGCCTCCAATCTTGAGCTGCCGGCTTCGCGCCGCGCTGCCAGACGTTTGAGCACAAGAGGGGTGGCTAGTAATGCGACGAAGAGAACGGCAAGGAGAATTTTCGCAGGACGCCCTGATTTCATCGATCTCTCCCACCCAACTCATTTCGCCTCAGGGCATTTTGGAAAACCGCAGGTGCAACATAGCGAGTGTGGTACTTTTGCCAGTCGTCAGGATACTTTTTGTAAACCCACTCATCCTCGAGCCTGCCGGGAGGCGTCGTGTATTCCTGCTTCGCGTGATACGGCAAAGGCAGCACTGTCTTGGAAAAAGTCGAGTTAAAGTCGCCGTCTTTGATCCAGCCGTCGCCTATCAAAACATAGTCACGCACCCAGCCGGCGGGTGGCGGCGATTGCTCGGGGAAACGAAACGACATCTCGTCGCCGGCATTCATGATCACGTAGCGGTCGTCAACCTTCTCGAGCAGTTCGCGTACATCGCCAAATCGTGTGTAGTAGCCAATCAGATCGCGCCAGATCTGTTTCGAGGCCGCAATCCGATTATAGACGGGTACCTCAGGCGAAGAATCATTCGGCTTATCGATCACTGAGTAACCGCGGTAATGCAGGTCAGCGAGGGCCGGATTAATCTTGATCGTTTTCAACTGTGTATCAGGAAGCCCTTTCGCCCATTCGATTGAGTCCCAGAAGATCTCCAGATTAGTACGCAGCCGCAACCGTCGTGGGGTGCCCGGGCGAAACACGCTGCCGAGATCGAACAGGCAGATCTTCTTGCGTCCCGCAGGAAAGCCCAGGTTTGGTCGGGCCACAACCCAGCCGCCCTTACCATCAGGGACTTCCATGCTCAACGGCTGCGCTCGAACTTCCTGACCCTGGCTGATCGCCACGTTGATCGAAGAATCAGTCGGGTGCATCCAGCCTTTGGCGATCAACCACAACGGGCCGCTTTGGGGCGCGTCCTCGCCGAGATCGACTTCGACGTAATGATCGCGGCTAACACCTTGATAGCGCCCACGGGCAAAGTCATCGAGATACTTCTCGTCTAGAGAGCTGAGAATCTCCGTCACATCGTTGCCGTTGTCGTCTATTGCATGCGCAATCTTGCGCGGTGTCTCGACCGTGGTGATTGCGAGCTTCGCAGGCGGAATAACAAAACGTTCGTCGACGAAGATGTCGGTTCCCGCTGGATGGTCCACCGTCATCAGCGCCAACTGATCGTAGTAGTATGTTTCCCAGAGCTCGCCCGTGACGCGCAAATCGTAATAACCATTGCGGGGGGCGAGTTCGTTGCCGCCAATCTTGTACCACTCTTCGGTGGCTTCGACTCTCGCGGTACCGATGGTGTTAATGCGCAGGCCGATCGCCGAACTCCAGGGCACGGCATCTTTAACAAACTTCATTTCCTTGCCGTTAAAAGCGAAAAGGAACGGACATGAGCCTTTCAAGCGTTGCTCGGCAAGGATAGTTTGATCCGCTTTTGTTTCAAACTCGGCGCGCACCGCTCCGTTGGGCCATACGATACGCACCACATCGGCGCCCGTTTGATTTCCGAGACCAAAATGAACAATCGGCCCCGTGACCAATTGCTTTTGCACGAGCAGCCCGGCTCGAATCTCCATCTCGCCGCCGACGCCGAAGCTGTTGATGCGCTGATCGCCCGATGCCTGGGCGGCGCGCGGACGAATTACCTGCCAGTGGTAGTTCTTCGTACCGCGGTTGATCGCCTGGATCGGCTGGCCTTCATTCGTTAGACCGAGAAGATCGAGTCCGCCGTCGTTGTTCACGTCCGCGGCGTCGAAAACTGCTCGTGGGCCGACCGCGTTGTTAAGCGCATTGAGTTTGCCTTGTTCGTCGCTTAGCCAGACAAGCGCCCCGCCAACATTCCCACCATTCCCAGCAGCCGGCGCTGGACTTGACTCAACCAGCAGCAAATCGTTTGCGCCGTTATTATCAGCGTCAAGCACACGTAGGCGGAAATGGCCGTCCACATTGTTTGCCGCGCTGTTGAGCCTGGCTATCTCAGCAGCTTCCCATTCCTCACCTTCACTCTTGTCTGAGAGTCGGACGACCATTCCGTCGCCCTGGACCATTATCAAATCCAACACGCTATCATGGTTGAAGTCAGCCACGCTGATAGCTTTTATAAGAGTTAAGTTTGATGGTGGAATTCGCTCCTTGAATTGTCCGCTTCGTTCGTTCATGAAAACATGCAGTTTCCATTGGCCGTCGATCAGGGAGGCATCGGGGTCGCCGTCCCCATCGATATCGGCCCAAACGAATCCGCGCAATCCTGAGACTGCCGCGAACGGATGACTCTCCGCAAAGCTTCCGTCACCGTTGTTCCGCAAGACCATCGGTTGCACACTCTCGGCGGCCAGCACAATGTCCAGATCACCGTCCGCGTCGATGTCGGCGGCCCACGCTCCGGTATAAGTTGCATTCAAGATAGTCGTCGGGAGTTTTGTTTGAGCGGTCACCTCGATGAACTTGTCGGCGTTTTCCTGTTTCAGCAGCCGAACGCCGCCGGCACCCGCCAGGACCAAATCCGTCTTGAAGTCGTAGTTGAAATCCAGCGCGGCAATTCCTTCCGGACCGGGGGGCGCTGATGATCCGCCCGGAAACGGATAACTCGCCCTACCAATGCGCACTTCTTTCGCGTTGCCCACCACAACCACGGGCGCGCCTTCGCCGTTGAGTGAAACCGCGCCGATCCAACTCCACTTCCCGGCGGGAACATTTGGCACTGGCTCGGACGAAAAACTGATACCCACATCGGCGGAAGCGGGAGCAAAGGTCGGAGACTCAAGTTTCAGAAAATGCGTAAAGGGTGTGGCTTCTTCGCCGGGCGGTGGTTTAATTTCGCTGAGGTCCATCCGGTACTGCAGTACTCGAACAAGCACGTTCCGGAGAAATGTAATGCGAGTTGCCGCCTGGCGCACATCCGCCCCAGCTGCGGCCGCCTGCACGGCGCCAAGTTGTTGTTGGACTTCCGCAGGCCAACTCGAAGTGTGCTCGGAGATCCTGCCGACCACTCGGCGCAACGTGTCAGCATCGCCACGCTTGGCAGCGATACGCCCCAATTCCAGCAAGACGGCAAGATTGTCCGGTTGAACTTCCAACATCTTTTGGATGAGCCGCTGATACTCAACCTCGCTATTTTCATCGCCCTGCCGCTCGATCTCTTCAGCGAGTTTGTAAGTGGCCACGAGGTTTTTAGGGTTGATCTCGATTGCTTTACGCAGCGCTGTAACGGCCTCCGCCGACCGCCCGCGGCTGCTTTCCAACAGACCCAGAAGATAGAAGATTTGATCATTTTCCGGCGCCAGCGAACGCGCGCGTTCCAGCCTTTCTGCCGCAGAGTCGAAATTCCTCTGGCGCAAGGCGAGCAGTCCCCAGTTGGCCCATCCCGCGGGCTCAGCAGGCACCAACTGCGTTACCAGCGAAAGTTTGCTGTCGGCGCGCACATCATCGCCAACTTGTAGCGCAGCCAGGCCAATGTAAAATGCCCGGACCACCTCGTTGTACTCCCTGGAGGATTTGGCCGGTAGCTTGTCGCCAGGCCGGCACGCCGTGGTCAACAGTAGAGATCCCACCAGCAACACAGCGGCAGTTTGATAGTTGTTCGGGAGCTTAATTCTCACCTCAGAAGGATCACGCGAAGATGAAGGGAGTAGGACAGACATTCCTGTCTGTCTGACCTTGGTTAAACTGCGACTAAACATTCCTCTGATCAATCTATGACAGACAGGAATGTCTGTCCTACTTGGTTTGGAAAGCCAAGATAGCACATCAGTGTGGATAGGCTCTGCACCCTTTGGCTGAGGGGGTTCTCCAACTAAAGTATGACCTCGTGATTGCACAGAAGCTGTACCATCCGGCGCTCTAGTGTGATATCTCCGGCCACAGTGTCATGAGGTCAGTACCACCACGCGGTAGCGGGTGGGTCTCTTTTGATTGCCGATTGCCGATCGCCAATTGATTTTTCCGCCACAGCCAATCGGCAATCGACAGTTGGCAATTGACAACCGGATGACCCACCCGCTACCGCGTGGTGGTACTGACTTCATGACCCTCGGCCGACAATATTGAACACGCTACTACCACCAACGAAACGAGGAGAAGCAAATGTCGAGTGACGAAGTATTGGCTAACCAACAAACCATCATCGCAAACCAGAAGAACATCCTTGAGAACCAGGAACAGATCAAGGCCAACCAGGCAAAACTGGATGAGGCGTTGTCAAACCAGGCGACCATAATCTCTAACCAGCAGGCGATACTTTCGAACCAGGAAAAACTGGACATCGTTATTGCGAACCAGGAGCAGATTCTAGCTAACCAGGAACGAATACTCGGCAAGTGAGTTCACCGTTGAGACACGGCCTTCAAAGCGATCGCACAGCGCGGTCAGCGCCGCCACCAGAAAAGGCAAGGATACGATCCACGAAATGACACGAAATGACGCCCACGCCACATCGTGTTGGTTCGTGTCGTTTCGTGGATCGCATTTCATTTGGATCAACATCTTGCAGTTGCATTTATGACTGAAAAGCCATTCCCTTCCAGGGCCGGCCTGCTTCCTTTAGTGGTCCTCTTTGCCGCCATCGCCATCTGGTGGGCGCTGTGGCTGTTGCAAGTCTTTCCGCAATCAGTTTTTCCTTCGCCTCTGGCGGTAGCGAAGGGCCTTGGCGAAGAGATCCGCACCGGCCGCTTGCCTGGCGACCTTGTCGCCTCACTCTTCCGCGTCACCACCGGCTTCATGCTGGCGGTGCTTCTGGGTATTCCAGTTGGACTATGGCTTGGCCACCATGTTAATTCACGTCTGGCCTTGCTGCCGGCGATCAATTTTTTTCGGAGCCTCTCGCCACTTGCCTGGATACCGTTCGCCATTCTATGGTTCGGAATTGGCGACCTGCCGGCAATCTTTCTGATCTTCATGGCCTGTTTCTTTCCAGTCGTGGTAGCCACCCTGGCGGCGGTAGCCAGCATACCCTCAGTTTATTTTCGGGTCGCGCGCGATTACCGGTTCAGTGGCCCGGAACTCTTAACGAAAGTAACCTTGCCGGCCATCGCGCCGCAGGTAATCACCTCGCTGAGGGTCACAGCCGGCCTTGCGTGGCTGGTGGTGGTAGCCGCCGAGATGATCGCGGGGCGCGATGGCCTCGGGTTCGCAATCTGGGATGCGCGCAATGGGATGCGAATGGATCTCCTGGTGGCCGGCATGATCGTCATCGGCGTAATCGGCATGGTGATCGACCGCGTCTTAGTTAGGCTCACAAAGATTCGCAGCGTCAGATGGGGCTATGACAGATAAGCCATTGCGCATCGAAGACGGATCCGTAAGCTTCGGCGCCGTCGAAGTCTTCCAGCATCTGACATTGGAAATCGTGCGTGGTGAATTCGTGGCCGTAGTTGGTCCTTCGGGCTGTGGGAAAACAACGCTGCTTAATCTGTTCTCCGGCTTTTTGAAACCATCGTCGGGCATCGTCGTCTGCTCCGGCCGCGTGCGTACGGTTTACCAGCACGACAGCCTCTTTCCCTGGCAAACAGCGGCCCAGAACATCGCCATGGGGCTGCGCGATCTGAGCAGCGAGGCTGAGCGCTCGAGGCAGCTTGAGGAGATGCTGCGCCTGATCAATCTGGAAGAGTTTGCTGCGCACTATCCGCATCAACTCTCGGGTGGCATGCGTCAGCGCGTGGAACTGGCAAGGGCGCTTGCCGGCTCCACGGACATCCTGCTTCTGGATGAGCCGTTTTCATCGCTCGACTATCTAACGCGGCTGCGTTTACGGCGAGAGCTGGCCCGTATGCTGGAGGAATTGCCACGCACAGTGGTGCTCGTAACCCATGATATTGAGGAGGCGGCCCAGCTTGCGGATCGCATTCTGGTGCTTTCAGATCGACCCGCTCGTATTTGCCGAGAGTTGCGAGTGGCTATTCCCCGGCCGCGCGAGTTGACGCATCCACTGGTCGTAGAAACGGTGCATGCGATTCTTGCCGAATTTGGACTTGAGCAAAATTAGAGTGCTGGGTCTCAGGTCTCAAGTCTCAAGTCTCAGGTCTCAAGTCTCAGGTCTCAAGTCTCAGATCTCAGGTCTCAAGTCTCAGGTCTCAAGTCTCAGGTCTCAAGTCTCAGTGCTGAATCGTGTTCTACTGTTCCGAACTGGACGATCCACGAAATTACACGAAAGAGCACTAAACAAACCTGAGACCGGAGACTTGAGACCGGAGACCTGAGACTTGAGACCAAGGACCGGTTGCCTTACAACCGATGTTCTAATAGTCTCTGGAGAAACCCTATGCTTCGCTCGCCCATTACACGCTGGCTGGTCGGAATCGTCGCTTTCATCGCCGTGCTTGGCGTGCTTAGATTTAAGCCCTGGCAATACGGCTCGAGCGGGGAAGTGTTCAGCGGTGGATCAAGTTCCACTAGACAGGAATTGAAGGTCGGCTTCCTGCCTGTCACCTGCCACTTAACTTGTCCCGTAACCGATTTCGCCACCAGGACCAGTACTTCCAATCGATTTGAGTCACAGCGGTTTACTGACTTTCCCACCGTCGTCGAGTCAGTCAAGGGTGGACGGTTGGACGCGACCTTCATGATTGCGCCGCTGGCGATGAAGCTTCGTGAACAAGGGGTACCCGTTAAAATTGTGTATCTGGGACATCGTGACGGCTCCACCGTAATCGTTCGCAAAGATCTTCCGGCCCAAAGCCTGCGCGACCTGCGGGGCAAGGTCTTCGCCATTCCCAGTAAGTACAGCAACCAGTACCTGGTAATTACTAAGTTAATGGAGGATCAAGGGGTAAAGCCCGATGAAATCCGGTTCGTGGAATTGCCGCCGCCGGACATGCCAGGCGCGCTCGCCGCCCAGGCCATCGACGCTTACTTCGTCGGCGAACCGCATGCTGCCAAAGCTGAGCTCGACGGTAGCGGTCGCGTTCTCTACCACGCGAAAGACATCTGGCCGCAGTTCATCTCCTGTGTGCTGGTGGTGACCGAGAAGTTGATTCAAGAACGACCGGAAGTGGTGCGCGACCTTGTCCGCGGCATCGCCGAGAGCGGCGAATGGGCTGAGGGCCATCGCCTGGAGGCGGCAAAAGTAGTGGCGCCGTATTTCCGGCAGGATGAGAGAGTCATCCGCTATGTGCTGACCCAACCGCCTAATCGCGTAAGTTATCGAATGCTGACGCCAACTGATGAAGACTTGCAGCGCATCAATGACATGGCGGTCAAAGCGGGTATTCTTGAAAGACCAATCGCCATGAAGGATTTGATTGACCGGCAGTTTATTCCGCTCGACATCAAGCCGGCGAACATTGACGCGGGCGAGTAAGGGCGATCTCTTACAATACCTGGATCGTGGGCCATGAAGTCAGTACCACCACGCGGTAGCGGGTGGGTCACGCTCCGCAACTAAGACCTGATAGAGTGACGGACCCACCCGCTACCGCGTGGTGGTACTGACTTCATAGGACCGCGACATTGGTGCATGGATTGATAACCAAAGGTCTCGCAAGTAATACTCGAGCCTTGAAAAATAACAATGAAAACTTTTCGTAGCTATATTTTCTATCTCCTCTTGTCCGCCATCCTCGTGTCGGCTGTCTTCCTGAACGAAGAATCGCTGGCCCATCGCCAAACACAAACTCGTCCAGTTCCTGCAGCTCGCGAAAACGCCTATCGGGCTAACAACGTCGGCGTGGCGCTCCTCGAGCAATTCAAACACAAAGAAGGGGCCGAGGCTTTCAAGAATGCTTTGAAGATTGATCCGAAGTTGAATCTAGCGCATATCAACCTCAGCATCGCGCTGTTCAATGTGCCCGATCTGCCTGCGGCGCAGCGGCAGGCTCAAAACTCCGCAGTTCTCGCTCCTGAAGCCCCGCAGCCTTATTACATACTCGGCCTGATTGCGAAAATGCAGAGTAAACCTGAGGAAGCGCTCGCCGCGTTTCAACGGGTTCTAAAGATTGATCCAAATGATGTCGGCACGAACATCAACGTGGGCCAGCTTTACTCGCAACAGCGCAAGTATCCGGAAGCAATTGCTGCCTTTCGGCTGGCGCTCGCCGCCGAGCCCTACAACGCCACAGCCCTCTACAATCTCGGGCAGGCTCTCATGCGGGCCGGCCAGCGTGAAGAGGGGATAAAGGCAACCGAACGCTTCAAACTGTTACGCGAACGTGGCAGCGCAACAACGATTGGCCCCAACTATCTGGAACAAGGACGCTATGCTGAGGCTATTGCTTCGACTGGAGCGGAGTCGGAGCTGGTTGATCGAGCCACTCCACCAGTTACTTTTTCAGTCGCGAGCGACTCCCTGCCCAGCACTCCGGGCACAGGGGCTGCTACGTTTGCGTCCCCGTCTATCTTCGGCCTTTCTTTCAAAGCCGGCGAGTTCAACGACACCGCCCGTCGCGACATTGCAGCCGGATTAGGTGGTGGCGCCACTCTCTTCGATAGTGATGGCGACGGCGACCTCGACCTGTTCTCGGTCATTAGCGGCGAGCAGCGTCTACTTCGTAATGTTGCGGGTAAATTCACCGACATCACAAACCAGTCCGGCGCCCTGGGCGAACGGTTCAGCGGCACGCCTGTCGGCGCCGTCGCCGGCGACTTCGATAACGACGGCAAACCTGATCTATTCGTCATACGCGATGGCAGTCTCTCGCTCTATCACAACGACGGCGCCAGTAAATTCACGGACGTAACCGGCGCCGCAGGGATCCCCGCTTATCCTTTTCTTCCTTCATCCGTCACTTTTGTTGACCTCGACCACGATGGCGATGTCGACGTCTTCATCACTGGATTGGCTGACCTTTCAAAAGCCCCGAAAGGCGGAGCCGCAGTTGTCTTCCCGAATGATTTCGCAGCCGCGCCCAACTTGTTGTTGCGGAACGATGGGAACGGAAAGTTCACGGACGTGACGGCGGCGGCCGGGTTGAACCCGATGGGACATGCTGTCGCTGTCGTGCCGACCGACTTTAACAATCGCCGTGATATGGATCTCCTCCTGCTCAGTTACGGAAAGGCCGCAGAACTCTACAGCAACCAACGCGACGGAACGTTTCGCAATGTCGCCAAAGATGTAGGGCTCGAGGTTGAAGGTCGCTGGACCTCCGCCGCTGCCGGTGACGTGAACAAGGACGGATACACAGACTTCTTTTTTGGCAGAGCGGATAACCCGGGTCTGTTTGCAATCAGCGATGGGAAGGAAAGGTTCAAGACGGTTGCCGCGCCCGCAGGTTCGGAAGGAGCGCGGGCAGCGCAATTCCTGGACTACGACAACGACGGATTGCTTGATTGCGTCATGATCACGGACAAAAGCTTGCGTGTCTGGCGCAATGTGGGAAACGGCTGGGTGGATACCAGCGAACGCGCCGTAGCGCGTGATCTGGCAAGTGGGCCGGCAGCGCTCGGGGCCGGGCGTCTCTTTGCATCGGGCGATCTTGACAGTGACGGTGACGCGGACATCATCGTCCGCTCGTCTTCCGGCAACCTGCGTATAGGACGCAACGACGGCGGTAACGGCAATCACTCGTTGCGCGTAAATATGACGGCAAAGGTCAGTAACCGCAGCGGCCTCGGTGCAAAGATCGAAGCGCGCGCGGGGAGCCTGATACAGAAACTCGAAACCTCGTCGGCCAGCCCGGCAGTCGCACCTGCCGATGTTCTTTTTGGGTTAGGTCAACGCACCGCGGTGGATGCCGTACGCATCCTTTGGCCGGCCGGCATCGTGCAAGCGGAGACGGAGATCCCCAGGCCAGCCACGGCATCCCTTTTGACATTAAATGTAACTGAGCTTGATCGAAAGCCTTCCTCATGTCCCTACCTCTACGCCTGGAATGGAGAACGTTTTGAGTTCATCACGGATTTCATGGGGGGCGGCGAGATGGGCTATCTGGAAGAGCCTGGCCGTCACAATACGCCCGACGCGGATGAGTACGTCCGGATTCGCGGTGACCAGTTAAAAAAACTTAATGGCCGTTACGAACTGCGCGTGACCAACGAGTTGGAGGAGGCCGTATTTGCCGACCGCTTCCAACTAATCGCTGTGGACCATCCGCAAGGCGTCGAGGTTTACCCAAACGAGGGTATGACTCATCCGCCTCGTCCCTTCAAACTTTATACGACGCGCGACGCGCACCCCCCGCTCTCGGCAGTGGACGATCATGGGAGTGATGTACTCTCGCGCATTGCGCACATGGACCGCCAGTATCCTGATAATTTCCGGCGCGATCGCATCAGGGGCTATGCGGATGAACACACCTTGACAATGAAGTTGGCGGAGACCGGGAGCCGAGACACTGGGACCGCGGGCGTCTCGCCCGCCTCTGGGAACAGCGCTAGTTTAAATTTGATTGACTCTTTCGCAGCCGGTGGCGGGCGGGACGCCCGCGGTCCCAGTAAGAGCAATCGCGTTTTATCCAAGCAGCGAGCCGGCCAGCGGATACTGCTCTTGTTGACAGGTTGGACCGACTACTCATGGTCAAGCGATAACGTCGCTGCATTCCAGGCGGGTAAAAGCATGATGCTGCCGGCGCTTCAGGTCAAAGATGAGCGCGGCCATTGGCGCACGGTAATCCAGGACATCGGCATTCCAGTCGGCCGACCGCAAACCGTGACAGTCGATCTCACCGGGAAGTTTCTCAGCTCAAGCCGTGAAGTGCGCATCGTCACCAATATGCGAATTCTTTGGGATCAGATTTTAGTGGACACGTCCGGCGAACAGACTCCGCTCAGAATGGTGCGGCTCGATCCGGTTGGCGCTAACCTGCGCTGGCGTGGTTTCTCACGCGAAATCACGCCCGACGGCCGTGAGCCATTCGGTTACGAATACGAACAGATCTCCTATACGTCTCCGTGGAAAGTGATGCCGGGGCGATACACGCGTGAGGGGGACGTGCGCGAGTTACTACTCAAGACAGACGATATGTTTGTTATCTCGCGGCCAGGCGATGAAATCAGCCTGTCGTTCGACGCGCGTAAGTTGGCGCCGGTTCGGGCCGGCTGGACGCGCACGTTTCTGCTGTACGCTGACGGATACAGCAAGGAGATGGACATCAACTCCGCCACTCCGGATCAGGTGTCACCTTTGCCGTTCCATGGCATGACCAAATATCCGTATCCAGACACTGAAGCGTATCCCATGACAGCGGCACGCCGCGCATACATCGAAAAATACAACACGCGGTTGGTTACTGCTGAGATACCCTCAATTGATACGATCCTGACGAATACTGTAGGGGCGTCCCTCCGTGGGCGCCGTCAGGGGATGCTGAAAAACCAGGGACGATCCACGAAATAACACTAAGCGGCACGAAAAGAGTGCTCTGTTCGAGTGATTTCGTGTCCTTTTGTGGATCGCATTATCGTTGTAGGACACTACCCACGAAATAGTTATGGATCAAATTCGATATTCAGTAGCTGCTTGTCAGACAGATTTACCAAATCCGGTTGAACGTGGCGCTATGCGCGCAAACACTGACCGGATGTTATCAATGATTGATTCGGCTGTAGCCGGCAGCGGTCCGTTCCTGCCCGTCCGCCTGGTGGTGTTCCCTGAATTCGCACATGCCGCGCCAGTCTTTCCAACCGTTGGGGAGTTACTCGAAAAACTCGCCGTGCAAATCCCAAACGAGCACACGGAGCGGTTGGCACACAAGGCGCGCGAACATGACATCTATATACAGAGCGGTTCGATGTTGGAGGTTGATTCCAGGTGGGCGGGCGTTGTCTTCAATACGACGTGTTTGATCGGGCCGGAAGGGATTTTATACAAGTATCGCAAGGTCAACACCTGGATTCCGTTCGAAGTTCACTCGAGCCCGCACGACATTGAGGGCTATGACGAACCACTGTTTCCTGTGGCTGACACGCCCATAGGGCGCATCGGTTGTGCGATCTGTTATGACTGGGTATTTCCAGAAGCAATTCGCCAACTGGCTGCCAATGGAGCGGAGGTATTGGTCCGCGTTTCGGCGTACATGGATCCGTGGGGTGCAACAGAGCCAATGGACTGGTGGACCATTGTGAATCGTTGCCGGGCACTTGAGAACACCGCATATGTAGTGGCAGCCAATCAGGGTGCGAGCCTGAAACATTATCCACCCTACTCCTGGCCTGGAGGCAGTCAGGTGATCGATTACGACGGTCGTATTCTCGCCCAGGCCAGCCCCGGACCAGGTGAACGTATCGTTGTGGCGCCCGTCGATATTTCAGCTTTGCGACATGAGCGGGATGTCCGGCGCGGCCATCACATGCTCGCGCATCTGCGAACTGAGGCTTATCCCGTCTACGGCACGCATCAGTATCCACCGCGAAGTAGTGAAACTAATTCACCGCCAGAGCTCTCCTATGAGGAAAACAATCGTCTGATCGATGAAGCGAAGCGGCAACTTTGAGCCCGCCGTGTCATGAGGTCAGTACCACCACGCGGTAGCGGGTGGGTAAAAGCGGCGCCTTCTCTACCACGGACCCACCCGCTACCGCGTGGTGGTACTGACCTCATGACACAGCATCGCCGCTAAAAAGCATCGGCCATACTACGAATCTTGAGCCGCTTGCGAAAGTCATTCAGCGCAACTGCGTTGCTGGTGCGAAACTCGGTTTCGACTGGCTGACCTGGAATCAGATCAAAGTAATTATCGGTAAAGGAACCCGTGTAATTTGGCGCCGACAAATAAACCGCCCGCGCAAACTTGTCCGCAGACAAGGTGACTTTGAATCCACCCCGAACGGGCACCACGTCCGTCGTAATTTGCGGCCGGGGCCGAGCGAGATTCTTATAAGGTTGAAAAAAGTGTTCATTGCTCGACACTCGCTTGCCACCTACCAAAACTTCCGTAAACAGAACCACTCCTTTGGGATCTTTCCCTGCCAGCAGGGTACTGATGGGAACGGTCAAGTAAGATCTGCTCTTGAGCGCCGCAATCTCAATGTCCTGACGTTGGCTCCACAAAGTATTACCTTCGAAGTCGAGCAGGCTCAGGATCAATTGCGCAGCTGCGGGCCGCACCCGATCAGAGACGACAAAGACGCTGATGTTTCCGTTCTCCTCCTGCGGACTGACAAGAAATTCGCTGTAAAACCGGCGCGCGTAATACTGCAGCGCCTTCCATCGTCCGGTGTAGTCGATACTGGACCACGAAGCAACGGGCCAGCAGTCGTTGATCTGCCAGTAAAGCGAGCCCATGTTGTGCGGCATGATGCGGCGCAGATGCTCGGCGCCGATCTTGATCCCTTCGGCTTGCAACACCTGGCTGACATAGAGAAACGATTCGAAATCCTTCGGTTCCGGATATTCGCGCAGCATGTATTCGCGAATTAGTTGGTTGCCACGTGGATGCCGTTGATGGGCCATCATCACCGGCGATTTGATGTCATGGTCCGCGGGCACAGTGTAGGTGTTGACTGTTTCAAGCTGCGGAAACGATTGAAAGCCGTACTCGCTCATGAAACGCGGAAACTGTTTTTCATATTCACTGAACGGCAAAGACGCGTGCCAGACCTGCCAATAGTGCAGATCACCCATCTTCTGCGACTCATTGTCGTCTTCCAGGTTGGAACTGGGCGAACTGGGCCAATAAGGCCGCGACGGATCCAGCGAGCTACAAACTTCCGGCAGCACGCCGTAGAAAAGCTTCAGATAATCGTCCCAGAGCCTGCCCGGAAACTGGTCCTTCCAACCCCAATGAAACCAGCCGGACTCGATTTCGTTGTTGCCGTTCCAGATCACGATGCTCGGGTGATTGCGTAACCGTTTTACGTTATCGATAGCTTCCTGCCGCACGTTGTCAAGAAACGCCTGGTCACCGGGATACAGACTGCAGCCAAACATGAAATCCTGCCAGACTAGCAGTCCCATTTCATCGCAGAGTTCATAAAAATCGTCGCGCTCGTAAATGCCTCCACCCCAGACGCGTACCATGTTCATGTTGGCGTCCCGCACCGATGCGAGCAATTGGCGGTATTTGGCATTGCTGATGCGCGTGGGAAAACTATCTGCTGGAATCCAGTTACCGCCTTTGGCGAAAACGGGCACGCCATTGATCACGAAAAAGAAGCTCTTGCCGGACTTATCGGGCTGCTGCCTGAGCTCCACTGACCGCAGACCTGTGCGTCTTGTTGTGACATCAATCGGCTTGCCATTGATCAGTAGCCTTGCCTTGAAGGTATAGAGTGGCTGCGCGCCGAGTCCGTTGGGCCACCAGAGCGCTGGGCGCGCCACAACGAAGTCGAGCGCCACCCGGTTGGAGCCCGGCGCGAGGGTCACCTCGCGTCTCGACGCCACGCTCTTGTCAGTAACGTTGTCGACGATGATGGTTGCATTGGCATGGCCATCGGCCACAACTTCAACTTCAGCTGTCAAGTTTGCCGTGGCAGCCGTTACCTGCTTCGGTAAGATGTGCAAATCTTCCACGCGCGCTTTATCCCAGGCTTCCAGAGAAACGGGCCGCCAGATGCCGCTCGTAACGAAACGCGGTCCCCAATCCCAGCCAAACTGATACGGCGCCTTGCGCGTGTGTGGACTAGTTTTTTCGCCCTGATCGTTGCCGGCGGGCAGCTGATAGCTCATCTTGGCCATGATGGGCAAGACTTCGTTGATGGGCGAGCGAAAGCGGATGCGTAACGTGTTGGCGCCGGGTTTGAGCAGCCGTTTAGAATCTGCCCGCCAGGTGCGAAACATGTTGTCGGCATTGAGCAGGAGCTCATTATTAAGGAAGACGTTGGCGTAGGTGTCCAAACCCTCGAAGATTAAGTCGATGTTGTGGCGCGCGAGAATTTCAGGAGTGACGTTGAAGGTCGTCTGATATTCCCAGTCAGTCTTACCGATCCATTGCAGCTTCTGTTCGTTGTCACGATAGAAAGGATCGTCAATCAGTTTGTTGTTCAGCAGATCGGTGTGGACACAGCCCGGAACGGTTGCGTGATGCCACGCGTCCTTACCAACTTCGCGAAACTGCCAGCCAGTGTGTACCGGGATTGTGATCCTTGAGATTCCCTTCGATCTAAGGTTCGTTTGGGATTGAGAAGACCCGGCAGTCAAAGTTAGCAGGGCCAGAATGGGCATCAGCAATTTTGCCTTCATCGTTAGCTCACTTTCCCAAGGTTGTCTTCCAAGTTAGCCCGCGGTAGCGGGCGATAGCATAAAGCCTGGGGTGGAGCGCAGCGGAACCCCAGGAACCGCGGACCCGGAAGGCCGCAGCCCGCGGAGTGGGCGACAGCCCGGAACTCGATAATGACTGTCGGCCGCTCCGCGGGCTGCCATTATCTTCTGACTCGTAACCTGGGGTTCCGCTGCGCTCCACCCCAGGCTTTGTGCTGTCGCCCGCCACCGCGGGCTCAAAGAGATCTTACTTTGCTTTCTCTTGCTGTGGCTGTTACAAGAATCGGCATGGTGAAACGATGGTTCTCTCTTTTGATCACTGCCGTAACTATCTCTGTTTTGGCACCGGTGTCAACCTCGGTGAGGGCGAAATCGCCCGAAGACGACACGATTGAGAACTCGTCAGCGCAGTCGGAGGTTCCGGCCTCCAGACTTGCCCGGCTGCGCCGCGGAATCAATCTCAGTCACTGGTTCGCGCAGTCCGCGGATTATTCAAAAGCTCATCTCGAATCACATACCACGGCGGAGGACATCGCGCTAGTTAAAAGCATCGGCTTTGATCATGTTCGGCTTACTCTCGAGCCCGCACCGCTCTTCAATGCGGAGGATCCAGGTAGACTAAAAGCGGAGTACCTGAAGTATCTCGACAGCGCGCTTGACTTGATACTGGCGCGCGGGTTGGCCCTGATCGTGGATATCCATCCGTCTGATGAATTCAAGTCGAGGCTTAATAGCAATGATCGTCAGATTGAAGCTTTTGGCAAATTCTGGCGGGCCCTGGCCCAGCACCTTTCAGCGCGCGATCCTGAGCGCGTCTTTCTTGAGGTTATCAATGAGCCGATGGTGGAAGATGGCTATCGTTGGTATGGCATGCAAGGGAAATTCATTTCCGCCGTTCGCTCAGGCGCACCGCAGCATACCGTAATCGCGTCAGGACACAGGTGGTCCGGTGTTGCCGAGTTGCTGTTTCTCCTGCCTTATGCCGACCGGAACATTATTTACAACTTCCACTTCTACGAGCCTTTTGCATTCACGCATCAGGGCGCGTCGTGGGCCGGTCCCAATGTGCCCTTCTATAAAAACATCCCCTATCCATCCAATCCGGAGAGTGTAAGCAAAGTTCTCGACACGATTCACGATGAACCGGCGCGCTATAACTTGCTCCGCTATGGCGAAGACAGTTGGAACGCCAGCCGCATTGACCGGGAGATTGGGGTGGCTGCCGCCTGGGCCGCAAAGTATCAGGTGCCGCTTACTTGTAACGAATTCGGGACCTTTCGCAACTTTGCGCCGCCTGCCGATCGCGCCGTTTGGATTAGGGATATGCGCATCGCGCTGGAAAAGCACGGCATCGGCTGGACGATGTGGGACTACGCAGGCGGCTTTGCGGTGGTCAATAAACAGAATGGACGCGCGACGCCCGATGTAGAGGTGGTGAAGGCTTTGGGATTGGCTGGCAAGAAGTAGGAAGCTCTGATCGAATGTCAGTGGGCAGAAGAAAAAGAAGTTTGTGTTTCGTGTCGTTTCGTGTGATTTCGTGGATCGTCTGCTATTTGGCGTAAAGGACGATCCACGAAATCACACGAAAACGCACGAAACAGGAACGTTCTGGTACCGATACGCCCTCCCTAACGGTCGGGCTACTGCCCCGTGCTCCCGACTCCCAATGCCTTCAAATAACCCTGGTTGATTCGACAATTCGCGAACTTTATCTGCTCAAGATAATCGTTTAGCGCTGTCTGGGCCTTTTCTTTCGCCGGCCGGTTTTTTCTCACTTCCTCATAAGTCGTGCGCGGGCCATCAGCGAAGGCTACGATCGCGTCCCAATCTACCGGTTTTCAGAGCGCTTGCTTTTTTCTGCACCACATCATCGATGAATCACGACGCAAAACCAATCTGTTAACGGACGAATGACGACGCGGCTCTGCCGCCGCACATTGCGGTAAGGCTCCGCCTTACCGGCGAGTCCATCCTAAGTTCTTTTCCTGAGGCTCAGCCTCAGGAAAAGAAGGGGAAGGGTTATGAACGGTGAGGCAGAGCCTCACCGCAATGTGCGGCGGCAGAGCCGCGCCGTGTTAAGATGCGCTCCATTCCTTTGCCTAACGACACTCAAACGAGTTTATCCCGCTTCAGCGATGGCTTCGCGTTGTTCTTGATCAGCCTCATAATCTTGTTTTTGGAATTGGCTGCTATTCGTTGGTTCCCGGCCCATGTCCTTTACCTGACGTTTTTTACGAACGTAGTACTCCTGGCATCTTTCCTGGGCATGTCGGTCGGTTGTTTGGCAGCCAGTCACCGGCGCAGTTATCTGAAGTGGACGCCGCTTCTGCTCGTTGTGGCGCTGGCGGCAGCGCATGCTGTGGAGATCAGCAGCAGCGCTTTCGTGAACTTTGTCGACGTCGGTAATCAAGCCTCGCCACAGCAAGTCTACTTCGGCACCGAGTATCACAGTCAGGATCTGTCACGTTACGCCATCCCGGTGGAAGTTCTTTGCGGTTTCTTCTTCATCGTTATCGCTCTGGCGTTTCTGGGTCCCGGACAGGAGCTGGGACGGGCGCTCAAGCGCTGGCCCAACCGGGTGCAGGCTTACACCCTGAACATCGCCGGCAGCATTGTCGGAATCTTGCTGTTTGCCGCGTGTTCCTGGCTGGAGACACGAGCGTTCTGGTGGTTCTTATTGGTGTCCATCGGACTGGGTTACTTCTACTTCATCTCCCCTCGGCATCGTCTACCAGGGCGGCTTGTAGGCTGGGGTCCGGTGACTGCTTTGCTGCTAGTGCTTGTAGTCGGATTGGCAGCTTACGTGCCCGTCCATCAAGAGTCTCAGGGCGAGCGCAAAGCACAGCAATTCTGGTCTCCCTATTACAGGATTGACTTTAAGCCAGATGACTTGTCGCTTTCAGTAAACCTGATCTACCACCAGCAGATGGTTTCAAGAAACGAGAAGTTTCCCGCTTATGCTCTGCCGCACCTGCTGAATCGAGATGCAGGCAGGCAGGCCTTCGCGGACGTGCTAATCATCGGCGCCGGATCAGGCAATGATGTCAGCAGGGCCCTGCAATGGGGGGCGAAACAGGTTGACGCAGTGGAAATTGATCCGGCGATCTACCGGCTGGGGCGAGCGTATCACCCCGACCATCCTTACCAGGACGAGCGCGTTCGGATTCATCTGGATGACGGCCGCAACTTTCTTCGTTCGACTGACCGGAAGTACGATTTAATCGTCTATGCCCTGGTCGACTCGCTGGTGTTGCACAGCGGCTATAGCAATATCCGCCTCGAGAGTTTTCTCTTCACGCGCCAGACGTTCGAAGATGTGCGACGTCATCTCAAACCGAACGGCACCTTCGTAATCTACAACTATTTCCGTCAGGGCTGGCTCGCCGCGCGTTTGCAAAGAGGACTGGAGGAAGTTTTCGGCTCGGGCAATTCAGTGGTTCTGACTCTGCCTTATCGAAAAGAAATTGAGCCGGATAAAGCGACCTTCGGAGACTTCACGATTTTCTTTGCCGGAGCCACAAGCGATTTGCGAGACGCGTTCGCCCAGCGGCCCTATTACTGGCTGCGCAACGACGAACCGCCCGGGCCGACGTCAGCTAACGGCTTTCAACCTGACAACGCGGCAATACAGGATACGCAACGGCCGCCCCTGGACAGCGGAGTAATGATCACTTCTCCCTGGCAACATTTTGGTTTAGCCACCGTGTTGCCCCCTCAAGGCGGGCTGCGTACCGCGACGGACGACTGGCCGTTCCTTTATCTGCGTGAGCCCATGATCCCGACACTTAGCTTGCGCGGAATGGTGATCATGGGCGGGGTCGGATTGTTGCTGATTTTCCTGTTCCTGCCTCGGCAAAGAAGTGAAGCGAACGCCCTGGCGGGACGCGGTCCGAGGTCCTCGGGCTTCGCCAGCCCACTCAACCTTCAGCTCTTCTTTCTGGGTGCGGGATTCATGCTGGTCGAAACCAAAGCAGTGGTCACCATGGCGTTGCTGTTCGGCAGCACCTGGGTCGTCAACTCCGTCGTGTTCCTTGCAGTCCTGGTGATGATTCTCCTCTCTAATCTCTGGACGCTTCGGTTCAAGCCTGCGCGCTTGTGGCCATACTACGCGGGTCTGCTCATAACCCTGGCGCTGAACGCTGTAGTGCCCCTGGATTTTTTTCTGGGAATGAACCGCACCATTCAGGTGCTTGGCTCATGCCTGCTGGTGTTTACGCCGGTTTTATTTGCCGGAGTAATTTTTGCTGGATCATTCAAGCGGACTACGGAACCTGACCGCGCTTTTGGCGTCAACATCGCCGGCGCCATGGTGGGTGGGTTAGCCGAATATAGCTCGATGCTGCTGGGGTTTCAGTACGTAGTGCTGGTTGCCATTCTGTTCTATGCGCTTTCCGCAATCGGCTTGAGGCGATCAGACGACAACGACGTGGACCAAGCGGCCCATGAAGTCAGTACCACCACGCGGTAGCGGGTGGGTCCGGCCGCAGTTGCATGTTACGGACTTGGTTGCGTGGCGTGACCCACCCGCTACCGCGTGGTGGTACTGACTTCATTGGCCAAGAGACGCTCTTGGGCGAAGGCTACTCATGGAGCGCGGGTTGTAAATTTCAGACAAACAGGTTTCGGCACTTCCACGACATTACCCGTCGTGCTGAGGACCCCTGTTTTCAGATCTCGCCGGAATGTGACGATGTTCTCCGAGTTTTGATTCGCCACCAGCAGAAACCTTCCTGTCGGATCAATCGCAAAATTGCGCGGCGTCTTGCCTCCAGTAGATTCGTGAGCGATGAAAGTTAACTCACCGGTCCGCGGGTTAATCCTGAAGGCAGCAATGCTGTCGTGACCGCGGTTCGAACAGTATAGAAATCGGCCGTCGGGAGAAACGTGAATGTCGGCGCCCGAGTCTGCGACCGTAGGATCCCTCGGCAATGTGGGCACCGTTTGCACCTCTCTCAAATTGCCTTTGCGCTGATCGAGGGCGTAAGCGGTCACCGTCGCGTGCAGTTCATTTATGACGTAGGCGTACTTGCCGCCTGGATGAAAAGTTAAATGACGCGGTCCTGCGCCAGGCTTGGCCTGCACCCAGGGCATTCCGTTTGGCATCAGCCTTCCTCGCCGCGCGTCAAAGCGATAGATCATTATCTTGTCTGTGCCCAGGTCACAGGCGTAGGCGAACCGGTTGGTTGGGTCGAGCTCGATGCAATGGGCATGAGGTCCTCCCTGCCGGTCAGCATTTACGCTCGAACCCAGATGTTGCATCACGTCGGTAGCCTCGCCCAAACTCCCATCTTTACGTATCGGAAGTACAGCAACGTTGCCCCCGGAATAATTGGCTACCAAAACAAATTTACCTGCCCTGTCCACTACCACGTAACACGGTGCGCCTCCCAACGACGGTTGTTGATTCAGCAACCTCAGATCGCCCGTCGTCCGATTCACGGCAAAGGCGCTGAGAGCGCCACTATTTTGCCCCGCAAACTCTTCCACTTCGTTGACTGCATACAGATAGCGGCGGTTGGGAGCAATGGCCAGATACGAAGGGTCTTTTACACCCCTGGTTGTGGCGACATGCTTTAACTCGCCCGAAGACAGGTTCATGCGATAAAGATATATTCCCTCACTCTTGCCGGTGGTGTAGGTTCCTACATAAACAAGCAATTCGAAGCGTGGGGCACCCGACACTTGATCAAAGGCGAGCTGTGGAAGCGCAAGGCCCAGCGTACTCAAACCTGCGATCTTCAAAAATTCACGCCGCTCAAGATCGTGGTTCATCGTTTTGTGGTCCACAGTTTAGATTGTTCTCCTTGGAGTGCGCCGCCTTGTCGGCGCTTTGTCCCGCTGCGACTGGTCGCAGCTTTGTGTGTCTAATTGTTTTTCAATCGGAGTTGAATCTAGCGCAACATCGCGGCGCCAGGACGCCGCTGGACAAAGCGCCGACAACCGGGGCCCCCGGCGCGGCAGCCGCGCTGGGGTGGCGTGGCGGCGCACTCCAGGGAGTTGACCTGGACCAGGTTACGAATCAATACACGATTGCACCTGCTGCAAGACCCCCGCAATAATCGCCTGCGCCTCAGCTTCACTCGCTGCTTCCGCCATCACGCGAATGATTGGTTCTGTATTTGAGCCTCTCACGAGGAACCACCCGGCAGACAGGATCACTTTCACACCATCCCGCACATCCTGCGGATAACCCGCATACTCGTGACGCAGCATTCTGAGTACAGCTGAGATCTTATTCGACGGACATACCAGCTTGTCTTTGATCACACTGAACCGCGGAAAGCTGTTCACCAGCTCAGTGATCGTTTGGCCGGTTTCAGCCAGGAGGTGCAGAATCAGAGCCATGCCGGTCAGACTATCACGCGCAAAATTAATGCGGGGATAGATAACGCCACCGTTGCCCTCGCCGCCGATGACGGCGTTTTCTTTCTGCATCTCTTCGGTTACGTTAACCTCCCCTATCCTGGTAAGGAAAAGCGGGCAATTGAATCGGTTGGCTACCTCATGGAGCACCGACGTGGATGATAGATTTGCCACCACAGGTCCCAATTGTTTGCCAAGAACATAAAGAGTGGCTAACACGAGCGTGTAATCCTCGCCGATAGGCACTCCCTGCTCCGAGACGACTGCCAGCCGGTCTGCATCCATATCCTGGGCAAATCCAATGTTGGCCCGATGTTTTTTAACTGCGGTGCACAGGTCCTCGAGATTTTCCGCAACTGGTTCTGCTGGACGCGGAAAGAGTCCGTTTGGAGTCACGTTGATCGGAATCACTTCGGCGCCCAAAGCCTCAAGCAGCTTTGGACCAACCAGGGAACCCGCGCCATTACAGGAATCGAGCACTACACGCAGGGGCTTTGCGCTCGGCGGTAGCGGTCCGAGGACGTCAAGGATCTTTCGAATGTGCAGATCAGTAGCGCCTGAGATCTCTTCAACTTCCCTCATTTCCGCACCGGCGACCTTCGTGTACTCGCCTTGATGATAAATGTCGAGCATCTCGCGCGCTTTACCGCTGTTCAAGAACAGTCCATCGGCTCCGATAAACTTCAGAGCATTCCACTCCGCCGGGTTATGGCTGGCGGTAATCGCAATGCCGCCGTGCGCGCGATGATGGCGCACGAGTAGCTGGATAGTCGGCACCGGGCACATTCCGACATCGAGGACGCGACATCCGCTGGATAACAGGCCCGCGATGACGGCTTGCTTGACCATCTCTCCCGAGGTGCGCGGGTCTCGGCCAATCACAATCGTGCTTGAGCCGACGTAAGTGCCGAAGGCCTGTGCAAAACGCGTCAACAGCGCAGGCGTCAGTGATTCGCCGATTACTCCGCGCACGCCGGAAATGCTGATCTTGAGAGTTGGTATCGCTCGCATTGATTACTTATTCAGTCTATCGCGCACCCAATCAAGCAGGTTGTTTGCGTGCGTCACATCGTCCGCTTCCACAATAACGCGAATCATCGATTCTGTATTCGAAGCCCGCACGTGTACCCAGCCCTGCGGTAATACCACTCTAATACCGTCCGTCAGATCGTAAGCTAACTGCTCACGCTCAATCGCGACGCGAAAGTTCTGTAGCACCGAATAAAGTCGATTGGGTTCCACGGGAAGGTTGTGCTTCACCATCGCCAAACGGGGAAGCTCCTTGACGACTTGCGAGACTGGTTTGCCCCTGCGAGCAAGACCCTCGAGAATCAGGCTCACGGCGGCGGCGCTATCATGGGTCAAATGTAATTCGGGAACGGAGACGCCACCGCTGCCTTCCCCGCCGAGAACGCCGTTAAACTCCAACATGCCCTCGGAGATATAAGTTTGCCCGACCTGAGTGCGCACCACCTTCCCCCCGTAAACTGCCGCAATTTTCTCTATGGCGCTGGTAGTTGAAACGTTCGTTACCACTGTGCCGGACTTCTGCTCAAGGCGAAGGCGGGTCGCCACCGCGAGTGTCAACTCTTCAGAGAGCGGTTGGCCCAACTCGGTAACAATTCCGAGTCGCTCACCGTCGGCGTCATGTGCAAAACCGATGTCGGCATGTCCGGCTTTAACCACCGCGCTGAGCTGGGCCATAGTCTCAGGCTTTGGTTCGGGAGGATGAGGGAAGGGTGCGCGCTCGTCGTCATTGATCGCCAGAACCTCGCAACCGATTTCTTCGAGCCAACGAGGAATCAGTCGCGAACACGCTCCATTGCAGCAATCGACCGCGACCTTTAGCCGGCGGTTTCTGATCGCCTCAACATCAAAGACACTGTTGAGCAGTTCGATATGGTGCTCGATTGGATCCTGATACTGGATGGCGGGTTGGATCTGGTCCCAGGTGGCCTTGGCAAACTCTCCCTGGTGGAATATGTCCAGGAGCTCTTCGGCCTGCGTGGGATTTAAGTAGAGCCCATCGCCGCGCACAAATTTCAGCGCGTTCCACTGAGAAGGGTTGTGACCGGCGGTGATTGCAATGCCACCATCCGCTTTGAGCCATTTAACAGCTAACTGCAGGCTTGGTGTCGGGGAAACCCCAAGATCGACAACCTCACAACCCGCCGCGAGCAGTCCGGCCATGACTGCGGCGCGCACCATCGGCCCGGAGGCGCGGGTATCGCGGCAAACGAGAATACGTCCGCCATCGAGATAAGTACCAAACGCCTGGGAGAACCCGACGGCCACCTCTGGCGTAAACGTCTCACCCACGATACCGCGCACACCAGTGATTCCGATTTTTAGCGGTTTCATTGCTTCAACAATAGACGATCCACTAAATCACACTAAACAACACTAAGCTTCCTTCGTGAAATTTCGTGGTATTTCGTGGATCGTTTTACCATCTGATCACTGAAAGCACTAGACCTGAAATCAGGCCACTACCAAAGCGGAAAGAAGATTGACCTTAGCAATCCTGCATCATACAATTTCGCCACTCACAAAGGGTTTTTTTATTCCACGAAAGATCGAAAGGGCTGTCTGCTCGCCGTCCGGCGCTAAGTCCGGCCACCACGGCGGTGGACTTTGAAACGCCATGCGAAACCGCTGCTCGGCGATCGTCGTTCTACCACTTCTCTGCTTGAGTTTCGTTTCCGGGCTGGCGCAAACGTCTGCGCCGGCAAGGTCGCCATCGTCATCAGCAGTTGAGGCCCGCGTTGAATCCCTGCTGAGCCAGATGACGCTCGAGGAAAAGATCGACCTGCTGGGCGGCGTGGACGGCTTTTTCATTCGTGGCATCCCACGGCTTGGCCTGCCCAAATTGAAGATGGCCGATGGTCCACTGGGGGTCCGTAACTTTGGACCAGCGACCGCCATGGCCGCCGGAATCGCCCTGGCCGCCACCTGGAATCCAGCCCTGGCAGAGCGGGTGGGAACCGAACTCGGTAGGGATGCAAGGGCCAAAGGAGTGCACTTCCTGCTGGGTCCCGGCGTGAACATCTATCGTGCACCGATGAATGGCCGGAATTTCGAATACTTCGGCGAAGACCCGTTTCTCGCCTCTCGCATTGCCGTCGGATATATTAAAGGCGTGCAGAGCCAGGGCGTCAGCGCCACCATCAAACACTTCATCGGGAACAACTCCGAGTTTGACCGCCACAACACAGACTCGATTATTGACGAGCGGACGATGCGCGAAATCTATCTTCCGGTGTTCGAGGCAGCAGTGAAGGAAGCCCACGTGGGCGCCATCATGAATTCCTACAATCTGACCAACGGCACGCACGTTAGTCAAAGCGGATACCTGAATACAGACGTCGCCAGGAAAGACTGGGGCTTCACCGGCATCATGATGTCAGACTGGTTCGGTACCTACGACGGCGTGGCCGCTGCGAACGGGGGACTGGATCTCGAGATGCCCTCGGGCGCCCACATGAATCAGCAGACGCTCCTCCCCGCCATTAAGCAGGGCAAAGTCGCCGTTGCCACCATTGATGAGAAGGTGCGGCGCATCCTGCGTACGGCAATTCGATTCGGCTGGCTCGACCGTGACCAGACAGACATGTCCATTCCGCGCTACAACCAGCACGGGCGCAGTGTGGCGCTCCAGGCCGCGCGAGAGAGCCAGGTGCTGCTGAAGAACGAAGGCGGTTTGTTACCGCTCAATAAGGCAGAGATCAAATCCGTCGCCCTCATTGGTCCTGACGCCTATCCGGCGGTGCCCGTTGGCGGCGGCAGTGGCCGCGTGGAACCGTTTGTCGCGATCAGCTACCTGCAGGGTTTGAGTAATTATCTCGGCACTGGGGTTCAAGTGCATTACGCGCGGGGAGTGCCATCCCTGAGTGAGATGGCCGCGGCGACCAACTTCTCCACCGCTGCGACCGATGGAAAGCCGGGGCTGAGCGCGGAATATTTCAGTAATAAAGACCTGCAGGGAACGCCGGCCTTAAAGCGAATTGATGAGCACGTCAACTTCAGGGCCGGGACTCGTGCGGACTATCCACCCCAGACGCTCTCATCGCGCTGGACCGGTTACTACGTTCCGAAAGAGCCCGGCGAATACGACATATTTGTCGCCTCCACTGGAGAAGACGGCGGCTTCTATCGCCTCTATCTTGACAACAAAATGATCTTCGATAATTGGACCACGTCCAGGGCAGCCGTGGGCCAAGCGAGGCTCTCGCTCGCAGCAGCGCCGCACAAGGTCGTGCTCGAGCAACATGGGCGCTCTGGTTGGATTGGTACGCGCATGCAATTCGGAATCATTCGTCACGGCAGCGTCGTAAGTGAGGAAGCGAAGAAGCTGGCCTCCAAAGCTGATGTGGTAGTAGTCGCGGCGGGTTTCGATCCTGAGACTGAAAGCGAAGGCGCAGACAGGACCTTTGAACTGCCGCCCGCTCAGGACGAATTGATAGAGGCGATGGCTGCGGCAAATAAAAACACGATTGTGGTCGTCACGTCTGGGGGAAACGTAAACATGACCGGCTGGCTTGATCGTGTCCCCGCACTAGTCGAGACGTGGTATCCGGGACAGGAAGGCGGCACTGCGCTAGCCGAGGTTCTCTTCGGCGACGTGAATCCCTCGGGCCGTTTGCCTGTTACTTTTGAACGTCGCTGGGAAGACAATCCGGTGAGGGACAGTTATTACCCACCAGCCGGCACAAACAAGGTCGTATACAAGGAAGGTGTGTTCGTCGGTTATCGCGGCTACGAAAAGAAAGGCACGAAGCCGCAATTCCCTTTTGGGTACGGCCTCTCTTATACGAGTTTTGCCTACGGCAAGCTTTCCGTCACACAAGGAATCACAAAAGGCCGCAGTCCCGAATTCTGGTGGGCCGAGGTGTCGTTTGATGTTACCAACACTGGGAAACGCGCCGGCGCCGAGGTAGCTCAAGTTTATGTGGGTGACGCCCACTCGAAAGTGCCGCGCCCGGCGAAGGAACTGCAGGGGTTCGGCAAGATTGAATTGAAACCAGGAGAGACGAAGCGTGTGAAGGTAATGCTAAACAGACGCGCCTTCTCTTATTACGACGTGGACGCAAAGCAATGGCGCGCAGAGCCCGGAGACTTTGAGATCCTCGTGGGCCCGTCGTCGGCACAGATCGAACTACGCGGCAAGGTCACGCTCTCTGCAACTCGGACGACAGCTAACACCAGCCGCAAGTGAATTGCTGCGCGGGATAGGGCGCCTCCTTGGAGTGCGCCGCCTTGTCGGCGCTTTGTCCCGCTGCGACTGGTCGCAGCTTTGTGTGTCTAATTGTTTTTCAATCGGAGTTGAATCTAGCGCAACATCGCGGCGCCAGGACGCCGCTGGCCAAAGCGCCGACAACCGGGGTCCCCGGCGCGGCATCCGCGCTGGGGTGGCGTGGCGGCGCACTCCAAGGAGTTGCCTCTAATGAAACTAAAAGCCTCTATCGCAATCTTAGCTTGCATGCTCTTGGCGGCGTCTACCGCAGCGGTTTCTCAGACACAAACGTCACCCGCACAAAACGGTACGAAAACTTTACTGAAACGACTCGGTTATCCGCCGGATGCAAAACTGCTCATCGTGCACGCTGACGATTTGGGAATGGCCCACTCGATTAACATGGCTTCGATCAAAGGGCTCGAGAGTGGGCTGGTCAGTTCAGCCAGCATCATGATTCCCTGTTCCTGGCTGCCCGAAATAGCTGCGTACGCGCGAACTCATCCTGAAGCCGATCTGGGCTTGCACCTGACGCTTACCAGCGAGTGGAGTCTTTACCGCTGGGGTCCGGTCTTAGCGAAAGAGCGCGTGCCTTCACTTTTGGACAAGAGCGGTTATTTGTATCCGACAGAAACGGAAGCCGCGGCACACATTGACCCCAAAGAAGCCGAAGCAGAAATTCGCGCACAAATTGCGCGTGCGAAAGCGCTTGGTATTCAGCCTACGCACCTTGACTCGCACATGGGCACGCTTTACCAAACTCAGGCCCTGTTTGAGACTCTCTTTCGCGTAGCACGGGACAACAAGCTACTGGTAAGAGTTTCGAAGGAATGGTTTGCAAGAGCGCCCTTTTTGCCTTCGCTTCTCAGTGCTGACGACGTGGTGATGAATACGATCATTAGCATTGAACCCAGCGTTACTGCCGAGGGCTGGTCTAGGTTCTACGCCGACGCCATAAAGAAGCTTGAACCTGGTATCACGGAAATGATCGTGCACCTGGCGTACGACGACGAGGAAATGAGAGGCGTGGCGTTTAATCATCCCGACTGGGGCTCCGAATGGCGACAGCGAGATTTCCAGTTTGTTACGAGTGAGGCTTTCCGCAAGCTGCTTCAGGAGAACAACGTCAAGCTCGTTACCTGGCGTGAAGTCAGTAAGTCATTACAGAACCGAGCGCGGTAGCGCTGGCTAGAGGCCCGTCAGAGAAGCGAGCGTGGTAGCGGTTGTGTGAAGATTCAGCAAGTGGGTTTCAGCCTGACAAGCGTTCAGGTTCTTGTTTTTCGAGCAGGAAAATACGATCCACGAAACGACACGAACTGACGCGAAAAGACGTTAGTGTTCCTTTTGTGTGTGTTCGTGGATCGTCTCTAATCGTCGGTCTGGTGCCGCGTGGGGCATTTTTCCCGCCAGCCGCTCAAGGGGCCCCACCCGCTACCGCAGGTGGTACTGTCTTTGTTGCGCGAGTGCTAGAATAACCCTGCTCCGCTGATCCAATCTCGAAGGAAAATAAACGAACAATGAGAAAAACTGCGCTTGCTTTGGCGGTTGTTACGCTTTCAATATGCTTTGGTCTCCCCATACCTAAGGCTGACACTTCCAGCAGCGCCAGCGCTGAGCAAACGACTATGACAATAGCAGCCTCTCAAGGTCGAGCCGCGGACGATCGCGTTTCCGCAGACATCAACGACAGTGACGATTTTTTTCATAGTGCCATTAACTCGGGAGGACCGGAGCGTGACAACTCTCAAAGAATCGAAGCGCTTCTCAAACGCATGACCCTTGAAGAGAAAGTTGGGCAGATGACTCAGCTGACCCTCGGCATGATCGTCAGCGGGCAGGATCAGAATATCCAAATCGATCCGGCGAAACTGGAAAAGGCAATCGTGCGATACGGCGTCGGGTCGATTCTTAACGTCTCGGATCAAGCGCTGACACCAGACAAGTGGCATGACGTGATTAAACAGATTCAGGAAGCTGCGACCAAAAAGACGCGTCTCGGCATTCCAGTCATCTATGGCATCGATTCGATTCACGGCGCCACCTATGTGCAGGGCGCAACTCTCTTTCCACAGGAAATCGGCATGGCCGCAACCTGGAATCCTGAGTTGATGAAACGAGGATCGGAGGTCGCCGCTATGGAAACGCGCGCCGCCGGTATTCCCTGGAGCTTTTCCCCTGTGCTTGATATCGGGCGCGACCCGCGTTGGCCACGCTTCTGGGAGACATTCGGTGAAGATCCATATCTCGCTAAAGTAATGGGGGTAGCCTTTGTGCGCGGATTGGAGGGTTCGGACGTTGCCGCCCAGGACCGCGTGGCCTCCAGCTTAAAACACTACATGGGCTACAGTTTGCCGTTGACGGGCAGAGACCGAACTCCAGCCTGGATTCCGGAGAATTACCTGCGCGAATACTTCCTGCCGCCTTTTGCGGCCGCCGTCAAAGCCGGGGCGCGCACCATCATGGTCAACTCCGCGGAGATTAACGGCGTTCCTGGTCACGTTAACCATCACCTGTTGACAGAGATCCTGCGCGGCGAACTGGGCTTCAAGGGATTTGTTGTCACTGACTGGGAAGACATCAAGAAACTGGTAACCATGTGGCGCGTCGCGGCCTCCGAGAAGGAAGCAACACGAATGGCGGTGATGGCCGGCAACGACATGAGCATGGTGCCGCTCGATTACAGCTTCAGCGATCACTTGATCGCGCTGGTTAAGGAAGGCGCTGTGCCGCAGTCGCGAATTGATGAAGCAGTGCGCCGAATCTTGAGAGTGAAGTTTGAGCTGGGGCTGTTTGAGAAACCAATCCCCGATCCTGCTCTCAAGTCAAAGATTGGACTGCCCGAATCGCGCCAGGCCGCCCTGCAAGCAGCCCGTGAATCGATGACTTTGTTGAAAAACACAAATAACCTGCTGCCGCTCGCGAAAGGTCGGAAAGTGCTCGTCACTGGCCCGACGGCCGACTCGCTGATCTCCCTCAATAACGGCTGGAGTTACGTCTGGCAAGGCTCGGAAGAATCACTTTATCCCAAGGATCGTCCAACGATTCGACGCGCAATCGAGGCGAAGGCCGGCGCCGCAAACGTGACCTACGTTCCCGGCACGAAGATCACCCGCGCTCCAGGATCTCCGTCGAACAGCACCCCAACCGACCTCGAAGCGGAAGTCGATATCCCGGCAGCCGTGCGCGCCGCTAATGCCGCCGATGTGGTCGTGCTTTGTCTCGGTGAAGGATCCTATACCGAGACTCCCGGCAACATTACTGATCTTACTCTGGGTGAACCGCAACTGAGGCTGGCCGAAGCCATTGAAGCCACCGGCAAACCGGTGGTCCTGGTGTTGGTGGAAGGGCGCCCTCGAATCATCAACCGCATTGTCGATAAAGCCGGCGCTGTGCTGATGGCTTACAACCCGGGCAATGAGGGAGGACAAGCAGTTACTGATGTACTATTTGGTGACGTTAATCCCTCGGGAAAACTTCCCTTCACCTACCCGCGCACGCCGAATGGTTTAATTACCTACGATCATAAACCCTTCGAAACAGAGAACACCGCCTTTGGCAACATGGCCTTCAAGCCGCAGTTCGAATTTGGCCAGGGCTTGAGCTATACAACCTTTGCCTATAGCGATCTGCGCCTGGGCCAGAAGACGATAACTGGCAACGCTGATCTTTCGGTTAGCGTTACTGTAACTAACAGCGGTCGTCGTGCGGGCAAGGAAGTCGTCCAACTCTATGTCAATGACCTCGTAGCATCTTTATCGCCCGCTGGAAAAAGACTTAAACGTTTTGCCAAGGTCTATCTGGAACCGGGCCAGAGTCGTACCTTGACCTTCAAGCTGCGTGCGGAAGATCTTTCATTTATCGGCGCCAATAACAAACCCGTTGTCGAGCCGGGTGAGTTTGAGGTGATGATTGCCGGACTAAAGGACAAGTTTACGCTTAAGTGATGCTGCCAGGATTCCTGGTCAGTGGGCAAAACCGATCCACGAAGTCACACGAAAACTCACGAAGGAACTTAGTGTTGTTTAGTGGATCGTCTTAGCGCCGGCCGTGGAGACAGGCAAGCCTTTGGTTCGGGTTACCGTAACGCTGATGAAAGATGGTAAGGCGGCTACGAAGCCTCTGGACTATGAGCTCACAGAAATTGACACAGAACCCGTACCGCATCTTACTTTTGCTAAATACGTTAAGCTTGCCGGCCTGGCGACGGGAAAGTATTCCGTTGTAATTGAGGCCAGAGATGTGGCGCAGAAAAAGGCACTGAAGCAAGAGGCGTGGTTCGTAATTACGCGGTGACAGCCTATCACTACCAGCTGCGCTCATTCTTGTCAGTACCACCTGCGTTAGCGGGTGGGTGAAAACGAGAGCGTTTCGTGTTTTTTCGTGTGATTTAGTGGATCGATCTGCTGAGGGCAAAGAAATCGATCCACGAAATCACACGAAAAGCCACGAAAACCTACCTGGGAGTTCTTAAGCCGTCCGACTTCTTATGAATGCTCTCGCTCAGTTTTAGAATGGCCAGCAGGTCCTTATCAGCTCTGGCTTTATTTTCCTTCGCCTTGTCGACTTCTTTGGCATCCACCAATGCCACATTCTTAAGAGCCGGATTCTCCGTAAAACTATCGATTAGTTTGCACAGCTTCACCAGGGAGTCGATCATTCCTTCGCTTTTGAGATCAGACGCATTGTTTTGTTCCTTGTCCTCTGGAGCGTTGGCTAACATATAAACGTTGAGACGGTGAGCGCGTCTGTTTATTTCCGCCGTCTGTTCTGTAATGAGGTTGTAATCGAGCGGCTTACGAGCTACGAGATTGCGCGCGATGTCGTTGCGTAGTACTTGAATGCGCGTAAAGTCCTGCTTCATGTTGGCGATTGCCGCCTGAATATGTTTTTCATTTTCCGCTTCCGCCCCGGCCTCCATTTCCACGCTGCGCAGTCTGGCTTCGTTGGCCCGCCGCCCATGTTCCTCTCGTTTCAAATTAATATTCGGTGGTGGTCCGGCCCCTGGAGGTGGCTCCGGAATTCTGCCCTGAGCGAATGTCGAGGTTGTCAGACCGAAAGCGAAAATGATGGCGGTCAACCAGGCGGCCAACTTCTTAACGCTAATCACCCTTGATTTCATGTAATCCTCCTTTCACCGTTCAGCCGCGATCGCAACCACACTGAACTCTCTCGGGATAACCTCTAACTCTCTGAGGATGCACAGAGAAAAACAGATTATCTATTCTTCGACAGAATCCATTACGGTGATAGCGACACAAAACCGTGTTACTGCGCTGACTGTGCGCAGTAATACTGATCAACGCCTGGTTGGCATTGTCTAACTCGACAGGAAGCTTGGCAATCACCACCGTTATCCAATCAAAGTTCGGCAGTCTCCCTATCCATTCAACGGAAAGCGGGTAAAGATGCCCATTGCCATCGTCAGCCTGGGCCGCGACAATTGCCGGACCATCTCCTGGCTCCAGGTCCAGGTTAGCCGATAGCAACATGAGCCTCGTGCGCTGGTCTGAACTGAAGTTGTGACGACTGTTCACCGAGAAAGGATCGCGCTGAAACGTCACCGAGTCCAGTGCCAGCGCCCGGTTCGAGCCTTCCTCAGTAAGCAGCGATGGGCGGTTTGACGGAGTAGCGCGTTGATAGACGCGAACATAATCGACCTTCATGACCTGCGGAAAAACTGTTGTGGCGTCGGGATTCCCCGGCCAGGCGCCGCCCACGGCCACGTTCAGGATGAGAAAGAACGGGTGGTTAAAGACCCAGGCCTTGCCCGCGGGCAGATCCGCCGGCGTTCGCGTTTTGTACAAGAGTCCATCGACATAAAACCGGATGACGTTAGGCTCCCACTCAACTGCAAAGGTGTGGGAATCGTCGGAGAACTTCTGTGAAGGAGGTAAGGCATAGGATGCGTTCACTCCGTTTGCGCCGGAATAGCCTGGGCCATGCAAAGTCCCGTGAACGGTCGAGGGCTCCCTGCCAATGTTCTCCATAATGTCGATCTCACCACAATTGGGCCAGCCTGCGGTATCAATGTCGTTCCCGAGCATCCAAAATGCCGGCCAAATGCCCTGTCCGTAGGGAATCTTGATGCGTGCCTCGAACCGCCCGTAGGTTTGCGTAAATTTATTTCTGGTCAGGAGTCTGGCTGAAGTGTAATTGCGCGTTATGTTGTCAGGACCTGTGTAGGTTTCTTTTAGCGCTCTTATTACAAGTGCACCATCCTCCAAAACCGCGTTTGCAGTGCGGTTGGTATAAGTCTCCAGCTCGTTGTTACCCCAACCCCCGCCTCCAATATCAAATGACCACTTAGTCGAATCGACAGGCGAGCCATTGGGACCATTAAATTCGTCACTCCAGGTCAAACTCCACACCGTGGGATCACTCGCCGGGGCCGTCGAGCCAGGACAGGTATACGAGACCATGAGGGAAATGAATACAAGGAACGGCAACGCGCCCGTAAGAGCGCTCCTTCGCGGTAAATTTCTGCTAAAGGGAAAGCGTCGACCCTTCCTTTTAGACATCGAAAAAAATCCTCCCACGAGCCCACCGCGCCGACAAAATCCTTCCCGGATCGGCTACAATGCGCTCCAACCAGTGTGCGACAATTATGTCACTATTTTGGATGGAATAGAACCACGTTAAACCCCGTTCCTGTCAGGGAAACCAAGGACAAAATCGAGCCCAATATGAAGATTGCCAACTACGTACGGATAGCTCTGCTATTAGCTTTCGCTTCTACCACTGTATCGCCTGTTCCGGCGCAAGGACCCACGACGACAGTCGCTGCCCCGGGACAACTCAATCTGATGCCGATGCCTGCCTCGGTGCAGCTTCAGACTGGTCGACTGCCTGTCACCAACGCTTTCACGGTGGCCACAAAAGGTTATGCAGATGATCGTTTGCGCGCGAGCATCAATCGCATGACCAGGCGGCTCGCCGGACGAACTGTAATAACTTTGCCGCTCGATCTCGCTGCTGATGAGAGCTCGGCTGCCCTGGTGGTCCAATGCGAACGTGGCGGTAACCCGGTTCCTTCCCTTAACGAAGACGAAAGTTACAGTTTGGAAATCACTGACAAGCAGGCGCGTCTCGTCGCGCCCACTGTGGTCGGTGCCATGCGCGGTCTGGAAACCTTCCTGCAGCTGCTGCGGGGTGATCGTGAAGGATTCTACCTGCCCGCAGTCAGGATTAGCGATCAGCCGCGTTTCCCTTGGCGCGGTTTGTTGATCGATATTGCCCGTCACTACCAGCCGCCTGAGGTCCTCAAGCGCAATCTCGATGCGATGGCGGCCGTCAAACTCAATGTTTTTCACTGGCATCTGACTGAGGACCAGGGATTCCGCGTAGAGAGCAAGAAATTCCCCAGGCTCCATTCAATGGGGTCGGATGGTCTCTATTACACCCAGGATCAGGTGCGCGAAATCATTGCCTACGCGGCTGAACGCGGCATTCGAGTCATGCCTGAGTTTGATATCCCAGGGCACAGCACAAGTTGGTTGGTTGGTCATCCGGAACTTGGCAGCGCGCCTGGTCCATACAAGATTGAACGGGCTGCGGGAATTTTTGAACCGGCACTCGACCCGACGCGTGACCAGACATACAAGTTTCTTGACGGATTCCTGGGCGAGATGGCAGCGCTGTTCCCGGACGCCTATATGCACATTGGCGGCGATGAGAACGAAGGCAAGCAATGGGACCGCAACCCGGAGATTCAAGCCTTCATGAAACAAAAAGGTATCAAGGACAATCACGCCTTGCAGGCTTACTTCAATCAACAGGTCTTAAAGATTCTCCAAAAGCACGGTAAGAAGATGATCGGGTGGGAAGAGATACTCCATCCGGACGTGCCGAAAGATGCGGTTATCCATTCGTGGCGTGGACCAGCTTCCCTGGCGGAAGCCGCGAAGAAGGGTTACAACGGGATTCTCTCAGCGGGATACTACATCGATCTGATCTACCCGGCTTCGCAACACTATCGTGCCGATCCGCTCCCGGCTGATAGTACGCTGACTCCCGAGGAGGCGAAGCGCGTGCTCGGCGGCGAAGCCACGATGTGGGGCGAATGGGTCAGTCCCGAAACCATCGATTCACGGATCTGGCCGCGCACTGCGGCCATCGCTGAAAGGCTTTGGTCGCCGCGTACCGTGACGGACATCGACGATATGTATCGACGTCTTGCGGTGATAAGTCTTCAGCTTGAAGAGCTGGGGCTCACACACGAAAGGAACCATCTCGTTATCCTCAGACGCTTGGCCAACAGTGAAAATATCGGGCCGCTTCGCGCCCTGGTTTCAGCGGCCGAGCCGGTCAAAGAATATAAGCGTTATCAGGTGCGGCCGCAGACAATGCTTAGCCCCCTCACGGGACTGGTAGATGCAGCGCGACCGGACAGCGACGCAGCCAGACAATTCGCAGTGATGGTTGACGGATTCCTTTCCGACACTCCACGTTTTCGACTTTATCGTTCCGACATTCGCGCATCACTCACCAGTTGGCGCGACGCCGGCGCAGCACTCGATCCGATGATCGATCTAGCGCCAGCCTTGCACGAGGCTCGACCGCTCGCAAAGAATCTGGGCGATGTGGCAGCGGCGGGACTGGAAGCGATTGCCTATATATCGACGGGCGACGCAGCCACAACGCAATGGCGTGACGCTCAGTTGGCCAAACTCGACGAAGCCGCGAAACCAAAAGCCGCTCTGGAATTGGTTATCATCCCCAGCGTTAGGAAACTGGTAATGGCTGCGGCTGAACGGCCCCGGTAGTTTACTGAGTATCTTCGTGCCAGTTCGTGCGGAGTTGGTGGATCATCTTTGGCGCGAGTATCAGCGGGACGATCCACTAAATCACACGAAAGGGCACGAAAAAACGAGGACTCAACACTGCGGCTCCGGTGCAGACTCTATGAGCTGAATACTCGTCCACAAGGCGGTGCCGCTGACCAAAGCGGCGCCGGGCCGCCGCACTCCAAAAAGTTCGCACTATGAAGTCTGCAGTCATATTGTTCCTCCTCACTGCCATATGTGTTGCTCCATTGAAATTAAGCACAGTTGAAGCGAACTTCCCACAAGCTTCAGCTCCAATCCAATTTGTCGATATCACTCGTGCGGCGGGTATCAAGTGGAATCTTAAGACGCTGGCACCGGGGGCCAGGTACCTGATCGAAACCATGGGAGGTGGCGGTGGCTTCGTCGACTATAACGGCGATGGACTGCTCGACATCTATCTCATTTGTTACTCGCAAACACCACAGCCCGCCGGAGCCAGCAAATTACAAGACGTTCTTTACCGAAATAACGGCAACGGCACTTTCACCGACGTGACCGAAAGCGCCGGCATTGCCAATAGCATGTTGGGCATGGGTCTGGCGGTCGGAGACTACAACAATGATGGCTGGCCGGATCTCTACATCACCGGGTATGGCGCCAGCAAACTCTACCGCAATAGCGGAAAAGGCACTTTCACCGACGTCACGGGGCAGGCGGGAGTGAACAACCGCCTCTGGGGAACAAGCGCGGCCTTCTTTGACTATGACAGCGATGGTCATCTCGATCTTTTTGTCTGCAACTACCTCACCTACGATGAAAAGAATCTTCCCTGCACTTTCTATGAAGGCAAGCCATACTGCCTAATAAAGAATTTTAAGGGCTCAGCAAGTCGACTCTTTCACAACAATGGCGATGGAACCTTTGCCGATGTCAGTGAAAAGGCAGGCATCGCCGATCCGAAAGGAAAGGGTCTGGGCGTCATTGCCCTCGACTACAATAACGACGGCCGGATGGACATTTTTCAAGCTAACGATGCCGTGGCCAATTTTCTTTATCCCAACAACGGCGATGGAACATTTTCCGAGGTAGCTCTCGAAGCCGGAGTAGCTTTTGATCCAAATGGCAACGCGCGCGGCGGCATGGGTGTAGACGCTGAAGACCTCGATGGCGATGACTATTTAGAGATTTTTGTAGCGAACTTTTCCGGTGAAACGAACGCCTTGTTTCAAAACGACCGTGAAGGATTGTTTACTGAAACCACAAACAAACTGGGACTAGGCACGGTTAGTATTCCAATGAGCGGCTTCGGTTCGCGGTTCTTTGATTACAACAACGATGGGCTGGTCGATCTCTTCGTGCATAACGGACATCCATTTGAGCCAATAAACAAGCTCTTTCCGGAAACGACTTACACTGAACCGCCCTTTCTTTTCGAGAATACCGGCAAGGGATTTCGGGATGTCGCCGCCGAGCACGGCGCGCCACTGAAGAAGTTTTATGCCGGGCGCGGACTGGCAGTGGGGGATCTCGATAATGACGGGGATTCAGATCTCTTACTGATGAATGTGGGAGAACCCCCTGTGGTGCTGCGCAACGATGGCGGCAATAAAAATCGCTGGCTCGGTGTCAATCTGGTAGGGACAAAAACTAATCGCGACGGGGTGGGGGCGAAAGTTACTGTGACAGCAGGAGGCAGTCGCAGAAGCAAGCAACGACAGGGCGGCACCAGCTATTGCTCAGCTTCCGATCCGCGCTTGCTTTTCGGTCTGGGATCCAGTGCCAAAATAGATGAGATAAAAGTCAGTTGGCCCAGCGGTCAAATTAGCACGTTAAAAAATGTCCGTGCCAATCAATATCTCACGATTAAAGAAAGTGCCCCGAAGTCCAAAGTCACATTGTCCAGGTAAGAACACTTTCGTCCAGCGGGCCGCACAAAAACAAAGAACGATCCACGAAATCACACGAACCGGCACGAACAAAGCTTGTAGTTCGTGTGATTTCGTGACCTTTCGTGGATCGTCTTACCGTCCTAACGTACGCTAATGCCTGCTCCCTCAACAACCTTCAGGTAACGATTTATTGGCGGGTTCGTGATCTTTTCGATTTTGCCACTCGGCCAGCGAATCTCAACGTAATTGATTTTTGTCGCCATTCCAATCCCCAGTACTTCACGCGGATCATGTGAGGCGAGATAGCTACCGCCCGCAGTCTTGAGCCGGCTGCGCTTGAGTGGTCCGGCTTGCCAGCTAATCACTGTTCCGATTGCCGCGCGATTACTCTGTTTGGCAATCAACTGCAGACCGATCCAGTTGTGGCGATTGCCGCCCACATTACGAAGCAAAACCGGAGGCTCGCCGTTGTTTCCGATCACCACATCAAGGTCGCCGTCATTATCAAGATCTCCGGTCGCCATGCCTCGCCCCGAGAAATATTTGTTGAAGACTGGACCCGATTGTCCGCTTACGTTTTGGAAACCTTTACCGCTGTTACGGAAGAGGAGCAATTGCTCTCGGTACTTCACACGCGGATTCCGCATCTCAATGAAATCGTCCGGATGGCCATTGACCAGGAACAAGTCAGGATTGCCATCGTTGTCATAATCAAAAAACCGCAAGCCCCAACCGCTGAGAAACTGCGTGGCCGGGCCGATTTCGCCGGGCTCATCGGTGAAAGTGAGATCTCTCTGATTGCGATAGAGACTAAAAAACTCCTGCTCGATGTTGGCGACAAAAAGGTCTTGCCAGCCGTCACCGTCATAGTCTGCAGCATCGACGCCCATCCCGGAGCGGGCCTTACCCGAGGCGCTGAACGCTACACCGGCAGCCAGGCCTGACTCTTCGAATTTCCCTCCGCCTTTGTTTACGAACAAAAAGTTGGGCATCGTGTCATTCGCGACGAAGAGATCCATCCGTCCGTCGTTATTCACATCGGTCGCAATCGCGCCAAAGGATTTACCAGGGGAATCGGCTATGCCTGACTCTTTGCTGACATCACTAAAAGTGCCATTGCCATTGTTATGGAAAAGATGGCTGGGCCTGGGTTTGTAATGACGCGGAATGCAGTAGTAGCGGCGGTTGACATCGTCCGTGCAGAGCACGTTGAGAGTTTTGTCGTAATAGACAAAGCTGGAAACAAACAGGTCCAGCTTGCCGTCATTGTCATAGTCGAACCAGGTTGCGCAAGTGGACCAGCCTGGTGCAGATGTGCCGGCTTTATCAGTAACGTCAGTGAACGTTCCATTCCCATTGTTACGATAGAGAATATTTCGGCCATAACTCGTAACGTAAAGATCAACCCACCCATCACCGTCATAATCAGCAGCGGCGACGCCCATCCCGAAAGTGCCGCCGGCGACGCCGGCTTTGTCAGTTACGTCGGTGAAAGTGCCATCATGATTGTTGCGATACAGCGCGTTCTTGAGCGGAGTGGTCGGGGTAAAGAAATCTGCGGTCCCGCTATTAACCAGATAAATATCCATCCAGCCGTCGTTGTCATAGTCGAAGAAAGCGCAACCCGCACCAACCGTCTCCGGCAAATGCCGCTCAGGTGAGTGGGCATTGTTATGGACCCAGGTGATACCGCTCTGCCTGGGAGGTACCTCTTCGAAGGTGACGACAGATTTTGTGGGAGCCGAAGTTCGTTGAGCGCCGGCAACGAAAAACAAATTGAAGGTGAGCGTTAAGGCCAAAGCAACCGCCATCGTTAATCGAAGGCGCGTTCTCTTCGTGGCGTTTCGTGTGATTCCGTGGATCATCCTTAGGCTCGGCATACGATCCACTGAAATGCACGAAAAATCACGAAACATGATCAAGTCCATGAAAATGAAAGTTGAGTCTAGCGGGACGTGGCGGGCGAGGACGCCCGCGGTCCCAGTATTGTAGTGGCCCTTAACTATTGCGGAGGCTTTGGATCGGATGACGTGGCCGCGTCGGGTTGCTTTGGCTGCCCATTTGCCTTTAGCTTTTCAACGATCCCCATTTCCTCCTGAGCTCGCTTGGGGTTCTTGAGCCGGGCAAATAGCACGGCGAGACTGTAATGAGCCTTCGCGTCATTCGGGTTGAGCTTGACGGCCAACTCCAACTCCTGCTGGGCCAGCGGATAATTCTTCGACCGCAGATAACTGGCGCCAAGCGCGGCGTGGGCGGCAGAATATGAAGACACCAGTGCCAGGGCCTGCTTAAAAAACCCAACAGCTCGTTCATCATCGTTCTGTTCCTGCGCTATCTGGCCCAGGTAGTAGAAGGTCTCTGGAACAGTTTTGTCTTGCTGGAGGCTCTTTTCCAGCCACTCGCGCGCCTCCGGATATTTCTTCTGTTCCAGCAATGTATAACCAAGATACATCTGTGCTGTCGGATTATCGGGTTGCAACTGGAGCGCACGACGGAAAGCCTGCTCAGCTTCCACCAGATCCGGCTTTTTTATCCACGTGGTCCCAAGGGCGAGAAAATATGCCGCGTCGTTGGGGTTGAGCTTGATCGCCGCCAGCAGAGTCCCGTTGGCTTCCTCATAAAGACCAGCTGCGAGGGCAACAAGAGCAAACCGATACAGCGTACCAGGAGACTTTGCCACCATCTTTCGGGCGCGCGCCAGGTAAACCGACGCGCTATTAGCATCTCCGTTAAACTGAGAGACTTGTGCCAAACCCAGGACCGCATCGGTGTGGTCATGCTGCTGTTCAAGCGCGAGCTGATAACGCGCTTCGGCCCCGGCGGCGTTGCCTTTCTTTAGGTAGGCATCGCCCAGCAAAACCAATAACATGGCCGAAAGCGGTCGCGTTTGTTCTCCTTGCTCAAGAGCTTTGATTCCTTCATCTATCTCTCCCTGCGCCAGTAACAGGCGCGCCAGCCTATCAAGTACTTCGGCATTCTTCGGGTCCAGCAAAAGCACCTTTTTCAACTCAGCGATCGTGTTTTTTGGTTGGCCCAGAATTGTGTAAAGGTGGGCCAGATTCATACGTGCGCCAATGTAATTGTTGTCGCCACGCACGGCGCGCAGGAAGAACCTTTCGGCCTCACGGAGCCGGCCCTGCTTCGCGCGAATTGTGCCAAGCAAATTGAGTGCTGCTGGTTCGTCCGGCGCTACTCGCAGGATTGAGGACAGTTCCTTCTCAGCATCAGCAGTGCGATTGTCGGCGATTAGCGCAGCTGCATGCTCAAGTTGTTTAAGCAGGTCATTAGGCTGGGCCAGTGCATCGGAACTGGTAACCAGGATGGCGAAGAGTAGAGTGAAAATTGCGATTCGCCGGAAGGCAAAGGGATCAGACCCACACAGGCGTTTGAGCCATTGCATAGAAATCGACAGATTTTGTTGGACGTTATTCACGAGCTTCTTGTACGAGCAACTCCTTGGAGTGCGCCGCCTTGTCGGCGCTTTGTCCGGTTGCGACATGTCGCAACCATGGGTGCGCTAGAAGCTTCTAGCTTCCTTCAGGCTTACTTCCCTCGGCGTGGCGTCAAGCCGCCACGGGCCAAAGCGCCGACACGGCGGCGCACTCCAAGGAGTTGCTCCATTCTCCGCCGATTCCCGGATCCCCAAGGAGGGACGCCCCTACAGTTTCGCGCTATTGAAATCTTTCTGCCCGATCACTCCTTTTCCCTCTCTGATGGTGACGATCCTGTTCGCATCAAGCTTTGTTACCCTATCAATCACGCCACTTGGCCAACGCACCTCTACCAGGTCTATTTTTGTCCGTTTATCCAGCCCAAAATGCAGTCGCAGATCATTCTGCGATAGATAACTCCCCCCACTGCGGACCTCATCTATTTGCGTCAAATCCCCGGCGACGATTTTAACTCGCGCCCCGATACCATCGCGATTACTCTTCACCCCGAGGGTCTTGATCAGCACAGAATTGCTCGTATGGCCGCCATCGTTGCGCAACAGTTGGGGACTCCCATCTAAGTCATTGACTACGATGTCAACATCGCCATCATTATCTATGTCTCCAAACGCCACGCCGCGGCCTACTCGCTCTTCCATGAGCGCGCTTCCCACCTGACTGGCAACCTCTGAAAAAGTGCCGTCCCGGTTGTTATGGTGCAGCAACGCTCGCTGAAGGTAGCGACCCCTTTGCGGATAAACGTGACCGTTGGCCACAAATAGATCCGTCCAGCCGTCGTTGTCATAGTCAAAGAACTTTGTGCCCCACCCTACGTAGGGAAGGCTAACCTGGGCGACCTTCGCCTTGAAGGAGACCTCAGTAAAAGAATTGCGACCGTCGTTATGATAGAGAATGTTGTACTCGTCGTCGAAGTTGGTAATGAACAGATCGAGCTTGCCATCATGATCGTAATCACCCAGGGTAACTCCCATCGAACCTTGCTCACTACCGCTCTCGTTAACTGCGGTGCCTGAGATAAATGCGATCTCCTTAAACGTGCCGTTACCGTTGTTATGATAGAGGAAGTTCGGGGTCGAGTCATTGGCAACAAAAATATCGACCAAACCGTCTTCATCAAAATCGCTGCAGATAACGCCGAGGCCGTAGTAACCATTCGGATCCGAAACTCCCGCTTTCTTCGAAACGTCGCTGAAAGTCCCATCGCCATTATTGTGATAGAGCGAGTCGCCGGCGCCGGGCAAGCCTCTGGGCCCACACTGCACTGGTACCCCTTTGAACTGGCAGGTACGTCCCACGCCAAACTCCGGCAGATTATTTAGATCGAAACCTACATAGTTCGAGACGAAGAGATCGAGCCAGCCGTCGTTATCGTAGTCTACAAAAGCTGCTCCGGTGGACCAGCGAGGATCGCTCACTCCCGCCTTTAGCGTTACATTTGTAAACGTGCCATTGCCATTGTTCTTGAATAAATGGTCTGGCCCCAGGCACGTAACATACAGATCTTCAAACCCGTCATTATTGTAGTCACCGCTGGCGACACCCATACCAAATCCAATATCGCCAACCCCGGTCTTGTCTGTTAGATCTGTGAAGCTGTTATCGCCATTATTACGATAGAGCACACTCCTGGTTTTCTGATTCGCCTTCGCCAGGTCGACAGTCAACGAATTTACAAAGTAAATATCCAGATAGCCATCGTTGTCGTAATCAAACAGCGCAACACCACCGCTCATCGATTCTGCGATGTATTTCTTTTCGGGTGAAAGTACATGCTTGAACGTGATGCCGGCCTGCTTCGATATTTCAGTAAATCGACCAAGGTTTTGAACTAAATCAGACGCGATCCACGAATTTACACGAACCGGCACGAAAATATTGTTAGTGTCTTTGGTGTGATTTCGTGGATCGTATCTTCTCTCAGCTTTGTTGCCGCCCGGGCCGCGCTGTGTCGCTGAGATGGATCCACCAAGAGAAAGACTCACCACAGAGACATAGAGAACACAGAGGATGCACAGAGAAAGACGAGTCATATATATGCCCGAAAGTCTCCGCCCGGCCAAAACAACCGTTCTACTTGTCATTTTGAATTGTCTGATTTCGACTCCGAAGCTGTTTGGAGATCTCGATCTGGCTTTTCCCTTCAGTCTTACGTCCGGCGGCGAGGTATGCCTGACCCAATTGGTAGTGGACCTCAGGCCTTTCGGGCTCCAGCTTTGACGCGCGTTCCAAATTCTCAATTGCGCCAACTATGTCGCCTCTTTTAAGCAGAGCTGTGCCCAAAGCGTAGCGCGCCTGAGCGTGTTCCGGACGCGCCTGGATGACTTCCCGAATCAAAGCGAGGCCGCGCTCAGCGTCCTTGCCTGCCAACAAAATATCACCGAGGGAGAACCTGGATTGTATGTCATTGGGAATCAAAGCCAGCACTCGTTCAAACTCGCGCGCAGCTTCATCAAGCTTGTTTAAGTTCAAATAGAGTAAACCGGCATAGTAGTGAACCAGCGGGGTCCTGGTATTTGAAGACGCGACCTCGTTGAGCTCGGCCAGGGCCTTGTCGGCAGCACCACTCGAGTAGTGTTTCTCGGCAAGCAGTAAATGAAATTCCGGACCGTCGACGGTGATTGCCTTTATTTGCTCAACTACGCGGTCTGCCGCATCCGCCTTGCCCTGCTTGATCAAGGAGGACGCGAGCGCGTAGTAAATATTGATGTCCGAAGATTGTGCCTCAACCATTCCGCTCAACAAATCAGAAGCCCTGGCGTAATTCCCCGACCTGAACCAGGTCATTCCCAACAATATCGCTGCGGGACGGTTTCCGGGACGTAGCTTCAGCTCTTTTTCAAGCGGTGGTGCGGCCTCTTTGTACGACTGAGATTTATAGTAAGCGAGGCCCAAATTGTAATCGACTGCGTCAAGCTGCGGATCCCACTTCGCAGCAAGGGCAAACTGCTCCGCCGCCGCAGAGAAATCCTGCCGCTCACCGCGCAGCAACCCAATATTGTTGTGAGCAGTGGCAATGACCTTCTTGTAATAGGCTTCGGTGCTTTGCAGTTCCTGTTTCGCCCGTTGGTCCAAATCTTTCGGTTCTGAGCTAACCTGAACACCGGAACTAAGGTCTGGGTCTTTAACCGAGTCAGGCAGTTTGATCTCGCCCATGCCGGGTGCGCCAGTCCGCATCTCCTGTTCCAGCCTGAATGCCTGAGCTTTCAAATCCGAGGCAATCTGCAACTCCTTCCGGCCGGCTGCGGTTTGGCCGGTTTTGAGCAGGGATTGGGCCAGTCGATGGTGCGCGGTAGTTACCTGGCCCTTGTTGTGTGCCAGATTCGGATTAAGAGCGATCGCTTTTTTGAGTACCTCAATTGCCTGGGTATGGTTATTCAATTCCTGATAAGCCTGGCCCAGTTGAAAGTACGGATCAGGATTGTTGGGCTGTATGGTCGAAGCTTTTTGCAGAAAGGTTATGGCCAGTTCCCATTGCCGTTGAAAGTTGTACACCACCCCAAGATAGTAGTTTGCAAAAAACTCGTCCGGATTCGCTGCTACTTCAATCTTGAATTCTTCCAAGGCTTCGCTGGTCTTGCTTTGGCCCTCATCGAGAAGGTATGTGATGCCGAGATAATAGTGGGCGCGAGGGAAGCGGGGATCAAGTGCAATCGCTTTCTTAAACTCCTCGGCGGCCTCGGCCAGCAGACCAGACTGCCGGTACGCTCGACCAATGACCACATGGAGCTGTGGCTGCTCCCCAAAAAGTTTAATCAGCGAATTGTACAGCTGCTTTGCTGCTGCTGGTTGACGGTTCCTCAGATAGGCAATTCCAAGAGTATAGGCAACGTCTATATCGTTAGGCGCGAGTTTGGCTGCGGTTTCAAGTTCGGTAATCGACTTTTCCAGGTCGCCCAGCATGAAATAAGTTTTGCCAAGCATTTGGTGCGCGCCGGAACTGTCGGGGGCGATCGCAAGCGCCTTAGTCGCCGGAACCAGGGCCTTTTCATACTGTTGTGCACCAAAATACGCAATCGCTAAATCCACCAGCATTTCGGGAGAATTTGGCCGATACTTCTGAGCTGCTTCAAGGACCATAACAGCAAGCTGATAGTCAGAGCGGGCGGAGTAGATTCTTCCCAGCCGCTGATAGCTTTCTCCCAGTATGGAGGCGTATTCGGACTCGGCGGCGTCAAGATTACCCGCAACCCTGGCCGCCTCTGCTGCCTGGTAGTGCTGACGAATCTTATCTTGAGTTGATTGAGTGACGAGGAAAAACAAGAGGCAGAAAATGATAGTGGAAGGTAAACGCATCACTCGAATCTTAATGGCGAAGGACAAGGGACCTGTTATCAAGGTTCCGGCCGCCCGGATACCACCGGTCAGCCGAGTGGTTTTTCAAGTTCAGCCTGGAAGAACCAGCATCGGTTCGTATTGTTTCGTGTTCTTTCGTGTGAGTTCGTGGATCGTATGCTCCGAATCATAAACAGACGATCCACGAAAGGACACGAAATAAGAGTTTTTGTGCAAGCCAGGTTGAACTTGAGAACCACGGCTAAAGCTGGTGGTGTCCTTTGCTCGTCCACTTAATCAGAGCTTCCGGAAACCTTTTCCGAACTACCTCGGCCGTGGATTGTTGAGGTCCTTCTGACTGATCAGACCCTGGCCTTCCTTTATCGTCAGGACTCTGTTCGCGTTAACCGCGGTAACCTTTTCAACTGCACCGCTCGGCCAACGGACCTCAATCAGATCGATCTTCGTTCGTTTCTCAAGTCCGAAGTGGAGGCGCAGATCGTTCTGGGAGATATAGGTTCCACCGCTATAGACCTCCTCAACCTGCTTTAGATCGCCTGAGACGACGGTTACTCGCGCGCCGATGCCGTCGCGATTGCTCTTTACACCGATGGTCTTTATCAGAACGGAATTATTCGCGTTGCCACCGTCGTTCCGCAGTAATTGCGAAGCTCCATCCAGATTATTAATGATTACATCAACATCGCCATCATTATCAATATCGCCAAACGCAGCTCCGCGTCCCGTCCGCTTCTCGGCAAAAGGAGCGCCAAGTTGAGCGCCTACTTCGGAAAAGGTCCCGTCGCGATCGTTATGATGCATGAGATTGCGCTGCTTGTAGGCCGGTAACTGCGGATAGACGTGACCATTGACGACCAGCAGATCAACCCATCCATCGTTGTCATAGTCAAAAAACTTGGTTCCCCAACCGACAAAGGGAAGACTTACAGCAGCCACTTTGGTCGCATAAGAAGCGTCCGTAAAAGAACCGCGGCCATCGTTGTGGTACAGAGTGTTGTAGTCGTCATCGAAATTGGTTATGAACAGGTCCAGTCTGCCATCATGATCGTAATCACCCAGAGTAACGCCCATGCTGCCCTGCTCGCTGCCGTTTTCATTTACCGCGGTGCCTGAGGGAAACGCAATATCCTTGAACGTGCCATCGCCGTTGTTGCGATAGAGGAAGTTTGCCACGGAGTCGTTTGCGACAAAGATATCCACCAGGCCATCGCCATCGAAATCGCTGCAAATCACTGCCATTCCATAGTAGCCGTCGGGATCGGACACGCCCGCCTTTTTGGAAACATCAGTAAACGTTCCGTCACCATTATTATGATAGAGGCTATCGCCGGCGCCCTTCAGCCCTCTGGGCCCACACTGTACAGGTATCCCTTTAAACTGGCAGCTCCGTCCTTTCCCGAACTCCGGCAAATTATTGACGTCAAAATCTACGTAGTTGGCGACGAATAGATCGAGCTTGCCATCATTGTCGTAGTCGACGAAAGCGGCGCCGGTGGACCAGCGCGGATCGCTAACGCCTGCGCTTTGGGTCACGTTCGTGAAGGTACCCTTGCCGGTATTCCGAAGCAGATGGTTTGGTCCCAAACACGTTACATAAATATCGACAAAACCGTCATTATCGTAATCGCCAACCGCGACTCCCATGCCCCACCCAATATCACCTACCCCAGCCTTCTCCGTTACATCCTTAAATGTGCCGTCACCGTTGTTTTGATAGAGAGCACTCCTGGTCCTTTGATTGGATTTCACCATCTCCGCAGTCAGCGAGTTGACGAGGTAAATGTCCAGGTAGCCATCGTTGTCATAATCCAGCAGTGCCACGCCCCCACTCATCGACTCGACGATGTACTTTTTTTCCGGCGAAGATATGTGCTTGAACGTTATGCCGGCCTTTTCGGTAAGGTCCGTAAACTGAACCGGAATCGGTTGATGTTTTGTTTGTGAGAGAGTCGGGCCACCCAGTAGCAGAGCTAACAAGGAACACGCGAACCACAATTTTCTATAGGGCAACGGTCAGGCCACCTCTCTCCAGGCTTAAGGATCTGTTTGAGTCCGCTCTTTTTCTTTGAGTTGCTTGGAGATCTCGATATGACCGTCCCCTTCCGACTTGCGTCCGGCCGCCAGGTAAGCTCTGCCAAGTTGATAATGAATATGGGCCTTGCCGGGAGCGAGTTTGGATGCCACCTCCAGAGTCTCAATGGCCTCCTTCTGATCGCCCCGTTTGAGAAGGGCCTTTCCCAGCTCGTAACGAGCGTCAGCCAATTGGGGTTTCTGTAAAATGACCTCTCGCATCAACTTGATGCCTCGTTCGGTTTCTTGTCCCGCCAGCAGCACATAGGCGAGATTATACTTCGCCTGCAAGTCGTTGGGATTTAGCGCCAGCTCCGCTGCAAATTCCTTTCCGGCCTCTTCAAACTTTCCTAATTTCAGGTACACCACGCCCGAATAGAGATGGGCCAGCAGGACCTTGTTATCCAATGAGACAGCTAACTGTAATTCTTCGAGCGCTTTGGCAGAATCACCCTGATCGTAGGCGGCTCGGCCTAATAGAATATGCAGCTGTGGGCTGTTACTGCCCAGCGCCACCATCTGCTGAATGAAGTGATTGGCCTCTTCTTTCTTGTTCTGGTTAATGAGAGACAACGCGAGTGGATAGTAGAGCGCAGCTTCGTTTGGCTTCAGCGCTACAACTTCAGTCAAGAGCGCCGAGGCTTGCGGGTAGTTATCTGTCATGAAATAGCTTAAACCCAGCAACTGCTTCGCCGCGATATTTCCTGGATGGGCCTTCAATTCGTTTGCCAGCGGCGACAACGCATCCGCGTATTGTTCTGCTTTGTAGCTGGCCAACCCCAGGTTGAAGTTCAAACCCTCAAGCTGCGGATCCCATTTGCCAGCCAGGCGAAACTGTTCTGCGGCCGCGCGAAAGTCTTGCCGCTCCGCCCGTAGCAAGCCAACGTTGTTGTGAGCAGCCGCAACCACCTTCGCATAGAAGTTCCCATCATTCTGGAGCATCGCCCGAGTAGCCGCGTCCTGTGCCGGCGCGTCTGCTTTCATGCCCTCGACAAGTTCGGAAAGCTTATTCTCCTCGGTAGCAGTAAAAGCCTCCACCCTAACTTCATCTCTCTTAAAAGCCGCGGTTTTCAAGTCTGCCGCGATCTTTAATTCCTGCTCGCCCTCGGCCGTGAAACCCATTTTCATCAATACCTGTCCGAGCCGGTAGTGTGCGTTCGTAACCTGATAATCGTTGTGTTTCACGCCGGGGTCCAGCGCGATCGTTTTCTTAAACGCTTCAACCGCTTCGGCGTTTCTATTCAGGCCTTGAAAAGCCTGGCCCATAAAGAAGTACGGATCCGGATTGTTTGATTGAAGTTGGGAAGCTTTTTGCAAGTAACCGAGGGCACCCGTCCAATTCCTCTCGACCGTGGCAGCAATGCCTAAATAATAGTGAGCGAAGAATTCATCCGGATGATTAGCCAACTCAATCCTGAAGTGCTCCTGCGCCTGGCCCAGCTTGTCGACACCGCCCTTGAGCAAATATGTAAGTCCTAAATAGTAATGCACGCGCGGAAAATGTGAATCGAGCGCCAGCGCCTTTTGAAATTCGTCTATCGCTTCTGACAGGAAACCTGTCTCACGATACGCTCGCCCAATGAGCACACGAAGCTGTGCCCGATTACCAAGTCGCTGGATCATGCGATCGTAGATGTCTTTCGCCAACTGGATTTTCTGTTGTTTCAGGTGCGCGAGTCCGAGCGTATACGCCACGTCATAATCATTGGGTGATAGTTTGAGTGCGTGCTCGAGTTCGGCCGTGGCCTTCTCAAAGTTGCCCAACATGAAATGGCTCTTCCCCAGCATGTGATACGCGCCAGGGTTGTTGGGACTGCGAGACGCCGCCTTGCTTAAGGGATTTAAAGCTTTGTCGTACTGTGCAGCGTGAAAATATGCCACCCCCAGGTCAATGAGGACTGCGTCGGAGTCAGGTCTATAAGCGGCCGCTGTCTCAAGCGCGTTTACCGCTGCAGCATAATTTGCCTGGGCCAAGCGCACCCGACCCAGCCTGTGGTACGCCTCGCCAAGCATGGCAGTGAATTCGAATTCGGCGCCGCTGAGATTTCCGCTGCGTCGCAGCGCTTCAGCTTTCTCGTAATGAAGTTGGATCGAATCGCGCGACGTCTGGACAGGAAGGAGTGAAAAGAGGAGCAGAAAGAGAGCTGGGCCGGAAAACATGATCTGCTTTTTACTTAGGGTGACAGGTTCGCCAAAGCCAAAACGGAGGGCTGAGTTAAAACATTCAGCCCTCCGTTCCGCTTCGGCCGAAGCCAAATTATATCAGAAGGTAAACTTCACTCCGAGCTGGATCTCCCGAGGAGCTTGCGCATTTCCCAGCGTGCCGAAGCCTCCATTAGTAGGTTGACCAAAGTTCGGGCGCGTACTATTGCCTTCAAAGTTTAGGTTGTTTGAATAGCCACCGAAATTGGCGTGGTTGAAGACGTTGAACATCTCGCCACGAAACTGAAGGCCATAGCGCTCTTTGAACTTCCAGTTCTTAACTAGCGAGAAATCAACGTTATGAATCGGCTTTCCTCGAATCGCACCACGGCCCAGGCTACCGAGCTGCCCAACACCAGGCAACGAGAATGCGGCCGGGTTAAGCCATTGCGTTTTGTCCGCTGTGTTGAGGTAGATCGGTACGCCGGCAACCAGGTTGGGACGCGGATTGACGTTGCCCGCGGTACCATAAGTATTAACCCCAGACAAAATATCGACCGGCGTGGTGCCATAGTAGGAGAAGATTCCATTGATCTGCCAATCCCCCACAATGTTGGAGGCCCACCCCCAACTCTTGAACGATGGTAAGCCGTACACGAAATTAGCGACTAACGTGTGCCTCCGGTCAAGATCTGAGTCACCCTTGTCGAGAGCGTAATTAAATGGATCGGTCGTGGAGTTGGTGAAAGACTGAAGGGGAACATCCGAGATGGCATGCGCCCAGGTGTAAGCAACTTGATAGGCTAACCGCTCAGCGAAGCGGCGGTTGAGCCAAAGCTGGAGCCCATGGTAGCTGGAATTTCCGGTGGACTGAGCCATTGTGATGGGACCCAGGGTGGGGATTCTGCGATTTGCAGCAATCATCGCCTGGGTATCCAGTCCCAAACGCGTCCGGTTGGCGATTTGATATCGAGCGTCGTTGGGAAATGCTGGATTGCACCCAACCGCAGCGCCACCCTTACATGGCACACCCGGCGGGATGTCATTCCAGTTGACGTTTCGCCTCCAGATATGCAGACCGTGATTGCCGATGTAAGAGGCTTCCAAAACGGTATTCTTCAGAACCTCGCGCGACACCGTCAGGTTCCACTGATAGCTCTCCGGCGGTCGAAAGTCGACATCGACGGCAGAGAAACCCGCAGTATTACTTACCCCCGCAACCTGGCTCGCCAGACCAGGGCCGATGGTATCCATCGTCCGGCAGGTCGGGCAAGTGGCCAAAGTGTCCGTGGCGCCGGACCAACCATACGTCACTTGTTTTGTCCATGGAGGATTGCCGGCCATGCGAACGATATCTTCAATTACATTCGTACGACTCATGTAGCGCCCAAAGCCCATGCGGAGCGCTGTCCTGCCATCCCCAAAGACGTCCCAGGCGAGGCCCAGGCGCGGTTGGAAACCCATGTTATAGGGTTTCACCAAAGAGCGGGGCAGCCCCTTGGCGCCGGCGGTAGCAGGCGTAATCAAGGCACTCTGGTAACTGACCCCGTCATAGAATTGAGGCATAAAGTTTGAAATCTCATCGTTTTTCACGTGAGCCGATGGGTATTGCGAGTACCGCAGGCCCATAGTGAGCGTCACCCTGGGGCTAATCTTCCAGGTGTCGTTCCCGTAGAATTCGGTGTCACGCCAGCGGCCCAGGGCCACCCCGGTATGATCGGTCTCCGAATAAGCAGTAAGCACCAGTTGCCGGTCCAGCAGATCAGCTATTGCGTGGCCGGTTTTGGAACCGTTCCCAGTGATAAAGGTGGGTGTATTACCTCCAGCAGCGCCACCTAACTGTTCATTCTTGATATTGTGACTATAGAGCGCGCCGAATTTGAGTTCATGAGAACCCATAACTTTTGAGAAGTCATCCTTCCAAACCCACAGATCCTCGTGGTTCTGCCACGGCGCCTGGTGCCATATATCGGTGTAGCCACCACTGCCCCACATAACGCTGGGTACATTGGCCGTCTGCGGGAACACCGTCGGAAATTTGGCAGAGATCTCGTCAACGAGGGCCGTGGATTGCGGGCTGGTCTGGATCAAGATGTCGTTACCGGCGCGCGAAAACTGGAAGTCGTTGACCGCAGTTGAACTCAGCGTGTTAGTCAACTTCACGGAGAAGCTCTTGCTGGGCTGGGCCCAATCGTCCGCCAGAGTTGGGAACGGAACGTCACCCCATTGCTGAGTATCCTGACCGTGAGTCCACTTCTCATTGATAAACCGAACCATCACGTTCATGTTACTCGTCACAGTCCAATCGCCACGGATGCTGTCCTGGCGGGTCCTGATAGGCTGGATAGGTGAATTAACCCAAAGGTTTCCCCCGGCGTTGGGATCGGGATAGATCTTCATCAACGCCAGACCTGCTGGACTAAGTCGGGCAGCAGGAATCCTATTACCTGGATACGGTAGGCCGGTGAATGGATCGCGCGGCAGCGGATTCGTTAGCGTTCCGCTAAAATCGCCGATCTTCTCGGCTGCAGTCGGCACGCGCCCGGAAACCGTTGTACCACGGTCCTCAAAGCGCCATTCTTCCGACCAGAAGAAGAAGAGCTTGTTCTTCACGATCGGACCGCTAAAGCTCCCACCGAAATTGTTGTACTTCAGATAGGCTCTCTCGGCCTTTGTTTTTCCAGCCAGGATCTCCGCGGGAGTGAGTGGTACTTTATTAAGGAAGAAATTGTTCGCGTTCAGCTTGGTGTGGCGAAAAAACTCGTAAGCCGAGCCGTGAAAATCATTACTGCCGCCTTTGGTGATCAGGTTGACGACGGCGCCCTGCGCCTGCCCATACTCTGCGCTGAAGCTGTTACGCATTACCCGAAATTCCGCAATCGTATCTATCGACGGGAAAACCAGCAGCGTGCGGTTCGAGCCCACGTCCATGTTGTTGACACCGTCTACGGTCCAAAGGTTTTGATTCGAGCCATTGCCGTTGACCGACATGTCAACGCCGCCATCGAGGCCGGTACCGCGGGCGGCGAAACTCCCATTCGTTGCCGGCGAAACACCCGGCACCATCAGCGCCAATTGCGAATAGTTGCGGCCATTCAGCGGTAACTCAGTAACTTGTTTCTCTGAAATAAGGCTGCTGACATCCCCGCTACGAGTTTCGACGGGTGCGGTGTCACCGGTGACGGTGACGGTTTCGGTTACCTGTCCGACCTGAACATCCAGGTTCAGAACTTTGTTCTCACCGACGGACACTTGGATCCCGGTGGCAACCGATGTCTTGAAACCCTGGGGAGACGTGCTTACGGTGTATAGGCCTGCGGGTAAACTTGTAAACACGTAGTAGCCATCGTCGTTTGCGTGTGCCGTACGCGAGGCGCCTGTGCGCTCATCCTTGAGTTCTACATCAGCCTTCGGCACAGCAGCCCCACTAGGATCTCTAACGGTGCCGCTGAGATTTCCTACCGTTGCTGTCTGGCCGTTCGCCACAACGAAAAACCCAATGGCCATCAAGACCAACATCGCTTTCATGCCAAGCTTCTTCAGCATAAAGACCTCCTGAGTCTACACGGCCCGAGACAGGCGGTTATCCGGCATTCTCCGGACCCCACCCTTTTTCGAGCAACGCTTTGAAAAATTACCAAGGCGACCGAACGTAAATGAACATTTACGAACCCAGAACGAACTGGGTCAAGACCACGATTACCCTTTGGACAGAACTTACTAATTTAGAAGGAAGGAACTTTGTTGCACACTCAGACAAAAGCATTTACTCCTAACTGAGATTCTTGTCAAGAACTTTTTTAGATTTCTGTAAGATTAGTCGTCGCCAGCCCGAGCCTTGGCTTGCCTATTTTTTGGTTTTTCAATGAAGCGAGCCGGCTTCACTTAGGCTACCGACGCGAACTTGCTTGCCAAAACAAGACTCAGCGCCCCCATCAGCGTGGGCTGTTTCCCCAGCGTCGAACCGATGATAGGTGTGGAGGGAAGACCGCGACAGATGCTTGCTTCCACGGACGCTTTGAGATCCTGTTCGATGATCGGCCATGCACGCACGATGGGACCGCCCACTATGACAGTTTCCGGAGCTAATCCCTGGATCAAATTAGCGATCCCGATTCCTAAGTAACGAGCGGTGGTCTTCAGAGCACTACGAGCGTTGCCCTCTCCCCTGAGAGCTAGATCCATTAGCTTTGTGAAATCGACGTCGTTGTCTCCATTGTGATGAGTTAATTTCTTATAGCGGGCCAACGCCGCACGTTCAGAGGCAAAGGCCTCCCAACACTCAGTGCTGCCTGCGGCACAAGCTACCGGTGCACCTGTGCCAATGGTCATATGGCCGAATTCCCCGGCGGTGCCCCCTTCTCCCCGGTAAACTTGTCCATCAAACACAACCCCGGTACCGAGACCGGATTCGACCAAAACCAGAATAAAGTCCCTAATCTCGCGTATTTCCGGACGACCGAACCAAAGTTCCGCAAGGGCCGCGGCATTGGCATCGTTGTCGATCGTTACTGGAAGGGCGGTGGCTTGAGACAGCGTCTCGGCAATTGGCAGGTCGCGCCAATTGAAGTGAGGTGAGAATGAGCGTGTGGTCTCGGGGTTAACCCAACCGGGGAAACTGATGCCGATTCCTTCAATCGTGCCGCCATTTTTTTCCATGAGACGAAGCGCACAATTGACAATATTCTGGGCATTATTATCCGCATCGGGATCGGTCGAGAACTTTTCCTGGCCCAATACACGTCCCGCCAGATCACTGGTCGCCATGACTGTGTTAATTGTGCCGAGATCTACACCGATTGCTACTGCGTCCGCCGTGCGCAGTGAAAGCAAACTGGGTGGGCGTCCGCCGGTCGATTCGCCACTAACTTCTTCGATGAGCTTATGATCTGTTAACTCATCGACGATGATCGAAACTGTGGAGCGTTGCAGCGCGGTTTCGCGTGCAATATCTGCGCGCGAGATGGGCCCCAGCTCACGGACGTAATTGAGCACGATCTGGCGATTTATGTCGCGAATCGTATTCGAACGCGCAACACTGGCCTTCTTGAGATCTATTCGTCTCACGGTGGACTTAGGCTGGAATAAACTTTCTCCGAAGTGCTCTTAGGCTATTGCCTTACCCACTTATGTCGGTTGCTGCTATTAAGTAGTACAGCGACGGCTGACAGTCAACTGTTTTCTGTATTATGGCGACATTTATTCAAAGAGACGGGCATAACGGCCCTTGCTTTATTGAAATCGAGCGGGCTTGGCGCCGGCAGGAGTGTACTGATGCAGTTTGGAGCAATACAGAACCCAGCGCGGACCGGAGTCCCCGGCGGGGCAGCCCCGCTGTGAGTCTGTCGGGAAAATAGATAATCGTCTTTCTCTGTGCATCCTCAGTGTTCTCTGTGTCTCTGTGGTGGCTGTTTTTCCTGGTAAATCCACCACAGAGACACAGAGTGCACAGAGATCGCACAGATAGTTAAAGGTTATCCCTGCTTTGCCCGAAAAGTTAGTTTGACGAGATCTTGAAGTCC
>JBBPIC010000107.1:0-10261 GCA_038040525.1 Acidobacteriota bacterium | reverse complement strand
GCTACCGCGCTGGGTTCTGTAATTAGATGCATTGCTCCAAACTGCATCAGTACCGTTTATCTCCGGTATTGGTGATTTCAAGAACAAAGTCACGAGCCCAATGCTCATTTTGCAAATCTTTAAAATCTTTTTCCTCTCCTTGCTGACCGTGATTTTCAGCGGAAGGTGCTTCGGTATCTCATTCACAAATTATCTTTCGTTTTCCGGGCTCGATCCTAGTGGCGCGATCTCTTGTCCGGCAGCGACGATGACGCCACCCGACACGAACACGAGTGAGAGGGAAAAAGAAATCAGGCGTTTGTGCAGCATGTTTCTCCCAACGAGTTTACAGAAGCGCTGCGGGTCTTAGAATCCTGCCAGATCGTTCGTGGTTCGAAACGGCGCCCAACGCAATCAAGGATTCGGCGAGGGGCTGGCTGCTTTGTCCGATGCCGGCAGACGCGAGGGCTCAGGGTTAGCCGGCGAAGTGTGTAGATGAATAATTTTCCAATCTTTTCCCACACGCTTGAATACCAGGGTCATGCGGCCGGTTGCAGTTTCCGGTTCGCCCCTAAACGTTTGCGATTGCGTCCATAAACAAGTGCCGATTGCCCCATCGCGACCAAGCATGGTTATCGACACGTCGCGACAGGTTAGTTTCACATCTTTGACGTCCTTGTAAGAGCTCTCTCGATTGCGTCGCATCTGCTCCCAACCTCTGGTAACTGTCCCGTTATTGTTGAAGAGAGTGAGACGAGGCGAATTCCAGTACACGCTGGTGACTGCCTTGACGTCGGCGTTGCGAATGCCGTCAATCAAAGTGTCGAAAGCGGCACGAACGGCCTGTGAGCCGGGGGTTACTGTTTCGGCTGCGGCGGCCGGCCTCGGTGTGGTTGTTCGTGGCGCTGCTTTCGTGGTTGTAGACGGTTGAGTTTCCGGGCTTCTGGTTGGTTCAGGAGTAGCCCTGTTGGTGTTTGTTTGAGTAATGGTTGTCCGTGGACGAACTGTTGTCGAGGAATTTGTATTTTGGGCGAGGACGGTTGCGGTCGATGTTGCGATAACCAGCGCGGTTACGATTACAAATTTCTTTAACATTAGTTATTCCTCACTTATTTGCGACCCATCGTCCAAATCCCTCTATCCGACTGCAAGCCAGGACTTGAACGTCACACATCACCCAAGGCATTCATAGCGTCGAACCATGGTACTCCACTACGAAGTCTTTCCACACAGCGTTTTTGCCCGAGAATCTCAAATACTTCAAACATCGAAGGCCCCACCGCCTGACCGGTGAGCATCGTTCGTGAACCGTTGATTAGCAGGCCGGCTTTGACACCGCTCTCCTCAGCAAACTGCCGCAACGCATTCTCCGCGGCCTCAGCGTTGAACGAATCGAGTTTCTCTAAACGTTCAGCGAAGGCGGGCAGTAGATCCTTTAGCCGCGGATCCTTTCGCAGGTTCTTGTTGACCGCCTCTTCCGCGAAATCGAAATCATCGGAAAAGTAAGCGCGGCCCTGCGCCGAGAAGTCTTTGAGTGTAAAGAAGCGCTGACGAATCAAATCAACCACCTTGGCAAACCATTCCCGGTCGTCATCCTCATACTCTTCGCGCCAGAGCTTGTTTGCACGCAGCTCGGCTTTCACCATCGGCAGCAATTCCGCGATCGGCATGGTGCGAATGTACTCGGCGTTCATCCACAACGCCTTTTCATCGGTCCAGTGGCGCGGGTCATTTTCCTGAAAGTTGAAGACGGCCGGGGAGCGATGAATGTGTTCAAGAGAAAACTCTTCGACCAGTTCCGAGACAGAGAGCATCTCTTTGCCCTCAGGAGCTGACCAGCCAAGCAGCGCCAGAAAATTCCTAAAAGCGGCGGGCACAAAGCCACGATCCCTATAAGTAGTCAAGGAAACGACTTCGCCATGTTTGCGTTTCGAAAGCTTTCCTTTGTTAGGAGCCAGGATCAACGGCAGGTGAGCAAACTGCGGCACGCTCGTTTCCAGGGCTTCATAAAGCAGGATTTGTTTGTGCGTATTTGTCAGGTGGTCCTGGCCGCGAATCACGTGTGTGATTCCCATTTCGATGTCATCGATTACCACGGAGAGGTTATACAGTGGATGGCCATCGGAACGGAGTAATACCAGATCTTCAATCTCGGAGTAAGCCCGTTCCTGTGGTCCATAGACAATGTCTTCAAAATGCGTCTTACCTTCGCGGGCGATTTTTAGTCGTACGGCAAAAGGTTCCCCTGCCGCTGCGCGCCGGTCTGATTCCGCTTTCGACAAGTCGCGATACTCATTACTCCGAGGATCCACGCCTGCCACCGCCTGGGTGCGGGCGCGTTCCGCGATGTTCTGCTTCACATTTGCGTCGTCACGCTGTGCCCTGGGGGTGAAGTCACGATAGGCCTTGCCTTCGTCGACCAGTTTGTTAGCGGCCGCTCGATGTTTGTCCGCGTTAGCCGACTGAAAGATCATCTCTTCGTCGAAATGCAATCCGAGCCACTCGAGTCCATCGATGATTGAGCGCGTCGATTCGTCGGTTGAGCGCTGCAAATCGGTATCCTCGATGCGGAGCAAAAACTTTCCGCCGGTCTTTTGTGCATAAAGCCAGTTGAACAGCGCCGAACGCGCGGCGCCGATATGTAAATAACCGGTTGGTGATGGAGCGAAGCGTACGCGAACGGTCATAAGAGTTAGGGGTCAGAGGTCGGAGATCAGAGGTCAATAGAACCAAACGTCTTTTACTGACCCCTGACTGCTGACCAAGAATTAGAGGTCAGAGGCCGGAGATCAGATGTCAGTAGAAAGAACAAAAATGCCTCTTACTGATCTCTGACCCCTGACTTCTGACCTCTGTATTTATGGCGGAGATGACAGGATTCGAACCTGTGAAGGGCTTTTGACCCTTAACGGTTTAGCAAACCGCCGCCTTCAGCCACTCGGCCACATCTCCGCACAAGCGAAAATCATTCTAATCGGCAGCGACGGATTGTCAAGGTAAGGGAACCAGGCGAAGCGAGTAGACGATCCACGAAATTACACTAATGCATTTTCGTGCCGGTTCGTGTTGTTTCGTGGATCCGCTGTTTTCGTTAAAACTAGAAAATACCTGTATCGGTAGCAATCAAAACTACACAACTGACTTAGTCCGACGGATCGCCATGATCGTCAAATCGTCGCGCAGCGAATGTCCGGCTCCAAATGTCTGCAGCTCGTCCCGGCAGAGTGCGATCATGGCGCTGGGCACTAAACCATGGTTGTCACCTAAAAGCCCCGATAGCCGATCTGCGCCATACTCGTTACCCGCGCCGTCTAAACATTCCGAGAGCCCATCCGTATAAAGAAACAGCGTGTCGCCTTCACCCATGTGAACCTTATTCACGGTAAAGCTTTCGCTGCTGAAGACCCCGACGGGAAGGCCTGTGGCAGCAATACTGGTCACCATTCCATTCTGTACCAGAAGCGGCGGCAGGTGACCCGCGTTACAGACTTCTATATCTCCCGTCCCGTTTGCTCTTCCGCAAACGAGTGTGGCGTACTGCGTCGGTAGGGTGCTCTCGCAAAAAACACGGCTGGCCCGTTCAACCATCTGATCGAGTGGCAAGTTAACCGAAACGAGCGTTCGAAACATCGCCTGGAGATGCGCCATCAACATTGACGCAGCCACACCCTTACCCGATACGTCTCCCAGAACGAAATGCACTGTCTGATCTTCACCGCTGATTAGATCACAATAGTCGCCGCTGACTGGACCGGCCGGCTGGTAATGATAAGCGACCTCCCAGCCATCAATCTTCTGATTGCGCTGAGGCAACAGGCCGACTTGAATTTGCGCCGCAAGTTCCAGATCCTGTTCCAACGCGCGCTGCTGACTCATAGTCAGATCACCCAGGCAGAACCGTTGCAAAGGATCAGCGAGCAAACGCTCTGTTTCTACCGGGTCGTGACAGACCTCGCACAGGCCATACACACCGCGGTCCATTCTATCGAGTGCGGCATCGACCTCCTGGAGAAGCTGCGCCAATTCGGGTGGGCGGTGAAATCCATGGGCAACAGCCTCGAGTTTTTCACGTCGATTGATTAACTGTTCGCGCAGAAGTGGTTCAATCGCGGCAACCATTTGTTTGTTTCCTTTCGGTCGTTTTTTTCAGTGTTAGACGACGAGGTTGGCGGGACGGGGTGCCCTTTGTAATTGCACTGGTAGTTTAGGAGCGCAACAGATCTTTGTGAGCCGCGCTCGATCACTTTGCATTGCCTGGTCATTAGCCAGCCATCCTCGCACCTCGGCAAAGATTTTGGCGGCGTGCGGATCGGGCGGCTCGACGACACGGTAATGGATCCACTTGCCCTCGCGCCTGGAGGCAACCAGACCTGCCCGGCGAAGATAAGCAAGATGCCGCGAAATCTTCGGTTGGCTAATATTGAGCACCTCAACATGAAAGCAGACGCAGATTTCGTCTTCTCCCATCAGGTTGATCAGACGCAAGCGTGTGCGGTCCGCCAGCGCCTTAAAAAGCAGTTCTATGTTGTATTCTTTTCCAGCCATTTTGAATTGTATTTCTGGTGTATTTGATACGATTTAAAGGGCCTGCTAGTTCCTTTCAGACGCACTATTCAACCGTAAAAAGTTCGCTTTTTCTATCCGTTTCTTGCGCCACATTTGGAAGGCTATTCGACCCCTATAATCTTGCTCCGTCGTTCGAGGAGAACCGTGTCGCGCCAAACACCGTTGAGCTTTGCGATGCGTTCGCGCACTCCTATTTCTCGAAATCCTCGTTTCTCGTGCAAAGCCATACTGCGAACGTTTTCGGGAAATACACTCGCCTGCAACGTCCAAATTCCATTGTCCTCTGAAGTCTTTATCAGACAATCAAGAAGCGCGCCGCCGACACCCCGAGCCCTGAAATCGTCAGCCACATAGACACTGACTTCAGCTACGCCGGAATAAACGGGACGGCTGGAAACAGGGCTTAAAGCGGCCCAACCTGCCAAACGCCCGTCATCTTCGGAAACGGCTGCCAGTCGCGCAAAACTCAAATGCCCTGCGTCCCATTTCTCCCAGGAAGGGGCAGTGGTTTCGAAAGTGGCCTGCCCGGTAGCGATGCCCTGGAGATAGATTGCCAGAACACTCTTCCAGTCCTCCGTTTCGAGCGGTCTGATTCGTATCTTTCCAGCAGCCAAATTAATTCTCATATACGCCTTGACAGATGTTTACCTGCCAGGTTATTGTGGGGCTCACATTCGCACAAGCGAATATGAATATAGAGGAGGCTGATATGGAAAGCAAGACTGAAAACCAGGTGACGGCGCTGAAAGCCCATCTCGCGCTCAACGTCAGAAACGTCGAGCAAAGTATCGAGTTTTACCAGAAAATGCTGGGGATTGAACCGAGCAAGGTGCGGACCGGATACGCAAAATTTGACGTGCAAAATCCTCCGCTCAATCTGACACTGAACCAGGTGCCATTCAATGAACGCGGCGCTCTTTCCCACTTGGGAATTCAAGTGGCGTCAACATCTGATGTGTTGGCGATGCGTCGGAATTGGGAGGAGGCTGGCCTCCTGACCCGCGACGAAATGCAGACCAACTGTTGCTACGCCACTCAGGACAAGACCTGGGTTCGCGATCCGGATGGCAACGAGTGGGAGGCCTTCGTTGTGCTCAAGGACAACCTGGCGGAAACGGCCGCCTGCGAGTGTGGTGACAAGGTCGTGGCGGCAGAAACGGACATCGGTGTGGCGACACGAACTCCGGAGGCAACCTGCTGTGCTCCTGCTCCCGTAGCTATTGGACAGTGATGCCTGGCTTATTTCTGAGAGCGCGACACTCCATGAATGCAAAACGGTCCGGTTCTCAACGAGAACTGGACCGTTCCTTTATCTGATTGTGTTTGGATTACAACGGGTTCTTGTTCAAGCGCTCCTGGCGCTCCTTCAGCCGCTGTTCGCGTCTTGCTTTGCGCTCTGTCTGGCGTTCTTCGTGTTTGGCTTTGCGTTCAACCTTTAGCTGTTCGAGGCGTGCCTTTTGCTCCGCCGTGAGTATTCCCTCTGTTTCGCCGCGAATACCCTCCATTGCGACACGGATCTCATCGCGCAGAGTTCTTGCCCGGGCCTCGTCTTCGGCGCCAAACGTCCCGGCGATTCGTTTCTCCCGCATTTTGAACAATTCTTCGCGCTGAGCTTTGGTGGCCTCGAGGCGGCGCTGAGTTATGGCGCGAATTTGTTCTCGTTGAGCGTCGCTCAGATTAAGTTCACTCATGTATTGGCCGGGTCCACGATGTCCGCGTCTCTCTTTGTGACGCATTCCGTCACGGTGTCTCTCTTTGCGTTCCATACGCTCGCGACGAAGGCCCTCCCGAGCAGTTGAGGGGGTCTGCGCCGGCTGTTGGGCGAAAGCAACCATGCTCGCAGCCAGTATCATTCCAGCAATTCCTGCTAAAGCTTTTCTAGAAAACATTCTTCTCCAACTCCTTTGTGCTTGTATTTATTTAACGATTGGGGATTTAAAAACCGAGTTTGCTCGTCTCGGCGTTTAGACGCTGGGCGTGGGTAATAAGTTTGGAAAGATTAATGGGATTGACACTTTAAGCGAAGCAGAGTACTTTACATCGCAAAGAAGGAGTTCCTGGTCTTCAACGCGACAATATCGTGATGATTATCAAAGTGTTACGGGTGGATAAAATCTGAACCGGCTTGTTACAATACCGCGCAAATGAATCTTCTGGATAAAATAAACTCGCCTGCCGATCTGCGTCGACTGCCACCGGAAAGTCTGCAACAAGTAGCCGACGAAATCCGGCAATACATCCTGGAAACAATGTCTCGCATCGGCGGTCACACCGGTGCCTCACTGGGCGCAATCGAGTTGGCCGTGGCCCTGCATTACGCCTTTGACACCCCTCACGACCGGCTCGTTTGGGACGTCGGGCACCAGGCCTACGCACACAAAATCCTGACTGGCCGCCGAGACCTTTTGCCAACTATCAAACAGTATGGCGGCATCAGCGGCTTCCTGCGCCGAGATGAGTCGGAATATGACACATTTGGCGCCGGACACGCGTCTACTTCTCTTTCTGCCGCTCTCGGTATGGCGATCGCGCGCGACAAGAAAGGCGAGGATCATCATGTGGTCGCGCTAATAGGCGATGCTTCCCTGGCGGGCGGTATGGCGATGGAAGCCATAAACCAGGCGGGCCACTTGAAGAGCCGGCTGATCGTGCTTCTCAACGATAATGAGATGTCGATTGCGCCGGCTGTCGGGGCCCTTACCGGGTATTTGAACCGGATCAGAGGCGCACATAATTATCATCGCTTTAAAGACGAAGTTGAGGAAACTCTGCTGGCCATCCCGTCAGTCGGCGAGCGGCTGCATCACGCAGCCAAGACCGTTAAGGACGCGATTGCCGCGGCAGTGTTACCCGGTGCTCTCGTCAGTGAGTTGGGTTTCAAATACATCGGCTACGTGGATGGTCATAACCCGCGAGCCCTGGTTGCCGCGCTGAACGAAGCGAAACAAATTGATGACGGTCCGGTGATTGTTCATGCCCTGACAACCAAAGGCAAAGGCTATCCGCAGGCGGAGAAGGATTACTATCGCTGGCACGCCACCGGTCCTTTCGATTTGAAGAGTGGGAAAGCAGTCAAGTCAAAAGCCGGTGCGCCAACCTACACCGCAGTTTTCGGAAACACTCTCGCGGAGTTGATGGAAAACGACGAGAAGATTATCGCTTTAACGGCGGCGATGCCCGATGGCACCGGAGTTTGTACTCCGCTCGAGAAATTTCCGGAGAGATCGTTTGACGTCGGCATCGCCGAACAACACTGCGTGACCTTTGCGGCAGGAATGTCCTGTGAAGGTCTAAAGCCGGTCTGCGCCATCTATTCCACATTTTTGCAACGGGGATTTGATCAGCTGGTGCATGACGTCTGCATCCAGGATCTCAATGTGAAGTTTTGCCTGGATCGAGGAGGCGTGGCTGGCGGCGATGGACCGACGCACCACGGCCTGCTCGATATTGCATATCTTCGAGGGGTCCCTAACCTGGTACTCATGGCGCCTAAAGACGAAGGCGAGATGCGCGACATGCTTTTGACGATGGTTGAGCATGTGGGGCCCGCAGCGATGCGATACCCGCGCGGCAATGGCGTGGGCGTTGACATTAATAAAGCGCCACAGCTGCTGGAAATCGGTAAAGGCGAGATTCTTCGCGATGGCGGCGAGGTCGCTATTGTTGCTTACGGCTCGATGGTTCACCCTTCTCTTCAGGCGGCGGAACATCTGGCAAAAGAGAAGATTGACACCACTGTAGTCAATGCCCGTTTCGTTAAGCCGCTGGACTCTCAACTATTGCTCGCCCTGGCGCAGACAAAGAGACTAATCGTGACAGTGGAAGAGGCGTATTTAGCTGGGGGCTTCGGTTCAGCCGTGATGGAGTTGCTGGAAGAAAACGGACTTCAGGACAAAGTTCGGATTGTCAGAATGGGAATCCCGGATCGGCTGGTGACGCATGGCGATGCCAAACTACTGCTTGCCAAGTATGGCCTTGACGCGGATGGTATTTACATGCGCGTAAAAGAGAGCATCGATGTTTTGGATGACCGCCGCGCCAAGCCTCAAAAAGTGGGACGCTAGGCGGACCTCGAATTCATCAACAATTCAGCGCCCGTTCTGTTTGAAACAGACGGGCGCGTTGTTTTGGTGCACGATATGGTTGACTCAATGCTGGCCGTTCACCGCACGCTGCTCCCGCATCCTGGTTTCTTAAAGGAGTTAAGGCCATCAAGGCTACAAACCTCATTGTGGCCTCCCTCTTGCAAAGCATCATCAAGGTCTTTTCACAAATAACTACTGGAAGTCCGATGCCCGGGTTAAGAAAGAATTATGGAATCAAATACAACACAACGAGAACTTTCGAGAGTTGAAATAGCCGTTGATGAGCCACACTTTGACGAGGCTACCCTACTCTCCGCGCGTCCGGTCGTCCCTCTCGAGGTTGTCGAGGCTAAGGCCAGTTCCGGCAGGCGTTGGGCACTTGGATTAGCCATAGTGGTGGCACTTTTGATCGGGGCTTTTGGCGCCACGTTGCTCTACAAACTTCGCGCACAGGAACAAACCTCCAACATTACCGAGGCGGTTGAGTCATCTCAGCCAAGCCAACCGTCAATAGAAGCTGGTGTTGCCGCTGTTGAGTCTCCAGAGTCGGTACCTGCGGTACCCAGGCAGGAGGATGTCCCTGCTGTCACCGAGAACACGCGTGAAATAACACCCCCAGTGATTTCGAGGGAGCCACGAGGTCGCGCTTCCAGTAAGGCAATCATATTGGGCAGACAGGATGAATCGCGCGAAGAGAAGATTGCCGCTCAGCGTGAGCTAAAAAGGGAAATGCGCCGGGCTGAAAAATGGGAAGAGCGCCGTCTCAGACGAGTCGAAAGAGCAGCCAGAAGAGCGGGCGACCATAATCGACGGTCGTCAGATGATCTTTCGAGAATAAGAGAAATATTTGAAGGCGCACCGCGGCCCTAGTCCCAGTAATCATTCAACGATCTCAGAAACCAAACCGTTAATTCGTATCCATAGGGTGCGGAAGCTGGTAGTGGCTTCGCGCCGGGATTAGACGCGAATTTTCGGAAGCCTCAACCGGCGGGGCAACTCCACCGACGCACATCGGTAAGCCGTGAACGAACAACCTTACCAAGAACCATCGTTCGGTTTTGACAGAAGTTTCCACGTGAGTCACTGCTCTAACGAATTGAATCGTTGACTGTTTCTGAATGCGGTGGCATCATCTCGCTCAAGTGAATAAGGTACGTATCGACAAGCAGGTGTTTTGCCCCGTAACGACTCTCACCCAAACGAAAGCCCCGACATTTAAAGCCCCGACATTTATGGAGGATTTCTTTTCGCGATGCGGCGCGAGAAAGTAGGGCATTACTATGAAGAAACAAGTGTTTCGAGAGCGAGAATGCATTCATAGGGATGAAGAAACCGAAGGTGATGTTTACAACGGGGCTTTCTACGTTCAGGCTTTGCAACGCCTTCCAGTCGATCGGGCAATGCAGGTCGCCGGTAGAGTTGGCTCATTTTTCTGGTCCGACGCACAACAAATCCACGTGTGGCTGTGTGCCGATTGTGCGGCTGAGCTCAATCTATCGGATGCTCCCCGCTCCATCACCCAAGCTGCTCGGAGACAAGCCTAAGAATGCCCCCAGTTCTGAGTCGAGCCGCTTTCCCCGAAAAGTTAGTTTGACGAGATCTTGAAGTCCTCGGCATGCGGCTCTGCCGCC
>JBBPIC010000147.1:0-2972 GCA_038040525.1 Acidobacteriota bacterium | reverse complement strand
CGCCACGGTGAATACGTTCCCGGGCCTTGTACACACCGCCCGTCACGCCATGGAAGCTGGGAGGACCTGAAGTCGGTGTGCCAACCCGCAAGGGAGGTAGCCGCCGAAGGTCAATTCCGTGACTGGGGCGAAGTCGTAACAAGGTAGCCGTAGGGGAACCTGCGGCTGGATCACCTCCTTAACGGAGCTGCGAGTAAGGCAGACTTGCCTGGGCAACCAGGGTTACTTGCCGGAAAGCACTCACGTGTCGCTCGTCTCGTAACATCCAGATCTCAACTCTCGATTTCCATATAAAAGAGCCGGAACCATTTCGCGGCAACGCGGCATGATCCAGGCTCGAAAGAACATGATGAACTTGAAGGTAAGTTCATAAGTCCGAAGCGACTGAGCGCTTATATCTCAACCGTTTTTTGACAATGGAAAGTAGTAGTGATCGTGGGATTTGAGTAGCGGGGTTTGATAAGATCCCGTTACTGAGAATCAACACTAGTGACACAATTTCATGCGAAGCTCTGACCTAACGGTTGGGGCTCGATTTGTCTCAAAGAGCTTGTTCAGCTCCGAGAGTCCAAAGATTGTATCACTCGTTAGATCGTGCGTGTTTCTGTTTGAACAAGTTATTTGATCAAGCGAAAGAAAGTATGTGGGGGATGCCTAGGTACACGGAGGCGATGAAGGCCGTGGTAAGCTGCGATAAGCCAGGGGGAGCGGCACACACGCTATGAGCCCTGGATGGCCGAATGGGGAAACCCGGCTGTCAGTGATGGCAGTCACACTCTACGGAGTGAGCAAACTCGGGGAACTGAAACATCTAAGTACCTGAAGGAAAGAGAAATCAACCGAGATGCCCTAAGTAGCGGCGAGCGAAAGGGGCCCTAGCCCAAACCATTACCCCTTGTGGGTAGCGGGGTTGTAGGACCTACGGACGGTACACCCAAGTGTTAGCGGAATTCTCCTGGAATGGAGAGCCATAGACGGTGAAAGCCCGGTACGCGTAAACCAAAGGGTGTGCTAGTAGTGTTCCTGAGTAACGCCCGAGTTCCGAGGAATCGGGCGTGAAACCGGGGGGACCACCCTCCAAGGCTAAAGACTCCCGTGTGACCGATAGTGAACGAGTACCGTGAGGGAAAGGTGAAAAGTACCCCAGTGCGGGGAGTGAAAGAGTTTCTGAAACCACATACTTACAAGCGGTAGGAGGCTGGGCTGGTCTTCGGATCAGTCACGGCTGACTGCGTGCCTTTTGCATTATGATCCGGCGAGTTACTCCTCAGAAGCGTAGGCTAAGCGGCTAGGCTGCGGAGCCACAGCGAAAGCGAGTCCTGTAACGAGGGCGACTTAGTTTCTGGGGGTAGACCCGAAGCCAGGGCGATCTACCCATGTGCAGAGTGAAGCGCGGGTAACACCGCGTGGAGGCTCGAACAGGTACGGGTTGAAAACCGTTCTGATGACGTGTGGGTAGGGGTGAAAGGCCAATCAAGCCTGGAGATAGCTGGTTCTCCCCGAAATCTATTGAGGTAGAGCCTCAGGAAATGTTTGCAGGAGGTAGAGCGACTGGATGGGCGCGGGGGGGCGAAGCCCCTACCAACCCCAACCAAACTCCGAATGCCTGTTAAATGAATCCTGGGAGGCAGTCGTTGAGCGATAATGTCCAACGGCGAGAGGGAAAGAACCCAGAACCACAGCTAAGGCCCCAAAGTGGCCGCTAAGTATAGCGAAGGATGTGAACGTGCCGTGACAACTGGGAGGTTGGCTTAGAAGCAGCCATTCCTTGAAAGAGTGCGTAATAGCTCACCAGTCCAGCGTGTTCGCGCCGAGAATGGTCGGGATTAAGCGGCCCGCCGAAGCTTGGTCTTCATACTTATGTATGAGGGGTAGGGGAGCGTTCCCATCAGCAGTGAAGCCACCGTGGAAACGAGTGGTGGAGCGTTGGGAAGTGAGGATGCCGGAATGAGTACGCGCGAATCAAAGTGAAAACCTTTGACACCGAAAACCCAAGGATTCCTGCGCCATGGCAATCAGCGCAGGGTGAGGCGGACCCTAAGGCGAGGCCCCAAAGGCGTAGTCGATGGATAGCCGGTTAACATTCCGGCCCCGCCAGTTGCACGTTATTACCTCTGAAGGGACCCTGGAACGAATGGAGAGCGGCTTTGTGGATTGGCCGTCTAACCGCGTAGGCGTAAGCCGAGACGGGAATGTAAGAGTGCGGGGCAACCCAAGCTCAATTCTTCAATAGTCGACAGGCAAGAAAAGCTTCAGTGGGAGTTCAGCTGGTGTCCGTACCGTAAACCGACACAGGTGGGTGAGGCGAGTAGCCTAAGGTGAACGAGTGAAACGTGGTCAAGGAACTCGGCATAATGATCCCGTAACTTCGGAAGAAGGGATGCCGACTCCGGTGAGATGTACAGTCAAGCTGGAATCGGCCGCAGAGAATCGGCCCAAGCGACTGTTTAGCAAAAACACAGGTGCGTGCAAAGCCGCGTAAGGCGCCGTATACGCACTGACGCCTGCCCGGTGCCGGAAGGTTAAGGGGAGTGGTCAGCTCACTTCGGTGGGCGAAGCCATGAGCCGAAGCCCCGGTAAACGGCGGCCGTAACTATAACGGTCCTAAGGTAGCGAAATTCCTTGTCGGGTAAGTTCCGACCTGCACGAATGGCGTAACGACTTGAGCACTGTCTCGACCTCGTGCTCGGCGAAATTGCAGTCTCGGTGAGGATTCCGAGTCCCCGCGACAGGACAAAAAGACCCCATGCACCTTTACTGTAGCTTGTCATTGTTCTTTGCATTTTGCTGTGTAGCATAGGTGGGAGGCTTTGAAGCCCGGGCGCTAGCTCGGGTGGAGCCACCAGTGAAATACCACCCTGCAACTTGCGAAGTACTCACCAAGATGAGGCAAACCCTCTCTGGGACCGTGGCAGGTGGGCAGTTTGACTGGGGCGGTCGCCTCCGAAAGAGTAACGGAGGCGCGCGCATGG
>JBBPIC010000146.1:0-2981 GCA_038040525.1 Acidobacteriota bacterium | reverse complement strand
AATGATCGGGTTACTAAGAGGAAGGCTTTACCTGCGCGCAGCGCTTAGTTCAACAGCTCATTGAACCCGACGCCTCGATAGAATCTTTCATGATGCTACCTGCGTCGCTGCTTGAATGGCATTCGCTCGGCGCGGGTTAATTCGGGCGTTCGGCGTTACAAACAACGCAAAGGAGGTTTTATGATTTGCCAAACGTTTAAATATGCGAACACAGTAAGGATCCGAAATCTGCTCTTTGCCTCGGTAGCGATCTATCTAGGCATATTTGTGTCCGCCTGTCTTCGTCTCGGGGAACACTCCCCTGCCAAAGATAAACACTCCGCTACCGAACATGCTTGGAGCGTCGAACTGCGAGAAGCCGAATACAAGACCGTTCAACATCCCAAGAAGAAGTATTTCGCAACTATTTTGCCTGACGGGCTTCGGGTGTCCTTCCATACCGCACAAGGGCACTTCGGCAGCTACACGTTTCCGGTCAAATCGTTTCCGCTGGGTGAGCCGACGTTCTTGTTATGTCCCGGCTCACCGGAGCTCTTGCCCATGCGTGTTGTGCTCATTAAGGGAGCAAACAACGATTTAAACGATTACCACGATTACAAGATCGAGTGGCTAGACAAGTCGCCGGCGACATCGGGCGGAACACTCATTGTCCGCAGCTATTGAGCCTCTTGTAAAACTTGCGTTTTGCGTCCTTTTTTAGATTCAATGTTACTTGCGAGGTGAAAAGAAGATGACCCAAACGATTGAAAACTTGCTTTTATCTTTCGAGCAGCTAACCGAGTTGGAAAGCGCGATTTAGCTATCAAAGTCGTCCGCCGAACAATTCAATGGACGTGAGCGCGAAACAGCAACTTTCATTTGACGTGGCGCGTGAACCTACAGCTTTCGCTTGCCGGTTTCGCGCCACGTCATCTCTGGCGTTCGGCGGCTTGTTGCGAAACGACATCGAAGGGTTTGGCTCCGCTTTGTTCGATTCGTTGAGTGCAGCCAACGAAAAACAGTTGCGTGCCATGTGCGTGGCGCGGTCAAGCTCCTATGGTTGAAAATGTGCGTTGCGTATCCGGTCGGTTGTGCCGCTCCGCGTATTCTTCAAGTTGAAGGATGTGGTACTGCGGCGAGTGTGTTCTTTGTCATAGTGCCGCTGGCGTGCGATTCGCCGCTCGGCGTTGCATCGGAGTTGAGACGCCGCCGAACAAGCCAATGCAGCCGACCGCGAACAACGTGGCTCTTAAGCGCGAGACTTGGCCGTCTCGGCGTTGTGTGCGCGGCGGCGGATTGGCGGCGTTGGGCGTAAGCTTGTGAATTCGCAAGAGGTAGATGCTTCAAACACTGACCTACATTTTTCTATTAATGTTTGCCTGCGCACCGGTCGCTGCGGAAGAGTGGCGCGGCATAAAACCTGGGGAGTCCACACGGCAGGACGTCGTTCGCGAATTTGGGCGCTGCTCGGATGCAAAGCAACCCTGTGAAATGAATTTGCCGCAAGAAGATGTGTATATCACGTTTTCTGGACCCGACCTGTGCGCGAACAAAGTTCCTGCCGGTACTGTTTTGCTGATTGAGCGCGAGCTGGCGGACCCTGCCACGTTGGCTTCATTGAATTTGGATCGAGGGAAATTCAAGAAATTCGATCCAACCTGGCCGCGTCGTATTGGTTATCAAGGGTACCTTGATGAGAAGGCGGGATTGGTTATGAAGGCATTCAACAATCGAGTCTTTCAAATTAACTATTTTCCGCTGCCAACCAATCGCAAGCTCTGTCCGGCCTATTACCGAAACCCAAAGGCATTTGTCGAAACCTACGTCGAACATGCGCCCATAGTTTATCTGAAATGCCCCAAGAATCCGGTATTAGCGGGAGAAGTGCTGCACTTCAAAGCCGAATACAATCCAGGGCTTTCTATTCTGCTAACCTGGAATGTTAGTGCTGGAAGAATTGTTGAGGGCCAGGGAAGGCGGCATATGGCCTTGGACACATCGGGACTTCGAGGCCAAACAATCTCGGTGGCAATCTCACGAGCGGACTCTAATATGTTCGTAAGTCACGATTCTTGTAATGTCAATATCTCGCAACCCAACAAGAATCCTTGACCGCGCGCCCAACAAAGCCTTGCAGTTGACGGCGCGATAGCATGTTCCTCAAGTAGCCTCGTTCCTTCGGCTCGAATGCTGATCGCGCGCCGCAGCTGAAGGCCGGCGTTGGATTGCCCCTTGGCGTGGCGAAGACTATTGGCTAAACTCGCTTATAACTAGTAGGAGCCTCATGATGAACAACGAAGAGTTCGAAAGAAAAATGTCCTTCATCGTCGAGCAGCAAGCTCAGTTCGCCGCCGATATACAGCAGATGCGTGAGCTCCAGGCGCAAACCGAGAATGTTGTCGGGCGGTTAGCCCAGGCAACGCTCGAAGGCTTCAGAGATGTGAATGTTAAAATCGATTCTTTGGTGGATTCCCAGATCAGACTAACCGAAGCCCAAACTCTCACGGACGGAAACCTTAGGAATCTAATTGCTGTAGTCGACCGCTATTTCAGCGAAGGCCGCAATGGCAAGTAGCTCGTATATCTGCGGCCGCAATCCAACAAAGCCTTGCAGCTGACGGCGCGGTAACATGCTTCTCAAGTAACTCTATACCTTCAGCTTGGATGCTGATCGCGCGCCGCAGCTGAAGGCCATCAGCGTTATCTCGCTTCGTTACTGAGACGAAGCAAACACGGCGAAGTGAAAGTTGTCTTTGGGATTCCAAGGTTGTCGGCGTAGCTTGAATGATTAAATCAAAGGGCGCGATAACAAGCGCTTGCATTGCTCTTCACTCAAAAGGTAAAACCAATGACTCCTACTGAAGACGGGAATGCGAGAAGAGATGGCGAGACTTGCCCCACTCTTCCACACCGCCAGCACTGTCGCCGACAGTTTGCGGGCTACCGCTCCTGAGGAAGGCAGTTTAAAGCAAGCTCAGAGACCAGCCGGCGGAGCAAAGAAA
>JBBPIC010000043.1:22452-60635 GCA_038040525.1 Acidobacteriota bacterium | reverse complement strand
CGCTGCCCCAGGCTGTTACATTTCGCGCCTTTGGCGCTGAGACCCGGGAGTTTTCCCACACAACAAACTCTTTTCATTTCCACAGTTAAATCTAGTATCCGGCGCTACCGCGCTCGGTTCTGTAAAACTGGGATCCCGAACCGGCCTCAATCACTCGAGGCTTATGGCTGCATGGGGAGATGCTAGCGTCCCGCGCTGGCGATCGCGCCGCATTTTGACGAGCGCCAAAATCGCAAGATAGAGCGCGAGGCCTACCAGGGCGCCTGCCGCAATCGCATTTATTAACTCGATATCCAACTGACCCAACCCGATTTTGGTAATACGAAGATTTCCGACCACGAGGGCGATGAGCGCCCAAAGCGTGATCCCGAGCACGAAGATCATCGGTACTAACGTAAATGCGATTCGCTGTCGTGCCTGGTAGAGCCAAACTGTAATTGTGAGGAGCGTTAAAGCCGCCAACAGCTGATTTGAGGCGCCAAAGAGCGTCCAAAATTTTGACCAGGAGTTTGGTGGCGCGAAGAGGATGAAGTAGAAGGGAAGTCCCATCGTTACCAGCGTGCCGACAAACGCGCCGAGTCGCCCTTTCCAACCAAAGAGCTCCTGCATGATGTAGCGTCCCAGTCGCATCGAAACATCAAGCGTATCAAAAACAAAAGTTGAGAAAGCCATCGCTCCAAACGTCACGGCGAAGGCGAGGTTATCTTTGCCGATAATCAAGGTCAGGAATTGCCCGATACCGTTGCCATAAATAGTTCCGGGCGCTTTGCCGCGCAATGCTTCCTGCGCGACGATCATTACCGTGACGAGAGCTATTAAGGCCACGAAGGCTTCCCCAAGCATGGCGCCGTAGCCGATAGGTCGCATGTGCGACTCGCGATCGATCTGCTTAGAAGTCGTACCTGAACACACCAGTCCGTGAAAGCCGGAGCAGGCGCCACAAGCGATGGTCACGAACAGGAATGGGAACAACATGCCGGTCATACCGCCGACGTCGAAGGCTTTGAAAGCAGGCTGTCTGATTTCATAACCGCCAAAGAAGATGCCGATGATGCCAAGGGCGAGGGCCGTGTAAAGAATGAAGCCCCCCAGGTAACCTCGCGGCTGAAGCAACGCCCAAACCGGAACGATCGACGCTACTCCGCAATAAAGAATGATTAGCACGCCCCACGTTTTATGATCGAGCACAAACAAGTTCGAAGTCATTGTTCCGACCCAGGAGAGGGCGAAGGCAGCTGGAACAAAAATCAGGGTCACCAGCCACAGGGGTGGGTTTAAGTAACGTTGGACCAGGCCGAGGAGCACTGAAAGGAGCAGGTAAATGATGCTGGCTGACGCCACTGCTCCGCCGGGGTTGAAGTTAGTCATCGTCGCGCGCAGCTCTTCTGAGCCGCCCACGAAAGTTCCGGCGGTGATGTCTGTAAAGGCGACGATTACATAAATCAGGGCAATCCAAATGAAGGCCATCATTGCCCTGCCGGCCCGTCCTCCAAGATGTTCGCGTGTGATCTCGGCGATCGATGTAGCGCCATGCCTGACAGACGCTGCCAGGCCGACGAAGTCATGGACGGCGCCGATGAGCACAACACCCAAACCAATCCAAAGCAGACACGGAAGCCATCCGAAAGCCTGGCAAGCGAGAATCGGCCCGGCGATTGGACCCGCGGCCGCGATCGCTGAGAAGTGTTGGCCAAAAAGATAGAAAGGTCTGGTAGGAACGAAGTCGACGCCGTCATTCACCCGATGTGCAGGCGTCTTCCGGTCATCGTCAAGTTTAAATTGCCGAGCCACCCAACCGCCGTAGAGACGATATGCAGCTGCCAGCAGCAACAGAAATCCGATCGCCAAAAGCGCTAAGGTCACGCTAAACAGTCCTCATTGCTGGGATTAAACGCTAACCAGATATGACTTGGGCATAGTGTCGCCGAGTTGGCTGACCTGAATTGCGTGCGGAGTTTGGCATGGAACGCGGAAAAAAATCCAGCGTAAATATGCGCGTGATAGTGTCTAAATTGAAAGATGAGCAGCCGATCCACGAAAACACACGAAGGCACACAAAAATGTTCGTGAAATTTCGTGTACATTCGTCAATCGTTCCCTGGTGAAACACGATCGCGGCCGCAAAGTATGACACGACCATACGCGTGTATTACTGGACGTTTTCTTGGTAGACTCCAGCTAACAATACGAGAACGCTTTCGGTTCGAACACGGATTGAGACGGTCTGGCAAAATCCGCATTCCGAAATCCACAATCCGAAATTCATCGTGTATCCTTTTCGAAATATCTTATTTCCAACTGATTTTACGCCGCACGCTCGGGCGGCGCTGAAGTATGCAGCCGCCTTTGCGCGAAGCGGAGGCGGACGGATCGTTTTGTTCAGCGTGCAGGGCACGACCGTGCCGCCCAATTTGTTGACCTTGCCGGAGCGGATATTTCTAGAGCAGGAGAATAAGTGGTTACTACAGCTCCGGACTGAGGTTCGCGACCTGTTGGCCGATCAGTTGTTTGATGGCCTGGAGGTCGAGCCGGTAATTGTTGAAGGCGAACCAGCGCCGGAGATCGCAAAAGCGGTGCGCGACTATGAAATCGATCTGGTCACCGTTGTGACGCATGGGCGCAAAGGCATCGCACGAGCGCTGTGGGGCTCAACCGCCGAAGAGATCATCGCGGAGGCCCCATGTCCGGTGCTCACGATTCGTCCACCGCAGCATGATTTTGTGGAACACAGAGGCAGCCGCAGTGAAGTGCGGCTCAATCGCGTGCTGCTGTCAACAAACTTCCGGCCTTCTTCAGCGACGGCGACACAGGTGGCCACCCAACTGGCCAACCAATGCGGTGCGGAACTTCACGCCGTTTACGTAATCGGAGATTACCTGGATCAAATCTCTGTGATGTTTCCTGAAGGCGGTTTGCACGCGCTGACGCGACTGCGCAGTTACGTGCAGGAGCGTATGGGCCAACTTTCCCGCAGCGATGGCGCACGTGCGATTCCTCATATCGCCGAAGGCAGACCCTATGAAATGATAGTTAGTCTCGCCGCGGAGAAAGACGCAGACTTGATCGTGATCGGGACCAGCGTTCATGCCTCGCTTTTTGGCGGCACGCCTGTTCTCGGTTCGGAGATTGAGCGGGTGGTAAGAAATGCTCCGTGCCCCGTCCTGTGCGTCCCGGCAACCCGGGCCCTGACGCCCCTACCGGCCTTAGTAACACAACCAGTTAGTTGAGTTTGTTCTGTGGTAAAGCAAACTGTTAGTTTGCGGAGGTCTTACTCCGGAGGTTTTCTCAGTTAACTAAGCAGCATCACAACCACCGTCGCAAACTAACAGTTTGCTTTACTCTGAAGACAAAAAGAAACGAGGCGGACATCGCTATCCGCCTCGTTTCGTATTTTCTTAATTAACTCAGCTACTGTGAGATTAGTTGCATGCGACCATCAGGAAGCTGGACCAGGAACACGCTGCGCTCATACATTGTGAGCGGCTTCGATTCTTTGCCTTGTACTGCCGCAACCTCAGCGGCCGTGAAGTTGTTGGCGGAACGCGCGGCCAACGGGTCGCGAATCAAGGAGTAACGCTTGGTTATTCTGCGCACGTATTCCTGCGTCTCACTATAAGGCGGGATGCGGTAGCCATACTTCATCACTGCGCCTTCGCCGGCGTTGTAGCCCGCCAGCGCCAGTTGTACGTTCCCATCAAACTTGTCGAGGAGGAAGCGCATATAGCGAGTGCCGCCCTCGATGTTCTGTCGCGGATCCCAGATGTTGTTAACGCCGAAACGTGCAGCCGTACCAGGCATCAACTGCATGAGACCGCGCGCGCCCTTGTTGGACATTGCGCGAGGTTTGAATGTTGACTCCTGGTGCATGATTGCATAAAGCAAAAGCGGATCGACTGAGTTGCGGCGTCCTGAGTCGACGATGAAGTTGTCGACATTTGTATTCCCCGTTGTAAACCCAGTCAAGGAGTTTGCCACGCTCATGCTCGTATGACGAATGAGAGGCAAGCTGGAATGCGAGTAGTTGAGATTATTCGAAGTCAGAATCTTTCCCTTGCGCGTTCGCACCGCAGGTGCGGCCGGCGCCGGCGTTTGAATTCGCACCAGGTGGGCAAAGTCGAGATTGTCTACACGATAAATGGGTTCGCTCCCTCTACCTTGAGCGAGAACAGACACGGAGGATGCAAGTAACAATAGCGCAATCAGGGGGAAGTGTTTCATGGGGGTGATTTATTAAATTGAGTTTCTTCAGATTGCGTGAGGTTTTCGCTGCAAGTCCCTTTTTTACTTGGCTTAAGACCGGGAGCGATGGTAACACAAAGTTTAACAAATGCCAACACGAGCAATTCCTAGCGAAAAGCCTGGAAAATCGAGGGGATTCTCTTCGGGTCAACGTCATATTTTCTTCCCTATTTTGGCAATAGAAGGGCCTCGGTCCCGGGGCTCACACGAACCCGTGAAGTGCGGCGTGATTGTCCCCTGGGTCTCGGAGGCGCGCGGAAAAAATAGAACGATCCACGAATCTCACGAAGCGACACGAAACGCACTTTCTTCTCTCAAACGTTTCTTGTGCTCCTCGTGGATGATCCTGTTCTCCTGACAATTGGCCCACCCTGTGTGCCGCAGGACCGTTAGCTGCAAAAGCCTTTGCATTTCCTGGTTTACCCCTATCCAGCGATCAGCAGTGACATTTTCCAACAGCCTTGCAATGCTACGTCTGCTTTTCCCGAACTTTTCGATCTATCAACTCGCGCGCATCTGCGCGCCTCACCTAAAGAGGAACAAAATGAAAAAACTACTCTCAACATTTGTGTCGCTGTTTTTTCTCTCATCAATCGGTTACGCTACGAACTCAGTTCAAACCCCCAGCACAACCGGCAGCTCTACTACCAAAGCCGCGAAGAAACGCGGCCCAGTTTTTAGAGCGAACAAGGACCAAATCAAACAAGCACAAGGGATCGTTAAGGAACGAGGTTTTTATGCGGGCGAACAGACAGGGAAGCTTGACGCTGATACGCGCGCCGGTCTGAAAAAGTATCAGGCCGCGGAGAGCCTCAAGGTCACAGGCACGCTGAATAAAGTGACACTGGAAAAAATGGGGATCACACTGACCGACAAACAGAAGATCATGTGAGGTTGTGCGTTATTGGTGGCAGTACCCCGACCATGAGGAGTGCGCGGACATTGGCCCGATCGTCAGAGGAGGTGTTGCGTAACGAACGCCCTGTCTAACGTTCGGGCTACTGCCCCTTTACCCCAGGAGTTTTTCGACGATGGCGTAGCTTGATTCTAAAGCTTCGCTGAGTTTCTCGGGTTGACTGCCCCCGCCCTCCGCCATATCGGGTTTACCGCCGCCTCGCCCGCCCACTATCGGCGCCAATTCCTTTATCACCTGACCGGCCGGAACTCGCTTTGTCAGATCAGCCGAAGTGCGAACGATCAGTGAAACCTTGCCGTCACTGCTGCGGCCCAGCACAACGACCCCCGATTTGATCCTGGCGAGCAAAGTGTCTGAGAGCTGGCGCATGCCTGCGGCGTCCAGACCGCTGGCCTCACGTGCCACCACGCGAACGCCGGCAACCTCTCGCGACTCGTCACCATTCGAAGCGGAAGCACTGATAGCTCCGCTGGCAATCTTTATACGCAACTCGTCTGCTTCCCGCCTGGCTTTTCGCAGCTCGTCCTGCAGCCTTCCCACTACTGTCGGCACTTCTGCTCGCGAGGTTTTCAAGCCACTCGCAATCTGATCGATTAGGACTTCATCCTCTCGAAAGCGCTCATAAGCATCAACTCCGGTAATCGCGCGAATTCTTCTGACGCCCGAGGCAATCGACTCGTCACTGGTAATCTTAAAGAGCCCGATGTCCCCGGTGGCGCGCACGTGTGTGCCGCCGCAAAGCTCTCTGGAGAAAATATCCTCAGCGCCCGGGATCGAAAGCACACGGACCTTGTCGCCATACTTTTCACCAAATAGCGCCATTGCTCCCGAACGCATCGCCTCTTCAGTGGCCATTTCATTCGTTTGGACCGGCTCGTTTCGGAGGATGTGATAGTTAACCAGACGCTCGATCTCTTCAACCTGGCTTTGCGTCAAGGGTTGATAGTGAGTGAAGTCAAAACGCAGGTAGTTTGGTGCCACGACCGAGCCCGCCTGCTTGACGTGTGTGCCCAGAACTTCGCGGAGAGCCGCGTGCATCAAATGTGTCGCTGTGTGATTGCGTCGTGTAGCGTCGCGCTTTTCGACGTCGACCTCTGCTGAGATCGTGTCGCCCACTTTCAGAGTTCCTTTTTCAACCTTCACCTTGTGGACGATCAAACCCTGCGCCGGTGAGTATGTATCGACAACCGACGCCACGAACTCAGTACCGCCTGCGGTAGCGGGTGGGTTAGCTGGGCCAAACATTCTACCAACGTCGCCAACCTGACCCCCACTCTCAGCATAAAACGGTGTTTTATCGAGGACGACTTCACCATCATCACTCTCGATGAGTGATTCAACTTCCGTCTCACCTTTGATTAGAGTTAACACCTGTGCCGCTTCAAGAGCTGTACCGTCATATCCTGTAAACGAACTTCGACCAATTCGTTGCGAAGCTTCGCCATAAACCGGTTTAGCCCGCGACTGACTGGCAGATTGTTCTTTAGTCCCAGTCTGTTGAAGTTGCTTCAGGGCCACATCAAACTCTGCCAAAAACTCGTCTTCGCTTACGCTGAGTCCGCGTCCTTCGAGACTGACACGAATCAGATCCCTGGGCGTGCCGAACGTGTCGTAGAGTTTTGCAAGGTCAACGTAGGAAGGTTGGTTGCCAGCTCCGGATTTAGTAAATAGTTCCTCGAGTTTTTGCAATCCGACAGTCAGCGTCGATCCAAACCGCTCTTCTTCCAGTCTGACCATCTGATCGATGAAGTCGCGATGAACCTCGAGCTCCGGATAAGCCTCGTGCATCACATCAACCACGAAGTTTGTAACCTTGTGGAAGAACAAATCCAGCCCCAGCGTGTGGCGTCCCTGATAAATCGCCCGCCGCATGATTTTACGCAGCACGTAGTTGCGGCCTTCGTTGCCGGGTAGAATGCTGTCGGCGATCGCAAACGCAGTGGCGCGTGCGTGATCGGCAATCACGCGCATGGCGAATCCTTCCTGCGTTTCCGGTTCGTAATGACGATCGGCAAGCGTGGCGGTGAAATCGATGATGGGGCGAATCAGGTCGGTATCGTAGTTTGATTTCACGCCCTGCAAAACTACAGCGAGACGTTCCAACCCGGCGCCCGTATCGACTGAAGGAGCGGGCAGCGGTTCGAGTTTGAATCTACCGGGCTCGACTTCGGTGCGCTCGAATTGCATGAAGACGAGGTTCCATATCTCCATGGTATCGTCGCCAGGACCGTTGACCAGGTCGGCACGATTCTTAGACGGATCGTTTGGATCGTCGCCCATGTAATAGTGAATCTCGCTGCATGGTCCACACGGCCCAGTCTCGCCCATCTGCCAGAAATTGTCTTTGCGTCCAAAACGCAGAATTCGTTCGCGCGGCGCGCCGACTTGTTCCCAAAACTTTTCCGCGTCTTCGTCCGGCCCAACCTGTTCGTCCCCTTCAAACACACTAAACCAGAGCCGGGCAGGATCCAATTTCAGTTCGTTGACGAGCAGGTCCCAGGCAAACTTGATTGCATCTTCTTTGAAATAGTCACCAAACGAAAAATTCCCGAGCATCTCGAAGAACGTATGATGCCGCGCAGTCTTCCCGACCTCGTCGAGATCGTTGTGCTTGCCGCCGGCGCGAATACACTTTTGCGAAGAGCAGGCGCGCAGGTAATCGCGCTTTTCGAGCCCGAGAAAGACGTCCTTAAACTGATTCATGCCCGCGTTGGTAAAGAGCAGGGTGGGATCGTTAGCAGGCAGCAGGGGCGACGACCGCACGCGCGTGTGCCCGTGTCGCTCGAAGTATTGGAGAAAAATTTCGCGAATTTCGTTTCCAGTCATGATTCAATAAGCAGTAAGCAGTAAGCAGTAAGCAGGAGCACAATTGCAACTGACTACTGACCACTGACAACTGACTAAAATTGAGTTTAGCACGCGCTTTGAAACCAGCGAAACGAGCTGCTTCTCTGTGTGGCAAACCGACAACTTCTTGTTTTTTTAAGCAAGAAAGTACGATCCACGAAACGACACGAACTGAGGCGAAAGACGTTAGTGTTCCTTTCGTGTGTTTTCGTGGATCGTGTCTCTCGTCGTTCTTTTGCAGCTTCAGCCGCGCTATGCATCCTCTGTTTCCTGGGGTAAGCGTTGTCGAAGAATCACCACAAAGACACAAAGAACACAAAGGACGCACAGAGAAGAAAAGAGGTCTTGGGGTTATTCGTCGAAATCGGTTCGTGAGGCCGCGCGGACTTTGTCGCTAACTAAATCAAAAGGGAAGCCCTGGCGCAACAGGTGGTCGAAGAGACTCTTAGCCTCTTCGCGAGTCTTTGGCCGGCCGCGAAGTCCAACGCGTTTTTCTATTGCGCGGTCGAGCAACTCCTCTTCGGGGGTTTCAGCAAAAACAGCATCGAGGGCTTCGTTTGCAACGGCCCGATCGATCTTCTTCAGAGACAGATCTCTTTCCAGACGGCGTCGGCCAGTGGGTTTCTGTTTGACTTTAGATGAAGCAAAGGTGACTGCGAAGCGTTCGTCGTCCAGGTATCCGTATTCGCGCAACCGTGTGATGACTTCTTCAACTACAGTCTCGTTGGCATGACGGCCCTGCAACAGTCGTTCGCGCAATTCAGCAATGGAACGTGATTTGGCAGCGAGGAGTTTGGCCGCGCGTTCGAAGGTTTTCCTGCGGCGCTCTTCCGGTGTGAGATCGCTGGGGCGCGTGCTCTCTTCACCAACCTTTCTGAACCGCCGGCGTTGCATGAATGCATTTAAGCATACGGTGCTGTTTTAATTCGAGTTGCGACTATGAACAGTTCGAAAATGAACAGTTAGAAATGACCCTAAATAGTTAGAGGTGACTGTAAATAGTTAGGGGTTGGGAAGGCGGGCTTGCCCCCGCTCAAGATCGTGGCATTCGACGAGCGGGGGTAAACCACCCTTCCCCACCTCTAACTATTCAACGAGTCCCTTTGATGGCCCAGGGGCAGCTGGCGCACGGTCCGCAAACTAACAGTTTGCGTTACCGGTTATGCGCAATCGCCAATTGGCCTACAAGAACCTAGAATGGTAAATCATGAATGGTGTCCTGGTTGTTGATAAGCCTCCCGGGCTGACGTCGCACGACGTGGTTGCGCAAGTGAGGCACATACTGCACGTGCGTCGAGTGGGCCATACGGGAACGCTGGATCCGTTTGCCACCGGAGTGCTGGTGGTTTTGTTGGGTCGCGCGACGCGTCTGGCCCAGTTTCTCAGCGGCCTGGAAAAAGAATATGAAGCGGTCATACGCCTGGGTTACGCAACCGATACCGGCGACGTCACAGGCAAGCGAATTCAAGAGGCACCTGACAGTCTAAAAGCCTCCGCACCGTGGAGCAAAGAACAAATCGAAGCAGCGCTTGAAAGTCTGCGTGGTGAAATCGACCAGGTGCCGCCTATGTATTCCGCCAAGAAGCAGGGTGGCCGCAAGCTTTACGAACTTGCGCGCGCGGGACAGGAAGTTGAGCGGCAGCCGGTACGCGTTTACATCTACAAGTTTGAGGCGATCAAGTCTTCAGGTGAATTGCTAAAGGACAACCTGGACGGCACCTTCGATTTTGAAGTACGCGTTGCTTGCTCGGCGGGAACTTACATTAGAACTCTGGCGGAAGATTTTGGGAAACGGCTAAACGCCGGCGCGCATCTGGTCGAACTGCGTCGTACCAGGGTGGGAGATCTGCTGGTGGACCAGGCGCAGACGGTGGGACAAGTGAAAGAAGCGTTTGCCGAGGAATCGCTTGGAAGAATCCTGTATCCACCAGACGACGTCCTGGCGCGTCTACCATTTCTGAATCTGAACCACGATGAAGTAAACAGGGTACGGAATGGGTTGGACATACAGGTAGAGGGCCAGCAGTGGGCCGACGGGGAGCGGGTAAGAATGCGTGATCCGAATCAGGATCTATTAGCGGTTGGAGTTTTCAATGCCGCCCGGAAATCGTTGCATCCTGCGGTTGTTATCATTTCAGAAGAACCATGAAGAAGCGCTACTGGATTGGCGGATTGTCTGCAATAGCGGCGTCGGCGGTGGCAGCAAAGCTGCTTTTGCGCCCGACCGATGTCGAATGGAGTGCGGAGCGCAAGCATGTCTTTCACGCCGACTACTCCCATTTCATTGAAGTTGACGGGGTGCGCGTGCACTACCAGGAAGCTGGAGATGCTGAGGCTCCGGTCGTAGTTCTCATTCACGGTTTCGCCTCTTCCAACCTCGTTTGGAGCAAGGTCTTGTTGGAGCTTGCTGAAGCCGGTTTTAGAGTAATCGCGCCGGATCTTTTAGGTTATGGTTACTCAGGAAAGCCGAAAGAATTTGACTACACAATCGTGCGCCAGTCGGAGATGGTTGTTGGCTTCATGCGACGGTTGGAAATCGAGCGCGCGATCCTGGTTGGCAGTTCTTACGGAGGAGCAGTGGCAGCGACGATTGCCCTGGACCAACCAGCGTTGGTGGAGAAACTAATCCTGGTCGGCGCGGTGACCAACAACCGGCCTACACGGTATATGTTGATGCGCCTGTTTCGTTCGCCAATAATCGGCGACATTCTCTCGCCTTTGCTGGCCGGCTCACGTCTGCTTCTGCGACGGAGGATGAAGCGGGTATACGACCGTCATTCCTGGGAGGTTGATGAAAAAAGGGTAGACGCCCGACATATTCCACTTCGCACGCGTGGTGCCCATCGCGCAATTATCCGCACCGTGCGCCGTTGGGACGCGGAGCGTGTATCGCGGGACGCACATCTGATGACGCGACCAACGTTGATTGTGTGGGGTGAAAACGATCGGGAAGTTTCGTTGGAAGACGGCCGGCGTATTCACGAGCAGATGCCGAATTCACGTCTAGTCGTTTTTCGCGAGTGTGGCCATCTTCCACATGAAGAATATCCGGAAGAGTTTACTAAGCTGGTTTCGGAATTTAGTGCTTAGCGAATGCAGTCCGGGAATTCAAGAAGGGGCAGAGTACAGAACCGCCAGTAAGAGCGGGGGCAAGCCCACCTTCCCTACCTGAGAGCATCCATTCGAGTCACCTTAAACCGTTTGCATGCTCTCAGGTAGGGAAGGTGGGCTTGCCCCCGCTCTTGCTCCCGCCTGATAAATCTGTAAGGGGAAAGCTGGCTTAGGGCTGCAACCAGCAAGGCGAAAATACTATCCACGAAATCACACGAAGAGGCACTAACGAAACTTCGTGTTGGTTCGTGTGATTTCGTGGATCGCCTGCCAGGTTAGTTTAGAGGCCACTAGAAATTCCCAGGCGCTTAGCCAGACCTTCCGCGCCCCAGCCCATCACCACGTCGTGGTTCCATTTGAAGAATGGCCGAGCGATGGGCGCGAGATAGTTCATCCAGGGCTTTGTAGTCTCAACATTCCAATCGTAGCCGGCTTTTTGACGCCTTCAGCGTAGAACGTGGCAAGTTTGGCGTTGATTCTAACGCGACATCGCGGCGCCAGGCCGCCGCAGACCAAAGCGGCGCCGGGCCGCCGCAGACCAAAGCGGCGCCGGGCCGCCGCACTCCAAATCGGCGCCGGGCCGCCGCACTCCAAATCGGCGCCGGGCCGCCGCACTCCAAATCAAGCCATGTTCAGCGCTTTGCCGACAGACGGATCGCGGCGAACGCGCCAGATTTTCGAATCAAGATAGTAGTGGATGAAGGCATAGCCCCAGAGGAATGAGATACCCAGCTGGGTGGGCAGCGAATGAGCAGCGCCGCCGGCGTCGTTTCGCAAACTTGTATAGCCGAGAAACTGTCTGGGTCCCTGGTAGATTAAGCCGAAGAGAATTCCGAAACCGATGTAGAACAGAAGCCGGCGACTAATGAATTCGGCGGCACCGTATCGCTCGCGAGGTGTCGACTCGGAGGAAACCAAGCCCTCGCCAATTGTCGGGCTACCGTCCGCGCTGCCTGTCCGGTCCGTGGTTGCGGGCGAGACGCCCGCGGTCCCAGCAAAAATAGTCGAGCCTCTCGTGTATTTCTTGTTATGAAACCAGATCAGCCGGTGATACTGCAGGTTGTGATAGATAGTAAGTATGGCAACGATCGCGATCGGCTTATGCGGCATCGGCGTGAGCAAAACGACCCAATGCATGGGAATGGCGGCCGCAAGCAACAGATACTTTGGAACGTTGAGCGGCTCGCCAATGATTGCGCGCTGAATCTGTCTCCCCAACCAGCCAATAGCAAGAATGATTGTTCCGGCCAAAAGAATGGTGGCCAGCGTGTTCACAAACGACTGCAATGGCACCGGCACGCGCGCCATCGCTTCAGGGTCGCGGGCAATAAACTCGACGAATGGGTAGTTAAACGCGAACAGTAACAACAGCCGATCCAGCGCGTTGTCCACTGGCGACAGATCGTTGTTCTTCTTTTTGTAGAGCACCATAAAGCCATAGTGCTGCTTGACCAGGTGGTAATACGCCCACAATGCCGCAAAGAAAAAGAAGATGAAACCAGCGCCGGCCACGACCATGATCGGACCAATAGCAAAAAACAGGAGCGAGCCCAGGAGCAAGCGGCGCCGGATTTGCCACTCGGTCTTGTCGAAATAGGTCCGGGAAAATGTTCCGAAGACGTGCGGCGCGTCGATCAGGATGGCCCAGAGCGCCACCATGGGTACGAGTGGAATGATGCCCCCGACGTAGAGCACCAGGAGCGCATAGCTCGAAACCACGGAGCCAATGAGCCAGATGAGATCGTCATGCGCGCTGATGATCCACCGCATCGACAATGCGCTTGGTTGGGCTTTGGCTATGACTTCTGCGGTTGCGGCCATGGCTTGGTCATCGAAACAAGGAGCACGTGTTGAAAACAACTGGTTGCGAGGCTAGGATTCTACCATCGACAGAATCGCTCCCAGAAGCAGAAGGTGATGCAGTTTAGAGTTCAAGCTTTAGCTTGCGTGGCGAAGCCGCAGCCTAAAGGCTACCACCCCACGCGGGCTGCCCGCGCGGGGACCCCGGGGCTGAACTCTAAACCTCAGGCTTCAAACTCCACAGGCAGAAAGGCCCACGAAGATGTCCAATGAAAAGGCCCGGCTGGATCGATTGTTTCAGGCCCATCCCTGGCATGGGGTATCGCCGGGTGACAACGCGCCTGAGGCCGTCAACGCCTACATCGAGATTGTCCCAACGGATGCGGTCAAATATGAACTAGATAAGGCTTCGGGCCACCTTCGCGTTGACCGGCCGCAACGGTTTTCGTCGATGTGCCCGTCGCTCTATGGTTTCATTCCGCAAACCTACTGCGGCGATCGGGTGGCCCAACTCTGCGCTGAACGAACAGGGGTAGCAAATATTGAGGGTGATGGTGATCCGCTGGACATCTGCGTGCTGACAGAGAAGACGTTTGCACAGGGCAGCTTCTTCCTTACGGCGAAACCGATCGGCGGCCTGCGAATGATCGATGGCCGACAGGCAGACGACAAGATCATCGCGGTGCTTGATGCCGACCTGGCTTACGGTCATCTCAAAGACATCAGTGAATGTCCCAAAGCTCTCATCGACCGGCTCCAGCATTACTTCCTGAGTTACAAACAGCTTCCCGGCGAAGCGCCGCGCCGTGTTGAAATAGCCGCTGTTTACGATCGGATCGAAGCGTTTGATGTGATCACCCGCAGCTTTCGTGATTATCAAGCGCAGTTTGTAGGATGAGCGAAGTGGCGAGGACTTAGGTCGGATCCTGGCAGCCTGGTGAAGGGCTCCAGTCTCACCGAATAGAGCGATCCACGAAAAGCACACGAAGCGACTCGACTCAGAGGTCTTTTCGTGCCGCTTCGCGTTATTTCGGGGATCGTTTTTAGTCTTTCCGTCTCTAGGAAATAATCGTCTCCTGGATCCCGCAGCGTGGGCAGGTGAGAGTGTGGTGGGTAGCGTCGGACCACGTCGCTAAAGGCAAGCCGAAGGGTTTGGATTCGGAGCGATGATCTGAGGAGTTGTGTTGTAGTTCAGCGTCTTCCGCGCTGCAGTGTTTGCAGAGCCAACCATAGCCGAGATCGAAGAAGTGGTTGGTTTGATTCATGACGTCTAAGTAGGACAGACATTCCTGTCTGCCCCACTCGAGCCGAAGACGATCTCACCGGGAAAATCACATATTTGTTCGGCCGACAAGCAGCAGACCAGTAGTAGGACAGGCAGGAATGCCTATCCTACTTCTTAGCGGACGAAGCTACGTCTGGTGTCTGGCGGTTCCGTCAAGCGTACGGGTACCGTCATTCTCCGACCGTTACGAACGATCTGTACCTGGACCGTATCGCCGAACTGATGCTTGTCCATCGCGCGGTATAAGTCATCCGAGTTAGCGAGTTTTTCGTCGTCAATGCCGACAATGATATCGCCGAGTTCCACATCGCCGTTCTCCGTGTGAGTCAGGCCTCTCAAGCCGGCGTTGGCTGCAGCGCCCCCTGGAGCGACCTGCCAAATCATTACACCTTCGGAAACCGGCACTTCAATCTGGCTCTTCAGCCATTCTACGTCGCGGCTGTTGATGGCCAATTTGGGACGTTTCACTTCGCCTGACCGCACCAACTGAGGCACGATCCGCTTGGCTATGTTCACCGGCACGGCGAAGCCCACACCAGCCGAACCGCGCGTCGGCGAAAGAATCTGGGAATTGATACCAATCATGCGGCCTTGCGAATCAAGCAATGGACCACCGGAATTTCCCGGATTGATAGACGCGTCCGTTTGGATGGCGCCTTCAATCGGCCGGCCATTACTAGCGCGAATTGGTCGCTGCAGGCCACTGATCACGCCGGTTGTTAATGTTCGATCCAGGCCGAAGGGGTTTCCGATTGCCAGGACTTTCTGGCCCACTTCAAGTTTGTCTGAGTTGCCAAGTGGGACAACTGTCAATGGCTCTCTAGGCCTCTCGACCAATTTGATCACGGCCAGGTCAGTATCAGGATCACGCCCGATTACTGTGGCGGCATAGTTTCTTTGACCTCCGAAACTGACGGCGACTTTTTGTGCGCCTTCAATAACGTGATGATTGGTAAGGATGTGGCCCTCCTGATCGATAACTGACCCGGAACCGGAACCTTCTCGCGGCTCAACGTAGCCGAAAAAGTCGCGCGCATAAGAAGTGGAGTGGACGTTGACAACGCCGGGCGATAGTTTCTTATAAACCTCGATGTTGTTTAGTTCGTCGGCAGCCGCCGCATTCGTAATTACTACGGGCGCTCCTTCTGTGAAGGCCGCTCCTGAAGGCTGAAATTTATTTGAAAAGCGTTCGACCAAAGCAACTGCGCCGGCCGCAAACAGAGCCGAAATCAATGCGATGGCTAAGATTTGACGCGCTGAAATTCTATACATAATTCACTCTCGTTCGTTTCTAAGTTTAAAAAGGCTCATAAGAAGACGCATCGTTATGATGCATCCGTCATCACCGCAGTTGCGCGCGAAGCTGGCCGACATAGGAGCGCTGGCCGGAAATCCAGGACTTCCCTTACTGCGACGCAAGCATTTAGACGCAGGGGGACTGCCGAGAGTTTCACGATCTTTATATCACGCTGCCCGATAAGGAATGTTCCGGTAAATCAGCACCTCTTTGGAGTGCGGCGGCCCGGCGCCGCTTTGGCCCGCGGCGGCCTGGCGCCGCTTCGTTTCGTATCCATGCTGGCGTTGAAGGTCAAGGCATCTTGCGGTTGGGCCAAAGCGCTGACAAGCCAGCGCACTCCAAGGAGGTTGCGCTATCGAACGTACAATTGAATATTGGAGATTAGCTAAGAAACGCGAGGAAGTTATTTGGCACGGCAACAATAAAGCTGACGATGGTGGCCGGCGCCTCCCAACCTAAGGCTGAGAAACCTGTCGCCGCATGGACCAGCATCAAAGCGAGATAGACCCCCAATACTAGTTTCATACCGCGTCTGGCGATGGGGATGGCGGCACAGCGATAGAGAATGTAGCCGGTAAGGGCGCCCACGATGAGTTTGACTGAAAGAAACGAAGCCTCACTATGATCCAGTAAACGAGCCATCAGGCCGTTTCCTTCTGTGGCCACGTTCATGCGCACCCAAATGATCGTCAGCTGCGCATCCAGCCAATTCAACACGAACAACAAAAGCGCTTTGGTCAGGGCTCCCACACGTGCTCCTTGGCAAACGTTGTTAAACTCCTCCCCTCTTTACGCCAGAACCCCCAAAACCGAATTGGTCCTGGAGGTCCTGTCGTCTACGGGAGGAACGAGACTCGTACCGTTGTAGTAACAGGAAACTCACAATGAGATTACGCTTCCCGAATCCGGCTTCGGAATTCTCAAACTACTTTGAACTGACTGTGCAGGGCATATTATAACGTAGATCCGGAATCGCGAATTGCAAGGTACACAGAGGTAACAGAAATGTAACGCAAACTGTTAGTTTGCGGTCCGTGCGCAAGGAGACTACTAGCGCAGCATCCGCAAACCAACAGTTTGCGTTACAGTCTTCATATGGCCACTTCAATTGCTGAAGCGATACTTCAAGCAGCACAGGACCTGCGCAAGGCGGGCGTCTCCGACGCTCGGCGCGAAGCCGGATCGTTAATGGCCCATGCTTTAGAACGGGACCGCTCTTTCGTACTCGGGCACGCAAACGATCCCATAACCCCTGACCAGGAAAAACACTTTCTTGAGTATCTCGGATGGCGCATGAAGGGACGGCCCTTGCAATACATCACGGGTCATCAGGAATTCTTTGGTTTGGACTTCGAAGTGACGAGCGACGTTTTAATTCCACGACCTGAGACCGAATTGTTGGTTGAAACGGCGCTCAAACTAACAGTAGGTTGGGATGCTTCGCCGTACATCTGCGATGTCGGCACCGGCTCAGGTTGCGTTGCCATCACACTGCTTCACGAGCTGCGTGAGTTTCCGGAATCTCGCGCGGTAGCAATCGACATTTCGGAGGCAGCGTTGGCTGTTGCCAAGCGAAATGCAACGCGCCATCGGGTGGCTGGACGGATCGACTTTGTCGTTTCAGATTGCTTTGCTGAACTCGAGCCGCATCAGAGACGTTTCGATTTGATCGTTTCGAATCCTCCTTACATCAGGCAAGATGCCATCGACGCTCTACAAAGAGAGGTGCGGGATTTTGAACCGCGATTGGCACTCGAGGCAGGTGCGGATGGGTTGTCTGTCGTACGGCGCTTGTTGAAGGACTCTGGCAGGTTTCTGAAAACAGGTGGTCATCTGTTGTTTGAAATAGGCTTTGACCAGAGCGCAGAGGTAGCTGAACTGGTTGAGCGCGATACCTGGCAGCTCATCGAGATCCACAAGGATTTGCAGGGTATCCCGCGCACTGTGGCACTGGAAAAACTTGGCTGAATTTACAAAACCCAGAACCGTAGCAGCAGACCCGGAACGATCCACGAAATTACACGAAGCCACGCTAAACCTTCTTCGTGAGAGTTCGTGTTACTTCGTGGATCGTTCTAGCATCCGGCGCTACCGCGCTCGGTTCTGTAATCGCGACTCTTGCGCTTTATCGTTTTAACTTTTTCCTCTACTCTATTTCTGTCGTGGACAAATTTCGCATCACAGGTGGCAAGCCACTCAGCGGTCGCATTTCGATTAGCGGCGCCAAGAACTCGGCGCTACCGTGCATGGCAGCTGCCCTGCTCAGTCCCGAAACCCTTACGCTGCATAATCTTCCCTACGTGCGGGACATTATTACGCAACGTCGCCTGCTCGAGGACATAGGCGCGACAGTACTCACGCCCGAACTTCGCACACACAAAATAACCGCCAGCCACATTGAACTCTTTGAAGCGCCATACGAGTTGGTTAGAACCATGCGCGCTTCTGTACTCGCCCTGGGACCACTGCTCGCGCGCTTTGGTAAAGCCAAGGTTTCTCTCCCCGGAGGGTGCGCAATTGGCACCCGACCGATAGATCTACATTTGATGGCTTTCGAGAAACTCGGGGCGGAAGTCAAACTCGAAGGTGGAAACGTCATCGCACGCGCGCCTAAGGGTGGACGCTTGATTGGTGGCGAAGTCAACTTCGACAAAGTTACGGTCACCGGCACCGAAAATCTGATGATGGCAGCAAGCCTGGCGCGCGGGCCGACCATCCTGCACAACGCAGCCTGTGAACCGGAGATCAGCGACCTTGCGGAATTGCTGAACAAGATGGGCGCTCGCGTGCGTGGCGCGGGAACCACCAGAATCGAAATAGAAGGCGTTGAAGGACTCGGCAGTGCTGAGCACACGATTATTCCCGATCGAATCGAGACCGGGACCTTCATTGCCGCGGCAGCAATTACGGGCGGCAATCTCGAGATCAAAGACTGCCAGCCGTTACACCTGTCTAGCGTGATTGAAAAGTTTCGCGAAGTTGGCGTCGAGATTGAAGAGGTCAATCCGAGCACGCTCCAAGTGAGTCGTCCGCGGGAATTGACTGCCAGGAATGTCACTACGGCACCGTATCCAGGATTTCCTACGGACATGCAGGCTCAGTACATGGCGCTGATGACTCAAGCAGAAGGGCACGCGGTCATTGAAGAAACAATATTTGAGAACCGGTTCATGCACGCTTCAGAGTTACAAAGAATGGGAGCGCGCATTTCAATCGATGGCCGTACAGCTGCGGTGACCGGACCAACTCCGTTGAATGGTGCGCCGCTAATAGCTTCTGATTTACGCGCCTCGGCGTCGTTGGTACTGGCAGGTCTGGTGGCGAGCAGCGAAACGGTTATCGATCGCGTCTACCACATCGATCGCGGTTATGAAAAAATAGAAGCTAAGCTGCGCGCAGTCGGCGCGGAGATTGAACGTCTGCGTGATTCGGTGACTGCGCCGCTGTCGCAGGCTTCGCAACCTGGGATGGCGGTGGAGATGTAACGCAAACTGTTAGTTTGCGGATGGTGGCCAATTGTGCTCAAGCAGCTTGAGGCCGGGGCTCAGAGTTCAGCCTTCAGGCTGCGGCTTCGTTACGCAAGCAAAAGCTTGAACTCTTAAACTACGTCAGTGTCGCTATAGGACCATACGTCAAATTAGTTAACCGACACGCAAACTAACAGTTTGCGTTACCTTAAGAAACCATGTCAGAAAACAATTGCCTATTTTGTCGAATCATTTCGGGTGAGATACCGGGTGACTTTTTGCATCAGGACGATCGCGCGGTGGTGATTCGCGACATAAATCCGCAAGCGCCAACTCACGTGCTCGTAATTCCCCGAGAACATCTCGAGTCGCTCGATGACGCTTCACAGAAAGACGAAGCTTTGCTGGGCCACCTGCTGCGCGTCGGAGCGCGTGTCGCAAATGACCAGGGACTTGGGGACAGCGGTTACCGCACGGTGATTAATACGGGAGCGGGCGCCGGGCAGTCGGTCTTTCATCTTCATGTGCATGTGCTGGGTGGTCGGCCCCTCACCTGGCCGCCCGGATAACCTTTCGTTCCGCATTTTTTCAGCAACTTTTAAGAACTCGCAGCGTGCAAGCATTGTGTTATCACAGTGCGGGCGGTTAACCCTTTGTGTCCCAGGGAATTTTCAATTTGGTTTTCCTGATTTCCTGTCTTGTGAGGTTTAGATGTTCAAAAAAGTAATACTGACGGTGTTAGTCGTGGCCTTCACGAGTGTTGAGCTGAATGAGGCGCTCGCGCAGTCAGCGGAAAAAAAGTTTGAACTCGGCGGACAGTTCACAGCGTTGCACATCACCACACACGGAGTCCCGGGCTCCACGGCTGGCTTCCAAAACGAACGCACCAGCGATCCGGGGTTTGGCATACGGTTGGGTCATAACTTCACAAGCTATTTAGCTCTAGAAGCAGAAGGAAGTTTCTTTCCCCGTGATCGCCAACTAGAGGCTGGACGAAAAGTCCAGGGACTTTTTGGCGCCAGGGTTGGCAAACGTTTTGAGAGCGTCGGCGTTTTTGCAAAAACAAGACCTGGCTTCGTGCGATTCAGCAGGGGGTCCTACGACGGCTACTGTCCCCTTCAAATCTTTCCACCCCCCATCAATTGCGGCTTTCGGCCAGTGGCGAAAACAAACTTTGCGGCCGATCTGGGTGGCGTATTTGAATGGTATCCATCAAAGAACATGATTGTAAGGTTCGACGCTGGCGATACTATCATCCGTTTTGCTGACCGAAACGTAGCGGTCAGGGACCTTTCGCCCGGTCCAGTTGCGTTCCCAATTGGTGTGGTACGGCGGGCCGCCGAAACAACTCACAATTTTCAGGGAAGCATTGGCGTGGGCTGGCGGTTTTAGCATCAGATGTAAAGCCAACTGTTAGTTTCCTAATTTAGAAGATAAGCAAACGATCCACGAAATAACACGAAACAACACTAACTTTCGTTCGTGAAATTCGTGTATTTTCGTGGATCGTTTTTACCGCGGCGAGAGCACTGGACGCCAAACGCTACCCAAACTAACGTTTGCTTTACAAGGGCCGGTTTCTTTTCGTATTACAACCGGCAAATCAAGAGTTCGCGCTCGTAAATTGTTTCCGCCGGCAGCCGATCGTGTAGCTCGATAAAGAGTTCCTCATGTCCAAGCACTTCGTTGCGCCAGGCATCTCGCTGGAATGCTTGTAACTCTTCAAATCTCTCCTTTGGGAAATCGAGTCCCTGCCATTCGATGTCGTCGTAGTTTGGCATCCAGCCAATTGGAGTCTCTCTGGCAAGGGCGCGACCATGTGCGCGGTCGACGATCCATTTAAGCACTCGCATGTTTTCGCTGAATCCGGGCCACATGAAGTTTCCTTCCGCGTCCTTGCGAAACCAATTCACATGGAAGATGCGAGGTGTTTCGCTAAGAGATCGCTGCATACGAATCCAATGGCGAAAATAGTCGCCCATGTGGTAGCCGCAGAAAGGCAACATGGCCATGGGATCGCGACGCACTTTGCCGAGTGTGCCAGCCGCGGCGGCCGTCATCTCTGAGCCCATCGTTGCCCCGATGTAAACACCCGAGCTCCAGTTGAATGCCTGATAGACCAGGGGCATTGTGGTCGCGCGGCGCCCACCAAAAATGATGGCGCTTATCGGCACGCCGTTGGGATCTTCCCAGGCGGGATCAATGGTCGGACATTGCGAGGCGGGCGCGGTAAAGCGAGCATTAGGATGCGCCGCTTTAGCACCGGTTTCTTTGGCGATTTGAGGAGTCCATTTTTTACCCTGCCAGTCGAGGCATTCCGCCGGTGGGTCGTCAGTCATACCTTCCCACCAAACTCCGCCTTCAGGGGTAAGTGCGACATTGGTAAAGATCGAATTCCGCGACAGCGCGGTCATGGCATTCGGGTTTGTTTTCTCTGAAGTCCCAGGGGCCACTCCGAAAAAGCCCGCCTCAGGATTGATAGCGTGCAGACGTCCGTTTGCATCCGGCTTGATCCAGGCAATATCGTCTCCCACGGTCCAAACTTTCCAGCCTTCGAAACCTGCCGGCGGAATGAGCATGGCGAAATTTGTCTTGCCGCAAGCGCTCGGAAACGCGGCCGTGACGTAGGTCTTCTCACCTTGCGGGTTTTCGACGCCCACAATCAACATATGTTCGGCCAACCAACCTTCATCACGGGCAATGTTGGACGCAATGCGGAGTGCAAAACATTTTTTGCCGAGCAGGGCATTGCCGCCATACCCGGAGCCGTAGGACCAGATTTCGCGCGTCTCCGGAAAATGCACGATGTATTTCTCTTTGTTACAGGGCCAGGTCAAGTCCTTCTGATCCGCTGCCAGCGGCGCCCCTACCGAATGCATGCAGGGAACTACGCGCCTGGAGTCCTTGTCTATCTCTCCATACACCGGCAGGCCGATGCGCGCCATGATGCGCATATTAACCACGACGTACGCCGAATCAGTTAGTTGCACTCCAATCTGAGACATAGGCGAGCCGATTGGTCCCATGCTGAATGGCAACACGTACATGGTTCGGCCGCGCATGGCTCCATCAAACAGCTCTTTCAACTTCCGCCGCATCTGGTAGGGCTCTTCCCAGTTGTTGGTGGGTCCGGCAGCATCCCTGGAGAGCGAACAGATGTACGTCCGGTCTTCAACACGCGCAACATCACTGGGGTCGGATCGAGCGTAGTAACAGCTGGGCCAAAGCTCTTCGTTGAGCTTGATAAACGTCCCGCTGGCAACCATCTGAGCTTTTAGTGCCTCGTCCTCTTCCTCCGAGCCATCCACCCAGTGAATGGCTTGTGGTTTGGTCAGGGCGGCCATCTTCTCAACCCAGTTGAGCAAGTGTTTGTTCCTGCTGAGTGGGACGGACGGGTCGCGAGTAACTGTCGTATCGCCGCCAGGGCCAGCCGTTGTGGTTGTTTTGATTGGGCCGGATTCTGTACCGTTCTTTTGAGTAGAAGTTGAACTCATGGTTTCTCCAATCGTTGGCCTTGAATCCTAACGTCAAAACCCACCGTGAACCAACGGGTGTCTTGCGAAGGTTAGACAGACAGGAATGTCTGTCCTACTCCCGTTGTCAAAGCGTGTTAGTGATCGGGTTCCAGCCTGGAGGGCTGGCAGATAGTAGCCGGTGGTCGCAGCGAAGCGAAGACCACCGGTAGACATGGGAAAGAATTCAGCAACCCGGAGGGTTGCCAGAAAGAAATGTGGCACCGGAAGTGCGAATTTCTGACACCCTTTCAGGGTGTGAAATCATTTCCGTTTGCTGTCCGGTGGTCTTCGCTACGCTGCGACCACCGGCTACTATCTGACAGCCCTTCAGGCTGAGACATTCTTTGCTGCCGGTTCTGGATAGCGACCGACAAGTTCTTGAACATGGGTGAAGAGGTTTGAATCGAACCCCAACATCACTGTGTTCAATCCTCTGCTGTGCGACGTTCGCGGGCCAATTCTCGTAAGGTCACTGACAAATCACGGGCCGCACGTTCTATTCGATCGGCAGTCGACTCAAGTGAATCAAGATCGTCTGTCGACCGCGCGACGACGAGTGCAAGCGCCTCCTCGACGAATTCGACGAGCCTGGCAGCCTCGGTTTGTGTTTCCTTTTCGCCGCGGCTCATCCGACGAGTTGAAAGATCTGGTTTCATGCTGGAATATCTGCCCTTTACCTTGATTGTTAAGCTAGAGTCTTACATCACAGTGGCCACCCGAAGCAAGAGAGGACGGGGTGAATGCTGACGGATTTTGGCCAGCTGAATTACGATGCGGTGCGCTCCCAAAGTCGTACACCACGGGTCGAAGAATTGCCGAGTGCCAATTGCCAAATGCCGATTGCCTGTCTCGTCAAAAACCAATTGGCAATCGGAAATCGACAATTGGCAATGCAAGAGGCCCACCGGCCGCCGCGAGGTAGTACTGACTTCATTCTTAGTAGCTTTCCCGAATGGAAAACAAACCGGGGCTGGAAGCCTTCACGAAAAAAGAACGGCGACTGATTGAGTCCCTTCGCGCGCCTGCGCAGGTCCAACGGTTCTTCAGCTCAATGCCATACAACTGGGAGCTTGAAGGCGGCACACTCCGCTCTTTTCGCCAGGTTATGAAGTATAACGAAGCCCACTGCCTGGAAGCGGCGGTTGGCGCGGCGGTAATTTTGGAACAGTATGGATATCCGCCGCTGCTGATGGATATAGAATCCGTGGATTTGCTCGATCATGTCGTCTTTGTATTTCAGCAAGGCGGATTGTGGGGTTCCATCGGGCGTTCTCGGGACATAGGACTGCACGGCCGCCGACCGCTTTTCCGGTCGTTACGGGACTTGACGTGGAGTTACTTCGATCCATACGTCGATTTCTCGGGGCGAATCAAAGGATACGGTCTCGCGAATCTATATGATTTGGGGAACTATGATTGGAGGTTCTCATCCCGGAACATGACGAAGATTGAAGACTATTTGCGCGTGCTACCGCACCGGCCGATTAAATCTTCAGACAAACGATATGAAAAGCTGTTTGAGCGTTACAAGAAGTATAAGAAGCGCTATCCGGACAGGTCTCCTGCGTATTACGCCAACCGGCGACAGTGGATGCTGTAGTAAGAAGGAAAGGGGGGAAGCGGGAAAAGGGGGAAAGGGGTAAAGGGTAAGGGGGAAGGGGCAGACGGCACCCTTGACCCTTCCCCTAGAACCCTTTCCCCTTGACCCTTTCCCCTTTTCCCCCCTTGACCCCTTCCCGCTTCCCCTTTGTCTTCTAGGACACCGTAACGGTCAGACCTTCGGCCGAAAACTTCCAATCGATAACTTCCGCACCGGCTTCCGCAGCGAGTGCGCTCTCCACATCCTTCTTGCGGCCCTCGCTGCACAGGAATGCAATACAACCTCCGCCACCGGCACCGCAAACCTTCGCGGCTTCCGCACCGTTGGCCAGCGCCTTCTCTACCAGTTTGTCCATTTGTGGCGTCGTCACTCCAGGTGCGAGGCGTTTTCTATTCGGATAGGCAGCGCGCATTATTTCCCCGACTTCGTTCCAGTTGTCAGCTAACAAAGCGTCGCGCATGCGCTGGCCGGAATCACGAATGCCATCGAAGAGTGTGAAGAGCTCAGGGTCGCCGTCGATGTGTCGTTTGAAAATGTCCCAATTGTTTGTTCCCGAAAGCCGAGGTTCTCCGGTGTAGCAGATCGAGATGCGTTCTTCGAGTTTCCTTTCCTCCACTCGTAAGTGCTCTCGTTTAATCCCGTCGGCGCGAAAATGGATACAGGAAGTCGCGCCATATTGAGCAGAGTAATAGTCCTGGAAACCCGCGGGTACCCTGATCACTGTGGTCTCGATATTTGCGGCGATTGTGATGAACTTTCGCGCGTCGTAGCGATCGCCAACCAGGCGATTCAAGGCGCCGATGCAAGCTATGGCGAGGGCAGACGATCCGCCCATGCCGGCGCCGGCCGGGGCTTCGCTGTTTGCAATCAAATGAAATCCGGTAGTTGGTTTGAAGAAGTGAACTAACTTGGAGATCAACTCCAGGCGCTCCTCGCGAATGAGATCTTCAAGCGCGGCGAGTTCAGTTTCGAAAGCAACTTTGCGGTCGCGCGATTCCAGAAGGATGCGTCCATCGTCGCGCGTCTTGATTTGGCAGTTAGCGCGAAGCGAGGTGGCAAAATTTACGGTTACCGCTCCGGGATGAAAGAGATAAAGCGGCCAAATATCAATCGTGCCGCCGGCAAGGTCCACGCGCGTGGGTGCTGAAGATTCAATAAGCATGCTTTGTACTTTGAACTTTGTACCTGGTGCTTCGTAGCTGGAATTTTTATGGCGTGCTCATTACTTCGAAAGATTCAAAGTTCAAAGTAAAAAGCACAAAAGTTCCAAAGAACAAAGAACGAAGAACAAAGTTCGAACGTCAATCGACCTTACGTTTACCAACTTCGCGATCGGCCCGGTCTTTTGGTTCGTCGTGTCGCGACTGCTTAAAAGGAATATGCTCCTGAAATTCCTGCCGTAAGTCCTGGAGTTTCTCCTGAGCCGCATGCTCCAGTTCCTGCAAACGCTCCGGATCGGCCTCTTCCACTTTTGGCGAAAGCCAAAAACGTTCCGCAAGGTAGAAGGCCACTATGCCAACCACCACAATCACGAGGAGAACTTTGCCCAACCGCTCAAAGTCGCCGATGATTCCGATCACCGCTCCGCTAAAGAAGTAACCGGCGCCACTAAGAATCAATACCCAGGCGAAACAACTCGTCAACGACAGTATCACGAACCGCAAATAGGGCATCCGGCTGACGCCATAAAAGATGCAAGAGGCCCAGCGAAGTCCGTAAATGTATTTTGAAAGAAAGATTGACAGGCCGCCGAAATTCTTCGTCAGTCGTTCCATGCGCGGCTGTGCACTCCGATAGAAACGAATGTTGCGCACGCCTTTGCGAAATTGACGACCTACGAAGTAAGCGATGTTGTCACTAGCGGCGCCGCCCAGAGTTCCGCCCAGGAGGACCCAGGCAAAACTATGGTCACCGAAAAAAGATCGGTTGGCGAGGACACCGGCAAGTAAAAGGGTAATATCCCCCTCAACCATCACAAGGAGAAAAACGGCATAGATCCCATACCGACCGAGGAGGTCATAGAGAAAATCTAGATGCATATTGAAAAGTGAGCAGTGAGCAGTAAGCAGTGAGCAGTAAACATGGAACTGCTAACTGCTTCCTTACGTTTGCTGCTTACTGCTTACTGCTTACTGCTTACTGCTTACAGCTTACTCACCTATGTCTTCCCGTGACGGTTTGACCACCATAACCGGGCATGGAGCATGACGCACAACGGCTTCAGCCGTAGAACCAAAAAGCATCCGACCCAAACCGGTCCGTCCGTGCGATGAGACAACGATCAGGTCCACGTTGCGATCTTTTGCGACCCGCACAATTTCCGAAGCCGCTTCGCCGTGAACGATCAGCTCCTCAACCTCCAGACCCGCGCATTCTTCGCATTCGGCAATTTTCGGCAACTCGCGCTCGGCCGAATCTTCTAGCTGGTCCGAAATATCCGCAATCGGCAAAGGCTCGGTCATGCCTGAGTAACCTACGGTCGGAACCATAGGTTCAATGACATGAACGCAGATTATCGACGCGCCGAACTTTCTAGCCAGAGAGGCGGCATACGGCAGCGCGTAGTTACCGCATTCGCTGAAATCCGTGGGCAAGAGTATTGAGCGGATTTGCATGGGAATCTTGAACTTTTGAGCTTTGTACTTTGAGCTTAGAACTCGGACGCAAATCACAACCATGTGGCTAGCGGCCCAAGATCAAAGCACCAGGTACAGAGATCAAACAAGCAAATCCGGCGCAAACTCCAATTAGGCAGGTTATTCTACACGCAGAAAGAGCCGTTTGACACCCCCCTCACCCTCCCTTATGCTTCGCGTGATTAACCGACACCCGGTATTCGAAGGAAGGTCCCAAACGGCAATGCCTTCTCAATCAGACCCCAGTTTCGTTGGAATCGAGCTTTGCGGGTCGAAGCTGCGCGGCGCCACGGTCAGTAACGATGGTGTCATCGCCAGGCGGCTGGAAGTCGTGGTCCAACCTGAAAGCCTGGTGTCTCAAGTTGCTGACCTGGTAACAGAACTTCGCCAAAATGAGAACAACATAAGTGCCGTGGGCATAGCAATCCCGGGTTTGGTAAACAGACAAAGTGACCGGGTTGTTTCTTCGGACTACATTTCTGCGACGGTTCGAGAGAACTTACACGCCGAATTGATGAAGGCGACGGGGTTGAGAATTGAGCTCGAAAACGACGCCAACGCTGCAGCGTATGGCGAGTATAAGGTGGGCGCCGGGCGCGGCAGCCGCGACATGTTCTACATCACTATCGGGCAGGGGATAGGCGGCGCCATCATCCTTGACGGCAAGCTCTGGACCGGCTCATCCGGGTTCGCTGGAGAGGTAGGGCACATTACGATCGACACGGACGGCGATGAGTGTATGTGTGGCAACACTGGCTGCCTGGAAACGGTCGCTTCGGAGCCGAACATCGTGCGCCGGGCTAATGAACGTCTGTACCGCGATTCGACTTCGTCGCTTTCCAGGTTGGCAATGAACAAGAATTTCACCGCCGACGACATGGCGAACGAAGCAATGGAAGGCGACGACTTCGCGGCGATGATGATTGAGAGAACGGGAAAATATATCGGCACCGGGGTCGCTAGCGTAATCAACCTGCTGAACATCGAGCGAATCGTTTTGGGTGGCGGCGTGATGAAAGCAGGCGAGCTGATTCTGAATCCAATCATTCAGGAAGCGAAACGCCGCGCCTTCCAACCCTGCTTTGAAGAGACACAGATAATCGCTGCCTCACTTGGTGAAGATGCCGCAACCATCGGCGCTGCCATGCTCGCGCGCGATTCCGTTTCGTAGGGCGCGATTCCGCTGTTTCGTAATCACGTAGTAGGGAAGACTCAACCTTGAAGGTTGTACTTTGAACACAGGCGCATAGAGTACAAGCTTTAGCTTGCGTGATGGAGAAGAAGCTAGCTTGTATTAGCGAATACGCAACCTGAAGGTTGTACTCTGAACACCTGTACGCCGCAATGTTGCGTGAGGCCGCCACGACGGTCGACGTTTTACTGACCGAATCTCTGCCTGTATTCAGCGGAGTTCATGAAACCGTTAATCATCACTCGATAGCTGCCGGTGGAGTTTAGTGTGTTGATCCAATCAAGATATGAAATGTCTGCGTCGCGCCGCAGATAACCAAAATACTCCATAATTACAAACGCTTCATTGAAGTAGTGGACCTGCCAGGCCGAGTTGAATTCGACCACATCGCGCAGCACCTGCGCGCGATTCTTTTGGCCGGTGTTCAAGTCGTTAATCAGTTGATCACGATTTGAAATTGCCACCTCGGACATAACGGCTAACTGGTCCACATACCCGGTGCTGTTGAGACTATTGTAAGTTGCAGCAAACTCTGGGCGCTGGGCATAGTCCTCAAACAGTTTGACCTTATTGGCTTCGCGTTCTGCCTCAGTTTGAAAGCCGCTGATGCGGGCCATGTCAGTGAAGAATTCCGTGTAGCCGGGTATACGGCCGATGGTTGCCGAGTAATACCGGTAAACGACAGAGCCCTGGACTTGAAACTCGGTCGAGCGATAGAAGGCCGACGACACTTCTATGCGATCACAGAAGCCATTGGCATTAACCCCCGACGGTGGGCAACCATCCAGAATGCTGATCCAGGCTGCGAGGCCTGGGGGTTCGGGTTCACGATTGAGAAAATCCGCATAGTGCTGGCGGATAAAAAACGGAGTGGCGTCGATGGGGTTACTCGGAGACGAGTCGTTGTCCATGATCGTGACCAGCGTGTGGAACTGAGAACCGAGATCAACTCCCGACGGCATGCTGAGCTGAATCGTCGTCGTCTGCGTCGGCTCGACAAAGCCGTCGTCGGTGATCAGGACAGTGAAAGTCTTCGACGCCTCGCCCGGCAGGAACCGAATCGTCCCAAAGGCGCTGGTGAAATCGCACCGCTGCGTAGCCTGACCGCTTGTGTCAGTGCATTGCACGCCGGGGTTGTAATCAGTGAAGAATTTGACAGACGCGACGTTTGCCGTGCTGCCGGTGCGCGTGAGAGTTAGTGTGACGCTGGGTGTCCCTTCCGTCACTGCATAGTTAGCGGAAGAAAACTGGACCGTAGCGGTCGGAGGCGAAAGGAAATTGGTGTAAGCCACGCGGTTAGGTGATCCTTCATTTGGATCAAGCAGCAAAACACCCGACGTTGCATTGGCAACAATGGCTTGCTGAACCTCCGAAGGAGGAGCGTTCGGATGAGCCTCAAGATACATCGCCGCAATACCCGCAACGTGAGGCGCGGCGGCCGATGTTCCTGCTAAGCCGTCATATTCTGAGTTGCTGCCGCCGTTGTTATGGCCTGTTTGGGCCGCTCCAACAAACGAGCTGCCCGGCGCGAACAGGTCAACAAGAGATCCATAGTTAGAGTCAAACCGCCGGTACTCCGTAACGTTTGCCACATCATAATTGATGCTCGACATATCGGAGGCCGCAACAGTGATTGCCTCTTGAACGCGTGCCGGACTGACGGTACTCGCATTTGTACTACCGTTCCCGGCACCAGCAATGACCGGTATCCCGTACGAGTTGATGGCTCGCAGCACTGCTGCATCTACCATATCTGAATTTAAACCGGAGGCCGCGAGGCTCATATTGATAACCTTCTGAGGCAAGGAGCTTCCAGAGACCGCGTCAACCCCCGCCGCTACTACCGAGACCGGAGCATCTTGGCCACTGCATCCAGGAAAAACCTTCACTCCATAGATATTTGCTTCCTTGGCAACTCCATACAGATTACCGCCAGCTACGCTAGCTACCTTTGTGCCATGACCGTTGCAATCTGTGCCGTAGGGAATACTTGGCGATGAAGTCGCGTCATAGTAAATTGCAGCGCGGGTTGTGCCATTAGCATTCTTGAAGTCATCATGCGTGGGCCAGATGCCGGTATCAAGCACGAAGATATTTACGCCACGGCCTGTTCGCGTAGGGCAATAGTTTCCATCGCGCGGTTGGTATCGCTGATCGATACGGTCAACGCCATGATAATTCGGACTTTGTGCCGAACTATTCGGGCAGCTTGATTGTGTAATGCTGACCAAGCCGTTTTCTTCGACAAACTCAACGTCCTTATGTTCACTGAGCTTAATGGCATCTTTCTCTGTCATTTCGACCGCAAAACCCTTTGTCCATTTGTAAGTGTATAGGATTCTGCCATTGTTATCTTCGGCGAACTTCCTGGCTAACCTATCAACATCCTTACCGCGAACACTGGTCTTGAAAAGAACAACGTATTGGTTCGGTATCCGTTTATCGACTTTGCGGAACTTGTCGCTGCCAGCTTTCACTGGAAGCACAGACGATTGAGAAAGGGCGAATAGTGTAATGACTACAGCGACGGCTACCACGAGAGCTTTTTCATTGGGGAATTGTCCTTTGTGCATGACCAAACGTGAGTTTGAGTTGTTGAGGCTGGTTGTCGGGTTCAGAATCTCAAACCGACGCCAACACTAAATTGCAAGTTATGGCTTGTCGAGCGAACGGCGTTCCTAACAGAGCGACGTGTTCCATTGGGGAATTGCCTTGAGCCAGGAAGGACGATTAGTTCACCCGAATTCGAGTGAATAATGGTGTCTCCTATGTCGAGGCGCACGACTACACGGCGCGCCGGATAAAGTTCGACGACGCCGCCAAGATCGAGAGCGAAGTCTGTTTCACTAAAACGAGGAGGCGGGTTTGGCGGACACTGCACTTCTAGGATACATGCGAAACCCTCCCTCTCAAAACGGCTGAAGTGTACAAATCCTGGTCTGACCTTACCGAAGACTCCTATCCGCTTTTTTCGTGCTCCAGCCTTGATGCCGAAGAGCCCTTGAGTCTTATGTCCGCCTTGGAGTACTTCGCCGCCAAATCCGAATATCACCTCTTCTACGCGTCGCTCTTTGGGAAAGAAGTTCATTTCAGCTTCGACAGCTAATCGATCGTTGATGTTGTAAGTGAACCTGCCGCCAAATCCCGGCTCAGTCACGCCGCGATCCAGGTCAAGATCGCTGAAACGAAAGAGCGAAAACTGCGCCCCAATTTCGTACTTCGGGGTTTTGGACTGTGCAGTGATCTGGTTGTTATTGAAGAACAGACACAAGGCCAGCATGAATATGGCAGGTGAGACTTTTTGCCGCATGATTTATTCTCGTGAGTACTTTCGGATGTCAGAGTTGAGCGAAGGGTGAAAGTTAAGCTTAACCAGAGACTCTAGTCAAACGCTGAGGCAGATGCACATCCACGCCTCGGATGCCTTAGAATCTGAAACCAATTCCAACACTAAACTGCAAGTTGTGGCTCGTGGAGCGAACAACGTCCTTAAAAGGGATACTGAAGCCGCTGGGGAATTGCGTAATGCCAGGAATCACTACGACTTCTCCGGAACCAGAGTGGATCATAGTGTCTCCGATATCGAAACGAAGGATGGTACGTTGTGAAGGATAAAGTTCGATCACACTACCAAGATCGAGAGCAAAATCTGTTTGGCTAAAATTTGGAGGCGGCTGAGGCGGACATACATCTGTGCAGGCGATTCCAGGCCTGGTAAAGTTACCGAAGTGGAGGAACCCGGGCCTGACTTTACCGAATATACCTAACCGCCGAGTTCGTGCCCCAGCTTTGACACCAAACAGCCCTTGAGTTTTGCGACCTCCCTGAAGTGTTTCTCCGAAATATTCCTTACCCTCTCTCGGAAAAAAGTTTCCCTCGGCCTCGACCGCGATATGTTCGTTAATGTTATAAGTGAACCTGCCCCCAAACCCCGGCTCGGTGATGTCCAGGTCGCTGAAACGAAGCAGCGAAAACTGCGCCCCAACTTCGTACTTCGGGGTTTTGGACTGTGCAGTGATCTGGTTGTTATTGAAGAACAGACACAAGGCTAGTGTGCATATGGGAGGTAAAAGTTTTTGCAGCATGATTTATCGCGTGGATTGCTTAGTAGCCGTCATTATTTCAAAAGATACTTGTCCACTAAAATTCACTAAAATCTTAATCCTATGCCGGCGGTAAACTGGAAATTATGTCTCGTTTCGGGTGGTATTCTTTGGATGGCACCACTCAGACTATATCCCGGTACAACTATTTTGCCATATCGGATGATCGTGTCTCCCAGATCAACTCGCGTCATCAGATGCCTGGATGGATAGAACTCGACGACGCCTCCCACATCGGTGGAAAAGAACTTTCCTTTTCGTTCTCCAAATCGACCGATGGAAACCTGTCGGCCAAAGTCGAACGTTAATGTGCTCGTACTAACCAGGTAACTAACTTTCGAGAAACCTACGAATCCGGGGCGAATTTTTCCAAAGACACCGAGCCTCTTGAAACGCTTTCCTACCTTAGCGCCAAACTGTCCTTGAGACATGCGGCCACGCAGGCCTAAGACGCTGACGTCGGGAGACTCACCGAAGAGATTCCCTTCCGCCTCCAACCCGATGTTGTTTGTGAGATTGTAGGTAAACCTGACTCCTACGCCCGGTTCGGCATATTTCCTGTCCGATCCAACAATGCAGAGGTCGAAACAGATGACGCTGTGTGGGTTTATCGAAAGTGAGCTGAATTGGACGCCAACCTCATACCTCGGTGCTCGCTTTTCGGGTATGCGGGTACTGTCTGTGTTCTGCCTTTGTGCTTTTCTAAATAGACGAAAGCCCATCCCAACGGTTAGCTGCAGGTTGTGACTGGTGGAGCGAATCGCGCCCTTCGTTCCAAGAATACTCATCCCATTTGGCAGCGTGAATGGGGTGGGAAGCGATATCTTCTTACCGGAATTCGAGTGGACTATCGTATCGCCTACATCTACGCGAATGAATGTCCGCCGTGATGTATAAAACTCGGCAACCCCTCCCAGGTCCAGCGCAAAATCAGTTTCGCTGAACTCGAAAGGTGGTGGCATACCGGTACAGCACTCGGGGAGGCGGCTTAAGTGGCTAAAGTTCACAAATCCGGGTCTGACTTTACCAAAGAGACCAAACCTCCGACTTCGCTTTCCCACCTTGAGGCCAAACAATCCTTGAGTCTTATGACCCCCTCTTAAGGCTTCAGTATAGTCTTGAGGATCTCTGGGAAAGATGTTCACTTCGGCTTCCACAGCCACGTGCTTGTTTATGTTGTAAGTGAATCTGGCACCGAAACCAGCCTCTGTAATGTCCAGGTCACTGAAACGAATCAGAGAAAACTGAGTACCAACCTCAAACTTCGGGGGGTCAGATTGTGCACTAACAGGTTCGTTATTGAGAAACAAATACACGGCCAGTGTGCAGAGGACAAGTAAGGTGTTTGGTCGCATGATCATCGCCTGGGATTAGTTACGGCAGCAAGAATTGAGGACGCATGAAAAGTAAGGGCAGCTTCAAAAGCCTGTCAAGTTGCTGTGGGCGATAAGATCCAGCGGCGGATGCAAAAATCTTGGCTTCCAGCCAATTGGCTGCGTACGCGCATTGCACATAAGGAACCCAACTTCCCAAATCGAGCACGATAGACTTTATAAGGCTAACCGAAATCACAGACTGAAGTTTGTGTTACCTGCATAACGACACTTGACCAACGGGCGGCATTAGCTAAACCTCACGGCCTGGAGCAAACTTTTCTAAATTTCTTCTCGCCATGATGAGAAGTTGAAAAAATTCGCTCATCTGCTAAAGTACTCTCAACTTTGCAAGGAAAAATAGTTTAGGACCATACGAAGCTTAGTGGCGTTGTGTGTTTTACCGCCCAAGCATAGCGACGTTTCGCAAGAGCTTCTCGTACAACCCATGCTGTGCCGCCTTCCGGTTGGACGAACGTGATTGGTAATCAAGGACTAAAGCTGCGGCGATGCCACAGATTTTTCATCACAGCACTAACGCGCTCGCAAAGCTGACGATCTACGGCGCCGTCTTCATTCTGGTGGCCCTGCTTTGGGTCACCGCGGAGTTGAATCGTTCTTCCTGGAACACTGGGCAGTGGGTCGAGCGCCAACAGCCGGTTCAATTTAGTCATAAGCACCACGTCGGCGACGATGGAATAGATTGTCGCTATTGCCACACCTCGGTTGAAAAAGCCGCCTCAGCCGGATTGCCCTCTACAGATACTTGCATGAATTGCCACAAACAGATTTGGGCCGAGAGCCCTTATCTGGAACCTGTGCGTGCCAGCTTCCGAACAGGCAAACCAATTGAATGGATTCGGGTCCATGACCTGCCCGACTACGCATATTTCGATCACAGCATTCACGTGAATAAAGGTGTGGGATGTTCGACCTGCCACGGGCGAGTCGATCAAATGCCGATCGCATACCAGGCCTCGACGCTACAGATGGAGTGGTGTCTGGAATGTCATCGGGCGCCCGAAAACTTTGTGCGTCCCTCCGATAAAGTTTTTGACATGGAATGGCGTCAGGAGAATAAGACTAAAGAAGAAATCGCAGAGGGCAGGTCGCTGGTCAGCAAGTATCACATTCAGGGGAAGGAAGTGCTGACTAGTTGCTCCACATGTCATCGGTAGGCTTAGGCCGCTCCTTGGAGTGCGCCGCCTTGTCGGCGCTTTGTCCCGCTGCGACTAGTCGCAGCTTTCTTGGATTCCGAGGCTTGAAGGATTTCTAGTTGAATCTGCCGCGACATCGTGGCGTCAAGCCGCCACGGGCCAAAGCGCCGACAAGGCGGCGCACTCCAAGGAGGGGCTACGAAAGTTTGAAAGTCTCAGATGAGTAACGACAGACATATAAACTTCAAGCTGCTAAGTCAGTACGTTCTGGATCAGCAGGAGCGTGGCACGGGGACTACTGACGATAACGTGCTCCCGGCGAAAAAGTATTGGCGCAGCCTTGAAGAGTTGGCCGATGCTCCCGAGTTTCGTGAGTTTGTCGAACGCGAATATCCGCAACAGGCCGAACAGTGGGACGATCCGGTTGAGCGGCGTACGTTTTTGAAGTTGATGGGCGCTTCGCTCGCGCTTGCCGGCCTGAGCGGATGTGTATTTCAGCCATCCGAAAAAATCGTCCCTTACGTAAAGCAGCCTGAGCACGGTACACCCGGCAAGGCGCTCTTCTTCGCGACAGCTTTAACGCTCGGCGGAGTAGCATCGCCGCTGCTCGCCAGAAGTAATGAAGGTCGCCCCACGAAGCTCGAAGGAAATCCGGATCATCCGAACAGCCGCAATGCTGATCCAGCGGACCGCGGATCAAGCGCCACAGACATCTTTTCCCAGGCGTCGATCCTTTCTCTTTACGATCCCGATCGTTCGCAAACTCCGCTGTTCCGCGACGAGACCAGGCCCTGGACCACTTTCGTTGGTGAGATTCGCACCGCGCTCGACGAGCAGCGTCCGAAGCAGGGCTCCGGGCTCCGTTTCCTTACTGAGACCGTTACATCGCCGACCCTGGGTGCTCAGTTAAAAGCGATTCTGACTGAGTTTCCGCAGGCCAAGTGGCATCAATACGAACCTGCGAATAACGACAATGCGCGCGCGGCGGCGATGATGGCTTTCGGTCAGCCGGTCAACACTATCTACGACTTCAGCACGGCCGATCGCATTCTCTCGCTTGATGCTGATTTTCTCGCGGCTATGCCGGGAACACTTAAATACGCGCGGGACTTTGCGGAACGGCGACGGCGAGTAACTCGCCCACGCGACCTGGGCCCTCTCAAAGTGGACGACTTGAGGGAACCTGGCGACGCAATGAACCGGCTTTACGTGATCGAGACGACGCCGTCAACCACGGGAGCCAGCGCGGACCATCATTGGGCCATCAAGCCGAGTGAGATGTTGAAGGCGGCGACTGCCATCGCGGCACATGTCGGTGTGGGCGGCATATCCGCGGAGACCTCGACCAGCGGTCTAGATGCTATCGCGCGTGATCTCCAACAGCACCGGGGAGCCAGCATTGTAATTGCCGGGAAAGAGACGGCTCCCAGTGTTCACGCTCTCGCCCACGCAATGAATGGTGCGCTCGGCAATGTCGGCAAGACCGTCTTCTACACCGATCCTTTGGAAGCCAACCCGGTCGATCAGCGGCAATCGCTTCAGGATCTGGTCAATGATATTGATGCTGGACGCGTCGATATGCTGGTGATGGTGGGGGGCAATCCTGTTTACAACACGCCGGTTGAGATGAGTTTGCACAAGGACCGGATCTTCAAAGCCAAGTTGCGAGTTCATCTCAGCCCTTACCGCGATGAAACTTCAGAGCTTTGTCATTGGCACATCCCGGAAGCCCACTATCTCGAAGCGTGGAGCGACACGCGCTCCTTCGACGGCACGGTTTCCATCGTCCAGCCTCTGATCCAACCGCTCTATCAAAGCAAGAGTGCTCATGAACTGCTGGCGGTGTTTACGCCACAGTATGACCGCAAGCCGTATGACATTATTCGCGAGTTCTGGCAGGGACAGGGGGCAGGAGGCAGGAGGCAGGCAGCAGGAGGCAGGAGCCAGGAAGCAGGAACGGCAACCGGGGCGCCATCGGCACCGCAGCCGGCAGCGAGTCCGTCCACTGATTTCGAAAACACTTGGCGCAAGTGGGTGCACGACGGGTTTATTCCCAACACCGCTCTGGCTGTGAAGACGGTGGCGGTCAATTCAGGAGGTCTTGCTCAAGCGGTAGGCAACACACCAAACCCAACACCCAACACGCAGTTTGAGCTTGTCTTCCGCACAGACCCCACAATCTATGACGGCCGCTTCGCAAATAACGGCTGGTTGCAAGAGTTGCCCAAGCCGCTCTCAAAACTAACCTGGGACAATGCAGCCTTAATCAGCCCCAGGACCGCGGAACAACTGGGTCTCAAGAAAACTATCGGCAGTAAAGGTGGCGACATCTATGTCGACCCGATCCGGATCACCAACAACGGTCGAAGCATCAGTGCCCCCACCTGGGTAACTCCGGGCCAGCCTGACGGAGTTGTCACCATTCATCTTGGTTATGGTCGCAGGCTGGCGGGGCGCGTGGGCAATGGTCATGGGTTTAACGCCTACGAGATTCGCACCGCGGAATCGCCGTGGTCTGCTGCCGGTGTGCAAGTGGAGAAAGCAGGCAGCGAGTACCTACTGGCGGTGACGCAACTCCATTTCAATATGGAGGACCATAACTTCAGCAAAGAGGACCGCGACATACTGAGATCGCAAACGCTCGAAGACTATCTGCACGACAAGCATGAGGCCAACCTGACGCACGAGCCCGGGCCCCACGACACGCTTTATGAGCCGTTCGATTACAAGAACCAGGGCATGGGTTATGCGTGGGGTATGGCGATCGACCTGAATAATTGTGTCGGATGCAACGCTTGCACCATTGCCTGCCAATCAGAAAACAACATTCCCATTGTTGGTAAGGAAGAAGTCGTCCGCAGCCGCGAGATGCACTGGATTCGCGTCGATACCTATTTCAAGGGCGACGATGCAAGCAATCCGGAGGCAACCAACTTCATGCCGGTGCCTTGCATGCATTGCGAAAACGCGCCCTGCGAGCCCGTCTGTCCGGTCCATGCCACGGTCCACAGTTCGGAAGGCCTGAACGACATGGTCTACAACCGTTGCGTCGGCACCAAGTATTGTTCGAACAACTGCCCATACAAAGTTCGCCGGTTCAACTTTTACCTGTACCAGGATTGGGAGACGCCTACTTACCAGTTGATGCGCAACCCGGATGTGACCGTGCGCAGCCGCGGCGTGATGGAGAAATGTACTTACTGTGTGCAGCGAATTCAGGGTGCGAAGATTCAGTCAGAGCTGGAAGGCCGAAAGGTACGTGACGGAGAGATCGTGACAGCGTGTCAGGCGGTGTGTCCGACGGAAGCGATCGTTTTTGGTGATATCAACGATCCCAACAGCCGCGTTTCGAAGTTGAAAGCGGACAAGCGTGATTACTCATTGCTGGCGGACCTGAACACGCGTCCGCGAACGACTTATTTGACGGCGTTGAAGAACCCGAATCCGGAGATTAAGTAAAGCAAACTGTTAGTTTGCATTCGGTGGCCAGGGCGGGCAGCTCAGAGTTCAAGCTTTAGCTTGCTTCTTCGGTGGCGACGGACAACCTGAAGGTTGAACTACTAGCGTGCAGCGAGTGAAAGTAAAGCAAACTGTTAGTTTGCTGGCGTTAGGCAAGGGCGAACTCTGGAATAACAAAGAAGCAAA
>JBBPIC010000043.1:0-22352 GCA_038040525.1 Acidobacteriota bacterium | reverse complement strand
CTAACAGTTTGCTTTACAACGAGCATGGCGGACGAACCACACAATTTAGATCCAGCGCATAGTTTGCTGGCGAAGGGCGAACTCTGGAATAACAAAGAAGCAAACTAACAGTTTGCTTTACAACGAGCATGGCGGACGAACCACACAATTTAGATCCAGGGCACCACACGACACATCCGGTTGTGGCGCCGGGGCTGACGTTTGCCTCGGTGACCGACAAGATCAGCTCGATCGTCTTGAAGCGCAAGACGCCCCTCTGGTGGTTCCTGGGGTTTGGTATCTCCTTTGTGCTGTTCCAGCTACTGCTGCTGACGATCACCAATCTTCTGTTTGTTGGTATCGGACTCTGGGGCGTCAACATTCCCGTGGCCTGGGGAATGGATATTCTGAATTTCGTCTGGTGGATTGGAATCGGCCACGCCGGCACATTGATATCGGCCATTCTGCTGCTGCTGAGACAAAAATGGCGAACGTCCATCAACCGCTTCGCCGAAGCCATGACTCTCTTTGCAGTAGCCCAGGCCGGCATGTATCCAATCATGCACCTGGGCCGTCCCTGGCTGGCCTACTGGCTGTTTCCATATCCCAACACAATGGGCGTCTGGCCGCAATTTCGTAGCCCTTTAATGTGGGACGTATTTGCCGTATCCACCTATGCCACGGTGTCGGCGTTGTTCTGGTTTGTCGGTCTCATTCCTGACTTCGCTACGCTACGGGATCGCGCTCGCAGCAAGCCGTTTCAGATTCTTTACGGCCTCTTGGCGATGGGCTGGCGTGGTTCGGCGCGCCACTGGCATCGCTACGAAATGGCGTATCTGCTCTTAGCGGGCCTGGCCACACCGCTCGTGCTTTCGGTTCACACGATTGTCAGTTTCGACTTTGCTGTGGGTGTCATCCCGGGCTGGCACGCAACGATGTTTCCGCCTTACTTCGTTGCCGGCGCCATCTACGCAGGCTTCGCTATGGTCTTGTTGCTGACAATTCCTCTGCGAAAGCTTTATGGCCTGCAAGGCTTCATCACCATGCGCCATATGCACAACATGGCAAAGGTGATGTTGGCCACCGGTTTGATCGTCGGCTACGGCTACGTCATGGAAGCGTTCTTTGGCTGGTATAGCGGCAACCGCTACGAGCGTTACATGATTTGGAACCGCATGCACGGCCCCTATTCCGGTTACTACTGGGCCCTGATTATCTGCAACATCGTGACGCCGCAGTTTCTGTGGATTAAGAAAGTGCGCTCAAACCTGCTGGTGCTGTGGTTGATATCAATCGTGGTCAGTATTGGCATGTGGCTGGAGCGCTTTGTGATCGTGGTGACCAGTTTGCATCGCGACTTCGTGCCTTCGTCGTGGGGCATGTATCAGCCTTCGGTGTGGGACTGGACCATGTTCCTGGGCACCATCGGGTTTTTCTTTACGTTGTTGTTTCTGTTTATCCGCTTCCTGCCGATGATTTCCATCTTCGAGATGCGCACGATTTTGCCGGAAGCGGAAGTTGAGGAGTAAGCGTAAAGCAAACTGTTAGTTTGCTTCACGGTGAGGTGGGAAAGAAACGTTTGAACCACCGTAGTGGCCCAGGTTGAAATCTCTGTGCGTCCTCTGTGTCCTCTGTGTCTCTGTGGTGAGTTCTTGCTCGAATTGGTCACCACAGAGACACAGAGAACACAGAGATTGCACAGAGAAGAATGAGAAGAGTCACCGCGGAAACTAGAGAGAAGCAAACTAACAGTTTGCTTTACGACGAAAGACGATGTCGGAAGACGATAAACAAGAGCCCTGGGAGCACGATCTGGAGGACCCGGAGCCCTTCCATCATGAGCCTCCTGTGCCTGCCCACGGTCGCCGGCGCACCGCGCCGCCGCTCTACGGCATTATGGCCGCATTCGATACTCCGTCTGACCTGGTTGCGGCGGCGCGGAAGACCTACGAGGCGGGGTACCGTCGGATCAACGGTTATTCGCCTTATCCGATTGAAGAGTTGAGCGAGGCGATTGGCTTTACGCGCACCAGTCTGCCTCTCATCGTTTTGATTGGAGGCATTCTCGGCGGGCTGGGCGGATTCTTCATGCAGTACTGGATGGAAGTGATTGACTATCCGCTGAACGTCGGCGGTAAACCCTACAACAGTTGGCCCGCTTTCATTCCGATCACGTTTGAAACCACAGTCCTGTGCGCTGCCTTTGCGGCGGTGTTTGGCATGCTGGCACTAAACAAACTGCCGCAGCCGTATCATCCGGTTTTCAACGCACCGAATTTTGCACTGGCGACGCGCGACCAATTTTTCCTGGTGATTGAAGCGAATGATCCACTCTTCAAGCACGATGAAGCTACGCAATTTATGAGAGCGCTGGGAGGAGCTAAGGACGTTTGTGATGTTGAGGTCTGAGCGACAGGAGGCAGGCAGGAGGCAGGAGGCAGGACATTCGCGCTTCGGGCTCGATAAAGTCCGCGGCCGAGCCTTTTCCTGTCTCCTGCTGCCTGCCTCCTGCCTCCTGCTCCTGGCCGGCTGCCGGACTGACATGCACGACCAGCCAAAAATGAAACCGTACCGGTCGTCAACTTTCTTCAGCGACGGGCAGTCGTCTCGGCAGCTGGTCGAAGGCACCGTGCCGCGCGGTTTTCTGAAGACAGACACTGAATATTTCACTGGGAAGAAAGCGGGCAGGGGCAACACTTCCGTGGCGCCTGCAGTTCTCTCGAGCCCAGTGTCTCCTGCACCAACCTCGACGGGTGGAGCTGTTCCGACCGGCGCTGCCGCTTACCCGGACGATGTAGAAGTGTTCCCGATTCCGGTGACTAAGGAACTCGTCTTTCGTGGCAAAGAACGTTACGAGATTTTCTGTTCAGCTTGTCACGGGCTGACCGGGGATGGGGACGGAATGATTGTGAGACGCGGTTTTCGCCGGGCAGCATCCTTTAATGACGATCGTTTAAGGCAAGCGCCCGTGGGCCACTTCTTCGACGCTGTAACTAACGGCTGGGGTGCGATGCCCAGTTATGCGCCGCAGATTCCGGTGCAGGATCGTTGGGCCATCATCGCCTACATAAGGGCGTTGCAACTTAAGAATGAAATCGAGCAGCCACAGGGTCAAACTTCACCCGCGCCGTCGGCGACGCCGGAAGGAGGGCGGCACCAGTGAAGGCAACTTCCTACAACCCCCCTGCCGGCCTGAAGCGCTTCCAGCAAATGGCGTTTTCTGTGGGAGCACTGTTTCTTGCAGTCCTGATGGTGGGCTATCTGACCGACCGCGCACAGTTTTTCCATTCATACGTTTTTGCTTTTTCTTTTTGGGTGGGAATTTCCGTGGGGTCGCTCGCTCTTTTGATGTTGCAGCATTTGTCAGGCGGAGGCTGGGGCCTGGTGATTCGTCGCGTGTTGGAAGCGGCGACCCAAACCCTTCCTTTGATGCTTGTTTTGTTTGTGCCCATCGTTTTAGGCGCTCACTGGATTTATAGCTGGACCCATGAAGAAGAGATTGCCAAACATCCCGTCCTGGCCTTGAAGACGAAATATTTGAACGTGCCGTTTTTTACTGTCCGGGCCGCAATCTATTTCGGCATCTGGATCCTGCTGGCTTACCTGCTTACGCGATGGTCGACACTCCAGGACCAAACTGCCGAAGGTCAATACACGAAGAAGATGCAGATGCTCAGTGGACCCGGCATGGTGCTCCTGGTTTTCACTGTCACCTTTGGAACGATCGATTGGTTTATGTCGCTTGATCCCCTGTGGTATTCCACAATTTATGGTTTGATCTTCGTTGCCTCCTGGGCCTTGAGCGCCCTGGCGTTTGTTATTGCCGTCCTGGGGAGACTGTCGAAGGAAGAGCCCGTAAGTAACTTCGTGGCCCAGTCTCATTTTCACGATCTGGGAAAACTGCTCCTGGCCCTGGTAATGCTTTGGACCTACTTCTCGTTTTCGCAATTTTTGATCATCTGGTCCGGAAATCTACCGGAGGAAATCCACTGGTACATCCCGCGTACACACGGTGGCTGGGGTGTCATCGCGTTGCTGGTCGTGGTGCTTCACTTTGCTTTTCCGTTTCTGTTTTTATTATCGAGATCTTTTAAGCGCGACTCAGGCAAGCTGGTTATGATTGCGATCCTGATCCTGGTGATGCGTCTGATTGATTTGTTCTGGACGCTCGCGCCTTCGTTTCCGGGCGGCGGACACTTTCACGTTAGCTGGATGGATATTGTTGCTCCCATTGGAATTGGTGGCCTGTGGCTGGCGGTGTTTACCTGGGCCCTGAGTAAACGGCCCTTAATCCCAATTAATGACCCGCAGTTTGAATCGGTACTGGAGCAAAAGCACGCGCACGCCGGGCACTGATTCTATTTTTGTAGGGGCGTCAACTCCGTTGGCGCCCCGGATCGAGGCGAGGACGGGTGCCCGCGGAGTGACACCCCTACAAATTAGGGCAAGAAACGCCAGATTGAACTATGGCTAGAATGGGACATAACGGAAACGGTCACGGTAAGACGCACGTCACGGAGACGCCTGACGTATCGCACATCAAGAACGTTGATGTGACTCATGAGGAGAGCGACGTCAATGTCGGTGGCATCCTGAAGTTTGTCCTGGGCCTGACGATTTTCGGGGTGGTAGTCGCGGTGCTGATGTGGGGAACGTTCAGATTCCTGAACGCTCAGGAAGTAAAGAAAGAGCCGGAGCCGGGGCCGATGGCCATGACGAAGGATGAGCGACTTCCACCGGAGCCTCGACTACAGGCGGCACCGGGCTTTGGCGTGAAGTTGGAGGACGGCAAATGGATACCCCTTCAAAACCGGGAACCAGAGGCTGAATACCGCGTGTTGCGCGACCAGTGGGAAACTAAGTTGACCTGTGAGGAACCCCCTCGTAAGCAACACGAAACAGCCGGATCATCTGATCACGCGGCTCCAGCACATACTGAGCAAAAGGATGCATCGCACCGGTCGCCTTGTCTTCCTATTGACGAAGCCATTCAGAAGCTGGTGGAGAAATCGTTGCCAACGAGGACGGCTTCAACAACGCCGGAGGACGTCGCTTTACCGACGGCCGCAAGCTCCGGACGGGTTACGGGGAAGGAAAGACCATGAAGAGAGGTGGCAGGAGGCAGGAGGCAGGAGGCAGAAGGCAGAAAGCAGAAAGCAGAAAGATCGCACAGAAGCGCATCTTGCTTTCTTTCTGCTTACTGCTTACTGCTTACTGCTTACTGCCCGCTTCGCGAGCGCGGGCACAAGTGCCGAAGGGGAACTCGCCGCTTTACAGTTCTCGTCCTTATGAAGCGCGAGCTCCAAGCGGTTTGCCGAAAGCCCTCGATGGGGTCGGCATTGATCAGAAGTTGAATGATCAGCTTCCACTCGATCTCGTGTTTCGCAATGAACAGGGCGAAACCGTGAAACTCGGCGACTACTTCGGCAAAAAGCCTGTGATGCTGTCCCTCGTCTATTACCAGTGCCCGATGCTTTGCAATCAGGTGCTGAACGGAATGGTCACGGCGTTCAAGGTGATGTCGTTTGTTCCGGGCGAGGAATTTGAAGTCGTGACGGTGAGTTTTGATCCGCGCGAGACGCCGGAACTGGCCGCCGCTAAAAAGAAGACTTACGTTGATTATTTGCCGACACCGAAGCGTGCTCGCGCAAATGCGGGCTGGCATTTTCTGACTGGCGATGAGACGAACATCAAACGCATCACCGATGCAATCGGATTCCGCTATCACTTCGACGACGCCACAAATCAGTTTGCACATGCCAGCGGGGTCTACGTCGCGACCTCCCAGGGGAAGCTGGCGCGCTACTTTTACGGGATCGAATACGCGCCGCGCGACCTCCGGCTTGGTCTCATCGAGGCGGCAGACAACAAGATCGGATCGCCCGTCGATCAACTGTTGCTTTACTGCTTTCACTACGATCCGGCTACCGGAAAGTATGGCGGCGTCGTAATGAGGATGATGCAAGTTGGAGGAGTCGTCACGCTCGTGGCGATGGTTGGTTTGTTTCTGATGTTGCGCCGGCGCACTGCGTCGCGGGTTGATTTGCGGGCCGGAGGCGCAGCTTGAGTTTCATGCAGACTTCCTGGATCCCATTCGTACCGCCCAGCGCTTCCACAGTTTCGGGGAAGGTTGACGCGCTCTATTTTTATCTATCGGGCGTTACCTTGTTCTTTACCCTGCTAATTTCGGGGGTGCTGATTTTCTTTGTAATCAAATATCGCCGCCGCACCCCGTTTGAGATTCCCCGCCCGATCGCCGGCTCTCATATGCTGGAGACGCTTTGGTCAGTTGTCCCTTTCATCATTGCGATGAGTATGTTTGCCTGGGGCGCTCAGGTGTATTTCCAGATGTACCGGCCACCAAAGAACGCTATTGAGATTTATGTGGTAGGGAAGCAGTGGATGTGGAAGATTCAACATTCAACCGGACAGCGTGAAATCAATGAACTTCACGTGCCGGCGGGGCGGAAGATCAAACTGATAATGACTTCCGAAGATGTGATCCACGACTTTTTCATTCCCGCTTTTCGCATTAAGGCGGACGTCTTGCCGGGCCGTTACACGACACAGTGGTTTGAAGCAACCAAGCCGGGCACGTATCACCTGTTTTGCGCGGAGTTTTGCGGTATGAACCACTCCGGAATGATTGGATCGATTGTGGTCATGCAGCCAACTCAGTTTGATGACTGGTTGAGCGGCAACTCCGGTCAACAATCGCCGGCCGTTGCTGGTCAGCAACTTTACGAGTCGTTGGGTTGTGTCTCCTGCCATGGAGCACAGGGCGAAGGTGGACGCGGACCGGCGCTGGCAGGATTGTTTGGCCGCCAGGTCTTCCTGATCAATGGACAAACCGTGATTGCCGATGAAGCGTATGTGCGAGAGTCAATCGAGAATCCTGGAGCTAAGTTGGTCAATGGCTTTGGGCCAATAATGCCGACTTTCCAGGGACAGGTAACTCCAGACCAGCTAATTCAGATCATGGCATTTATTAAATCGTTGCGTGGTCCTAATACACCGCTGGCCGCATCGCCTGGGCCGTCCGGAACAAGAGTGGAAGCGCCGGCGCAAGTTACGCCGGCGGCAGGTAGATAGTAAAGGCGGAAGGAGAAGATACGATCCACTAAAACACACGAACAACCACTAACTCTTCTTCGTGAGATTTCGTGTGAATTCGTGGATCGTCGGTTCTTGCTCAAAACACGAACCCATACCTTTGCTATACCGTGAGATTAAATATGTCACACTACGCTGAGAGGTTCGGAGTGTCGTTAATAAGATGAAAGCATTCGAAACATTCGAAACACCAACAGCAGCCCGCGTTAACTATATCAACGCGCAGTACGGCCTTAAGTCGTGGCTCCTGACCAAAGACCACAAGCGCATTGCACTGCTTTACCTCGGCTCGATCTCGTTCTTCTTCCTCATTGGCGGTCTCTACGCAATGTTCATCCGCCTCGAGTTGCTGACCCCTCAGGGTGACCTGCTGTCGTCGACCACCTATAACAAGGTGTTTACTCAACACGGAATCATCATGATCTTTTTCTTCCTGATTCCGTCGATACCAGCGACTCTGGGAAATTTCCTGGTGCCCCTGATGATTGGCGCCAAGGATCTGGCGTTTCCGCGTATCAACCTGTTGAGTTGGTACATCTATCTGCTTGGCGGAATCGTCACGATCTATGCATTGCTCGCCGGCGGCGTAGATACCGGATGGACCTTTTATGTGCCCTACAGCACCACGTTTTCCAACTCTTATGTAGTAGCAGCCGGGCTGGGAATCTTCATTAACGGCTTCTCATCGATCCTTACCGGACTTAATTTCATCGTCACGATTCATACGATGCGTGCGCCGGGGATGACCTGGTTCCGTTTGCCTTTGTTCATCTGGGCACACTACGCAACCTCGCTGATCATGATTCTGGGCACTCCAGTAATCGCGATCACCATCCTCCTGTTGGCGTTTGAGCGATTAGCAAAGGTAGGGATATTTGACCCGGCGGCCGGCGGCGACCCGGTCTTGTTTCAGCACCTGTTCTGGTTTTATTCACACCCGGCCGTGTACATCATGGTGCTACCTGGCATGGGCGTGATCAGCGAATTGATCGCCAACTTCTCTCGCAAAAACATTTTCGGCTATTCATTCGTGGCTTTTTCCAGCCTGGCAATCGCGGTCTTTGGTTTCCTCGTGTGGGGCCATCACTTGTTTGTTGCCAGCCAGTCGGTTTATGCGGGCTTGATCTTTTCGTTCCTGAGTTTTGCCGTAGCCATACCCTCGGCGATCAAAGTCTTTAACTGGACGGCGACACTTTACAAGGGTTCGATCTCGTACGATACGCCAATGCTCTATGCTCTTGGTTTCATTGGATTGTTTACTATTGGCGGCATGACCGGGTTGTTTCTGGCAGCGCTCGCAGTCGATGTTCACTTGAGCGACACCTACTTCGTCGTGGCCCACTTCCACTACATCATGGTGGGAGGCACGTTGCTGGCTTATCTGGGCGGACTGCATTACTGGTGGCCGAAGATTACAGGCCGGATGTATCCGGAAGGTTGGGGAAGGTTTTCGGCCCTGGTGGTATTTGTTGGTTTCAACCTGACCTTCCTGCCGCAGTTTGTCGCCGGCTACATGGGCATGCCGCGTCGTTATCACGCCTATCCGCCGGAATTTCAGGTGTTCAATGTGTTGTCATCGGCCGGCGCGTCGATTCTTGGTTTTGGGCTGTTGATTCCTCTGATCTATCTCATGTGGTCCATGCGCTACGGCAAGCTGGCCGAAGCAAATCCGTGGCACCTGCCGGGCCTGGAATGGCGAACTGCTTCGCCTCCGCCAACTGAGAATTTTGTGATTACGCCGCGCGTCACCTGGGACGCTTATGAGTTTGCGCCGGCCGAGGAGATGCGGGTGGTTGGGAAGTTTGGTGCCGAACCGGCGATGGAGCAATCGGCGTCGCCGATCGAAGGGAAACCGTGAAGGCAGAATTCAGAATTCAGAATGCAGAATGCAGAATTAAAAGTGGAGTACTCAGGACTCAGGACTAGCTTAAAATGGCAGAAGGTTTAGCGATGGAGCATGAGGCAAGCCACCCGGCGCTGCAACATCACTTCGAGAACATGGAGCAGCAGCGGGAGGCCGGCACTCTCGGAATGTGGGTGTTCCTGGTCACCGAAATAATGTTTTTCGGCGGCATGTTCTTCGCCTACACGCTTTATCGTAATCAGTATCCGGAAGCTTTTGCCTCCGCCAGTAACCACTTGGATTTGACCCTGGGAACCGTTAATACCATGGTTCTGATCTTGAGCAGCTTTACTATGGCGATGGCGGTTTACTTTGCCCAAACCGGCAAACGCCGAGGCCAGTTGATTGGCCTCACGCTCACGCTGGTTCTGGGTTTGACGTTTCTTGGGATCAAGGCCGTCGAGTATCACCAGAAATACGTCGACAAACTTATTCCCGGGAAGTTATTCCCGGGCCGCCCATTTGACTCGAGCAGTGTTCACTTATTGCCCGGCGCGGCGCCCAAAAACGTTGAGATGTTTTATTGGATTTATTTCGCCATGACGGGCATGCACGCCATTCACATGATCATTGGCGCGGGGCTGCTCTCGGTGATTTTGTTCTTTGCCTGGCGTGGAAAATATGGGCCCGAGTATCACAGTCCTGTCGAGATTACAGGGCTTTACTGGCACTTCGTCGACATTGTCTGGATATTTTTGTTTCCGCTCCTCTACTTGCTGGGGCGGCATTTGAGTCACTAAGTAGGACGGGCATTCCTGCCTGTCCATGTGGCGTATCGGGGCTGGTTGAGGGTAAATCTCAAATCTGAGATCTGAGATATCAAAACTGAGATCTCGAGTAAAGAGTTATGAGCGAACACATCGTTTCAGTCAGAGTCTACGTGACGATTTTTCTCGCCTTGATGGTGGGAACGGCGCTGACCGTTTGGGCTGGTTTGCAAAACTTTCCAGGACAATGGAACGTGATTATCGCAATGACAATAGCCGTCACGAAGGCCACCCTCGTCGTGCTTTACTTCATGCACGTGCGCTACAGCTCGCGACTTGTCTGGTTGGTTTTCGGGTCAGCTCTGTTCTGGTTGGCGATTCTCTTCGCCTTAACCCTCAGCGATTATTGGACCAGAGGCTGGCTGCCTGCATTCTAAACGTGTAAATGGGACCTAACCCTCCGCTCGATACAACCTCAAATCGCGGACCACTACCAAACCATTACAAGCTGGACACTCCAATCTAATCGTAGCGTCGGAGGTTTTGATTGTGGCTCCGCAATAAGGGCAGTCGCCGGCAACCTCAGTTTGTTTGAATTCGCCGCGCATCATGAAAAGCGGCAGAGCCAGCCCGGCAAGTATCAGGGGAATGCCGAAGATGAGTCCGATACTGGTGCCTTCACCCAGGGTCAGACTCACAACTAATCCCGCAATAAAGAGGGCCAAACCGATGGCAATGGCGAAAGAAAAACCATAAGCGCTGTCAAAAGTTTTTCCGGTTTTCTCTGTGACTGGTTCTTCAGCACTCATTGTAAAAAGCCCTCCCGTTTTTATGATTGTGCCCAGCGTGGATTGTTGAGGTGACTTTTACCCGCCTGCTGGATTGTTGTCAACAAATACAGCACACCCTGATGAGCTTCGAGGCGATGAAGTCAGTACCAAGCGGGTGGGTTTCTTAGATTGCCAATTGGCGATTTGCGATTGCCGATTGGCCTTTACGGAGACAGCCAGATCGGCATTCGGCAATTGGCAATCGACAATGCGGATGACCCACCCGCTACCGCGTGGTGGTACTGACTTCATCACCTTCGAGGCCTTATAGCGTCCGGCGCTACCCGCGCTCCGTTCTGTAAGGCTGCCCCACTTGTGCAGTTTGAGTCGTCCATGGCTATAATCGCCGTTTCCTACGACTACAACATTTATGACAAACAGCACTGAGACCCCATTTGAGACCTTTCTTAACCAGCATGACGAAGAATCCTGGGCGGCAATACTGACCAGCCTCCTGCGTTCGATTCAAGAAGTGGACAAGAACGCTACGCAGATTTGGTTTTCGTTCTATCCGCTGTCATTGTTTCAGGCGTTGCGCGAAGCCGAAGACTCCGGCGAGCTCGCTCGTCAACTTTTGCTGCAGGGTGACTTTCATCTCCAAAATCAAATCGATTCGTCACATAAGTTTCTTTACGGCCATCGATACTGGCCCGAAGTGAAAAAGGCGTTGGAAGCGTCCGCCACCAACTTCAAAGAAGTGGTCCCTTTGGCAGACCAGATTTTGACAGTTGCGCGGGAGGTGGCCGCGGCTGCAAAGGTCGACGAATCGCTGACGATTGGCATTACGGCGGTTGGTTTCATGACCGTTCAGCAGGCCGGCTTGACAGCTTTCAAGGACGCGAAGGGCGAGATGCTGCTCGACAGGAAGTTTGCAAAAAAGTCTCCGGAACAAGTGCTTCGGGAGCGGGCCGTAGACGACAGTCAGGGTTTCCTAGGCTTTCTTAGGACGATCGACAAGAAGTGGACCATAACTTACGACGAGGCCGACGGGAGTGCCCGATACAAGATGAACCACGACCAGGATATGGCCTGGGGTGCGGCCGACGATCGTACGCGTAACTGGCGCGAGATCGATCCACGTCGGCCGGAAGGTCCGATTCCGGTTGAGTGCCGTTCAGCATCTTGTGGCACCTGTTGGGTGGGAATTCTCGGTGGCGCGGAGAAACTCTCGGACGTCGCGGCGCGTGAGGGAAAGAAGATCAAGGAGTTTGGCTACATCGATACACCTGAACCAAAACCACTCATCCGCCTGGCCTGCCAGGCGAAGGCGATGGGCGCTGTTTCCATCGTCATTCCACCGTGGAACGGTGTGTTTGGAAAGTACCTGAGATCGCAGAAGCAAACTAGTGAAGAAGGCGCCGAGTAACGCAACGAAGTTTTCGCCTCTGCTCTTTGTCCTGGCGGCGGCGGTCCTCTGGAGCACCGGCGGATTATTTATTAAATGGACCAATCTCTCGGGGCTTGAACTTTCTTTTGGTCGATCCCTCCTCGCCGCCATTACCGTCGCGATCTTCACCAGGCATGAAGGCTTTGGTCTGAACCGCGTCACCGCGGCGGCGTCAGTGCTCTATGCGGCCTTGCTTCTTCTTTTCGTGTTGGCCACAAAAGAAACGTCCGCCGCAAATGCGATCTTCCTGCAATACACCGCGCCCGTTTACCTGCTGATACTCGAGCCGCTGATTTACAAAGAAAAGTTTAGACAACGCGACCTGATTGTGATCGTGGCATGCGTCATTGGCATGTCGTTGTTCTTTGTCGGCAAGTTGCGGCCTCAGGATGTTACCGGAAACTTGCTTGCGCTGGCTTCCGGGTTTTGCTTTGCCTGTTACTTCCTTCTGCTGCGGCACTCGAAGTCGCGAGCGGTGAATCGCGCCTCATCGGTGATTTACGGAAATCTTCTGGTGGTGTTGATCGCGGCCCCTGCTGGGTTGAGGGTCTTTGGGGAAATGACTCGTTACGACGCATTTGCTGTGGTCTATTTGGGTGTGGTTCAGATTGGTTTGGCTTACACGCTGTTTACGGTGGCGATGGCCCGAGGCGTTCGTTCACTCGATGCGGGCATCGTCGGTTATATCGAACCCATACTGAATCCAATTTGGGTCTACTTATTTATTGGTGAAAGGCCAACGAAGTGGGCTTTGATTGGCGGCGGAATAATCGTGATTGCAGTAATCGTATACACGCTGATAGAGGCACGACGCGGACGACGCGTGGTTGCGTTGGAATGAAGGGATCTCGCTAAACAAAGCAAGTAATCCGATCCACAAAATTACACGAAACAACACTAAGAATGTTTCGTGTTCGTTCGTGTAGTTTCGTGGATCGGTCTTCGTGGAAACCCAAAACAGGGACCCACAATCCTGCTATGCAGAGCCTTCCGATCTTTGTTTTGCAGCGGCTGATACGGCCCGGAGACGCTCGACTTTTTGTTCAAAAGTCTCGCCGGGGATTGGGCCCGTATCGACCACTCCGCAGTAAGTTGATCGGATCATTAAAGATCGATCGGCTTGTCCGGTAGTTTTGTGGGTTGTTTCTGTGGACGAAGATGCTGACGGCGTAGCCGCGACGGCGGACGATTCAGACGCGGTTGGCGTCGTCGTCATTGCCGACTCCAAAACCGCGTTTACTACCGGAGACGCGGCCTCGGCAGCGGGCGCAATTTCACCACCACCTTCTTCAGCACGTTGCTTTGCAGCGGCGGAAACAGCTTTGAGCCTCGCTACTTTCTGTTCAAAGGTTTCGCCCGGAACTGGCCCGGTATCCGCCACACCTGCGTAAGTATATCGCTTGTTTAGCTGCCGATTTGGCGCCGCTCCGGCCTTGGGCGCTGCAGCCTTTTGGTCCGGTCCCGCGGTTGTTTTCGGAGCCGCAGGCGCTGCCGCTTTGGTGGCTGCTGGTGACGAAGCCGGGGTTGCAGCACCAGCGGGCTTAGTAGCGGCCGGAGCATGCGTCGTCGTCTCCATTACAAACACGCCCCTCGCATCTTTTTTGATGACTGGCAGAGTGCCGCCCGCAGCTTGCAGCAAAGCCGAAAGCTCGGCCTCAACAAAACGACTCTGCTTGTGCGGATCTCGGACGTGACCCAGAGGCGGTCCCATGTAAAACGTGCCGCACGTCTGGCACTTGGAAAGCACGTCATCGCCGCGTAAGTGGATCTCAGACGCTTCGCCGGCGGTGCGAAGCTGTTTCAGATGGCCGTTACAAAGTTTGCCTTTTTCGTTCCTCTGATTACAGACAGTCTGCGCATTAGTTATCCGCTTAGGCACGGGCGCAGTTGCGGGTGTTGAAGAAACTTGCTCGGTTACTTCGGAGGGAGCTGCCATAGCTGCTGTTATTTTCCCGTCAGTCTGATGATGCTTGCACAGCGAATCTTACCGAGCCTGGGGAATAGGCGTCAATGAAGAACACGCTTGTGCTGATTTGTAACTCTCTGCTCGTTTCGTCCGGTCTTTCCGGTCTCGGTGGACTGCTATCCTCCATAAACCGCGGAGTGCAGCAGGAAGAGATACGATCCACGAAATCACACAAAATGACGCTAACGCCTTTTCGTGTTGGTTTGTGTGGTTTCGTGGATCGTCTCTTTTCGTAGCCAACCTTGCTCAACCTATAAAATACTTTCTTGTTGCACGAGGACTCACAGCGAAAAACGGAACTGGACATCAGAGGTTGAACTCTGAACCGTCTTTGTTATGCTGAGCCTAAATGCTGAACGACTTACTGGGAGCTATCTGGCGTCGAACGCCCCGGAGACTGAAGCGCTGGACCATGAGCTTCACTCATCCGCGCTTTTCGGTAACTGCCGGCGCCGTCATCACGGATGAACCGGGGCGGATATTATTGCTCAAACACCGCTTTCGTCCGGGGACAGGCTGGGGAATGCCTGGCGGATTCATAGAAAAGGGCGAACAACCGGAAGAAGCATTGCGACGCGAGTTGCGCGAGGAAGTTGGCCTTGAAGTCGAAAAAATAGAGTTGTTCTACACCCGAGCCTTTAGTAAGCCAATGCAGATCGAGATAATTTTCAGATGTCAGGCGATGGGAAACCCCGGTCAGCTAAATTACGAGATAGAAAGGGCCGAGTGGTTTCCCCCCAATGGACTGCCGGATGAGTTGCCAAAAGATCAGGCGGAACTAATTCGACATGCTCTCAATGATGGAGCAAGGTAACAGGATTGATGTATGCTGTGCGACGAAATCTAATTATGAAGGATGAGGGATGAGGGCTGAAAAGTTTTTGCGCGGTAGTATGAGTTCATCCTTCCGCCTTCATCATTCATCCTTTTCAAACATTGGAGCCTAAAATGGTAGACCTGATTCCGTCGTCAGAAACGGTAATGCAGATTCTCAAGCGGACCGGAGCGTTTCGTGAAGGTCACTTCGTGTATCCGAATGGCAAGCATTCGCCACACTACTTTCAGATGCCGCTCGCCTTCCGTTATTACGATACCGCGCGCGTGCTGGCGGTCGGCTTAAGCCGAAAGTTCAGGGTGGATCGAGACATCTCGAGCCAGTTGCCGAAGGTCTCAATTATTAGCCCGAGCTCGGGCGGCATTCCCGTGGCCTTTGGCGTGCGCGATGCCTTGAGCGCGGAGCAGATTTACTGGGCCGAACAGGAAAGCGGCAAACGAATGTTCCGTCAATACATAAACAAGGGCGAGGTCAATCCTTGTATCATCGTCGACGACATCATCAGGAGTGGAAGTGCGATTGAGGAAACTGTCGAGCTGGTGAAGTCGCTGGGATCGCGAGTTATCGGGTGCGGCGCCATCGTTCGTTTCACTTCAGCCCCCGCCAAGATTGAGGACATTCCCATCAGATCGTTAGTCGAGTTTGACGCGCCCATGTATGACAGCGGCGACGCTTGCAGCGATTGCACGAAAGACGCGCCGGTGGAGCACGTGCGCTTCTGAGAAGGCAGAAGGCAGAAGGCAGAAAGCAGTTCTGCCCTATTTGCAGGCACACCTGGCCTTTTAGGCTAACTCTTTTTCCCTCGAGTTAAACTCTTTGTGGCTAGTTCTTGTTCTAGCTTCCTTGCCGTTTCAACGCTTCAACTGTTAATGGAGGGCGCGAACTTCTTTGGGTCGGACAGCATACCTGACAGCATACGACCAACTTCCTCATAGCCCTCAACCAGATGATCATGGTTTTCCTGGGACAGATAGCCGCAGTCTAATGCGAAATCAAGCCACACCTGAGTCTCTGTTGCCTCTCCATCACAATCCGTTAACTTGCTGACCAACATGTTTGGGTATCGTCGCTTACGAAAACCCTCCGCAATATTTGCAGCAACGCTACGAGAAGAGCGACGAATTTGATCAGTTAACGCATAGACCTCTTCTCTGGGAAAGTGCCTTGTGAGGAGGAAGATCTCCATTGCCAATCGGTAAGGCAGTTGAAAGACCTCGAGATCTCTGTGCCCGCGAAACATAAGATGCTCCTTATCGATGCGGAGGTTTTGAGTTGAGCGGCCCGGGGTGATGTGAAGAGAGGAAATGCTCTGTAGTTACTGCTTTTTGCTTACTGCCTTCTGCCTTCTGGTCCTAGATCTCGTGGCGATTAGCGAGTGCCTTATCCATAGTGACTTCATCCACGTATTCAAGATCGCTTCCCACGGGCATTCCCATTGCAATACGTGTCACTCGCAGGCCGAGGGGTTTTAGCAGGCGGCTGATGTAATTTGCCGTGGCTTCACCTTCAGTGGTGGGGTTGGTGGCGAGAATGACTTCACTGACCTCTATATTATCATTGTTTTCCGGTTTGAGACGTGGGAGTAAATTGGCAAGGTGTAGTTCATTCGGTCCAATGTGGCGAATCGGCGAAAGACTTCCGTGCAGCACGTGATAGACGCCCTGAAAACTGCGCGTCTTCTCAACGGCGACCATGCTGTGAGGTTCCTCGACGACACAAATTACCGAGTGGTCGCGCGAAGTTGAGGAACATATGCGGCACGGGTCGATATCCGTAAGGTTGTTGCAAACAGAACAGAGAACGATGCGTTGCTTGACGTCGCGAATGGCCGTTGTCAAACGCTCGAGCTCGTTTTCAGGCGTGCGCATAATGTGAAACGCCAGCCGCTGCGCAGACTTGTGTCCGATACCGGGGAGGCGCTTCAGTTCGTCGATTAGTTTTGTGACGGGTTCGGCGTATTCGAGCATTATGCCTTAGTACTTTGATCTTTGTGCTTTGATTTGTCCTCATGAATCTACTTCCCTGCAACAAAGTGCAAAGCACCAAGTACAAAGAACAACCAAGAAGATTCAAAAGTTAACCAAGCATTCCCCCAAGGCCGGGAGGCAACATGCCACCCAGTTTGCCCTTCATTGCTTCGTCGACTTTGCGGTTTGCCTCGTTGATAGCGGCGAGTACCATGTCCTGGAGCATCTCGACGTCGCCCTCTTTGACAGCTTCCGGATCGATCTTCAGCGAAACGATTTCATGATTGCCTTTCATTTCCACGCTTACCACACCCCCGCCGGCTGATGCCTCGACGCGCAGTTCTTCCATCTCCTTCTGCATCTTCTCCTGCATTACCTGCGCCTGCTTCATCATTTGTTGAATATTAAATCCACCCGGAAATTTCATTGCGCGCACCTCTCTTAGTATTTGGTTTTTGTGCTCCCTGACTTTGAAAACATCCTAGCTTTCATTAGAAGCGAATGCAACGAAGGAGAATAGAAAGCAGAGGGCAGAAGGCGGAAGGGTGTCTCGCAAAAAAAAAGAACCAGGCACCAAATAAAAGGACGCAGCACACTCACAACGGACAACTGACAAAGGACATTTTGCAACCGAAGTGAAAGTTCTTGTGAATCTTGTAAATCATGTCTAGTGTTACGCTGATGAACAACCCCGAAGAGGCCTCGGAAACAGATCTCTCCCTTAGGGCTGAGGTCAAGCTCTATTACGATTTGTACAAACCCGCCATCGTGCCCGCACCTTTGCTGATCGCTTTGCACGGATATGGGGCCAACAAGCGGCAAATGATGCGTGAGGCCCGGCAAATGGCGCCCGATACGTTTGCCATTCTTTCCCTCCAGGGTTTCCACCAGCACATGAAGGAACCTAAAGAGCCGGGTGGCCCACTGCGTTTCGGTTTTGGGTGGCTAACAAATTTTCATCCGGAAGACTCAGTCGGTGTCCACCATCGAGCCCTTATTGATTTGCTGCAAAAACTGACGACGGAAGGCGTGGTCGACAAGCAGCAAGTATTTCTTCTCGGCTTCTCGCAGACTTGCGCGCTCAACTATCGGTTCGCGTTTACACATCCGCATCTGCTTCGTGGCGTTATTGGCATCTGCGGTGGATTGCCGGGAGATTGGGAAACGAGCGAGATTTACAAACCCACAGAGGCTGCGGTGCTTCATCTTGCCGGAGGTCGTGACGAGTTTTATCCACCTGCGAGGGTCGCAGATTACCAGCAGCGGCTGCGGCTACGTGCAAGTAACGTTAGTTTCGATAGCTACGATGCCGCGCATGAAATAGTGCCGGCTATGCGCGATAACATCAGGGCTTGGCTAAGTAACTATGCTGAACCGTTCTAAGAGTTGGATATTTGCAGCCGTCTTGACGATTTCTATTCTGATCGGGGTAGGACAGACATTCCTGTCTGTCAGGCCCTGGGAGAGAAACCGGACGGGCCATAATAGTAGTGCTGAACCCCAGCCCTCGCCGCCAATAACCAAGCCCTACTCAGCCAACGCTCCGCCGCAACTGAAGCAACTCGTGGAAGCGGCTATTGCCCAGACGAAAGTGACGACTGGTTATGATCCGGCTTATGTAGGTATCACTTATCCCGGGGGCGACGTCGCTCCTGAAACCGGTGTGTGCTCAGACGTCATTGTCAGGGCTTTCCGTAAAATTGGCCTTGATCTGCAAAAAGAGGTGCACGAGGACATGGGCCGCGCCTGGTCACAATATCCCAGGAAATGGGGAGCATCTCGTACAGACGCCAACATCGATCACCGTCGAGTACTTAACCTGACCACCTATTTCGATCGTCAGAAGAAAGCCTTGCCCATAACCACGAATCGCGACGACTACCTCCCCGGGGACATTGTGGCGTGGGATCTGGGTAACGGTGTGGATCACATTGGAGTTGTCGTGAACATCTGGTCGGACGCGAGCAAAGGGTACTTAATTGTGCACAACATTGGCGCAGGTGCGCGCGCCGAGGACGTGTTGCTCAACTGGGAGATCACCGGACACTTTCGATATTTCTAGAGCTTATTCCTCAAGGTGGTAGATATACGATCCACGAAACGACACGAACTGACACAAAACGAACGCGAAAACCCAGCCGTTAGTGTCATTTCGGGTGATTTGGTGGATCGTCTCGCCACGCCAATAAGCTGGCACTGCCACAGCAATTGTGATACATGCACTGCGACAACAATGCGGTGGCCGCGGCGCGGCGGAATAAAGAAAACTGAGTCACTTGGCAAACTCCCTCGCTGTCATCAACTGCTCACAGCTGGTTACACTGGCCGGGCCCGCCCGTCCGCGGGTTGGCGGTGAGTTGCGCGATCTGTCGATCATCAAAAACGGCGCTCTGTTACTAAAGGATGGTCGGATTGAAAAGTCTGGGCACACAGAAGAGATCGAGCCACTCATCACCGCTGATTGCGAAACGGTAGATGCGGGCGGCCGGGTTGTGATGCCTGGTTTTGTTGACGCCCACACGCATCCTGTCTTTGGCGGCACGCGCGTGGCAGAGTTTGAGGAACGTGCGCAGGGCGCCACCTACCAGGAAATCGCCGCGAGAGGCGGAGGAATTCAATCGACAGTTCAGGCCACGCGAGCGGCGACACTTGATGAATTGGTGGCTGCCGGCAAACGCTGCGCCGGCTGGTTTTTGCGCACCGGCACTACTAGTGTCGAAGCTAAATCAGGTTATGGCCTTGCCACCGAAGACGAGCTGAAGATCTTACGCGCAATCAAGAGTCTGGATCAGCAAACACCTCTGCGATACGTTCCCACCTTTCTGGGCGCCCATTCCATTCCACCTGAATACAGAGCCCGGCGCGACGAGTACGTCAAGCTCCTGATTGACGAAATGCTGCCACACGTCGCCGAGGAAAAACTTGCAGAGTTCTGCGACGTGTTCTGCGAAGAGAAAGTGTTTACTGTTGAGGAGTCGTGGAAGATTTTGTCCGCGGCGCGCTGTCATGGACTGGGGCTGAGAATCCACGCCGACCAACTGTCGCTTTCAGGTGGGGCAAAGCTGGCAGCAGAACTCGGCGCAGCTACCGCAGATCATCTTGAGCATACCGACGCTGAAGGCATCGAGGCATTGAGATCCGCTGGAGTGCAGCCAGTGCTTTTACCCGGTTCGGTTTATGCGCTCGGTTCGAGTCGATACCCGGCGGCGCGGGGGATGATAGACGCGGGCCTGGCCATTGTGCTGGCCACGGACTTCAATCCCGGATCATCGCCCACGCCCTCCATGACAATGGTTCTTTCGATTGCTTCAACTCACATGAAGATGACGCCGGCGGAGGGAATCTCAGCAGCCACGATCAATGCGGCTTATTCGTTGAATCGCGGCCACGATATTGGCTCACTGGAGACGGGGAAGGTTGGCGACTTTGTTATCCATGATGTGGACGACTACCGCGAGCTTTCATACTTCTTCGGTATCGAGCACCCCTGGCGGACCTATGCAGGCGGTCGACTTGTTTACGAGCGAAAACCGTAAAGCAAACTGTTAGTTTGCTGAGCGTTGATTACAGATCGCTCTTAGCCGCCCACGAAGCAAACTAACAGTTTGCTTTACTTGGTAAGACATGGCTTTTCTGACGGTCAGACTACTAACCATAAAAATCGGTTGACGCCTCGGGTCTGGTAATTTATTATCCCCCGCAACACTGGAAAGGAGGTGATTCTAAATATATGAGTTTTTATCACAGTGAGGTGGCTGCGGCCTGACCTCTGAACCAGAAACTAACTCGTTAGGATGTAGGTTCAGTCGTCTTACTGCTTAGTGCCCCTCCTTCCAGGGAGTGACACGCCAGTCAGCCTCAGGCCAATCCGAACAGTTCACCGAAGCCGTCCGCGTCTCGCGCGTGGACGGCTTTTTAACTGGATCGCGAGACTCGGAATGACTACCAGCATCCTGCGTATTCAACCTGTCCGGTGGCAAACCATGTCAGGCCGCCATCATAGGACACATACCAAACCCAATAGTATGGAGTGCACACGTAGCCCCCCTCCTCACTGACAATAACTGGTGTAAGGCAAGTCCAGGCACAGATCGGAGGAGGAGCGAAACTCAAGACACCGTTGCAGGCTGGAGGCGCCGGCGTGGGTGAGGGACATGCATCCGGAACACAGCAGTTGCCTTCTGCATGCATGAAACGTGGGCAACCGCCGCCATCGATCCCAGGTGGGTTAGGATTTGTACAGTAATCTCTGGGAACTCCACTCGCGCAATTGTCGGGACTGGTCACGGGACACGGTACCGGTGTGGGCTCGGGCGATGGCGATGGAGACGGCATGGGTGTCGGGGTTGGGGTAGGAGTGGGCGCAGCACCACAGGGAGTTAGACGTATAACCTGACATACGTATTCCCGTCCGTTTCCGAGAAAATACAGCCGCTCACCGCTATAGTCTGCCGACCAGCAGCCTCCAGCCGGATCGCCACAATTTGTAATTCCAGGCCTGTTCTGTGGAGGACAATTAACACAAGGACTCATTACGGTGGGGATAAGAGTGGTACAACCATCACCGGGGCAACAACTCTGCGGCGCGGCATTAGATACAAAGGAAAGACCCGTCACTGAGTTGGAATAAAAAAATTTACCGGCAAGAACTCACCGGTAAAATCAGTCATGGATAATTTGCTGGCCCACCTATCCCCCAGCGTTGCCCATTCCAACGGAGCGGGGCACGCTCGATTGGGTTGATCGAGGCATTTATCCAGGCTTGAGATTTCGTTGGGCTTGCGCGGAAGTGCTTGACCATCGGTGCCTGCGTAACCCGTGCCGTCGCCAAAGCTCATCATGTCAAACTCCGCTCGGAGCTTTTTCACTGGCGGACGGTTCTCCCTGCGATTCATGGATTCCCACGCTTCCACTTGACCCGGGTGAATCGGAAAACCATACGTCTCGCCCGGCTTAATTGACATATCCCCGGGCTGGGCTTTCACTCTGATATCGCCTAATTCAATTTGCCCAAAAACCAGGCCGAACACAAGGAATTTCCCCGAAGCACCTTTTACGTCGCTCCATAGATTCAGCGACAGAAAATAGATCGGCTTATCTCCGGTATTGGTGACTTCAAGTACAAAGTCACGTACCCACCGCTCGTTGTTCAAATCTTTGAATTCTCGTTCCTTCTCTTTCCTGATCTTGATTTTGATCGGAAGGTGCTTAGGAATTGAGTCTTCAAATTCCCTTTCGCCTTCCTGGCTGGTTCTGAAGGCTGCAATTTCTTGTCCGGTGGGCCTGTTTTTCAAATGATCCTTCCCACGCAGCACTTTCATTCTTAACGTCTTCGGCTGCTGGTTCGGTTGACCGCTGATGTAACGGGTTCCAACGATCACGAGACCCGCGATCGCGAGGATTGAGAGGACTGATAAGCTGAGGCGCTTTGGTAGTATGTTTTTCTCCTTACAGGTAGAGGACTGTTTGAGTCGATTCTGAGTCGAAGACCGTTGCCTGGACCGCGTGAGAGTTGTTTCGGTGAATCGGAACGAATTATTCGACGAGTATTTACCGATTCACAGAGGCTGATATATCAGAAAAGGGAAGTGAATCAATCAACAGCTTTTGTGGGTACTGATGCAGTTTGATTATTTGGGCTGAAACGCAATCAGATACAGAACCC
>JBBPIC010000042.1:0-61943 GCA_038040525.1 Acidobacteriota bacterium | reverse complement strand
TGCCTTCTGCCTTCTGCCTTCTGCCTTCTGCCTTCTGCCTTCTGCCTTCTGCCTTTGCCTCCTGCCTCCTGCCTCCTGGTTCTACGGTCGGAGGAAAACCTTCATGATGCCCTTCCGGCCCGCGCGGCCCATCGCATAGACCCCCCGCCCGAGTGGATACTCCTCGCTTATCAGGCTATCAATATCGAGCGCACCTTTCTTGAGAAGATCCAGGGCCGGCTGAAGACGGCCGCAACGTGAGCCTATGATTGAAATCTCATCGACCACGATTCGAGCCTGGTTGATTTCATCCATCCTGACCGGTTCTTCAAACGTCGACTTCAAAACCAGTGCACCACGTGGCCGTAACATATCAAGCGCGCCGGTAAAACCAGAAGGTGAGCCGGACGCTTCCACCACGACATCAAACTCGCGTTTTCTCTTTGTCACCATCTTAGGCGACGCGGTTTCCATGCCGCGACGTTCCGCGATGCGTAATTTTTCCGGGTGCTTCCCAACCAACAAGACGCTGGCGCCGGTCAGCGCAATAGCTTGTGCGCATAGCAAGCCAAGTTTGCCGTCGCCTATAACCGCGACGTTGCTGGTACGATTTATTGCTACACGTTCCATGATGCCGCATGCGGCGGCGAGTGGTTCGGCAAAAACCGCGTGTTCATCTACTACGTTGTCCGGGACTCTTAGAAGATTTGTTAGAGGGAGCCGCAAAAATTCAGCATGCGCGCCATCCCTGCCAACAATTCCCAGCACGGTTCTACCCGGGCAATGACGCGCATCGCCGGCTTTGCACAATTCGCACGTGCCACAACCCGCATTGATTTCTCCGACTACTCGCTGTCCCAGCATCGAGCTTTCTGCCGCCTCTTCAACCACACCTACAAACTCGTGGCCGATGGTTCCATTGAAACCAGCATACCCACGCGCGATTTCCAGATCGGTATTGCATATGCCGGAAAGAATCACGCGCACCAGAGCCTCCCGCCGCGACTCTGGCTTTGGAACATCGCGGACTGCCAGTTTCTTTTTCTCAACTTGAAGCGCTTGCATACCAGATGTCGGATGTCGGATGTCGGGTGTCAGGTGTCGGGTGTCGGGTGTCGGATGTCGGTCGTCCGGTGTCAGCTAGCGCTTGTATTTTCTTATCTGACATCTGACATCTGGCATCCGTATTAGAAGCTTCTCGTTCGGGTGTAAATATTCTGCGAGGTGAGCTCGACGGTTTGCTTGCGTCCTGACACTTTAATTGGCAGACGCCATTCCAACTCTTCATCGCCCGAAAGCAGGGCGTGCAGCCACCAGTTACCAGGGTTAACCACAACTGAGGTCTGGCCCTGTTTGTCCAATTTCGCTGTCACCGGATTACGTCCTTTCATCCGTTCACTCAGAAAATCATCAAATCGTTTACCCGCGCGACGTTCAGTAAAGTATTCGTCCCGCACCGAGACGATGTCCACCGGATAAAGCTCAACCGGAATGTCGAGCGCCACCGCTTCGCCATTAGAAGATCGCCGTAAAACGATCTGCAAAACAGTTTCACCATTTGCTGCCTGAGGATCGGTTAGAGGCTGTTCAGGTAATGCCGAGTAAATTGCCCACCCCGCGGCAATGAGCGCGGTGACGAGTCCTGCGCGCAGGAGCAAAGGGATCAGATTGTTAAAAAAATTCTGAGTTTTCATCGTTGAAGGATCCGCTCTTATTTCATGAGGCCTCTGACGAAGGCAACCAGCGACTCGATCTCCTGTTCGGAGAATTTCTTTCCATACGCCGGCATACGCTTTCCCCTGCCGTTCATAATGGAATTAAACAACCGCTCATCGCTTACGCTGTCGTGCCATGCTCGATCCGTCAGATCTCGCGCTTGGTTGAACTTGGCCTTAAATGTTTTAGCTCTTCCGTCCTTGCCGTGACACGAGGCGCAGGATTTGGCATACAACTCAGCGGCGCTTCTGGCGTTACGGGTGTTTATTTCGCCGCCCGCTCCGTAACCCAGCGCCCGGCCGCTTAGGTCGGCCCCGATGGCGACAGTCAGAACCGTCAATAGGAATGCCCATTTCATGGAGTCAGTCTCCGTTTAGTTCGCGTGCCCAGGTACAGAACCGAGCGCGGTAGCGCCGGGATCCTTGACTAACTTCAGCATTGAGATTGCAGGATGTGCGCTCTGGCGAGCCGATTATCACAACGTTGACTCTTTGATCCGGCGCTACCGCTCGGTTCTCTAATGTCGCAATTCAACCCTCGCCGGCCAGGCTTTTGCAAACTCATTAAGAATGATACCGAACGCAAACTGTTTTGTGTATCCTCCGGCCGATGCATTGCTCGCACCACGGTAAGTTGAAAGGTTTCGAAATGCGAAGTAAGCTCAGAAGGTAATCACGAGTAAAATCAGAAGTCGCGCTCGACGGGTAGCAAGGGATCAGTTTGGAAATAGTTCAGGACAAATTTCGCGACGAATGTGGAGTGTTCGGGATTTATGGCCACCCGGACGCCGCACGGCTAACCTATCTGGGACTATATGCACTTCAACATCGGGGCCAGGAATCATGTGGCATTGTTTCAGCCAATAATTCGGAATTGCGCCAGGAACGCGCAATGGGTCACGTTGCCGATGCATTCGATCAGTCAACCCTTGATCGACTAACAGGCGCCAGCGCCATTGGCCATGTTCGTTATTCTACAGCCGGTGAAGTTTCTATTCGCGAAGCGCAACCGTTTCTGGTCACATGTCAACATGGCCAGATTGCGGTTTGCCACAACGGCAACCTGCCTTTTGCTCGCGAGGAGCGACGCAAACTGGAACGTGAAGGCGCGATTTTTTCTGCCACCTCCGACACGGAAGTCATTCTTCACGGCGTCGCGCGATCAAAGGCTTCGTCAGTGCGCGAAGCGATTCCCGAAGTTCTAAAGAATACTGAAGGCGCTTTTTCCATGCTTTTCCTGACGCCCTCGGAGTTGATCGCCGTCCGCGATCCCCGGGGCTTTCGTCCGTTAGCGTTGGGACGTTTGGGCGACGCCTGGGTGGTGGCATCGGAAACCTGCGCATTCGATCTTATCGATGGGCAATATGTCCGTGATGTCGAACCGGGCGAAATGATCGTGATTGATCGAGATGGTCTGCGTTCGTCACATCCGCTCGAAAAACAAAGAGCATCCATGTGTTTGTTTGAGCACGTCTACTTCGCGCGGCCCGACTCGCTTATCTATGGCCGCTCGGTAAATGAATCGCGTCATAAGATGGGCAAGCGACTGGCAATTGAGCAGCCGGCGGATGCGGATCTTGTGGTGCCGGTCCCTGACTCAGGAACAGTTGCGGCAATCGGCTATTCAGCGCAAAGCAAGATCAGTTTCCGTTTTGGTTTGGTTCGCAATCACTACGTAGGCCGCACCTTCATTGAACCGCGACAGTCTATCCGGTCGTTTGGTGTGCGCATCAAACTCAATCCTGTGCGCCACTTGATCCAGGGCAAACGCGTAGTGCTGATCGACGACTCGATTGTGCGAGGCACGACTTCAAAGAAAATTGTGCGCATGGTGCGCGAAGCTGGCGCTAGGGAGATTCATGTACGCATTAGTTGTCCGCCGACGATTAGTCCGTGTTATTACGGAATCGATACTCCCACCAAAGCCGATTTGATTGCAGCGCAAATGTCGGTCGAGGAAATTAGAAAATTTATTGAGGCTGACTCACTTGGCTATCTTTCACTGGACGGTATGATGGAGGCGATAGGCATCAGTCCGGACTCATCATGCGTGGCCTGCTGGAATGAGAAGTATCCCACACGGATCACGAGCGAGGCCGAAACGATGTGGGAACGCGATCATGAGGCTGTGGCTGCGGACGGTTGATTAATCGTAGTGCTATTAAGACGTGGGCAAGAGTTTTTAAAATGCTTATTGCTATCGCATTTGAGTCTTAATTGTATAAGATAACGTCATGACTGAACTATTAGAGCGCATCACAGTCAATCCCGAACAATGTGGCGGGCGCCCTTGCATTCGAGGGATGCGAATAAGAGTTGTAGACATACTCGACCTATTCGCGGCGGGCCTCAACGCAGAACAGATACTAGAGGAATTGCCAGATCTAGAGATGGATGATTTAAAGGCGGCGCTACAGTACGCGGCTCGGCGGATGGATAATCCAGTGTTAGCCGCATGATTTTCTGGATTGACGCACAGCTGTCACCAGCTCTCGCACCGTGGCTTGCTTCAACATTTGATGTTTCCGCTTTACCGCTGCGGGATCTTGGATTGCGGGACGCTAGCGATCGCGAGATCTTTCTGGCTGCCAGAGAAAAAGGAGCAATCCTCGTTAGCAAAGACGCCGATTTTATACGTCTGCTCGAGACTCTCGGCCCTCCTCCTCAAGTAGTCTGGATTACGTGCGGTAATACTTCCAATGCCAACCTCAGGATAATACTCGCGGAGGCGTTGCCTCGCGCGATCGGGTTGTTGGAGCGGGATGAAGCGCTCGTTGAGATTAGCGGGATCTAAATGGAAGAGTGAGGTGCCCACCACAGAATGGCGAAGTCGACGATAAAAGGGTGTGGCTGCGCGGCTGCGGTTCTGGCAGTTGCGCTAATCGCCGCTGGATACGCCGGTTGGAGATATGTCTTGCCATGGTGGAAGACGAAGCCTCCGCCGGCATCGGGTGGCGAGCTTCGCGTGCACGTGCTCGACGTTGGGCCGGTTAACGGCGATTCGATATTGATTGTTTCTCCAGCAGGGAAAACGGTTTTGATCGATGCCGGGGATACAGGCAAAGGCAAAGTCGTGCTGGAGGCGCTGAAACGTTATAACATTCAACAGCTTGACTACTTTGTCGCCACACATCCACACCCGGATCACATGGGCGGGGCCGACGAAGTTATCAAAGCCATTAAAGTTTTGAACGTAATTGATAACGGCCAGGGTCCGGACGTGCCGGAATCGTTACTTCCGCCTAAGCCGCCGGCTAAAGGCCAGGGCAAAACCAAGTCCGCCAAAGCGCCGCCCAAGCGCGCAGACAAATCGGGTGCGGTAACGAAGTTCTACGACGAGTATAAAGAAGCCGTGACACAAAGCGGGGCACAGTATGAAAAGTCGGAGATCGGTAAGAAATATGATATTGGCGGCGGGGCACGTCTGACTATCCTGGCGCCGAGCGAGCCTCTTTTTACCAGGGAACAGATGAAGACGGGCGGCAATCTGCCAAACGCAAACTCCATTGTGATGCGCCTCGACTATGGCGATTTCTCAATGTTTCTCCCGGGAGACGGTGAAGAACAAACAGAACATCGCATGCTCACCAAGGACGTAAATCTCCAGGCGAAAATTGTAAAGGTGGCCCATCATGGCTCGAAATATGCGACATCGCAGGATTTCCTAGATCGCGTGAAGCCCGAGGTGGCAATCTTTTCTTGCGGGGCATGGAACCGTTACGGTTATCCTGCGCAGGTGGTCCTGGACCGCCTTAAGAGCGCTAACGCAAAAGTTTATCGAACAGACTTGCAGGGCGAAATCACGATTACCACTCGTGGCAGAAGCGACTTCGTGGTTAAGACTGCGAAAGAGGCTACCAGCGATGTGTGGCTCGGACGCATGCCGCAGAAGGACGATTCAACGCGTTCAGGATTTATTGCCTACGGTGATTTTGGCCCGCCACCGAAAGTTAAGCCGGGTAAATAGTGAACGACATTTCAGAACCGAGCGCGGTAGCGCCGGATGCCAGAGGTACCTTTGACTAGAGGCGTAATAGAATAGTTAAGTTTGATTGGATATCAGGGTGCCTCTAGCACCCGGCGCTACCGCGCTCGGTTCTGTAATGTCACTATTCACCATTTACTATTCACCCCGAAAATGACCAAGCCCATAACCTACAGCGACGCCGGCGTTGATATCGACGCCGCTACCCGCGCGACAGACAGAATCAAACAACTCGCGAAGCAGACATTCAACGAACGCACGCTTTCGGAAATCGGCAGTTTTGGTGGGATGTTTGACGGAGCTTTTCCGCAATTGAAGCAACCTGTCCTGGTTGCGTCAGCGGATGGCGTAGGCACAAAGCTGAAGATTGCTTTCCTCACCGGTATTCACAACACAGTCGGACGCGATCTCGTGAACCACTGCGTCAACGACATTCTGGTCCAGGGGGCACGGCCGCTGTTCTTTCTTGACTACATCGCTACCGGAAAGCTTAGACCTGAAGAGGTGGCAGCGATCGTCGAAGGTGTCGCCGACGGATGTCGTGAAAATGGCTGTGTTTTGCTGGGCGGTGAAACGGCGGAGATGCCGGATTTCTATTCTGACGGGGAATACGATATTGCAGGGTTCATCGTCGGCGTAGTCGATCGAGAAAAAACAATTGATGGAAAGCAGATCGCGGTTGGTGATGTGCTATTCGCGCTGGGGTCAGTTGGCCTACACACGAATGGCTACTCGCTAGCTCGCAAGTTGTTCTTCGAGGTTGGAGGCTACCAGGTTGAGACGCGTCTCGATGAGTTGGGCACGACTGTTGGGGAAGCGCTGTTGCGGCCGCACGTTAGTTATCTCAAGTCGCTTGAAGGGCTGCTAGATTCGGGGTTGATCAAAGGACTGGCCCACATTACCGGGGGTGGCTTGACCGACAACATTCCTCGGATTCTGCCTGAAGGCGTCGCCGTCGAAGTAGAGAAGGGAAGCTGGCCGGTACTTCCGATTTTCAACCTGATGCAGAAGATTGGAAACGTTTCAGAAGCAGAAATGTACCGCACGTTCAACATGGGTGTTGGGATGGTTATCGTTACGTCCCCTGAGGACGCGACGACAGTCAAAGCACACCTTGAACAGCTCGGCGATTCAGTTTACGAAATCGGGCGAGTCACAAAAGGCAACAGGGAAGTCTCGATTGGTTGAAAGTTCGAGATAGTCTGATTCTGAGCCGCAACACGTCTTCAATTCGCATCTCCAAAGATGACTCGTCTTGGCATATTAATCTCCGGCCGCGGTTCAAACATGCTGGCGCTTGCCGATGCGGTTCGCGATGGTCGCATTCCAAATGCCGAAATAGCAGTTGTCGTAAGCGATAAGGCCAGCGCCGCTGGTTTGCTTCGGGCGCAGCAGCTAGGCCTGAGAACAATAGTCGTCGAGCGACGCGGCCGACCGAGAGAAGAGCACGACGCCGAAACCGTCGCTGTTTTGAAGGAGCACAACGTTGACCTGGTTTGCCTCGCCGGTTACATGCGCGTTTTGTCTTCTCAGTTTCTGGAGGCTTTCCGCCAACGCATCCTGAATGTCCATCCCAGCTTGCTCCCGGCGTTTGCGGGGCTTAACGCACAACTTCAAGCTATTGAACATGGAGTTAAGTGGACGGGCTGTACTGTTCACTTCGTTGACGAAACACTTGATGGTGGGCCGATTATTGGACAGAGCATTGTTCAGGTGTTTGACGAGGATACGGAAGAATCTCTCTCAGCACGCATCCTCGAACAGGAGCATCAACTCTATGCCGAGACTGTGGCGCTGATAGTCAGAGGAAATTATCAAGTTGTTGGGAGACGGGTGGTAAATGGCGTGAAGGACGAAGCGACTAAGTCTTGAAATGGCTTGGCACAAAAAGGTCGTTCACGCCGGTATCAGAACCGGAAGCGGGTAGCGGGTGGGTGCGCCGGCCGCGAGCGAGATCGCTTTTAGCAAGACAATTAAACACTGGCATTTCGCAGATTCAACGTAACAAGTGCAACAGATCGTTGTTTGCGAATTCAAGCTCGAAATGCAGCGCCGTAATGGTTTTCTGCAATCAGCCTGGAGGGCTGGCAGAAAGTAGCCGGTGGTCGGAGCGAAGCGTTCATGTTTTGAATCAAGAACCCACCCGCTAAGCGAGGTGGTACTGACTTCATGACACCCGCGCAAGAGTTTTCACACAGTCTTCGGTAGCGACCGGGTACCCGTTGGTAAAGAACAGCCGACCCAAAAACCATCAACCATCAACCATTTGCTCTTACTCGTCCTTCTTTTTTCCACCTAAAGCTTCGGCCCTTTGATAAGCCGCCCACACGGCTTTTGAAAGCACAGTGCGCAAGCTGCCTTTTTCCATTTGATAGATTGCTGCCGCTGAGGTCCCGCCTGGCGAGGTAACCATGTTGCGAAGTTCGGCCGGATGCTTTTGCGACTCCTGCGCGAACATCACCGAACCAAGCATCGTCTGCAGCACCAGCTCCTGAGCCACATGCCGTGAGAATCCCATGTGCACCCCCGCATCAACCAGGGCTTCCATGACGAGAAAAATGTAAGTTGGACCAGTTGCGCTGAGCGCCGTAGCCATATCGATCTGCCGTTCATTCTCCACACGCACCGCGCTACCCAGGGCCTCGAGCATCGAACAAACTTCCCGTTCCTGCGCTTCGCTGACGTCCGGGGTGGCGGTCCATGCCGTCACGCCTTGCCCTATCTGCGCCGGCGTGTTTGGCATTGCGCGCACGATAGCGGGATGAAGCAGTTCATGGGCGATCGTCTCGGTTCGGGCCCCGGCTACTATTGACACGACAAGTTGCTCCGGATGTATTGCGTCCTTGAGTTCCGGGAGCACTCTACTGAGTCGCTGTGGCTTTACCGCCAGGATAACCAGCGATCCGGCGCGGCCTTCGTCAGGCGACCTCTGGGCTGGGTGTGCAGTGAGAGTTGCTTCACGATTACTTTCAAACATACTGATGGAATACTTCGTTTGGAGTTCCTCGCGCCGGGCCGCTCGCGGGTGGCTGCCGACTATTTGATCGGCAGTAACGATCTTGTTTCGCAATGACCCCGCAATAATTGCCTCGGCCATCACGCCGCAGCCAATGAACGCCAGCCGAGCACCTTCCAGCGGTTTGCTGACTTGATTATCTTTCGTCAAATCGGTCTCCGGCATATTCTCCTATCGGCGCCCGGCCCGTTTCACAACGCGTTTCGAAGTTTGCAAGGGGAGGATAGCGCAGCCTTTGGAGATGCGCTACTCTCTCTCACTCGCTGCAGGAAAGTGAATCGAAGAGAATCGATCTTAACCATTTACGATTCACCATTCACGATTTACGATAAAAACGATGACCGTTGAAGAACAACTTGCATACTTGCGCAAAGGCGCCGCCGAAATCATTCGCGAGGAAGAGATGCGGACCAAACTGGAAAAGTCCGTGAAGACCGGCAAGCCTTTGCGCGTCAAACTCGGTGTCGATCCCACAGCCCCTGACATTCATCTGGGGCACACCGTTGTCATTCGCAAGCTGCGGGCGTTTCAGGATCTTGGCCACACAGTTATTTTCCTCATTGGAGACTTCACTGGGCTAATCGGCGATCCTTCCGGCAACTCCGCCACCCGCCCGCAACTTTCACGCGAAGAAATCAATGCAAATGCCGAAACTTACAAGCGACAAATCTTTAAGTTGCTCGATCCAGCGAAGACTGAGTTGCGTTTTAACTCTGAGTGGATGGACAAGCTGGGCTCGGACGGGTTTATTCGCCTCGCTTCCCACGTAACCGTAAAACAGATTTTGGAGCGCGACGACTTTTCCAATCGACTTAAAGATGAGAAGCCGATCGCTTTGCATGAACTTCTTTATCCACTGACGCAGGCCTACGACTCCGTTGCCCTGGAAGCGGATGTGGAGTTGGGCGGGACGGATCAGAGATTCAACTTGCTCATGGGCCGCAATCTGCAACGCGAATACAAACAGGAAGCGCAAGTTGCGATGATCATGCCCCTGTTGGTGGGGACTGATGGCGCGCAGAAGATGTCAAAGAGTCTTGGCAACTACATCGGCATCAACGAGCCACCGTCAGAGATCTTCGGCAAAGTGATGTCGATATCTGATGACCTGATGTGGAAGTACTACGAACTGCTGACAGATTTATCGATACAAGAGATTGATGCTATGCGGCTTGGTGTGACATCAGGAGGTCGCCACCCTCGAGACATTAAAGTCGAGCTTGCGAAGAAGATTGTTTCGGACTTCCACTCAGACGCGGAAGCGCAAAAAGCTGAAGAAGAGTTCAATCGCATCTTTAGGAATAAGCAGGCCCCAGAGGAAATTGAAGAACGAATCGTCGCGTTCGGGGATAGAGAGCTCAAGCATTTGCTCGTCGAACTAGGGCTTGCTTCTTCCAACGCCGACGCGCGTGAACTGATTAAGGGTGGCGGGGTATTACTTGACGGCGAACGCTGTAACCTTCAGACCAAGTATCTAGTTTCCATAAATCCGGGTAGGCCGGGCCATGATATAAAAGTCGGCAAGCGCCGATTCGTACGGGTGCGCGGACCTAAGTAATCAGCCGAAGGTATATCGGAAGATGCGATCCACGAAGTCACACGAAAAGGCACGAAAGGTTTAGTGTTACTTAGTGTTGTTTAGTGGATCGTTTGCTTTTCTTCAAAAGCAGGAACCACGGGTTTAAAACGAGGACGAATCGTGCGGTGAAGTTGTCGACACTTCCTAAGATTCAATGTCAGCAACACTGGCCACCGAAGACATTCTGATAATTGAAACGCCGGAGCGCGTTCCACTTCACTTCGCGCTCGCCTCAATTGGTAATCGTTTTCTCGCCTGCGCCATCGACCATGCCTTGCAAGTGCTCACGATCCTTCTAATGGTTATCGGCTTCACAGTGCTCGCAAATTATTCGAGTGTCGGTGAACAACTTTCAAACGCCCCGAAGTGGGTTAAGGCAGTCCTGATCGTAATCGTCTTCCTTATCATCTCCGGCTACTTCGCTTTTTTTGAATGGATTTGGAATGGGCAAACGCCTGGTAAACGTTTGCTGAAGCTGCGGGTCATTCGTGAAGATGGCCGGCCGATTACATTCTGGGAAGCTGTAGTAAGAAATCTGTTGCGAACTTTCGACATGATGCCGGCACCGTTTTACTCGATCGGCCTGATCTCTGTATTCATTAGTTTTTCGGATCAACGCGTCGGCGACATGGTGGCGGGAACTGTGGTTGTGCGTGAACGTGAGGCAGAAGCGCCGGCTTTTGCCCAGGTCTTCGCATCGCCTGTCAGTGACGACGCCTTACGCCGCTCTTTTCAACCTGTGGATTTTACCGCCGACGTGAACGCTCTGACACAGGCTGAGATAGAAGTGGTCGAAACTTTCCTGCGGCGACGCTGGGACCTGGCAGATATGGCTCGTCAATGGATGGCCTGGAGGGTGGCACTCCCGCTGATGTATAAACTCCGCCCGTCGTATGACATGCCAACCTTCACTTACGAAGGATTTCTTGAAGAGTTGTTACATCGCTATCGCGCGCAGCACCGCTTTGTGGATTGAAGACTGCAGTTCCGGGTTGTACAGCAACTGCGAGTTTGGGACCGGGCCTCAGTCTCCTTTGAACGCCTCTTATTATCGCCACCTCCGCGAACTAACAGTTTGCTTACAAAGCCAAAGTAGTCCTGGTTTTAGCTAAACAAACAACCCACGAAGTCACACCAAGCAACACTAACCTTCCTTCGTGAAATTTCGTGTGACTTCGTGGATCGTTTTTACCCCGCTAAAGAACTGAACGCCAAACTGGGACACTGCCAGGCTAGAAGCCCAAATTGACTGCCTCGCAATTGGTTGCTAGGCTTTTCCGTTTTGGAGTCATCGTTATTCTTGTCTGGGGAAGGTAGATTTTAATATGTCTCATGATGTGTTTATTCTGGGTGGTAAGCGAACGCCGATGGGTGAGTATGTCGGCGCGCTGAAGGATGTTTCGGCCATCGATTTGGGAGCAATTGCCGCCAGGGCCACTTTGGCGTCAACCGGAGTGGCCGCGGAAGAGATCGATCACACGGTGATGGGAAATGCCTTGCAAACTTCGGGTGACGCGATTTACGGCGCTCGACACGTGGCCCTGAAAGCTGGAGTTCCGTTTGAGCGTCCGGCGCTGACTGTCAACCGTTTGTGTGGCAGCGGGATTCAGGCAGTCATCTCGGGTGCTCAAATGATTCAACTGGGGGAGGCTCGAACAGCGCTGGTGGGTGGAATGGAGTCGATGTCCCAGGCTCCTCACGTCGTGCGTGGCGCTCGCTCCGGTTTTGCTTTGGGTGGCGGAAAACTCGAGGACAGCTTGATGGTGGCCCTGCTCGACACTTATTGCAATACGCCAATGGCGGGAACTGCTGAGAACCTGGCGCGACGGTTCCAAGTCTCACGCGAAGCACAGGACGAGTACGCGCTAAGGTCGCAGCGAGAAGCAAAGCGCGCCAGCGATGCTGGTTACTTTGATGAGGAGATCGTTCCGGTCGAAGTGAAGACGCGCAAGGGAACGGTTACTTTTGGTGCAGATGATCACTTACGACCCGAGACCACCCTGGAAGGCCTGGCTAAGTTGAAACCAGCATTTGCCAAAGACGGTTTTGTGACAGCGGGAAACGCTTCCGGAATTGTCGATGGAGCCGCAACCCTGGTGATTAGCGGAGAGGAATACGCAAAGCGACCCGGGGTGAAGCCCCTTGGGCGTATCGTGAGTTGGGCATATGCGGGCGTTGAGCCTGAAATCATGGGGATAGGGCCTGTGCCCGCCACACGTCTGGCGCTTGAAAAAGCAGGCCTAAAGATTGAGGACATTGATCTGATTGAAGTGAATGAGGCTTTTGCTGCGCAGTACCTGGCCGTTGAAAAAGAGTTGGGCCTGGATCGAGCGCGCACAAATGTAAACGGCGGCGCTATCGCCCTGGGACATCCTCTTGGCGCTACTGGAACACGTCTGGTTCTCACGGTACTGAATGAGTTACATCGTCGGGGTGGTCGCTATGGATTGGCGACAGCGTGCATCGGTGGTGGACAAGGAATCGCAATGATTGTTGAACGAGTATAACGAACATCTCCATGATTCTGCGCACCAAGCAACTGATGACCGAATGCGCCTTAATTTCCTGATTTTCCAATATTTGATCCAAATTATTGGCTAAGCGCAGAAGGCCCGAAGTCAAAAGGAACATCTAACTATTGAAAAGCGGGACGTTAATCTAATGCCTGATTCTGACTGACATCCGGCATACATCTTGCGAACCACTTTAGTCATATTGTGGGGATTCGTATGTCTTCATCAGTTTAGAGCGTCCCAAAGACTTATTTCACATAACTTTAACCTGTATCAGGCTTGCGCGAACCCTGAATAGCGTGATAAAAGTTCGCTTCCACAATCCGAGTAACATTCTTCCCTTTCTGGTTTTGCATAACTTCAATTCGCACTTTTTCCAAGTTACCACCTGCGCCGAATCCGTCGCGCAGGCTCTTTCAACGTCTCATTCTTAAGGAGTTCCCCGTATGTCGAAATTTGTGAAGCTCTCGTTTGTCCTATCTTTGATTTTCGGACTTAGCGCGATTGCCTTCGGACAGTCGACCGTGACCGGCGCCATTGGCGGTACAGTCACAAATCCGAACAATGAAGTTGTTCCGAATGCCGCCGTGGCCGTAAAAAATACCGAAACCAATAAGGAAGACACGGCGACCACGGATGATCAGGGCCGATTCAAAGTTGCGGGCCTCCAGCCGGGAAGTTATTCCGTCACGATCAATGGCTCAGGCTTCAGTCCCTACACGCAGAACGTCGTGGTAGAGATCGGACGCGAAACCTCAATCAACGCCCCGCTATCCATTGGTCCTGTGTCTGGCGGAACGGTGGAAGTGACTTCTGAGGCTCCGGTTATTAATACCTCCCAGCAGGACTTCTCGAGCAATTTCAACCAGACATCGATCAACGAGCTGCCGATTAACGGCCGCCGCTGGTCTAATTTTGCTTTGCTTTCGCCCGGAGCGGTTCCGGATGGCAGCTTCGGTCTGATTAGTTTCCGCGGCATCTCGGGATTGCTGAATAACAGCACAATCGACGGGGGCGATAACAACCAGGCCTTCTTCGCGGAAGAACGCGGTCGTACGCGCATTAGTTATTCCATCAGCCAGTCTGCCATCCGCGAGTTTCAGGTAAACACCTCGAGCTACTCAGCCGAGTATGGCCGGTCGGCAGGCGGTGTGGTTAACGCGGTCACCAAGAGCGGAACGAACGAGTTTCATGGCGACCTCTTTTACTATCAGCGCAACAATAAGTGGGGCGCGCGCAACCCATTGGCAACCAACACTGTGCTGGTAAACGGAGTTTTTACTCCGGTCGGCATCAAACCAAAGGACGTGCGTCACCAGTTTGGCGGCACGATCGGTGGCCCGATTGTTAAAGACAAGGCCTTCTTTTTCTTTAGCTACGATCAACAAAAGCGAAACTTCCCGGGTCTCGCTAGATTCGCATCCGCAAACTTCCTAAACACCTCGGATCGATGTCTGCTGACGGCGCCCCGAAACACCAACGTCACGACAGCAGGTCTTTGTACCGGAACTCGGACTGCCGGAACACAGATCGGAAAAGGGTTAACCGGTACCCAGGTCGATAACGCGCTGAATTTCCTGAACAGCCTTACAGGTGAAGTGCCCCGCAGCGGCGACCAGCGGCTCATTCTCCCGAAGATTGACTGGAACCTGAACGACAAGCACACGCTGACAGCAAGCTACAATCGACTGCGCTGGGCATCTCCCGCAGGCATCCAGACCCAGGCCACTAACACTCGTGCCAAAGATAACTTCGGTGACGACTTTGTTGAGATCGACTCGCTGAATATCCGTTTAGGGTCGACTATCACGGCCACGCTGCTTAACGAATTCCGATTTCAGTGGGGACGCGACAATGAGTTTCAGATCAGTCAGCCGCCGCTTCCCGGAGAGCCTACAACAGCCCCTGGGGGCAGGTCGCCCCAGGTCTTCCTTACTAATGGCCTCTCTTTTGGAATGCCTGAATTCCTTGAGCGATCAGCATGGCCCGATGAAAAGCGAATTCAATTTGCCGACACGGTTACGGTTAGTTCAGGTAATCACACGCTGAAGTTTGGTGGCGACATAAACCGCGTAAAGGCGGTCGCCAACAGCATCCGCTTTCTTGGCTCGGAGTTCAGCTACTCCGGCGGCACCAACGCGCTCGGCTTCAACGCCGGCCTCAACGATTTCATCATCGACTACACCAACTTTCTCTCCCCATTAACCGCAGCTAGCGCGCCCTGCTACAGCAGTACAGCTACCGCAGCGCGAGCGCTCAGCAAATGCTACGGTACGTTCACGCAGGGTTTCGGTTTACCGGGCTTGACGTTTTCCACTGTCGACTACAACTTCTTCGGCCAGGACGACTGGCGGGTTTCGCCACGGCTGACGCTTAATTTCGGTTTGCGATACGAATATCAAAAGAATCCCAACCCCATAGCTGTGAATCCAGCGCTACCGCAGACTGGTAACAAGCCGGATGATAAGAACAATTTTGGTCCTCGAGTTGGCTTCGCCTACGATGTTACGGGAGAGGGGAAAACCTCGATTCGGGGCGGATGGGGACTCTACTATGGTCGCGTCGTCAACGCCTCGGTTTGGGGAGCTCTCATCAATACCGGCCTCGGGCCAGACAGAGCGCAGCGACTCGTAACGCTAAGCACCACCAACGCTACGCAGCTTGCCTCCGCCCCCGGCTATCCAAATTTGTTGGGAGCTGGATCGCTTGTACCGCCTGCCGTGCAGTATTTCTCTCCCGACTTCCAGCTCCCGCAGATTCATCAGTATGATCTGATTTTTGAGCGAGAGATTGCCAGAAACACTGTCGTTTCGGCGTCATATTTGGGGAGCTTCGGGAATTCTCTACCCAACTTCGTGGACGTTAACTTGAATCTGCCGACAGGCTCCAGTACTTTTAACATTGTGGGTGGACCATATGCCGGCCAGACTTGGAGTCTCCCTCTTTTCACGGGAGCTAGACCAAATGCGAGTTACGCGCAGATTACCGAAATTCGCAGCAATATTTTCTCGAAGTACCACGCGTTGGTTCTTCAAGGAAATCGTCGTCTGACGAACGGCCTGCAATTCCAGGTCAACTACACGTTATCGAGGTCTTATGATAACGGACAAACGTCGAGCATTTTCACCTCGCCGGGGAACAACATTCCCTTCAATGCTTTTGACCAGTCTGCTGAGAACGGTCTGTCAAATTTTGACAGACGGCAAAAGTTTGTCGCCAGTGTCGTTTACAACACGAACTTCAAAACGGAGAGTGGCGCTGCCCGCGCCATCTTAAACGGGTGGACTTTTGCTCCTATCTTTAACTCATTCTCCGGACAGCGATACAGCGGATTTGTATCGGGCAGCCCCAGCGGTACCACGGCTGGAGGAGTTAACGGTTCGGGGGGTGCGAACCGATTCGCCCTGTTGCCGCGCAACTCGTTCAAACAGCCCAACATCTGGTACGTCGATATGCGTATCTCGCGCCGATTTAGTATTACGGAAGGGACCAAATTGGAGTTGCTGGCAGAAGGCTTCAACGTCTTCAACCGGACACAGGTTACCGGTGTGAACACCACGCTTTATTCACTTTCCGGCTCAACCTTAACCTTCAATGCTCCCTTTGGAACTACCACGTTCGCTGATAGCACTCTCTTTAGGGAGCGGCAAGTTCAGTTGGCTGCTCGGTTCCAGTTCTAGGGAGACGGGGAATCAACCACCATTTCGGGCGTGCTCTTGATCACAAGGGCACGCCCGATTTGTTAAAAAATACGCAATCAACTGGCGCGACAATCGGCAAATTTGCTACTATGCCGGAGCTCGCACGCCGAGCCCGCCCGCTCCACTTCACGAAGTATCCCCGATTTCAATGGAAAAGCATCAACCAAATAGTTTGGATGCCGATTTGCCTGATCAGGCGTCTGTAACGAACATCCCTCTGCCTGATCGAATGCTCTCCGAAGCTTTTGATCTACTTCCTGATGCCGCTTTCTTGTTTGATTGCAGCCGGGGGTTGGTCCGCGCAAACTCTGCATCTACCAAGCTGGAGCCAGGTGAGTTGACGAGTGGCAGGCCATGTTGCGACATGTTCTGGCGCGTGGATGGTGCTGACAGTTGTGTCGTGGATCGTGCGATGCAAACTGGTGAGAGAGTTGAAGTAGAAATCCTGGCCGGAAGCGACGGCAATAAGTCGATAGCTATAATCGTGCAGTTACTCAACTCCGGCGTAGAAGGCGAATTGGGCGCTCTCGTCCTGGCACGAGACATATCTAATCTTCGGCGCGCCGAGGCTGAGGCAATCGCACACAAATCGTTCATCGCCAGCATCGCCGATCGCACACCAGATGAGATCTATGCTCTCGATGCGCAGGGTCGTATTACCTGGATGAATGAGCGGGCGGAAGCGTACAAACTTCTGATCTCGAGCAGTAGGAGTTTCCTCGACATCGTTTCCGAAGACTCTCGCGCTCTGGCGCAGGAAAACCTGCAGCGAACGCTCGGCGGCGATGATACCGAGTGTGAAGTACGTGTGGTGCGTATAGACGGCTCCACTCGCTACTCCGAAGCGCATACCTCTCCACTGTGGAAAGACGGCGAGATTGATGGCGTACTGGTTTTCTTACGCGATGTCACCGAGCGAAAGCGCGAACAAGAACTAATGGCTCAGTCGGATAAGCTTCGTGCAGTCGGGGAACTAGCTGCTGGTGTGGCCCATAATCTTAATAACACGCTGACCGTGATTCATGGTCGGGCGCAATTATTATTGAGGCACTCTACTGACGACTCGTCCGCCAAAAGTCTGCAGATCATAAACAACGCCGTCGAAGATGGTACCAAGACTCTGCGCCGCATTCTCGAGTTTGCTCGTCGTGACTCTGCCAACGAGTTTGGCCCGGTTGAGCTGGGCTACCTGGTCACTTCAAGCATCGATATTGCGCGTCCCAAATGGCAGAGCAAATCGCGAAAGGGCAAGATCGAAGTCAAAGTCGAATGCCATGGTTCTGCTTATGTAATGGGCGAGCAGTCCGAACTTCGCGAGGTAGTGCTGAACCTCATCTTCAATGCTGTGGATTCCATGCCGGACGGCGGCATCATGGAAATAGGCACTCGGGATGAAATCGAGAATGGATGTTTCTGGGTAGCCGATACCGGCTGCGGAATGCCCCCGGAAACTGCTTCACGAATCTTCGAACCCTTCTTTACAACCAAAGGAAAGCTCGGCAGTGGCCTGGGTCTTTCCGCCTCCCATGGAATCATCACTCGCCACAAAGGTGAGATCATAGTCGTTAGTGAGCCAGGGGAGGGAACGCGTTTTGAGGTCAGACTACCCATCTGTGAGAAGAATGATCGATACGTGAGGAGAGCAGAAGCCTCCGAGGAACTGCTGAAAGCCGTATAGCCTTCTTATTCCGAGCTTCTTTAGATCGTTCCAAGATCAATCAACGAAGTCTTCGAAACGTACATTCCCAGTAAGTGCCCTCCGCCTGGAAATTGTCGATTTCACTCGGATCATTATCGATTGTCCTGTTGATCGGTCAAGTTGCCAACAAATTTATCCCGGGTATACGTATTGCTCTAGTCAGCCCAGGTCATCAAGTATTTCCCGAACGCATAAGGAGGCTTACATGGGTTTACCAAACAGTGACGAGATTGAAGGAAAACTCGATCGCGCAAAAGGCGCAACCAAAGAAACCATCGGCCGCGCAATCAACGATCGCGAGCTTGAGCAGGAAGGAAGCGCTGATAAAACCGAGGGCAGCGTAAAGGAGGGCTTCGGCAAAGCCAGGCGCAAAGTGGGCGAAGCCATCGAAGACATCGGAGAATCGATCCGCGACTAGTTTTCACCTCAGCGACAAAAGGGCTTGCGACGTATCACTCGTCGCAAGCCCTTTTTATTTCCAGTTGTGCGTTATCGTCGAAAGCGGGTGCTACTCGGTTCGCACGTGCTCGCCCCCAATTGCCTCCAGGAGTTCCTCGAGTTTGTCTACTTCATCGTCCGACTTCGCTTCAACGCCCAGCAAAATACCGCCGCCAAGCAGCCCGGCTTCATAGACCTTTGCCCGGTACTCTGGAATGCCGGCGCCTATCAGCGCCCCGATAACACCTCCAGTAGCTGCGCCTGCGCCGGCTCCGGCGAGGGCTGCTGCTATTGGACCAGCGATTACAAGGTTGAGACCAGGTAATAGAATAGTACTGCCCACAGCCACTATCGCGGCCAGGACCGCGCCCACAACTCCGCCGAGCGCCCCACCTATGCCGGCGCCATCAGCTGCGTGCGTCCGCGCTTGCAGGGCAAACTCTTTGTTGTGTGTTGCGTCAGACATCATGACGCTTATATCGTCCCGTGTATAACCCCGCTTTAGTATCGCATCGACCGCCGCTTCGGCAGCCAGCCGATTTTTGAAAAGTCCCGTAACTAACTTTGGCTTCGCCATCAGATGATCCTCCTTCGATTTCCCGGGTCAGTATTTCATTGCCCAACTAGAGAGCAGTTGATGAATTGGCAACAGTCGTGCCGTCTCCCGCCAACCCGTTTTCCCAGCGTTTGGCGAGCAAAAGCTCAAACTCTTAAGCGTTAAGCAAACAGAAGAGAGTTCGTCTGTTCCGCTTCGGTACGCCGGACGGAACCCCTTCTGACCCTGCCAGGACCAGGATCCTCAGCCTTCAAATCTGGAAGGAAGCCGTCAACTCCTGTACATTCAGACCGATTCAGGTCGTATCAATCTCAGTTCAAAACTACCCGCGTTGAAGATTCTCTACATAAGCTCAGCTCAATCTCTCGGAGGAGGAGAGCGTCACCTTGCGGACCTGGCTAACAGCATGGCAGAGCGGGGCCATGACGTTCATGTCGTGCTAAGGCCAGCATCACCCTTAACTGGGGAACTAAAGGGTCTGCGCAAAGAAAACCTAACGATCCTTCCTCTACGGAACTCGCTCGATGCGAAGAGTGCACGTGAACTTTCAAAGCTGGTGAAGAAAAATGACATCGAGATCGTTCATGCCCATATGGCTCGCGATTATCCACTCGCGGCTTATGGGACGCGCAAGAATCCCGGCTCGAGATTGATTGTGACGCGCCATGTCCTTTTTGACCTGAACCCTCTTCATCGGTTCACACTCTCCAGGGCAGCGCGCATCATCGCCGTTTCGCAAGCAGTAGCAGCGCAACTTTTGAGTAGCAGGGTCGTTCGGCCGGAACGCATCACGGTTGTTCATAACGGAATTGATACCTCACGGTTTCTATTAGCGAGAGACAGATTTGACCGTCAGAAGTTTCTTAGTGATTGGGATTTGGCCGAGAATAGTTTGCTCATCGGCACTGTTGGCGAGCTGTCACCGCTCAAGGGCCAGCCGGAGTTCCTCAAAGCAGCAGCGCAGGTCGTCCAACACTATCCGAATGCGTACTTCATCATTGCAGGTAGGGATAATTCGTCGGATAAGAGCAACGGTGCGATGTTGGAAGATCTAATAGGTCGTCTGAGATTAGAGCAACGAGTTCGAAGAGTTCAGTGGTTGGAAGACATTGCGCAACTTTACTGTGCCCTGGATGTGTTTGTTTCTGCGTCCCACACAGAATCCTTTGGCCTGGCGATAGCGGAAGCGATGGCCTGCTCTACCGCCGTGGTCGCAACAGCGACTGGCGGTGCGAGAGAGATAATTCAGCCAGGTGAAACCGGGCTCCTGGTGCCAGTGGGCGATATCGAGAACTTAGCCGAAGCCATTCTGGAGTTGCTTGGCAATCAGGAAGAGAGAGCTCGCATGGGTCAGGCTGCGCAACGTGCTATCGCGGCGAAATTCACAATCAAACAAATGGTTGATAACACCGAGAGGATCTACCGCGAGGGGTTGGAGGGCGTCGAGTAGGGAACTAATCTGTTAACTCTGCGGCCTGTTTTCATGAAGCCCGGATTGACCCAAGAGCCGCAACATGTCGGGTTTGTCCTTCACCAGCAAATAAATCACGCTACGCAACCGGCTCACTTCGGTTTCGACCGCGCCCATCCGCCCGGAGAGAGCGCGATCGATCGAGTCAAGACGAAGCTGTACCTGTTCTATGTCACCGCGGATGGCGGCCGTCTCCGCCTTCGTAGCCATCTGTTCCTTGAGCGCAGCAAGATCCGCCTTCGTAACCATTTGGCTTTCGACACGAGCTAGATCATCTTTGACTGCAGCCAGCTCTGCCTTTGTCGCCATCTGCTCCTTAAGCGTTGCAAGATCCGCTTTCGTCGCCATTTGGTCGCGCATCGTCTCGACCGTCGCGGCGATGAAGCTTAGAAGATTGCTGTTTTGCTCCGACACGAGCGTATCGTAGTGCATAGTTTTCAAAAGAATCCAGCCTAACTCGCCGAACCGTTAGCACCAATCAATGCATCAATTTTTGCAGCGAGAATAAAATCACTTTCGGTGAGTCCATCAATCTTATGCGTCCAGATCATGACTTCCGCCCGTCCCCAACCAAAGCATATGTCGGGATGGTGCCACTGCTCCTCCGCCAGGTCACCCACGCGATTGACGAACTCCTGCGTCTCTTTGAAATCCTTAAACTTAAATTCCTTGCGCAGGTGGTGTTCGTTTACAACCTCCCATCCCTCGATCAGGGATTGAAAGTCCGTCAACTCATCACCTTTTAGTGGCGGTACGCCGCCTCGGCAGGGAACACAATCTCGACTTGCCAGTCCACTCATCGTTTCAATCCTCCGAAATCTTCTGCTCGTCATTACTGAATAATACTGCGAGCCTGGCTCGTAAATCGTTTCGCTCTTCATATAGCTTCGCAAGCGATGAAGTGAGCGCGAGGTTTTCATCCTGAGCAGGATCAAAGCCCCGTGCTCGCATTCCGCTGGCGAATTCACGCTCAATGGCGCGAAGACTCTCCTGGAGACGAGATATTTCAAGTTCGTCAGGATGCGACATGGTAAGCATTTTACACTCACTTCCTTCGCGCCGCATTGAGCCGGCGTGCCAGAGGGGACATTGTCGAATCGCTAAATTGTTTTGAGATCTCTCCGCGCCGGCCAACATTGATCTACCGTTCTTCTCTATGACCTCGAACGCAGATTTCCCAACTTGCTAAGACCACGCGTGAACGGATAGTCTTAGCTACAAGCCTTCTGCAATTAATGAGAGTTGTTGGGAATACGCAGCCAGAATACTGCCTGACGATCAACGAGTTAGGCTGCGCCGTGGAGGTAAGTGGGTGGCAGACATTCGTCCTTTTAAAGCTTTGCGACCGCTTGGGGAAAGGGCCGCCGAGGTGGCCAGTGTTCCTTATGACGTGGTTAACACAGAGGAGGCTCGGGCACTGGCGGCGAATAGGCCTTTGAGTTTTCTGCATGTGTCGCGGCCGGAAATAGATTTGCCAGCGGAGACAAATATCTATAGCGATCAGGTTTATCGCAAGGCTCTGGAGAATTTTCAAACGCTGCTTAATGAATGTCCACTTGAGACCGAGGAAACTCCCAGCGTCTACCTTTACCGCCTGATTATGGGCGACCACGAACAGATCGGAGTCGTTGCGGCCTGTTCGATCGATGAATATGACCAGGATCTAATTCGTAAACACGAACGAACGCGGCGCGACAAGGAGGACGATCGAACGCGTCATATGCTGGCGCTGAAGGCGCAAACGGGCCCAGTGTTTCTCACTTACAGGGCGAGTCGTGAAATCGACACCATGGTGATGGAGACGACGATGGCAAATGCTCTCTTCGATTTCACCGCGGAAGACGGAATACAACACACTGTTTGGCGCGTGCCCGATGCGGTTCGTTTTGTTCAGGCGTTTCGTGAGATTCCATTTCTTTACATTGCTGACGGTCATCACCGCGCCGCCAGTGCAGCGCGCGCCCGTGCGGAACTAAAAAACCAAAGCTTCGGGCACACGGGTGACGAGGATTACAACTTCTTTCTCGCTGTTGTGTTTCCTGACGAGCAGTTGCAGATACTGCCATACAACCGGGCTGTCAAAGACTTGAATGGGTTATCCAAAGAAGCGTTTCTCGAAACGCTACGCGAAGATTTTGAGGTTGTCGACAGCGGCAGTCCTGAGCCCGCAAAGCGCGGCGAATGGGGCATGTATCTTGAAGGCCGTTGGAGTACATTGAAACTTCCGGCAGGTGTATTGCCGCCTCAGGGCATCGTTGATTCGCTGGATGTGAGCATTCTCCAGGATCGTTTGCTGGATCCGATCCTGGGAATCAAAGACGTGCGCACTGATAAGCGGATAGATTTTGTCGGCGGCATGCGGGGCACGAAGGAACTCGAGAAGTTAGTTGATGAAGGAAAGGCAGCGGTGGCATTTTCGTTATTCCCGACCACGATTGAAGACTTATTGCGTGTTTCTGACGCCGGCGAGATCATGCCACCTAAATCCACCTGGTTTGAACCGAAGCTGCGTGATGGGTTATTGATTCATAAGATTTAGTAGGACAGACATTCCTGTCTGTCAACCAAACCGGATAGGTACGACCGACAGACAGGAATGTCTGTCCTACATGATCATGCGTGTCTTAATCGCTGATAAATTCGAACAATCAGGCCGCGATGGTCTTCAAGCCATTGGCTGCGATGTTTCGTTCCAGCCTGATCTCAAAGACGACTTGCTGGTGGAAGCAATCCGCCAGGAAAAGCCCGACGTCCTGGTCGTGCGCGGGACGAAAGTCACCGAAGCGATGCTCGCGGCTGGCCAGGTCAAACTGGTAGTCAGGGCCGGCGCGGGTTACAACACAATTGACGTCGCGGCGGCCTCCAGGCGCGGTATTTATGTTTCCAATTGCCCTGGTAAGAACTCCATAGCAGTTGCGGAGCTGGCCTTTGGTCTAATCCTTGCGCTTGATCGGCGAATCGCTGACAACGTCATCTCACTGCGAAAAGGTGAATGGAACAAGAAGGAGTTTTCCAAGGCTCGTGGACTTTTCGATCGAACTCTCGGGTTGGTTGGCGTCGGTAAGATAGGTCAGGAAATGATTCCGCGCGCTCGAGCCTTCGGTATGCCAGTAATTGCCTGGAGTCGCAGCCTGACTCCTGAGCGCGCAATCGCGATGGGAGTAGAATACAAAGAAACACCTGAGAACGTGGCCGCCGAAGCGGATATTGTCAGTGTCCATGTTGCGCTTAACGCGGATACAAGGTCGTTCCTGGGAAACGAATTCTTCGGCGCGATGAAAGAAGGCTCCTACTTCATTAACACTGCCCGGGGTGAAGTAGTTGACCAGGCCGCACTCGTAGTGGCCATGAACACGCGCGGTATCCGCGCCGGACTTGACGTTTACGCCGGAGAGCCAACCTCAGCGACCGCCGAATTCACCGATGAGATCCGAAAGGAACCTGGCCTATATGGCACGCATCACATCGGCGCTTCGACAGACCAGGCACAGGAAGCGATCGCCGCTGAAACGGTCCGCATCGTACGGGAATTCAAAGACACTGGAAAAGTCCCAAATGTTGTAAACCTGGCTCGGCAAACCCCAGCTACGTACAGGCTGGTAGTTCGCCATTTGGATCGTCCCGGAGTCCTGGCGTCCGTAATGGATGCGCTCAAGAGCGAACATATTAATGTGCAGGAAATGGAGAACATTGTTTTTGACGGCGCCGAAGCAGCCGTGGCTAGAATTAACCTGGACAACGCGCCTTCGCGGGAAACGCTTGACCGTTTACAGACCGTGAATGCAAACATTCTTCAACTTGACTTACTCGCCCTAGGTACCTAATGAACACGACGCTAATAACCGGCGCATCAAGCGGAATCGGTGAAGTCTTTGCGCGTAAACTCGCTGCTCGGGGTCGCAACGTTTTGTTGGTTGCCCGTTCGGAGGAGAAGCTGATCACTCTGTGCAATGAGCTGGGGCGCTCCCATAGTATTCGTGCCCAGCATGTGGCGATGGACTTGAGTAAGCCGGAGTCGCCCGCACGGTTGTTTGAGGAGGCCGAGAAGCGCAGTCTGACAGTCGACATGCTCATTAACAACGCAGGGTTTGGCTCGTTTGGCGACTTCAGTAAACTCGAAGTCGAGCGCGAGCTAAACATGATCGATCTCAATGTGCGATCGCTTGTGGATTTAACTTATCGCTTTCTGATTCCCATGCGCGGACGCAAGCAGGGAGCAATTATCAATGTCGCCTCTACCGCAGGTTTTCAGGCAGTGCCCTTCATGGCGACTTACGCGGCCACAAAGGCTTTTGTGCTTTCGTTTTCCGAAGCGCTTTGGGAAGAGAATCGACCGCACGGAATTAAGGTGATGGCGCTCTGCCCTGGTGTTACTGAGACAAACTTCTTCGAAGCCGCTCACGGTCAAAAGCCGCCCGCGCGCCCAGCACAAACGCCCGAGGATGTCGTGGAAACAGCCTTGCGCGGGCTCGCGCGTGGCAAAAGCCACATCGTTTCCGGTTGGACTAATCGAGCAATGGTGGAAGCTGAACGGGTGGCACCTCGCGATCTGGTCACACGTATGGCTGGTCGCATGATGCGCGGTCAGTATGATGAATGAAGGGTTTTGGGGTGGGGTGTCGGGTTGACTTCCGCAGTCGAAGCCTATAGTACCCGACACCCGATACCCAACTTTCGCCACCCAAAACCAACGGGAGATACGAGTGACGGAACGAATTCACAACTTTAGCGCGGGCCCGGCAGTCCTTCCCGTGTCCGTGTTGGAAGAAGCGCAGCGCGACATGTTGAGTCTTCCCGGCGTAGGCATGTCGGTGATGGAGATCAGTCACCGCTCAAAAACTTTTGACGAGATCTTCGAACGGGCCGAATCGAGTTTGAGGAAACTCCTCGGCGTTCCGGAGAACTATCACCTGCTTTTCCTTCAGGGGGGAGCGAGTCTGCAGTTTTCGATGATTCCGATGAATTTCCTGCCGGCGGAAGGCAGCGCCGATTACGTAGTTACCGGCAGTTGGGGGAAGAAAGCTCTGAAGGAGGCCAAGCGAGCAGGCGCCGTAAACATCGCCGCTACTATGGCCGATGGCGGGTTCACGCGCGTGCCAGGGGACCAAGAACTTAAGCTGGATCCAAAAGCAGCCTACGTTCACATCACTACAAACGAGACCATCGAAGGCGTCGAATGGAAACAGGAGCCCGAAGTGGGGGATGTTCCTCTCATTGCTGACGCTTCGTCTGACATTCTTTCGCATCAGATTCCGGTTGATAAATATGCGCTAATCTATGCCGGTGCGCAGAAGAACATGGGACCGAGCGGCGTCACACTTGTTATCGTCCGAGACGATTTACTCAAACGCATTCCGGACGGACTTCACACCATGCTCGACTATCGCACGCACGTCGAGAATAAGTCGCTCTACAACACCCCGAACACGTGGGGAATATACATCATCAGTCTGGTCTGTAAGTGGCTACTCGACAAGGGTGGACTTGAGGCGATGCACCGTGAGAATCAGGCAAAAGCAGACCTTCTCTACAAAGCCATCGACTCCACGGATTTCTATCGGGGACATGCAGACCCCGACTCGCGTTCAATAATGAATGTTACTTTTCGTTTGCCTTCAGAGGAACTGGAAAAGAAGTTTGCTTCTGAATCCACGGCCCAGGGCCTGGATGGTTTGAAAGGGCATCGCTCAGTCGGCGGCGTTCGCGCTTCAATCTACAACGCGTTTCCGATCGAAGGAGTTAAGGCACTCGTCGACTTCATGAAAGAGTTTCAAAAGAAGAACGGGTAAGGGTTGGAGCAAGCAGACAATCCACGCAACGAGACGAACCGACACGATATATCGTTCGCGTGATTTCGTGGATCGTATTACGCTGCCGTTCTCACGGTGCCCGGTGTGTGAAGATGGCCTCAATGGATACTATCAACGCGAAATTACTACCCCTGGTCCCAACCCTACCCGACAATGAAACCATAACTCTCCACGTTGCAGAACCGGATGCAGGCGTTCGCCTCGATGCATATCTGGCGTCGCAGATCGGCGATTGGAGCCGGGCGAGGCTGCAGCGTCTCATCGACGCGGAGGACGTCCTGGTCAACGGCAAAGCCGTTAAACCTTCTTACAAAGTTTCTGCAAAAGATGAGATAGAAGTTGAGTTGACTCCGTCACCCCTAGCCAACTTCACGCCGGAAAATATTCCACTTGAAATTGTCTTTGAAGATGACGATATAGTAGTCGTCAATAAGCCCGCGGGCCTGGTGGTCCATCCGGCGGCGGGAACTCCATCGGGAACGCTGGCTAACGCTCTCGCTTACCATTTCCAGCAACTCTCGAAACATGCGGGGTCAATTCGTCCCGGAATAGTGCACCGGTTAGATAAAGACACTTCAGGACTGCTGGTCGTCGCCAAAACTGAGGGGGGTCACGAAAACCTGGCAGATCAATTTCGCGCCCGCGAAATCTTCAAGAGCTACGTTGCTTTGGTTTACGGGATAGTTAAACAGGAAAGCGGACGAATCGAACAGCCTCTCGCGCGCGATCCGCGCAACCGCACTCGCATGTCGGTCGTACCGGGCGGGCGCGGGGCGCTATCCCTCTATCGCGTGCGGAGAAGTTATAACTCCTTCACGCTGCTGGATGTGGAATTGAAGACCGGTCGAACTCATCAGATTCGGGTGCATCTCTCGTGGCTGAAACATCCTGTTGTGGGCGATGAGCTTTACAGTGGCGGCCGGGAAAACAGTATCCAGGATGTCAGATTGCGGGCGCAGATTCGGAAATTGAAACGACAGTTTCTTCATGCCGAGCAACTGGGGTTTTGTCATCCCCGTACGGGCGAGCAGGTGAAATTCACCGCACCGCTGCCTCCGGAGTTGGCCGGCCTTCTAGCGGAACTTGAAGAACGCCAGTCGCAGGGATAACTCCGATTCGTCATGTTGTCATTGTTTTGGAGGTTGTAGCGTAAACTGTTAGTTTGCGGACGCAGGGTTGAGAGATCCATTGGAATACGAAGGGTGAGGCAGCGACGACCCGCAAACTAACAGTTTGCTTTACATTGCCGGCGGCATGGTTTTCTGGGCGTGCTTTCGCAATGGTCATCTGTGGGTCCAAAGCTCTTGTGATCTGCATTGCATCATCGCACTTAATTACAAACTACAAGGTGCTGGAAGTCTGGCATTTGCAGTACCCATGCAGGGCGATTTGGGTAGTTTCACGATTCATGCTCTTATGTCCCGTACTGCCAGCTACCAGCGTGATGTGCGAAAGAGGGCAACAGGATCCATCTATGAGGCATCAAAGCGCCTGTCTCCGGCAGTCAGGAAAGACTGTATATCCTGTTTATCAAATAGTATGAAGGTCCCCTTTTCAAATCTCTTTTCGCGGCTGCTACTGCTTATTATCCCGTTTGCGCTTGCCGGGGCACTACAGGCGCAGCAAGCAAAGCCTAGTCCGACTCCTCCAGTCACAGAACAGCAGCCGGACAGCATAAGAATTCCAATCCGTCGCGTTCGGCTTCCGATTACCGTGGTCGACAAAAAAGGGAACTTTGTTCCAGGGCTGACGAAAGATGATTTTTTCGTGCTTGAAGATCGCATCCCTCAACAGATTGAGACATTCTCAGATGACATCGGCGAGACATCACCGTTATATCTTGCCGTGTTGATGGACACTTCTCCTTCAGCCGCGGGCAAACTCAAATTTGAGCAGGAGTCTGCGTTGAACTTTATTTATACCGTGGTGAGACCGCGAAGGGATCGGGTCTTGTTTGCGACCTTTGACCACGAGATCAATCTGCGCCAGGACTTTACCGATAAGCTCGAGACGGTGAATCGCGCGGTGGCGAGCGTAAAGAAAGCAGGAAATCAGACGGCCCTTTTTGATGCTGTCTGGCAGTTTTGCGACGAGAAGCTTAGGTCGGTGCCCGGACGACGGGTGTTGGTCGTTATCACAGACGGCGAAGACACATACAGCCGCGCAAACATGCGTGATGCCATAGACATTGCGCAACGCACCGAGACTACAATTTTTGCAATTTCCACGAAGGCGGGCTTTGTGTCGACCGTGCCGGGGGTTGAAGCTGGGCAGGTGAAGGATAAGGCAGATCGCGATTTAGTCACGCTGGCTGAAGAGACAGGCGGAGCAGCTTTTTTCAGCGGTGACATGCTTTCACTTGAACGTTCATTTACGAAAATATCGAAAGAACTTCGCGCGCAATACCTGGTGACATACAAACCAGTTAACGATCAATACGACGGCAGCTTTCGAAAGGTCGAAGTCAAACTGGGCGAAGGGCGTAAAAATCTGAAGGTCAGGACCAAACACGGGTACAAGGCGATTGCCGACAGCGTGCGGCCATAAGAGTATGTTTGATCGAGCACTAAGAAATCTGTTGTTGACGATTGGCCTTGCGGTCTCGCTGGTCGGCAGTTCGGCCATTTCGCCTAAGCTGTTGGCCCAGTCTCAACCCGGGGCTGACGTTCAGGAAAAAACCAGGAGTAGACGTGCTTCTGAATCGGCAACTCCAACGCCCACACCCCCGAAAGACGAACCCACCCAGGACTCGGATGAAATAATACGTGTCGAGACTAACCTGACTAACATTTTCTTTACCGCTGCCGATGGCAACAAACGGTTCGTTAGCAATCTGAAGAAGGAAAGCATCAGAGTGCTGGAGGACGGCCAGCCCCAGGAGATCTTTACCTTTCAACAAAGCGTGGATCTCCCACTTTCGATTGCGATCTTGATCGACACGAGTCAATCGGAAGAACGTACCCTCCCTGACGAGAAGGCTGCGGCTCGCGGCTTTTTGGAGGCGGTCATGCGTCCTGAGAAGGACGAAGCGGCGATAGTTTCCTTTACCGGTGAAGTCACTCTCGAACAAGGGTTCACGGGAAGTATCGACCGCCTGCGCCGCGCGATTGACCGCGTCGAGTTTGTACCTCCATCCGGTTATATCGGAGGTGGTGTGATTGTAGGAAGTACACCTCCTATATCCGACACAAACCAGATTCTGGCCGGTTCCACTGCACTTTGGGATGCCGTTTGGGCGTCGTCAAATGAGCTTCTGTCAGATTCGGCGGATAACACTCGGCGGGCGATTATCCTCCTTACCGACGGCGTCGATACCACCAGTCAAGTAAAGATGCACGAGGCGGTTGAACGAGCGCAGAAGGCTGACGCCCTGGTTTATGCTATCGGCATCGGCGATTCTTACCAGGGTGGGGTTGATGAGGGCTCCTTGAAAAAAATCGCCGAGAGAACTGGCGGTAGGGCATATTTCCCGCGTAGCGAAGGCGAACTCAGAACGGCTTTTGCCCAGATTCAACGCGACCTTCGCGAACAGTATCTGGTCGCATACTCACCCTCAAACAAGGCCCGTGACGGTTCATACCGACGAATTCAGATCGAAATAATCGACCCGGAGCTTCGTGCCCAGAAGTTGAAACTCAACTTTCGGCCAGGCTACTTTGCCAAGACCATAGGGCAGGAAGCTCCAACCAAAGGTCGAGCTCACCCCTAAAACCCAGAAAAAGTGCCAAACAAAAGGGTTTGTCTGCAGGATTAACCTATGACAAACCGCGACCAACTTTGTTATACTGCCGGGCGGTTCTTGGGGCACCCAATACGCTCGAACTCATTTCCGCAAGATTTCTGAACCACCAAAGTTCTCCCCTGTCCTCGCTGAGCACCTCCGGTTTCAACTCCTCAAGTGTAGACCGCCAGATCATGGCCTGCCTCAAAAGCAGAGAATTGATGACTACTGTTCGTCCAGAAAAACCCCGCATACTGATCGTCGACGATGATCCGAAGATTCTCGCGTTATTAAGCGAGCTTCTTGAGATCGAGGGCTATGAGCTTGCCTGCGCGTCGGACGGCGGGAGTGGCCTTGAGATCGTGAAATCTTTTGGGCCTGATGTGGTGATTAGCGACGTCGTCATGCCGGTAATGGACGGCATCGAGCTTTGTCGCCGTATCAAGAGCGACCCGCAGACTTTCCCCATTCCCGTGCTTTTGATCAGCGGCCTACGCAACGAACCCGACGATACCATCGAGGGTTTGACGGCGGGGGCAGACGACTATCTCGGCGTTCCCTTTCGCAACGAAGAATTGTTGGTTAAGGTCGCACGACTAGCCGAGCGACGCCGGGTCGAAAAACATTATCGAGAAATCGTCGAGCAGGCCGCTGACATTATCTACACTCGGAACATGGATGGGTACATAACCAGCATTAATGCTGCTGGCGCTCGTTTCTTCGGAAAGTTCCCAGCCGAGATTGTGGGTAGTCACCTCAGCAGCCTTATTGGCGGTGAGGCCGCCGCTCGCGACATAGAAGCAATGAGAGTCGCAGACGATGTACCGGTGCGTACAATTTGCTATTTGAAGGACACTGAAAATAACGGCCGCTACCTTGAGGGTGTGATTACAATTGAGCGTGATCGACAGCGCCGGCCGACCGGAGTTCGTGGTGTTGTTCGTGATATCACCGAACGAAAATTAGCGGAGGCGGAGTTAAGAGAAAGTGAGGAACGATATCGCCGGTTGGTGGAACTGTCTCCTGACGCGATCATCGTCCACACTGAGGGCAAACTTCTTTACGTAAACCCCGCCGCCGTGAAACTCTGGGGTGCGAAGACATCCGACGACCTTATCGGTAGACCAGTATTGGATATTGTTCATCCTGCATACCGGCAAGCTGACCACGAGCGAATTCGCGAGATCCAGCAGTTAGGGACCTCATGCGTCCTGACAGAACTCAAGCACCTCCGACTGGACGGTGAAGTGATCGATGTCGAAGTTACCGGCATGTCGATGATCTTTCAGGGCCAACCTGCCGTTCAGGCTGTAGTTCGAGACATAACAGATCGCAAGCGAGGACGCGAGGCGCTCAGGCAAACTGAAACGCAGTTGCGCACCGTCGTCAGCAGTGCCTCGCTCGTGCTGTTTGCACTGGATAAGGATGGTTTATTCATCCTTGCTGAAGGCGAAGGGCTAAAGGGACTTGGACTGAAACCAGGTGACTTGGTCGGGCAGTCCATCTTTGAATTCTTCGAGGATGTTCCTCAGATCCCTATGAATTTTCGTCGAGCCCTGAACGGAGAAGCCTTTTCGGACAGCGTTGATGTGGGTGAATTAACCTTTGAAACCCGATACTCCCCAGTAACCGACGAAAGCAGCATGGTCATTGGTGTTATCGGTGTCGCTACCGACGTTACTGAGAACCGAAAAGCGCAGAAAGCAATGCAGGAAAATGAAAAGCGCTATCGTGAGCTTTTCGAGAATGCCAACGATATAATTTATACTCACGACCTCGCTGGAAACTTTACCTCACTCAACCGCAGCGGTGAAAAGATTACGGGTTTTAGCCGGGAAGAAGCCGCGCAGATGAATATCGTGGATGTGCTGGCTCCTGAATACATCCCCATTGCCCGTGAGATGATCGCCCGCAAAACCGACGATAAAGCCCCTACGGTCTACGAGCTTGAGATCATCACGAAGAATCAACGTCGCGTTCGGTTGGAAGTGAGTACCCGATTGATTTACGACGACGGAAACCCCGTCGGCGTGCAAGGTATCGCTCGTGACCTTACGGAGCGCAAACGTTCTGAAGAGGCCATGGCGCAGCAGTCTCAGCGCGAGGCCATGACCCATCGCATCTCCCAGGCCATCCGTTGCTCGCTTGATAGCTCGGAAATCTTTCGCACGGCGGTGCAGGAACTGGGTTCTTATCTGAACGCAGATCGATGTTCCCTTTTCATGAGGGATTCCAGCGCAAACCGGGCCACGAACGTTGCTGAATATCATGCGCAGGGTATTCTACCCGCGGGCGCCAACTTTGAACTTGAAGACTTACGCGTATTGATCGATTCGTTGGATAGGAACGCAGTTCTCTGCTTCAATGATGCCGCCAATGACCCTCGGATAACGGAGGTTTATCATCGCATTCTCTCGAAGGCCGAGGTGCGGTCCATCATGTATGTCGCCATCAGGGTAGGCGACGAAGTGACCGCGGCATTTGCTCTCTCCACCACTCGAGAATTACGCAATTGGAGTGAATCAGACATCGCGCTGGCGATTGCGGTCGCTGATCAGACGGGGATTGCCATTCGCCAGGCAGAGCTTTATCAGAAGGCCGAAGCCACGTCTAAACGCGAAGCGCTGGTCAATTCATTGACCATGGCTATCCGCGCTTCACTGAGCTTGCCTGAAGTTTTGAGCACGGCCACTCGGGAACTCGGCGTTGCGCTCGCGGCGTCACGAGTCCACTTGCACCTTTACGATCCCGAAAATCCGCTCTCACAGGTGGAGCACGAGTATGTAGCGGCGGGCGTTGAGAGCATAAGCTCCCTGCGCGTTAGCTACGACGACCCGGTTGGGAGGCATCTATTAACCATCTCGACACCTCTGGTTATAGATGACTCTCTAAATCATAAGCATGGGCCACATGAATTCAGCGCTTCAATTCGTGAGCACGCTCGTAAGGTGGGTGTTCGTTCGCAGATTGACTATCCACTGATCGTCGAAGGGCATTTCCGCGGCGTGCTGTGTATCCACCAAACAGATCGACTGCGCTTCTGGAATGAAGACGAAATATCTCTGGTCCATTCCGTAGCCGAACGTTTGGGAGTCGGTATGGCCCAGGCCGAACTCTTTGCGATGGTAATCAAGGCGAAATCGGAATGGGAAACGACTTTCGACGCGATGTCCGACGGCATTTTTATCTTCGATCGGGCCGGACTCGTGAAACGAGTAAACCGGGCCGGGGCCGCGATGGAAGCATCTCACCCGCGCGAGTTACTGGGCAGAAAGTGCTGTGAAATTCTTCGCACCAGTTCCATGAATGCCGGCTGCCTGGTAGAGAAAGCCATTGCCGAAGGTAGGAGTGTAACGATTGAGGTGACCCCGGATCGACTTAATCGTCCCATTCTGGTGTCAATTGAGCCTGTGGTGGACAAGTCTGGAACTGTGACTGCCGTGGTTGGAACGGCTCGAGATCTTTCTGAACTAAGGAAAGTAGAGGCCGTAGCTCGAGAGCATCAGTCTCTTCTAACCAATATTCTCGAGAGCGCCCGAGAGTCGATCTATGCGGTGGATATGGAAGGACGTTTTAAGTGGTGCAACAGCGCCACACTGCTGGCTCTCGGAATGAAGCGCGAAGATTTCATCGGACGACATTTGGTAGACATGGTGTATGAAGCGGATCGCGAAACCATCGGGGTGAAACTGCAGACTGCGTTAATGGGAGAAGCCCAAACATATGAAATGCGTTATTTCTCTGGTAATGGCCAGTTGCGCTACGCCAGAGTTGATAATTCGCCGCTGGTAGTTGAGGGTCGAACCACTGGTGTCCTGGGCATAGCGCGCGACATCACCGAGCAAAAAGAGGAACGCGAGCGCGCTGCCAGAGCCGATAAACTGCGGGCGTTGGGCCAGCTGGCATCAGGCGTGGCTCACGACTTCAACAACTCCCTGGCCGCGATACTGGGCCGCGCTCAGCTGCTTCGCCGTCAAACGCAGGACGAGGCCCTGGTGCGCAACCTGGAAATAATTCAAACCGCAGCCGAGGACGCCGCCGCTACTGTGCGCCGCATTCAGACCTTCGCGCGCAAATCAGCAGCGAAGGAGTTTGAAGTCCTGGATGTGTCTGGTTTGCTCAACGATGCGGTTGAGATCACACGCACACGCTGGCAAAACGAAGCGCGTTTGCGAGGGCTCGACTATGAAGTGATTTTGAATGCTGAAAGCGGCCAATACACTTTCGGCAGCGCATCTGAGCTGCGCGAAGTATTTGTAAATCTCATCGTGAATGCGGTCGACGCAATGCCCGCCGGTGGCACGCTCACTATAGGAAGCGAGCCTAATGCTGGGCGTCTGCGGTTGCAATTCGCTGACACGGGCACCGGCATGCCGGATGATGTGAGACAAAAGATCTTCGATCCATTCTTTTCCACCAAAGGCGCCCAGGGAACTGGTCTCGGGCTTTCGGTAAGTTACAGCATCATCGAACGACATGAAGGGTCAATCAGTGTGGCGTCGGAACTTGGCGGAGGCACCACGTTTACCATCGAACTTCCTACCGCTGAAGTTAAGTCGGAATCTCCCGAGACGGTACCAGAGACTATCGAGATACCTTCGCTGTCGATTTTAGTTGTGGACGACGAGCCGTCGGTGCGGGAGACGCTGGCTGAGATGCTTGAGGTGATGGGTCATCGTGTGTTGCTGGCCGAGAGTGGACACCAGGCATTGGAGACGCTGGCGGGGAACAGCTGTGACCTGGTGTTTACCGATTTGGCCATGCCTGAGATGGATGGTTGGGAAACCAGCCGAGAAATTCGGAAGCAATGGCCGCACATAAACGTAGTGTTGGTTACCGGTTACGGCACCGGAACTTTACCGCCCTCAGGCGAAGACAACCTGGTTAAAGGAATAATCGGGAAGCCCTTCGACTTTTCGCAGATCACCCAAACGATCAACAGCATAGTGGCCGATGTCGCGGTGCTGGAAAACGCCGGCGCGTAATACTTTAAATAACCTGCCTAACAACTCGCGGCTTTCAGGTCTGGCTGACTTGAGCAACGCCGTATGTTCTCGCGCGCAAGGCCATCGTCGCAGTCTCCAAAGCGACTCGTCGCCAATGATAAACAGATTAGAAATGGTTTCGGCCAGGATGAGCTTGCGTAGAAAAGTTGAATTGGGAAGTGGCGCTCTCACGGCCCTGGTGGGTGTCTCTATCGCACTGATATCCATCCGGTTTGACTATCAGGTATCGATAACTTTGGAGCAGGACTTTCGCGCGAGCCAGGAAATCCTGCTGTTCGGTAGTCTTTACGTAGTCCCGGGAGTGCTGGTCGCGCTGGGCGCATATGTGGACACAGTTAAGAATTCAAAATGGATTGGCGGGGTAATAATCATTCTTGGGAGCTTGTTTATAACCGCCTTCTTTCTGCTGATGCTCTTCCGCGTCCCGGTGCTTTTTTTCGGAAGCCATCTGTGGTCAGTGCTGAACTTGCTCTGGCCTACGCTTGCCATAGTCACTTCAGTATTGTCGTTCATCCGAGACGTGAAAGTTACTTATCCGGCGCCCTTGCCGAGAATGCTGGAAATAGTCGCCGGGGTAGCAACAGCTCTGTCAGGACTTTCGGTAGCGACTTTACATTTGAATCGGCAGTTCACAATGTTTGAAGGGTCAAAGATCACCTTAATTTTATTCGGCTTGCCGGGATTGCTTGTCGCCATTGGTTCATATGCTCATGCAATGAGGCGACACGAGTGGGGCAGGAGGCTACTTACGATGGGCAGCCTGCTGGTTATCGCGAGCTTTCTGTTTCAATTAATTGTGATGGCGTTTATGAGAATTGATAGGTTGTTCGTCATGAACCTTGTACATTTAGCACTGGCAATTGGCACACTTAGCCTTTCGATGGGGAACCGCCAGTTTGAATCAACGAGGGTAAAGCTCAGGGGGTGATCCGCCGGGCTCCACGTCACAATGTTAGTTGTAGTTCATGATGCCTGCGCTTGCAGTAAATCCCACCCCGAAGCCGACCACCATTGCCGGACCTTTCCAATCATTCTTCTCCGCTAGCATGAAGCCGGTGGAAGCGCTCGACAGGTTGCCGTAATTCTTCAAGACTTCGTAGGAACCCTGAACCTTGGTCGAGTCCTTTTCAAGGTGTAGCTGAGAACAAACGCCGTCGAGAATTTTTTTACTGCCGGTATGGATCAGGCAATTGTCTACCTGGCCCAGAGTTGAAACTGGCGAATCAGGATGCTCGAGCACGCTGTTAACTGTGGTAACAGCGTAGTGTGCGCCGCGCGCCGGCACGGCCGGTCTCATGAAATATTGTGGCCGTCCCTGCAGGAACGGATGTGAGCTCTTGCTGGTCATGGTGAGGAGATTGACGTCATCAGTCTCCTCATTGGTCAGATGCGAAATGGGACCGAAGCTGGGTTTGCCTTCCTCACTGCCGACGAGCAACGCAACTGCACCATCGCCGAAGAGCATTGATTGAATGACGAAGGTGGTATCCAGCCTCTTCTGTTCGAACTGGGCTTCATCTAGTTTCTGCTCCTTCCTAAGTCTTAAGAGTTCCCGATAGCCGTTGTATTCGTCGGCCAGGAGTGGCGCGACGAAGGGAGTGTGTGCTTCGGCCATTAATACGAGTGCCTTCTTTCCAGGATTCGCAGCCAGATACCACTGCGCTACTTCGATGGACTTCAACAACACTGAACAACCCTGTGACTGCATACTGACTGTTCGAATTGATCGAGATAAGAGACCATGAGTCCTGCCTATCACTTCGGAAGCGAGGCAGGGAAGCATCTGGTCAGGAGTATTTGTGGCGGCAACCAGCAGCCCTATCTGCGATGGATCCCCTTGCCACTCGGCAATGCAACGCTTGGTTGCACCAACGCCCAGCTCGGTCGTCGAACTTGTGGCGTTCATCGTTTTGCCTGACAGGAAGTCAGGATAGTTCTCTATCACCGAGTATCTTTGGTCAACGCCCAGGGAATTAAGCGTGTTAATGAGTTCGGGTGAAAGCTTGTGGATGAGGGCATTTGTCAGATTTGTGGTCTGAAATGCGTGCTCGGGAGTTGAGGTGGCTGCCGACAGTAGGTTAATCATGATCCATATCTCCCTGGGGAATTGAGCTTGAATCCGCGTACTCAAGGGCGGTTGGTGCTAATTGGTTCAGTCCAAGTCATTACAATGCGTGTGCCACATCCCAGTCAAACATCTTATTTCCCGTAAATGCGGCGAGAATTAAACTTACAGGTGTAGCTGGCCTTCGAGAAGAACGGAGCGAAATGGATACCAGGTATCCAAATAAACTAGCAAAATCCTTGGCTAGCACTTTTGATGGGATCAACCGCTGGTAAGTAGGTATACAGCTGTGTAGTGAGTATTCAACGATTCGGCTTTGCCTAATACGTCGGTTTCCAAGGCGACTTTTTGGGCAGTATTATTTTCCGGGCGGACTTTTTGGGCAAACGTAAGGGAAGCCGAAAAGCAAAGGGCGTCACTGTCGCTACTCAGCAACACCCTTCAATCAAAACTACGAACTATGTGCAAGCCTACGAGCCCGCTCGTGAGTCACTTCAATTGGCCGGAACGTTTCTTTGTGACCGCGATGGCAACGGCAACAAAGAAGGCCGTCAGACCCAATAAGATCAGCCCCCACGTTGGTCGTGGAGGCTCCATTGCAAACCAACCCATAGCGACGATCACGGTCAGTACCACGAAGATCGTCAGCACCCTGAACTTAAATGTGTCCATGCACTCCCCCTATTGGTTAAGCTGCATGCAATCAGCCGCAGCCGTGTTCTTGCAAGCGTTCCATCGCGACCGTGCCGAAGCAATTTGTGCAGCCTGCGCCGCAATGGCGGCGGCGATACACGCGATGACCCGACCGTGGCTGTGACCCCAGTACACGCCGCTCCGATCGCGATGCTGATTGCAGTTGCCTGATATAAGTCACCGTTGTAGGAGTACCTACAAGCCTCGTTCCGAAAGTTATTTAAAGTCGCGCGGGTGATCGCAGTCCTTTTTTTGTAAGGTCAGTTTTCCCCGGAAGCCTAGAGGCTCTTGGACGTCCTCGGCTTTACCGAGAGACTTAGGGCGAAGCTTTTCAACGTACTCTTTGTAAGTGTATACGGTTTTCTCCGATTTTTTCCGCTTATTCGCGGCTAGCGCCCTTTTAGCCATAGCGTCTCCTTTCTCAATGGAATTTGGTGAAGAATTGTGGGTTACTGTCAGCCTCAAAGTAATGCTTTCGCTTGATCCAAACAAACCCGTCGCCCTTTGAAATTATAGCTACATCAATTGGCCCGCCTACTGTTTCCAAGTCCATTGTCACCCGCCGCTTCGTAGACGTCAGGCTTACGAGAGCGTCAGCCATGGAAGCTAGTTCTTCTTTCGGAAGTCCTGACACCGCTCGCACAATCGGTTGTATGTGCAACGCGTATTTGAGATCAGAGAAGTCCCTCTCAAAGGCCGTGGCCCGACTGACCGCCTGTGCGACTTCTTGGGCAACCTCACGGCTTCTTGGGCAAAAGAGACTTTTTAGGCAAAGCCCAACGATTCAACGATTCAACGATTCCCGGTTCAGCGATTCCCGGTTCAGCGATTCTTGGGTGCCTGAGATGGCAAAGGATCCTTAGCTGGGCAGGAATGCTCGCGAAGTTCGAGCTAAGGGGTAGGAAGATGGTAACGGCCAACGGTGCTTTCGCCGATGCTGCCGAAATAGAGCGAGCCGTTGTGCTCTACCGCATTGGCGATTTGGGCGTAACACTGTGGCGAACCGTCTTGCAAGTTGGCGACGACCTTGCCATTGCCGTCCAGTGCTAACACAAAGCTATAGCGCTTGGGTGCCGGTTGCAGGAATTTGGGCAGCCGCAGCACAACCTTTCGCAGATATGGATAAGGCAGGAGCTTGTCCAACGTTTGATCGCGCGGCGTGACGAGTGCCAGCCAGAATTTGTCCCGATGGTTTGAGGAAATACCGTCTGGAAAGCCAGGCAGATTGTCGATGAATATTTCTGATTGACCAGCCTTCGGGCCTTTTAGCCAGACCCGATGTATTCGATACTCGGCCGTTTCAACAGCTAGCACAAACGACTGATCCGGGCTGACGGCGACTCCATTCGCGAAACTGAGATCTCTTAACAACGTCCGCGTTGCTTTCGTTGTGGGATCGTAAGCGAGCAAACGTCCATTGCCTCGATGTTCGAGCAGGTCTGCCTTGTAGTTGGAAAGAGGAAACTTGTTGGAGGCGTCGGTGAAGTAAATCGTCCCATCGGTAGCGACATCCAGGTCATTAGTGCATTTGAACGGTACCCCGTCCGCCTCGGTGCTCAGCACATTAACGGACCCATCTTTCGCGATCGTCAGCAAACCCTTAATCGCGTCTGCCACAATCAAATTGCCGTTCGAATCAAAAATCAACCCCAGCGGGCGACCGTGTGTGTTAGCGAAAACCTCATGCCTGGTTCCATCCGTCTGAACACGCATGATGCGGCCGTCGTCCATTCCGGCGTAGACACGATTTTCGGAATCGATAGCGACGTCTTCAGGCGCAAACCCCTCACCGAGAGACAATCTCTGCACCGACGAAAGCAAAGAATTATGCTGATAAGGTCCGGTCAGCTCCGGGGTGGGCGGCGGGGTCCACGCTTCAGGTGATATCGGAACGGGCCATAAGAGCAAATAGAGAATCAGGAGGCTGATGAGGACAACGATAATGAGGAGAAAGTTTTTGGCTCTTTTCATTTGGGGGATTAGACCAACGTCGATTGAGTAGTCTATCTCTCGCCGCGGGCCTTCTCAACTCTGCTTTCCATTTCCACGGCCAACTTGCGGATTCCCGGTTGGTCCATGGGTTCGATTAACCGGAGCGCTTCGTCGAGAACTCGTCGCTGATACTCAGGCCAGTTTGGCAAGCCGGCGACGCTACCCAATTCGCCTTCGTAGAAAGCTGCGCGAGGAGGTCGGACAGTTTTCACGACATCCTGAGCTACTGCCAACGTCATGGTAGGCATCCCTTCCTGCTCGAGGCCACGCGCAATGAGTGACACCGACTGGTGGCAAAGCCTCGACGCCGGAATCAGCAAAGCCGCCTGTGTTTCATACCGTTTGACACTTTCAACCAGACGCGGAACCATTTTTTCGACCAACCCGGCAGCGTCTGGAATGAAGCCGCAAAAGCTCCAAAACACTGGGTTAAGCTGACCGATGATTCCATTACTCTCAAATTCAAAAAGACGCGCCAGCGGCAACTGCGAATTGCTGTCCTGCCGAACTGCCGCCAGATCGTAACCGCGTGCTGCAAACCTTAAATCGCCGGGTCCGATTTGGGCCGGGATCTCGCGAAAACTAAGATCCCCGCCTGGCGCTGTAGTATCAAAAGGTTCCGTGCCGTCGATGTAAGCGCCCGCTGACGAGATCAAAGCCAAATTCATCATGGGCAGGGCGCGCCGCACGGGCGCAAATGGTGCGCGCCGGTTCTTCACGAAGGGATAGGACTCGTCAACGTCATTTGCGACAACAGCGCCCTTCTCTTTTTGCCAGCTGGCGTAGCTCCTGCGCCAATCCTCAAGGTTCTCGATGATTTCCAATTCAGTCCCTTCCTACCTCGACCCGATTGTTTAGGATAAAGAAGACGATTAGGCCGGCAATAATAGCAATAGAAAGCGCTGCGACAGAATAGCCGTGCAAGGCTGCGAAGGCTACCCGGATAGGGTCGGCCAGCGGTACTTGATCGATGGGCGTACCCATAGTCTGACGCAGTGTCCGCATTTTAGCTGCTATTACCCATTGGCCAACTCCAGTTGCTAGCGCCATAACCCCCAACAGCGTGAGTTGAACAACGAAAGCTCGAGGGCCATATTTCTTCCTAAACGCTACTCCAACGGCGATGGCGAGCAGACTGATGAAAAAGCCGGCTGTATTCACAACCGATAGGGTGCGGTTCACAATTGTCCCGGCAATCTCCGCGGCGTTGGGCACATTGAAAGATCTCAAAACACTAAAAGCACTGGGCGCGACGGCGGCGCTAAAGAATATTGCCGCGCCGAGCCAGGCTGCAACCAACAACATCCTCACCTTATTAATTGTCCCACTCATAAAATGAATCTAGTCGTAATCCGAGATCTCAGGCATTAATTTGATTTTGGGAGGTTCGATCTTTGGGGGCGTTAACTCGCGCGGATCGGGGGCCGTCAATAACCACGAAAGAGAACTGTCCAGCTGTTGCTGATAGAGGATGAGATCAAGTGACATAAAAACAGTGGTTCCCAACTTCTCAAATTTTTCCTTTGCCCTGACATACATCTGGCGCGCAGCCCCTGGTCGCCCAATTTCCAGATGATGAAATGCAACTGCGGATTGAATCATTGCCTGCAGGAAGAGTTTTTCCTGTGAGCCGACTTCACCCATCCAGCGCTCTTCCCATGCGTCGTGCGCCGCGTGAAACTCACCCGCGTTGTAGAGATCAATGCCCGCTATATATTCAACCGGATATGCAGCGATATGATCGTCGGTGTAAGGCGGTGGATAATGCGCGTCTGTCTCGATTACTCGCATATTCATAAATCTGCCAGCGGAATGAGAACCATGAGCTCCCGCGGCTTTGCCGCCGCACACTGCGGAAAGGCTACGCCTTTCCGACTATGTGCCTTGATACTGAGGCTATGCCTCTTGTTGATGTCAGAGGCAAAGCCTCCCCAGGTCTAGAATTGACTCCCGGAAGGCGCAGCCTTTCCGCACTGTGCGGCGGCAAAGCCGCATCGCTGTGAGTTGTTCTATTTTTCATTGGTGCCGGCCTTGCAAACGCGCGGCAATCACTTTCGTTGCCGTGGCACCCGCACCGCTGGCTCCGCTGATCGTTGGCGCTAAAGGATTCGACACGTCGCCGATCGCAAACACGTTGGCAACTGTCGTTTCCTGTTGACTGGTCACAAGAACATAACCGAGTTCATCCAGACCCGCTTGGCCGCGAACGATCTCAGTGTTTGGTTCAACTCCGATGCGGATAGCCACGCCACGCACGGCCATCTGAAAAGGCTTTATAGCGTCCTTGCGCAGAATCTCCACCGCTTCCACTTCATCATTACCAAGAAGTTTGGTAACTACCGATTCGGGGAAAATCGTAATGGAGTGTTCAGTTTTGAGTCGCTCAGCAAACTCACGGCGCGCCTTTAACGATTTGCTGCGATGGACCACAGTCACGGTTGGACAAACCTCCGCCAGCAGCAGCGCATTTTCGGCCGCAGCGTCACCGCCCCCGATAACGCAAACATCCTGCCCGGCAAAGTTCTCTCGATCTCTGGTCGGAGATTCAATGATACCGCGGCCGGCAAACTCAGCCTCACCGGGAATTCCAAGTTGCCGGCGTCTTATTCCAGTAGCGACGATAATGGAGATCGATTGAAGTTGTTCGCCACTTCGCAGCGAAACCTTTTTCGCTTTCAGGTCAACACTCTCAATCTCAACGCTCGTCCAGAGGTCAAAGTCGGCATCATTCACACGTTCGGAGAATGTTTCGAAAAACTCCTCTCCGTTCCTTGCACTCACGCCAGGGTAATTCTCGATGGGCCCGTAGATGGAGTGAAGTTGGCCGCCTACCCGTTCGTTCTGTTCCAGCACGAGCGTGTCGAGACCAAGTTCATCGCACCAAAGCGCTGCTGAAAGACCTGCGGGTCCAGCGCCAATGATGATCACGTCATGCATGAAGGGTTTTTGCCGGTTGCTCGATCAACAACGCCGTGCGGAGAACCGTGGAAACATATTCAGGCGCCAAAAGTGAGGCGGTGAGTCTGCCCTCGCCATCCAGAAACTTTATCGCCGATGTCATTTCACGGTTGTCGAACTTCCACAAACCGCCGGTCTGTGTCTCAGCCCGATTGAGTTGGGCCAGAAGTTCAGAGAAATCATGGCGCTCAATCCGCGGGCGAACAATCGTCTCAGCCCAGGAGTAATAGGGGTAGTCAATCCGGTAGGCCCAACCCCCACCGACTGGAGTTGTAATAAGAAAAAGTCGACCCTTCGCGTATGAAGAGATGGCCGTGTAAGGCGCCGCGTGGAGCGTCGAGTTGAAGCCATTTGGACCAAATACTTCAGGAGCGAGGGTGACGAGTGAAAGGCCGGCATCCGGGAATTCGGTTACATTGCTGGCTCCCCGTTCAAAGCTCTCCAGCGCCGTTGCGGTCTTTCCCCAGGCGTCTCGCCAAAGATGTTCGTAGTCGTAAGTTTTGGTCAGAATGCGTTGAACTTCGGGAAGCACGAGATTATAGGCTTGTGCGTCATCGTCGACCCTCTCGCGGGCAAGATAGGAAGCTATGGGAGAGCCGGTTTCTTCCCCTGGAGCAGGTTGATCCGAGCCCTGTATGACAATGCTGGCCCTCACAGCAGCCTCGCTTTTGAATTCGCAGAAGTCGCCGGCCTCTGCCGCTGGAACCAATAGTTCGCGCAGTTCAAGTGCTCTTTCACCTGTGAGAACAGTCCAGACAGAAAGCACTCCGTCCGTATCAAAATGATTGTTCGTCACTAATTCAATGCCGCGCGTTAGTTCACTTCTGTTGAATGAAGAGACAAGATTCAAAGCGATTTCCGTTGACGTATCTGCCTTAAGCTCGGCCGGGGTTTCGTTTCCCTCCCAGTGAGAAAAGTGGATGCTGTTTGCCACGGTGCCGTCAACTGAGAGTTTTGGAGCATCGTCAAGGCCGGGATGATAAAACTCAAAACGCATAGTCTTTTGGCGGAAGAATCAGATTAGTTTTGACCACGAAAGTGTAGCACGCGAAGGTAGGACAGGCATTCCTGCCTGTCAGAAGTGTCCTAATTCAGAAGATAAGCCAACGATCCACGAAATTACACGAAGCAACACTAACTTTTCTTTCGTGAACTTTCGTGTAGCTTCGTGGATAGTTTTATGAGCAGTGAGTCAGTTCGAGTCAGCAAGGTCATTACAGAACCGAGCCTTCCGGGGTGGGGATGCGCCGGATGCTAGAATCCACCGCGCACGAATTTTGGTGAGCTGTCCATTCGACGACGGATATCACAAAAGTTCACTTTAGCATCCGGCGCTACCGCGCTCGGTTCCGTAATGAATAGTATTTCGCCCTAAGACTTGTCCGCATCGCTGACGCGACCGTAGAATACTCGATCTCTTAATAAGATATTTTTGGAGGACTCATGAACCCAGCAGCTACCCAGCCAATGCAGGAAATTACTGCCACCGAACTAAAGCAGCGTCTCGATAATGGTGACGACATCCAAATAGTCGACGTGCGTGAGGCGAATGAAGTCGCAATTGCCAAGATTCCGAATTCGGTCCACATTCCGCTCGCCCAGGTTGTCGACCGAAGCTCTGAAGTCGATCCCAATCGCGAAACCGTGGTCCACTGCAAGATGGGTGGGCGTAGTGCGAAAGCCATCGACGCCTTGAAGCGCGCCGGTTTTTCCGGCAACCTGCTGAATCTCAAAGGTGGTATTACGGCGTGGTCAAATGAAGTGGATCCCAGCGTGCCGAAATATTAACTGTCATTCATAGGTACTTCAGACGGGGTGGGTTCGCCTGGCGCACTTAGAAAAAATCGTCCATCTACCCTGCATGTACGTCTAAGACTCAGCAAGGGGAATTTCCGAAGCTAAACATTAACCCTTCAAGTGAGCACTTCGCTGTTCGAGGTGAAGTGTGTTCTCTCCTCCACGGTTTCAGGCAAACGACAAAACCAAGTTTGACTAACAGGATCAGGAATCCTGGTATGGAGGAGTATGAAAATGAGAAGAACACTTTTTCAAGCGTTGTTAGGTACGGCTTTTCTGGTGTCAGGGCTGTCTGTTGCGGCTGTCGCTCAGGGCCAGAGTCGGTGCCGGTTCGAGCCATGGGAGTGTCGGGAACTACGGGCCGGCCGACTGGAGATCCGAGCCGATAGGAGAGAAGTGTGGAGAGATAGGCAGGAAATTCGACAGGACCAGGGCGAATTGAGAGCTGACGTCCGAGAGTATCGCCAGGACCGGCGCGAGGGAGCCTCGCAGTCAGAACTTCGCGCTGACCGTCGTGAAATTAGAGCCGATCATCGAGAACTACGAAGCGACCATTGGGAATTACGACAGGATAGACGTGACCTGCGATATCCGCGATTTCCGGCGCGACCGGCGCGACGCCCGCAGGAATTAGCAGTAGGACAGGCATTCCTGCCTGGCAGAGGTAGGACAAATATCTCTGTTAACAGGTCTGTTATGAGAGGCAGACAGACAGGAATGTCTGTCCTACTTAGTTATGCCGTTGAGTTTTATGAAGGGGCTCATTGAAGTGATCACCATTCCTTCGATCACCTCCATGCGGCAGGCAAGTCCCGGTTTGTCCTTGTCCCTGGTTTGGCCCTCGGTGTGATACCAAACCTGACAATTTGTGCAGTCACCATTCCAACAAAAATCCCCATATGAAATCGTGTTGAGGGAAAGGACCTGGAAACACCGCAACAGCCGGTTTTTCTCAGGTACTTCCACACTCTTCCCTAAAACTTCAATGCCTACCAGTCGTTCGTAAGGATCTAGCAGGTCATCATCAATGACGTTAGGTGAAATATCTGCGAGGTCCTGGGACATAAGTTGCCAAAGTATAGCCATTCCCGTTTGAAAATAACACTGGAATGTAATTCGGCAGTTGGCATTACAGAACCGAGCGCGGTAGCGCCGGATGCGAAAGGCTACCTTCGAAGCAGAAGAGATGCAGGAGATTTCCAGACTAGCCTTTGGCATCCGGCGCTACCGCGCCCGGTTCTGTAACGAGGCAAGCGCGCCTCGCTTCGCATCTTCGCAAAGACATTGGTAAACTACCTGCATACGGAGGTGGAGATTTGGCGCTAGTTATTTATACCAAACCGGGTTGTCCTTATTGCCAGCAAGCCCGGGATTACTACGATTCGAAGGGCATCGCTTTCATAGATTATGACGCCCAGACGGATCGCTCGCGGCGCGTTGAGATGCTAGCTTTTTCCGGGGGCGACCCGACCGTGCCGTGCATTGTTGAAAATGGAAAGTACAAAGGATCGGGTTGGGGCGATCCGCCTCGAGGTTGAACGGTCCATGATTGATGGCCGGGCGCCGTCAAAATACATCCATTCTCTGCCAATAACTTGCATCCATCTGAGGTAGCCGGTGTTGGCCTTACTTTGAACTTCGTAATAAAGGCCTCAATATGAAAAAACTTAACGCCCCCGTAACTCTATTATTCACTGTACTTTCCACAATTTTCACACTTAACACTGACGGCCTCGCGCAGTCCAACGGACATGGTTCTAACCTTCAACCACCTATGACAGCAAAGAAAACCAAGACCACTAAAATTCATAACGACACGGTGAACGACGATTACTTCTGGCTGCGCGAAAAGTCGAACCCGGAAGTGATTGCGCACCTTGAGGCGGAGAATGCTCACACCGACGCGGTATTGAAACCGACCGCTGCCCTCCAGGAGAAGCTGTACAAAGAAATGGTTGGGCACATCAAAGAAACCGACGTGACGGTGCCTTACCAGTGGGGAGATTATTTTTATTACACGCGAACTGAGCAGGGGAAGCAGTATTCCATTTATGCGCGCAAGAAAGGCAGCCTCGACGCAAAGGAAGAAATCCTGCTTGATCAGAATGAGCTGGCGAAAGGTTTCAAGTACTTCAGCATCCGGGCCTTCGTTCCCAGCGACGATGGCAATCTGTTGGTCTATTCAACCGATACAACCGGCTACCGGCAGTACAAGCTCCAGATAAAAGACGTGCGCACTGGTCAGCTTTTGCCTGAGACATTCGAACGGGTAGGCAACGTCTCTTGGGCAACTGACAACAAGACCCTGTTCTTTACCACCGAAGACCCGGTTACAAAGCGGACGGACAAGTTTTTCCGCCACGTGTTGGGCAGCGGAAAAACGGATTTGATCTTCGAAGACAAGGATGAACTATTCGACCTGGTGGCTTACCGCTCCAGAGACAAAGCCTTGATCTTCGTTGGTTCAGAAAGCAAGACATCAACCGAGTATCGCTTTCTTCCGGCGAGCACGCCGATGGCTGAGTTAAAGCTAATCAGTCCCCGCGAGGCAGATCACGAATATAACGTAGATCATCGCGGCGACCTTCTTTATATCCGTACTAACAAGGGAGCGAAGAATTTCCGCGTGGTGACAACACCCGTTTCAAATCCCGCCCAGAAAAACTGGAAAGAGCTGGTGGCGCACCGCCCTGCAGTGAAGATTGCCGACATTGATCTTTTCGCGAACCACCTGGTGTTGTCGGAGTGGGAAAAGGGTCTGGAGCAAATCGAAGTTCATGATTTCAAAACAAACAAGATGCACCGCATCGAGTTTCCCGAGCCGGTCTATTCGGTTTCTCTGACGCAAAACAAGGAATTCTCGACACCGGTAGTACGCTACAACTATGAGTCGTTGGTAACTCCTGATTCTGTTTTTGATTACGACATGAACAGCCGGAAAGCCACCCTTTTAAAAGAGGTAGAGGTGCCGGGCGGCTTCAACAAAGCCAACTATAAGTCGGAGCGCATCTTCGCCACGGCTTCGGATGGCACCAAAATCCCGCTCTCAATCGTTTATCGCGCCGGCACAAAGCTCGACGGTTCAGCACCGCTATTGCTTTACGGCTATGGCTCCTACGGACTCTCGATAGCCCCTACGTTCAACTCCAACCGGTTGAGCCTGCTCGATCGCGGCGTCATCTACGCTATTGCGCACATTCGCGGAGGCGGTGAACTGGGCGAAGAGTGGCGTGAGCAGGGGCGCATGATGAAGAAGATGAATACGTTTACCGACTTCATCGCCAGCGCGGAGCATCTGGTGAAGAACAAGTATACGTCGAGCGACAGGTTGGTGATTCAGGGTGGCAGCGCTGGAGGTCTTTTAATGGGCGCGGTCAGCAATATGCGTCCCGACCTTTTCAAAGCGGTTGTGTCTCAGGTTCCTTTCGTCGACGTGCTAAACACAATGCTCGACGCTTCGTTGCCGCTGACGACCAGCGAATATATCGAGTGGGGCAACCCCAACGAGAAGGCGGCTTACGATTACATGAAGCTGTATTCGCCTTACGACAACGTGGGTCGCAAGAGTTATCCGGCGATGCTGGTGAAGGTCTCTCTTAACGACAGCCAGGTGCCTTACTGGGAAGGCGCCAAACTGGTGGCCCGGCTGCGTGACTTGAAAACCGACAAGAATCCCTTGTTGTTAAAGGCGAATATGGGCGCAGGCCACGGTGGATCATCAGGCCGCTACGACTACTTGCGGGAAGTCGCAACCGACTACGCCTTCATGCTCTGGCAAATGGGTCTGGCTGAATAGATCCTCGCGATTTCCATCCCCATGGCCGCATGTCAATTGAGTACCTATTGCCTCACGTAAAAAAGGTACTCGAAATGGAGTATTGACATGCATCCTGCTATTCGATAGGTTGCCGCCATTCTCTATCCTGGCACGAACCTCGGCGACTTCGTGCGTCCGTTAGGAAATCAAGCACGGAAAGGAAACCCTTTTTCCTCAGACCTGCATAGCCAAGGCGTTGTTACAAGAACATTCGGCACCTTCCCGAGTACTTCAGCGCGATACACAATAAGGAAAGCCCTATGACTTCGCCATTCCCGAAGAAGAGCACGCAAATCCTGCAAGCTCCGAGTTTGAAAACCTTTCTGAATCAGACGCGCCCCCTGGTAAAAGCTTCCTTGACAGTCGTTGGCCTCCTCACGATCGTCCTTGTGACTGAAGCGAAAATCCAGGCGCAAACGTGCCCCAACATCGAAACCAACGGTGGCCAGAGCATCTCGGGGCAGCTAAAGGTCGACTCCACCGGTGTCGGTGTCACTGACCAGGCTTTTCTCCCCCGCTATACAAAGCTGCGACTTGATTCGATCGCGACTGCGTTTGGGGAGTGTCGAACGCAAATTCTGCAGGGCAGTCCGCCAAGCTGCGTCGATAACACGACCTATAATCGGACCGTAAACCACATCGACATCTGGATGGACGTGACATCGACCGGATGGAATGGGCAATACATGGTAGGGTATGTGGTTGGGAAAAACCCCAATGGCACTACTGCTTACTTCAATGTTTTAGATACACAGGCGTCAAACTCCAGCGGGCCGGCTTATCAAACCTTGATGTTTCCAGGTACGTATCGCTTTAGCTTTCAGGCCCGTATGAACAATGGCGTCTGCACAGGCCTGCCGGCGACTACTGAAGTTCTTAGTCTGACCGTCTACGTTGGTGACACAGATGACGACCCGAACAACGGCCCCACAAGTTGCAATGCCAACATCGGCGAGCCGGTTAATGTCACCAATGGAAATGTCTATCTGGATCAGACTGACTATCGCCTCCCTGGCTTCGGCGCTGGTCTGGAGATCAAGCGAACTTACAACAGCGCGCTAAAGCGGGACGCCCTTTTTGGCTATGGTTGGTCGTCTATCCTTGACGAGTCTATTCAGACCTACGGCACAACCTTCCTGCGGCTCAACTGGAACGATGGCCGCGCCGTCTACTTTTCCCGGCCCACGGACACAGGAGTGTTCACGCCCCAAAAGCAACTGGATTTTCGCGGTCAGATCCTTCGCAATGGAGACGGCAGCTACACTCTGACGCTGAAGGACGGCAGCATCCATCAATTCGGAAGTAACGGCAAAATCCTTTCGATCTCTGATCCTAACGGCAATCAAGTTGCTCTCACCTATAACGGCAGCGGCAAAGTGTCAGCGATAACGGATCCGGCCGGCCGAATTATCACGCCGACTTACGCATCCAATGGCAGAGTGGCGACCCTGAGCGACAGCACCGGGAACATCGCGACTTATACCTACGACTGGTGGTGGTCGATAACTTCAGTCACTAATCCCGATGGCTCAAAATACAATTTCACCTACGATTCGCAGCACCGCCTGACGAGCGTGAAAGACGCGCTCAACAACGTGCTCGAATCGCATACTTACGACTCACAGGGACGGGCGTTGACCTCCGAGATTGCCGGCAATGGCACCGAAAGAAATACGCTCAACTACGTGAGCGCCACCCAGACAGACGTCACCGACGCCTTGAACCATGTCACCAAGTATTTCTTTGACAAGAGCAAAGGCCGGAATTTGGTGACGAGAGTCGAGGGCAGCTGCAGTTGCGGCAACGCGCAAATTCAGAGCTGGATCTATGACAGCCAGGGAAACATTTCTTCAAAAACGGATGCGCTCACTCACACCACCAGCTACACCTACGATACCAGCGGCAACAGGCTCACTGAGACGGACGGGACCGGGACTGTTACCTATACCTACAATTCATTGGGCGAAGTTTTGACGCAGACGGATCAGATGAACGGTGTCACGACAAACACGTACAATGCCCAGGGCAATCTGCTCACTTTAAAAGACGCGCTGAACAACACCAGTACCTTTACCTATGGCACGCGAGGCCAACTGATAACGATCACAGATCCGCGCAACAACACAACCACCCTCACTTATGACGCTAGCGGGAATCTCACCCGTCGGACCGACGCGCTGAACAATCAGACGAACATCGCTTACGACGCTCGCGGGCGAGCCACGAGCGTGACGAACTCGCTCAATCAAGTGACCAACTACGAATACGACCTCGCCGGCCGCCCAAAGAAGGTCATTTACCCGGATACTAACTTCTTTCTATTTACTTATGACCTGGCGGGCCGGAGAACGAAGATCAAGGACCCGCGCGGTTACGAAACCACGTTTGCTTACGACGCCGCTTACCGCCTGACCAGTGAAACAAATGCTGATGGAAAGGTGATGAGTTACGCCTACGATCTGATGTCAAACTTGACCGGCGTAACAGATACGCTCAATCGGACGACCAACTACACCTATGACGAGTTTAACCGGCTGACTAAAATAAAATATCCCGAAGCCGCGGCGGGCGCGGGCAGGCTGGAAGAAAACCTTACCTATGACTCAGCGGGTAATCTCCTGCAAAAGATGGATCAGGCCGGCAGAATAACCAGCTTCTGCTATGACAGCAGCAACCGGTTGACGAGCGCTACGGACCCGGCGCTCAAGACCACGGCCTATGAATACAATGCTCGTTCGCAACAAACGGCAGTGGTTGACGCCATCAATCAGCGCTACGAGTTTGTTTCCGATGCCCTGGGACGACGGACACAGGAAAAGAAGGGTGCGGCGACGATGTCTTTCGTTTACGACTCGGCGGGAAACAGAACTCAGCGCACTGACTACAACAATGCTGTCACCAACTACTCGTATGACGCTCTGAACCGTCTAACTGCCATCAACTATCCGGACGCCACTTCTGCAACTTATAGCTATGACGTTTTGTCGAGGATGACAAACGCCACAAACCCAAGCGGCACAGTCACGATCGCCTACGATAACCGCAACCGCGTCAGCTCTGTCACTGATGTTTTTGGGCAGGTCGTCAGTTACGCCTACGACGCTAATTCCAATCGCACGCAGTTGAGTCTGAATGGGGTAACGAGCGCTACCTACCAATACGACGTGATCAATCGCCTGACGCAATTGACCGACATTGCCGGCTTGAACACGACGCTCGCATACGACCCGACGAACAAGCTCACTTCGCGCACACTGCCGAATGGTGTCGTCACAACCTCTCAGTACGACGGTCTCAATCGCCTCACGCGCCTGACGCATGCAAAGACCGGCAACACGCTCGCCGACTTCCAGTATCAGTTCGACGCCGCGAGCAGCATCACCCAAATAATCGATGGAGTCGGTGCGCACAACTACACCTACGACACGCGCGACCGTCTGACAGCGGCAAGTCATCCGAATCAAACTAACGAGAACTACACCCTGGATGACGTGGGCAACCGCACCGCTTCGCACCAGGGTTCAAGCTACACGACTCAGGTTTTCAATCGTTTGACTGCCGCAAACGGCGCCACGTTCGGTTATGACGCCAACGGCAACATGACTTCACAGAGCGATGGCAGCAATAGCTGGACATATACTTGGGATAATGAGAACCGTCTGAAACAGGCGACACTCGCGGGCGCAGTCTCGGTCAGTTACAGCTACGATGCGCTTGGCCGCCGAGTTCAGCGCTCGAGCAGCGTCAGCGGCACTACCAAGTTCATTTATGACGGAGTCGATGTGTTGCGCGATCTCGACGGCAGCAGCAGCACAATTGCGGACTATCTGAATGGACCTGGAATAGACAACAAGCTGCGGCAAAGTGTCTCTGCAACTGCGTCCTACTTCCTTACCGATCACCTTGGAACCACGCGAGGAACGGCCGACAGCACCGGGAGTGTCAGTGCGAGCTTAACCTACGATGCTTTCGGAAATGTCACTGGAGGCTCTGCGGCTACTCGGTACACATTTACCGGCCGCGAGTCAGACGGAGAGCTTGGATTACTTTACTACCGCGCGCGTTGGTACGATGCAAAACAAGGAAGATTCGTTTCGGAAGATCCATTTGGCCTTAGAGCAGGCATCAATCTTTATTCCTACGTTAAGAATAATCCCACCAAATTCACCGACCCGATGGGAGAAAACCCATGGCTAATTGTAGGTGGCATTCTCGTGGCTGAGGCGTTGCTTCATTCTTACCTCGCGGACCGAGCTGAACGCTTTTTCCCCGGCAAACAAGATCCTCACCTGAGAAAGCAGCATTGTTACGTAAATTGTATGTCTCTTAGGATTCATGTAGGCAATCCGATATGGCCAACCATCGTCAGCGTCGGGATAGAAGGTCCATCATTTGGCATTGAGGGGATAATTAGGGGGAATCTTCGGAGGGAATTGAATGAGTCCGGCGGAGATTTGGCAGCCGATGCTTTTGGTCAGTCAGCCGCGTTCATCATCTGGAAGTCTTGCAAGGAGGCTTGTGAACAATGCCCATTTTGACGCGCAAAAAACTGGGACATTTGATTGGCGTTGTCAGCTTGTTGGTTGCTGTCTTATTTATTGTTACGCTCGAAAAAGAGGTCCCCGGCCCTGATGGTTGGCCAAGCACTATCAAACTACAACGCAACCGGGTCACGGGTGTGACCTGGGCAGTGGATACAGAGACACATCGAACACTGTTCATGTATTGGCCAGAATATGACATGCATGTTCATCCGGTTAAGATTGAAAAAATCGATTCCAATCACTGGCACGTCGTGTTTGAGGATCCAAAAGCTCATTAGGTCACATAGGCGAACTGCGTGACTCCAGAGAGCCATGGCGGGCGCGGGGAGATTGGAGGAAAGCTTTACCTACGACTCGGCGGATAATCACTACAAAAAATGGATCAGGCCGGCAGAATAACCAGCTTCTGCTATGACAGCAGCAACCGGTTGACGAGCGCTACGGACCCGGCGCTGAAGACGACCGCCTACGAATACAACGCCCGCTCCCAACAGACAGCAGTGGTTGATGCCATCAATCAGCGCTACGAGTTTGTTTATGACGCTCTTGGCCGCCGGACGCAGGAAAAGAAGGGTGCGGCGACGATGTCTTTCGCTTACGATGCTGCGGGAAATCGCAGCCAGCGAACCGACTACAACAACGCCGTTACCAATTACACCTATGACGGGCTGAACCGGCTTACCACCATCGGTTATCCGGACACAACTTCCGCCACATATGGCTATGATGTTCTGTCGCGACTGGCGACCGCTACGAACCCGACTGGCACGGTCACGATTGCTTACGACAACCGCGGGCGCGCAAGCTCGGTAACGGATGTCTTTGGACAGGTGGTCAGTTACCTCTACGACGCGAATTCAAATCGCACGCAATTGAGTCTGAATACTGCCACCAGCGCTACCTATCAATACGATGTCATCAATCGCTTAACGCAGCTCACGGACAATGCCAGCCTGAACACAACTTTCGCTTACGACGCCACCAACAAGCTGACATCGCGCACATTGCCGAATGGTGTCGTCACAACGTCTCAGTACGATGGCCTCAATCGCCTGACGCGGCTTACTCACGCCAAGACTGGCAACACTTTGGCTGACTTCCAATATCAATTCAACGCGGTCAACAACATCACGCAGTTGACTGATGGCGCCGGCACGCACAACTTCACCTACGACACGCGCGACTGGCTAACCGGGGCAACACATCCAAATCAAACAAACGAAAGCTATACGCTCGACGATATGGGTAACCGGACGGCTTCACATCAGGGTTCGAGCTACAGCTATCAAGCCTTCAATAGGCTCATCACGGCCAACTCGTCTTCATTCGGTTACAACGCGAATGGCAATCTCACTTCCAAGACGGATGTCAGCGGTAGTTGGACTTATACCTGGGACTACGAGAATCGTCTCAAGCAGGCGAGTAAATCAGGCGGCGTGACGGTCGCTTATTCGTACGACGCATTGGGAAGGAGAATCCAACGAACCAGCAGCGTCGGCGGAACGACGAAGTTCGTCTACGACGGTGGTGATGTGCTGCGCGACCTTGATGGCAATGGCGCCACCATCGCGGATTACTTGAACGGCCCCGGCATCGATAACAAACTGCGTCAGACCATCAGCGGCAGCGTTTCTTACTTCGTTACCGACCATCTCGGCACCACCAAGGCACTTGCCGACGGGAGCGGCAACCTCACCGCCAGTCTTAGTTACGGCTCATTCGGCAACGTCACAAGCGGCTCCGCATCGACGCGTTACACCTATACGGGACGCGAAATCGATGCTGACGCAGGCCTCATGTACTACCGCGCCCGTTGGTATGATCCACAACAAGGAAGGTTTACGTCAGAAGACCCGATTGGCTTTCAAGCGGGACCGAACTTCTATACCTACGTCAAGACGAATCCAATCAATAAGGTGGATCCCAGCGGGTTGGATGATGCTGATCACCCGTATTATTTACCTCTGACGCCTCCACGCGAACCTTCACCTATCTTAGAAGAGAATCCTTTACTTATTCCCTTTGCCGCGGTCGAAGGGTGGACTGCTCAAGATAAAAATTTCCCCGGCAGTGATGTCGATCCCTACGGCGGTGCCTACCGGCACTGTGTTTCCTCTTGTCTTCTTTCAAAGAGAGCTGGGCCGTTTGGGGTATTCCTGGTCTGGCTGTGGGACATAATTGCGGAAGATCCAAACGATTCGAATAGTCGAGATGACATGGCGGGGGAGGAAGAAGGTATTTTGTGTGGAGTTGCCGGAGGCTCATGCGAGCAGAAATGTGCGGAAAAATTTCCCGCACCACTTCCTAGCCCGAATCAATAGAGGATGGCCAACGCATGAAGAATAAGAAAAATTTCTGGTTGATTTCCGTTTTTGCGATCGGTCTTGTTTCAATTGCGACCTACACAGTATGGCGTGAGGTTCAGAAAGACATTGTGCTTGCTTGTACGCTTTCTATCCACAAAAGCATAAATTCTCTAAAACTTCCTGAGTTACTTCCTATGGCTGGCACGATTAGCTCAGACTGGACGCCGCTACAATCTGATAGTGACCGCCTTATCTTAATGGCCTCACAAACGGGTGCGTTTGATATCAAATGTATTTCATGGTCAGTGAAATAATACCTGAGAATCAAGTGCCTTCACCTGATCGAAATCCTGAGAAGAACATTCGTTTATGGAAGATATTGCCAAAGGAAGGAACCCCAGATAGAGCCTGGGACTGGCCGCCGATCACCTATGGCAAAGTACCGAAGGGGTTCAGACAAGAAATCCCCCCTCCAAGCTGAACCGACTCAACTGGTCGAAGGAAAGGTCTATACGGCAGGCGGGCCTGCCTATGGCGCAAACGGCGGCGATATTTGGTTCACCATACGCGATGGCAAGTCAATCGCGGTGCCAAAATCAGGCGGCTATTAGCCTCACGCCACCAATACGTATTGTCAATTCGAGGCGATTTGGGATTTCTATAGAACCAGCAGCACGGTCGGAACGTCCAAATTCGTCTACGACGGTGCGGACGTGCTTCGGGATCTCGACGGCAATGGCAACACGATCGCGGACTACCTCAACGGACCAGGTATCGACAGCAGGTTGCGCCAGACGAGCGCAGGCACGGCTCTTTACTTCATTCAGGACCATCTCGGCACTACCCGCGCCCTTGCCGACGCAGGCGGCGCCGTAACCTCGAGCATCAGCTATGATTCCTATGGAGGTATAACAAGTGGATCAACCCCAACGCGTTATACTTACACGGGTCGTGAGTTTGATTCCGACACCGGCCTAATGTATTACCGCGCGCGTTGGTATGACGCACATCAGGGAAGGTTCCTCAGTGAAGACCCTATCGAGTTTGAGGGCGGAAGTCTTAACTTCTATACCTATGTTGATAACGATCCTATCAATGCTAACGATCCTCTTGGACTGCAAGGCGGTATACCAAGAGTAGGACGTCCGCAGCCACCAGTGCCGCAACCACCGCCGACTCCCACGCCAAAACCAATCGAGGAAGATGCTTGCAGCTGTGACAAGCGCTGGGACATGAGACTGGCGGATATGAGGGAAATTGTCGAACCAATTGGCTGGGGTCTAAGAGACAATGGTAAACCTTACCTGAAAAAGGCAATACCATGGCTCGACGTCAATAAGAAGCTAACAGAAATGGATTTCAAAACCTTTATTAACTGGAATCCTCGACACTTCGGAGGCACTGACTGGGAGGGACAGATCGACGGGCGGTGGTACCACCTCAATGTGCAGTACCCCATTGGCAATCCCAACCCCCAGCCGGGAGGCGGTGTACCAACGGAATTGACATCCACTGTGAGCAGTATTACGAGCGGCCAAGTTCTGTCAGACATTTTTTTAGATTCTTCGGATTCTGACGTATCCGCCAAAGGGAGAACTTTAGATGAGGTTTTTTCGACTACTTATCATGATGCTGGTAACGATAATGGCATTAGCTGCGTGTGAAGAGGGCACCACAATCGCGATTGACGGGAATAATCCTCCGAGTATTAGCTTTAAGGGAAGCGGTTACATCTCGCTTCTCACGGTCGAAGAGGTAACCTCGAAAAATCAGAAAGTTCCCGACCCTCAACAGTCATGAGAGAATCCAATAATTTGGTGGATCGCACCTGTGCAGACTCTTAATGAACCCATCCGGCAACTTGCTCCAGTTACTTACGGTAAGACACCTGGTGGCTTTTATCAGAAAGTACCTCACGAAAGTCAGGCTGCCCCTATATTGGAGGAGGGAAAGGTTTATGAGATCTGGGTTGCGGTCGCCGGTGCAAGGGCTGGGCAGTTGCGATTTACCATTCAGGAGGGCAAGTCGGTAAAGTTGGAAATACCGAAATGAAGTACACACCCTCCAATCGCCTGGCGAGTTGGTTCCAGCCCTGGTGCCGTAGATTTCTTTGAAGCGACATCGAAAGGATCGGAAAGCTACAAACACATCAAGTTTCCTGAAACTCGTTCGGTCGGGACACTATAGAACCTCGGCGAATGGTCCACGGTTTCGCTTGAGTCACTTCAGGCGCGAGCGGAAAGTCTGGATGCTAAAGGAGAAATAGTTGTTCCTAGAGATGCCCTGCGACGTGCCGTCGAGGCTGACAACAGCGACCAATCCGAATGGTACGGTAACAATGACCTACGACAATCGCCGCCGGGTCAGTTCGGTCACAGATGTTTTCGGTCAAGTTGTCAGTTACGGTTACGACGCGAATTCGAATCGTACACAGTTGAGTTTGAATGCTGCCACCAGCGCTACGTATCAATACGACGTAATCAATCGCCTAACGCAACTGACAGACGCGGCCAGCTTGAACATCACCTTTGCATACGACGTCACCGACAAGCTGACCTCGCGCACGTTGCCGAATGGCGTCGTCACAACCTCACAATACGACGGTCTCAATCGCCTAACCCGGCTGATGCATGTGAAGACCGGCAACACGCTCGCTGATTTTCAGTATCAATTCAGCGCAGCGAGCAGCATCACGCCAATGATTGATGGCGCCGGCACGCACAACTACAGCTACGACACGCGCGACCGACTGACAGCGGCCACGCATCCGAATCAACCATACGAAAGCTACACGCTGGATGACGTGGGCAACCGCACCGCTTCGCACCAGGGTTCGAGCTACACTTATCAGCAGTTCAACCGTCTCACCGCTGCCAATTCCAACACTTTTGCTTATTACGCGAATGGCAATCTAACCGCGAAAACCGACGCGACCGGAAGCTGGACCTACACTTGGGATTACGAGAATCGGCTCCAGCAGGCAAGCAAATCAAGCGGAGTTACAGTCACCTACAGCTACGACGCACTGGGTCGGCGTATTCAGCGGACAAGCAACGCTGGCGGAACGACGAAGTTTGTGTATGACGGCGCTGATGTGGTGCGCGATCTCGATGCCAGCGGTGGCACAATCGCTGATTATCTCAATAGACCCGGCGTAGACAACAAGCTGCGCCAGACCCTCGGCGGCCCAGTTTCTTACTTCGTTGCTGATCGTCTCGGTACCACACGCGCGCTCGCCGATTCCAACGGAAACGTCACCTCCAGCCTCAGTTACGACTCCTTCGGCAACCAAAATCTTTACGTCTACGTCAGGAATAACCCGCTACTTTACATCGACCCTCAAGGAACAAATCCGCTTTTGGTGGCAGCTCTGGCTATCGGTGGCGAAGCGTTTTTGCATGACTATTTGAAGAACAGAGCCAATCGGTTTTATTTGGATGATCCCTTTGGTCGCAAGAAACACTGTTATGTGAACTGTATGTCGAACCGAATACATGGGTTCAACCCAGTTTGGCTACTATTGCAAGTGTGGAGCAGGAAGCTGGAGGTCTTGCGCTCGGCCTGCTCAGGGGAACCTTTAGGGACGATGTCAAGGATTCAATCGGCGATCTAGCGGCGGATTTTCATGGGCAGACTGCTGCAGCCGTTTTTTGGAGGCATCAGGTGATTCTGTGGTGCGGACACTTCCAATCCAGCTTTGACGGTGGCCCAACCTTGTCTCCAGCGACACTCAAAATGCTCGGGGAGTTTGGCGTATAGATGTTTATTGATAACTACTTCTCTGAGTCAGACACTTAATGATACAAATCCTCGAGAATAGGTTAATAACAATCGGCCGCCGGAAACAGCTGCGCGTGCTAATACTCGGCCACTCCAGCGTGGGCGATCAGGATCTTGTCTTGATTTGAAAAGCTTGCCAAGTTGGAGAAACCGACCCAATACACAAAGAATCACCGAGGCCGGAGTTGTGCAATTGAGGCAATGCGAGTCGCCACGGTTGTTGCACCGAAGAAGCTGCCAGATTCCGCACTCCGATTGGCACAACCTGACACGTGAGCGACCTGAAATTGACTGTCTTTTTCTAGGTCCTTGGATCCAAGTATGCTGTCTCGGTCACGTATGGTAAAGGTTGGGCGCTGCTATTGGATTCTTTCATCCCCATACACAACTTTCGAGCTTAACTCTTCTTTGGACTGGCCACCCCCCACGATACGTTAAATGGCTTCACTTTCATTCCCGCTCCTTCCCCACACTGAGAGTGTTCACACAGCTTCCTAAGGCCAAGGTGTTATGAAATCGCTCCCCGACGGCGAGAGGTAAATAAAAGCAGCTTAGGTTCGTGTGCTGAACCATGCCATCGGAATCCGTGTAACTAAGAGAAGGGGGAAAATATCATGCTGTGGATTCTTCTTGGCTGCTTAGGCATTGTAGTCTCTTACTTCGTTACAGATCATCTCGGCACGACCCGTCGACTCGGGCCATTCCAGTCATCGGGCCTTGACAGAGTCTCAGTCAGTTCCTATATTTATCGACACCAGTTGGCGAACGAAATGTCTAACACCTGCTATTGCTTTTGTTGCTCTTGCGCTTGTTGCGTCTGTTGTTGCGGACGCGACCGGGAGAGCATTTGCAGGCGTAAAGGCTATCTGACTTAATTAACGCAGCAAAAGCTTTCAAAGTCCGGTCGCGAACCTGAAAAGGAATCGCGGCCGTTTTATTTTAGGTAAAACAGGTAATGGAGTTTGCGAGGCCATTGCTTTACAGAACCGAGCGCGGTAGCGCCGGATCCCAGAGACGACTTTCGTATTAACAGATGAACTTCGAATGACTATTAGAGGGATAATGTTTTCGCAACTCATCGTTGGCTGCCGTTAATAAGCCCAAGTGGCCTCTGGCATCCGGCGCTACCGCGCTCGGTTCTGCAAGAGCACATGCTTAGCGCCAAACTGACCGTCTACCGACAATAGTCCGGAAAGGACAGGGACCAAGAATTATGAGCTCGGCCGTGCTTGAGCAAACAACTTGTGCCACTCGCAAAAACTCAATCGAGACCGGTATTGGCGATACGCCGTTGATTCATCTGCGTCGAATTACCTCTGAAGTGCCGAAGGGGGTCGAAGTTTTCGCTAAGGCCGAGCACCTTAATCCGGGCGGCTCGGTCAAAGACCGTCCGGCGCTGAAGATGATCCTTGCCGGCGAGCGTGACGGAATACTACGGCCTGGGATGAGCATTCTAGACGCCTCGAGCGGCAACACCGGAATTGCCTACGCAATGATTGGAGCGGCGCGCGGCTATCCTGTCACACTTTGCTTGCCAAAAAACGCCAGCCGTCAACGCAAACAGATCCTGCTCAGTTTCGGCGTGGAGGTAATTGAAACTGACCCGCTCCAATCAACTGACGGCGCGCAAATAACAGCGCGCGAGATCTATCGGACGGATCCCAATAAGTACTTCTACCCCGATCAATACAACAACGAGGCCAACTGGCGCGCTCACTACGACGGCACCGGAGCGGAGATCTGGGTGCAGACCGCAGGACGGATCACACATTTCATCACCGGCCTGGGAACGTCCGGAACTTTTGTGGGAGTAACCCGGCGCCTCAAGACATTCAACCCGACGCTCCAGGCGATTTCGATGCAACCTGCTTCACCTTTACACGGGCTGGAAGGGTTGAAGCATATGGAAACCGCGTTGGTGCCCGGAATCTACGACGCAACACTTGCAGACGCGAATGTCGAAGTTGAGACCGAAGATGCGCAAACGATGGTGCGGCGTCTGGCTCGGGAAGAGGGATTGTTTGTGGGGCCCAGTTCGGGCGCCAACGTCTTTGCTGCGCTGCGATTGGCCCAGACATTAGGCGCAGGTGCCGTCGTAGTGACGGTCTTATGCGATGGCGGCGAGAGGTATCTGGAATAGACGATTAGCCGCCAAGACGCAAAGGACGCCAAGTAGGCCTGAGAGAAAACAGATGAGTTGGCAATATGTGAACACTTTTGTTTTAACCTCTTCAGCTTGGCGATCTTGGCGTTTTGGCGGCTCCGAAGGATCAATGATTGGACTATCCGAACAACAGCAATCCGAGATTCGAGCACATGGTGAGCGCGACTACCCTTATGAATGCTGCGGTTTAATGCTTGGCCGCTTTACTGAGAATGGCGCGAAGGAGTGTTCGGAAATTTATCCGATCTCAAATGCGCGAGAAGAAGAGGCTAAACGCAACCGGTTTCTCATCCGGCCCGAGGAACTGTTGCGAGGCGAGAAGCACGCGGCTGCACAAGATTTGGACATAGTCGGTTTTTATCATTCTCATCCAGACCATCCGGCAGTCCCTTCCGGATATGATCTTGAGCATGCCTGGCCGGTTTATTCTTATATAGTCGTCGCCGTCGAAAAAGCGCACGCCGGAGATTTACGCTCCTGGGAAATGCAAGCGGATCGGTCACGATTTAATGAGGAAGGAATTTCAACCTAGTTCAGGTGTTTAGATACAAGCTTTAGCTTGCGTGTCCGCAGTCGAAACCTAAAGGTTGTACTTGCTTTGCCCGAAAAGTTAGTTTGACGAGATCTTGAAGTCCTCG
>JBBPIC010000145.1:0-3039 GCA_038040525.1 Acidobacteriota bacterium | reverse complement strand
CTCTTGACAGCCCTTTCATAAAACAAAGCCTTGCAGCTGACGGCGCGATAGCATGTTTCTCAAATAACTTCTTTCCCTTCAGCTTGAATGCTGATCGCGCGCCGCAGCTGAAGGCCAACGGTTCGACGGCTTCGTAGGACTCTGAGGGCAAATCTTTGAACCGACCGTACACATCCCACGAATTATTTCACCTCGTCGGCCGATCGCATCCAGCCGATCACGAGGCCAATTATCAAACGCTGCTTAAGATTCTCGACTCGGGTTGCGTGTCGCATCCACCTCATGATCCGAACTTCTACACGCATCGGCTCGCTTACAACCTTGACGGAAACATTTTTTCCGAAGAGTTGATTGTTCCGAGCGTCACGTGTTTATGTGACATCCCGTATGACGCGCTCGGCATTCACATTCAAAAATACGGGTCGTTTGGTCTGTCGTTTCCTCGCGAATTCCTCATAAAATATGGCGCGGCTTTCGCGAACAACTCGTCGACCCGATCGCCGCGGATTCGTGGACCCGATCTCTCGGCGAGAAACCAAAAACCCAAAATGACGCAATCAAAGCCATGGATGACGCATTTACTCAACAGTTCTTGGCATTCATAAAACCATTTAATTCTGAATTGCCAGATAACGACCCGAATAACTTTTACCTTGAACGCGAGTGGCGCAGATATGGCAATCTTCGCTTTCAGCCCGACGATGTCTCACGCGTTCTGACGGAGCGCAGTTACGTTGATCGGCTAAAATCTGAACGGGCCGTGTATGCGAACAAGGTGTTTGCCGCGCCGTAACTTGTTCTGGGATCGCCGTCGAACAAAGCCTTGCAGCTGACGGCGCGACAGCATGATTCCCAAGTAGTCTCATTCCTCCAGGTTGGATGCTGATCGCGCGCCGCAGCTGAAGGCCATCAACGTTGGGCGTCTTCAATCTTGATGTGCAGGAGGAAAGCGGAATGAAATACATCGCATCCATTTTGTTCTCAATTCTCATCATCTCAGCTCCTAGCCCGGGGCAAAACAGCACTATGAGGACAAATAGCGTCGGTAGGTATCGAGCCGATGTTGGGACAAATGTGGCCACTTTTGTCTTTCCGTTAGGATCTGGGCAAACCTACAAATGGTCTGCCGGGGGCCTTACATATATGTGGAGCATAACTGTCAATAACAATCGCAGAAATTACGAATTTGGATTCTCTCTCTTTACGCCTATGGGAGCAACACCTGAAGAAAGCGGTGGCATACATGCTTTATTACAAGCGGGGCAATGCAGTGTTTGGGAGATTGCACGGGGAGGGGCTTCTGTCGTAGGAGGTGCTACTGCTGAATGCGTTGTAGGCGAGGATCAAAGGTCGCTAACAGTAAAACTATCACAGGCGAATTCTATCCAATTACTGTTCTCAAGCACACCGAGATTCGTTACTTTTCGGAAACAGTTAGGACGTTTTGTCAAACCGTCATCTGTGAGGGTGCCGGTAAAATACTCTGCCGCGGCACCGAGCGTTTCCGCGCAGTCACGCCGCACTCAAGATGCCGAACTAAACATCGGCACAATTAATAATATTGAAAAATATTCTGACACTCCATGTTTTTGCTGGTTCAAATCTCCGTCAGCAAGCGAACATTCTGAGTCATATATCTTTTCCGTAGATGTAAATGAATATCCTTACAGAGTCTGGCTAAACATTAATGGACGAGTTACGGCACTAAAGCTTGTAAGTTCGACCCTTAAAAATAACCAGCGACAAAAGAAAGGAAGCAGTTACACAGAAACGTATCGCTCTGGAGACATAACAGCACATATTACTTACGTTGTCGTAAAAGAATATGCTGAAGGTGCAGATTACACTGCCACCGTTGTTGTGACGAAAGGCAATCGTATCAAAACAGTCAAAGCGGTTGGCGAGTGCGGTTGCTAGGACCGGCGTAGCTTGAATGATTAAATCAAAGGGCGCGATAACAAGCGCTTGCAGCGGACCGGAATCAGCGTGCCTCTCATCGACAACTTGTCTCTAGTGTAGTTGTTTCCCGGCCGCTGAAGCGCGGCGTTAGACCGCCGACCGAATGGTGCAAAGTAAACTATGAGCGAACTACGCGTAAACCTAGTTAAAGATTTATTTCAATCTTCTATAAGTGAGCATTCAGATGCTCAAGCAAACTTTACTGGCCTTGACACAAAGGCTCAGAATACAACTGCGATTGGGGGCATCTTTCTAGCGGGCGCTTTAGCTTTCTTCAATGGTGATTCTTTACAAAAACTTATAACGATTGGATCACACCCTGCAATTATTCTGTTGGGGATAGTTGTTTTACTGTTAATGTTATCAACAGCTTTCTGTATCTGGGCCATGCGCATTCAAGATATTTCTATAAGTGACGTAGCGATTTCAAAGGAAGAAGTTGAAGCAATAATTGAGCAACCTTCGGATGAATTATCTGAAAGGTATGAAAATTATTTGCTAAGCCAAGTTGGAGAATGGAGTAGGATTTCCAAAGGGTTACGTGAGGTAAATCAGAGGAAAGCCAAAGCTGTTCGCCGAGGACAAATGTTTTTAGGTATTGCTGCACTATTTGCTGCCATCCTACTGTTCTATACGTTGTATGCTGCGTGGAATTTGCCGCCTGCTGTAAAATCAAGCTAAAGCATAGTATGAGATAGGAAAAGTAAAGCTGATGGCTACGAAAAAAACGAAAAATATCCTCATATGTTTAAAGATAATGGCTAATGGCAGGCGATGTCAGCAGCCTACCGTTAGGTGGGCTAACTATTGCTCTTATCACAATGATCAACGAGGGAAGCTTAAGTCGTCGAAGAAGGCTGCGAAGAAGGCAGCAAAGAAACGGTGACATTACTCCGACAATGTTGAATGAGCATGGAACGAGGCGGTCTAACAAAGCCTTGCAGCTGACAGCGCGATAGCATGTCTCTCAAGTAACCTCGTTCCGTCAGATTGAATGCTGATCGCGCGCCGCAGCTGAAGGCCATCGTTCGGCGGCTTCTAGTCCCGCTGGAAGTTGTTATCGATGAAAGTCGTAATATA
>JBBPIC010000144.1:0-3062 GCA_038040525.1 Acidobacteriota bacterium | reverse complement strand
CCAGCGTCTACACGCACCTGACCGTCAAAGCCGAACAACTCGGCGCCGCGACCATTAACCAACTCATGAGCGACTTGCCAACGTGAGTGGCTGATGGTCGAAGTAGCCGAGATCTTTCGGCTGCATGGTCCTGACTATCGCACGAAGTTTGCAGACCGAATGCTGCCCTCGCATCTGCGGGCCATGCAGGATATCGAACTATGCCGCACCGAGAGTCTGGGCGGCCAGGTCTATTTCTGTAAACAATGCCAAGCGCAACGCTACAGTTATCACTCCTGCAAGAACCGCCACTGCCCCAAGTGTCAGAATGAGCAGGCCAATGAATGGCTCAAAGAGCAAAACGATCTGCTGCTGCCCACTCATCACTTCCTGGTCACCTTCACCCTGCCCGCCGAGTTGCGAGCGGTCGCGCGCAGCCATCAGAAGACGATCTACAACCTACTCTTTCGCGCCTCTTCACAAGCCTTGCTGCAACTGGCCCAGGACCCGCGCTTCGTCGGCGGCCGCCTGGGCATGGTTGGCGTGCTCCACACCTGGACCCGCCAACTCCTCTATCATCCCCACGTTCATTACATCGTTACCGGCGGTGGTCTGACTGATGACGGCCACTGGCGCACCGCACGCAAAGACTTTCTGGTGCCCGTCAAAGCGCTTTCACCAATCTTCCGCGCCAAGTTCCGCGACCAACTGAAAAAGTCTGAGCTGTTCGCGGCTGTCGCTCCGCGCGTCTGGCACAAAGATTGGGTCGTGCATTCCGAAGTGGTGGGCTCAGGCCAACAAGCCTTCCAGTATCTCGCCCCTTACATCTTTCGCGTGGCCCTCAGCAACAACCGGCTCCGCCACCTCCATGATGGCCAAGTCACTTTCTCTTACAAAGAGTCGGCCACTGATCAACTCAAGCGTTGCACCGTCACCGCCCAAGAGTTCATCCGTCGCTTCCTCCAACACGTACTCCCAAATAGATTCATCAAGGTTCGTTACTACGGCCTGCTGAGCCCCGCTCATCGTCAACTGCTACACCAAGCCAGACAACTGCTCTCCGTCACCACCAGCAAACTTAAGCCTGAAGTTGTAAAAACCACCGAGCCACTGGCGCTGCTAAGTTGTCCGCACTGCGGCGGGCCACTCACCCTGCTCTCGCCACTCGCTCCCAGAGGTCGTGCCCCATGAAACTTCCACTGCTGGCTATGGCCGTCTTTCTCTTGTCCCCAACCACTGCGGCGAACTGCTTTCGCCGTCACTGCCGAACTCTGTCTGCAAGCGCAAAAAAACCAGCCTCAGTGGCTGGCTTCCTCTTCATCAAGCTCAACTTCTGTCGCTTGCCCTCTCTTTCTCTTCCCTGGCCACACCTTCCCACCCGTCTCACATCTCCTCACTCATTACTCAAACTCCAAGTAGCCTCTAACCCGGCTTAGTCCAACACAGAATTGTGTGGCGGCTTCCTTCTCCCTCAGTCGCCCATTCGCACCACGCCCCACACTAATTCTTAATACGTTCGGCGGCGCGTTAAGGGTAAACCGATTACGGCTTGGGTGCTTGCCCGCCCTGGCGCTGAATCGGGGTGTTATGGAACGCATCAATTAGCCACTCATTGCCATGTTTCGATACCGTCAATGTCTGAATCGATACAGGCTCCGGCGAGGCGTCTGATTCTCCGGGCTTGAGAATCGTGCCGTGCGTGTGCACCAGAGCAACGTCGGGCCTCAGGAACCGCACACTCTTAACTTGAGCCCAGAGCCGCGTCCCCTTGAAGATGGTGTCAAAGATTTGCTGGTGATGGGAGGCGTTCTGCTTGCGGCCTTTTAGGTGCATCCCGTTGGCGCTGACGAAATCGGAATCTTCGGCAAACTGGGCGGCAAAGGCTTCACCGCTGCCCTTATTCCAGCCCTCAATACATTTCTGGAGGAGGGCGCGGATGGCGGCATCGTCAGCCGCGTTCGGAGCATTTCGGCTTGTGCTCTCTTGACCGGAGATGGAGATTGACGACGCGATCAATAACGCTACGACGATAAAACTATTTCTCATTGGTATTATCCCCCTACGGAAAAGTGATCTTTCAGACTCCTTTTATGACAACGTTATTGTCGGGTCAAGAGAGCCGCCCAACGCTGGCCTTCAGCTGCGGCGAGCGATCAGCATTCAAGCTGAAGGAAAAAGATTACTTGAGAAGCATGCTATCGCGCCGTCAGCTGCAAGGCTTTGTTCGATGCCGCCTCTTCATAAATCAAAGACGGTGACCCACTCTGCCTTAGCAACCCTATATTTCAACTTATGAAGCAAAAAGCTGGTGACGTTGCGCATGTGCATAGCTCCGAACACAACGCCAACTGTCTTTTTATCTTTTCCGTACGCTTCATCCACGCTTGCGATATTACGAATCAACCTTCGATCTCGCTGATCAATCAAGAGGGCATCCAACTTATCAAAATCATCGTCCTGCAAAAGAACCTCGTTAGACGAAGGCAAGTCTTCAACCGCGATATTTTCGGCAATTGTTTCTCTCGTGCCAAAGAGAAAGAGATAGACTACATAAACCGGCACCAGGAAAAATATTTGTGCCCTCAGTGCTAGCGGAAGCGAAGACCACTGCTCGTCAAAGGCCCGCCCTTCCATATCAGCATTCATAAGTTTGTCACGGAACCTGGCGACTTTCATTCCTTCTTGCTGTGTCACCAAATCCATGCGCCTAATTCTTTTCACGATTCGATAGGACCGAGTAAGAAGACTAGCTTTCCTCGAATCAACGCCCTCTGCAAGGATCAAGTCACATTTCGCCAACCTATCACTCACATCGTCATAGAACTCCTTGGAGCCAATATGAATCATCGGGAACAGGATAAACTCAAGACCCTGACCATCTTTCTGCAAGCGGTAAATGGCGGATCGCACGTTGAAAGAGTTCTTTTCAATAAACTGCATTTCTTATCAGATCTACCAAACAGGAAGGCATCGAACGCTGGCCTTCAGCTGCGGCGCGCGATCAGCATTCAATCTGAAGGAACAATACTACTTGAGAAGCATGCTATCGCGCCGTCAGCTGCAAGGCTTTGTTTTATGAAAGG
>JBBPIC010000041.1:0-63811 GCA_038040525.1 Acidobacteriota bacterium | reverse complement strand
ACACAGAGTTCACAGAGATCGCACAGAGAGTTAAAGGTTATCCCGACAGACTCTAACGGAGCTGCCCCGCCGGGGACCCCGGTCCGGGCCCCAGTTCTGTACTTGATTGCGTTTCAGCCGAAATAATCAGACTGCATAATACCAGCTTTGATCTGGGTTGCTGCCTTGTGTACTCCGGCGAAAAAACCGTTTACTCGTTCGGCGTTTTGATTAGAGCGAACAGTTTCTTTTGATTCTCAACTGAAAGACTTAGAAAGCTTACGCCAAAGCCAAAGCGTGGTAATTCATACCTCACCTCACCCTGCAACTCAATCCATTCGCCAGTGGGTAGGCATAGCTTGAGCGTGATCGTTTCGCCGACAGCCACTTGACCAATGGTATCGACGAAGCAGCCTCCCAGGCTGATGTCGCTCGTGCGCGCCTCGTGCTTGCCTCCCGAGCCCTCCCAGAGCACATCAAGGAAGATCGGCTCGCGCTTTAATTGTCGACGATCATTAACCACGGAATACCCCCGGTGGCCCTGGACTTCCGACTCCTCAATGCGTTTCCCACGGATCGTAGGTACCCACGTTCCACAGGTGACCCTCAAGATCGCGACAACTGAAGCCTCTGCCCCCGTAGTCCTCGTCTTTTATCTCGATGGTAATTTCCCCGCCCGCAGCCTTTACTTTTGCGTAAACTGCGTCCGCGTCCTCGACAATCAGGTATGAACTCTGCGTTTCCGCCCCGCCGATTTCATCAGGCTGTTTCATTAGATTGCCAAACTCGGTTTCTCGAACGGAACCTAACATGATCATTCCGTTCCCAAAGCTCAGTTGCGCGTGCGCGATGCCGCCCTGGTCGTCGGGAACGACAAGGTGTTTCTCGAATCCCAGGTTATCGCAAAGCCATTCAATCGCCGCCGGTGCATCGCGATAACGAAGCGCGGGAACCACCGTGGCTTTAGTGTTTTTGGCAGTAGGCATGACTCTTCCTTTCCGGGTCAGCAGCCTTCACTTGAGTCGACATCAGAATGCGTGGGGTAATTTATCCCAAGAAACAAACTACCACCAGAGAAATCAGGCATGTCGGCAATCGAAGGACGATCACGAAACTATGCGAACCGGCGCTAATATCGTTGGTGTAAGTTCGAGTGATTTCGCTGATCGCACTTCGCTTCGTCCAATTTCGCACTATTTGAATTGAATCAGGCGCGCATGAAACTCATCCCGGAGAACTTGGAACACCAAGGCCCACAGACCTCAGAAGAGAAGTTACACCTGATTCAGCCCCTGTAAACGACGCCGCGAGCGGGTCCTCGTGCTATACTCAGCACTTCTGTTAATCCCTCTTTTGCTGCTGAAAGGCAGCTCGACGACCGACAGGCCCTGGAGAGTTGAGTAATAACCCAAGGTGAGTAATGTCCTGGAGATCATTCCGCTCGGCGGTATCGGCGAGTTTGGAATGAATTGTATGGCTGTGCGTTATGAGGATGAAATGTTAATCCTCGACGCCGGCATGGGCTTTCCTGAAGAGAGCGCCTATGGCGTAGATGTCTGCATTCCAAACTTCGACTTCCTTGAGCAGTATCGCGACAACATCACTGCCATAGTCCTGACACATGGACACGAGGACCATCTGGGGGCCCTGCCCTATCTTCTGAAAAAATTCAATGTCCCGGTTTATTGTTCTCACTTCACTGCGGGTCTCGCTGAGAGCAAGCTCGAAGAACACAACCTGGTGGAGAACACGTTGGTCCACAGGGTGGCTCCGCGTGACGTCGTTGACCTCGGCGTCTTCAGTGTCGAGTTCATTCGCGTGTCTCATTCGCTCGTAGATTGTTTCTCCCTCGCGATCAAAACGCCCGTAGGCACAATTATTCATACCGGCGATTACAAGGTTGATGAAACGCCGGTCATTGGCGAACCGATCGATCTGCGGTCATTTAGACGCTATGGGCAGGAAGGCGTGCTGGCCCTGCTGTCTGATTCGACGAATGCTACCGTTCCCGGCCGCACACCCTCCGAAAGGGCTGTGATACCTGCCTTTGAAGAAATATTTGCCGAGGCTAAGGGGCGCATTGTGGTAGCCGCTTTCGCCTCTTCGATTCATCGGCTGCAAATCGTGTTGGATATCGCGCAACAGTTTAACCGGCGGGTTTGTATATTGGGCCGATCGATGCACAAGAATGTCGAAGTCTCCGATCGATTGGGCTATCTCGATATTCCAGATGGCCTGCTGGTGTCGCTCAATGAGGCAAAAAAGATGCACGATCATGAGATTGTGTTTCTGGTGACTGGATCTCAGGGCGAGTCGCGCGCGGCGCTTTCGCAGATGGCTTCGCAAAGTTACAAAGGGCTGATGATCGACGAGGGCGACACGGTTGTGCTTTCGGCGCGCATCATTCCCGGGAACGAGCGCTTAATTTCCCGGATGATCGGAATGATATATAAGCGCGGCGCGAACATCATCGAAGAAAAGCGGCGATTGATTCATGTGAGCGGCCATGCCTCGCAGGAAGATATTCGGATAATGACTGAAGCGGTGCGACCGAAGTTTGTGGTGCCGATTCACGGCGAGTATCGCATGCTGTTTCGGCATAAAGAGTTTGTTAAGAACCACCTGGGTTATGCTGAAGAGAACATCATCCTGATTGAAAATGGCGACGTTCTTGAGCTTGATGGTGAACGTGCCACGGTCGTCGAGAAGCGCGAAGTACCGCGCACATTTATTGACGATAGCGGCTTTGAAGAAATTACGAGTGAGACTGTTCGGCAACGGAAGCAGTTGGCCTACGAAGGTATCGTAACCTTGGTTGTCACTATCGATGCTGAAACGGGGGAACTGCAGACACCGCCGGAAATCGTCGTGCGTGGGGTGCGTGGGTTTGATTCCTCAAACGGCAGTGTTAAGGATGCTCAGCGGGTTGTGACTGCCGCCCTCGCCGGTGCTTCGCGCCAGACAATTCAGGATGAGGGCCTTCTAAAAGAGCACCTGAGAGTTGAGCTGAAGCGATTCATTCAAAAACTAACCGGAGCGCGGCCGGTAATCATGCCGGTCGTGGTCCAGGTTTAATCCGCCCAGCGGGCACGGCTCGAATCATAAGATAAATTAGTTGAGGCCGCGGCTTTGCCGCCCGATGTGCGGCGGTGGCTTTGCCCCGCTGTGGATACGTTCTAATTTCGGGGGCTATGCCCCACTACCTGGGCCGAGCCCCAAACAGTGTTAACAATCTTGACGGAAGGGCACAGCCTCTTCCGCACATCGGGCGGCTGAGGCGCTGCAAGCCCTCAAAAATAAGAATTGGTGGTCGGCGCGTAGAATCCTTAGATCAAACGTGGAGCACGGTGAGCTATTGGAAAAATAAAGTAGTGATGATCACCGGCGCGTCGTCCGGCATCGGGCGCGGGCTGGCGCTTGAATTGGGGGCGCGAGGCGCGAAGCTGGGCCTGGTTGCCAGGCGGGCTGAGGTTTTGCGGGATGTAGTTCAGGAGCTTGAGTCCGCGGGACGTGAGGCAATCGCGTTGCCCTCCGACGTTCGGAGTGCGGAATCAATTCGTGCGGCGGCTGACACGTTGCGCGAGAAGCTCGGTCGGATCGATGTTCTTATCGCTAACGCCGGAATTGGGCCGACCAGAGACGCCGCCAGATTTGATGCCACCGAAGTTGCCGATGTGATGAGCGTCAACGTTGTGGGCGCGAGCAATAGCGTAGCCGCCGTCTTGCCGGAGATGCTCATTAGCGGGCAAGGACACCTGGTGGCGATGTCGAGCCTCGCGGCATATCGCGGCTTGCCAAAATCCGCCGCCTACTGCGCGAGCAAAGCGGCATTGTCGGCCTTTTTCGAAAGCTTGCGTCTCGACCTGGAACCGCGCGGCATCCAGGTTTCCATTATTCACCCTGGTTTCATTAAGACTCCGCTGACGGCAGGGCGTCATGCCAATTTGCCTTACCTCCAGAACCTGGACGGGGCAGTAAAGAAAATCGTGGGTGCCATCGAGAAGCAACGGAAGACTTACTCGTTCCCATGGCAGTTGGCGACCATTGTTCGCGCGGGCATGATCATGCCGATTTGGATGTATGACCGGATCTCGCGCAAGAATTCGTTTAGAGAGTAGTCAGTGGTCAGTTGTCAGTGGTCAGTGGTCAGTGGCGATTGCCTTTGTTCGATAACCATTAATTGCCAACATTGATCGAACAACCGACCACTGACAACCGACCACTAACAACTGACAACTGACAACTGACCTCTGACTTCTGACTTCCGACCTCTGTCTATGACCATTCTTCAAGCTATCATCCTGGGTATCGTCCAGGGCTTAACCGAGTTCATTCCAATCAGCTCCACTGCACATCTGGTTTTCGCAGCCCGCCTTGTTGGTTTATTTGACGGGGTCGAGGCAACGCTCAAGGCCGAGCAAACAACTGCCACGATTGCGGTCATACAGCTGGGCACACTCCTGGCTGTCCTAATCTACTTTGCTCGAGACATCATCAATATCACTCGGGCCTTTGTGTTTGATCACGTCGCATTGCTTACGCGAAAGCGTTCCGCTATCCAGGGCGGCGCTGCTAATCAATCTCCGAAATTCTATGAACGCTTCGGTCTTTCGCAGGATGCCTGGTTAGGTTGGCTGGTTATCATTGGTTCCGTCCCTGTGGCCGTAGTCGGACTGCTGTTCAAGAAACAGATTGAAGGCACATTCACCAAGAACCTCTGGGTCATCGCAACAATGATGATCGTCGTAGCGATTCTCCTGGCAATCGCGGAGTGGGTCGGGAAGAGAAACCGATCTATGGCCGAACTTGGTATTGGCGATGCTCTGGCCGTGGGCGGTGCTCAGGTGCTGGCTTTGATTCCCGGATCCAGCCGCTCAGGATCGACGATAATGGGCGGACTGTTTGCCGGTCTCGCGCGAGAAACCGCGGCGAGGTTTTCCTTTTTACTCTCCATTCCTGCAATCGCCGCCAGCGGCGCCCTCGAACTTAAGGAAGCAATGCACAAGCTGCCCGAGGGAAGCTATCTCCCCTTGATCGTGGCGACCATCGTTTCAGGCGTCATTGGATACGCCTCGATCTGGTTTCTACTGCGTTTTCTGAAGACGCACTCCACCGGTGTCTTTATCGTCTATCGGTTGATTGTCGGCGCGGCCATCATCCTGGGGTTGCTTGGCGGCTACATTTCGGCGAGCGCAAATTAGGTTCGAAGACCATCGATACGATCCACGAAACGACAGAACTGAGGCGAAAGACGTTAGTGTTCCTTTCGTGTGTGTTCGTGGATCGTCTGTCTCGTCGTCTTTGCAGCGTCAGCCGCGCTATGAACTCTGTGTTTCTGGTGTGGATTTACCAAGAAAAACAACCACCACAGAGACACAGAGGACACGGAGGATGCATACCGGGTTAGCCTTGCAATATCACGTGAAGACTACGTTCCCGTGTGTACCGCACCCGGTTCTGACTCGGGCTGGAATCTGATCGTAAGACTTCCAGAATCAAAACGTACCAAAAGTCTCTCGGTTCAGGTAAACTACGTCAGCCCTGTTCCTCCCCGACCCGAAGTTTCAGGGGTCAATCGCAATCACTGAAAAGGTGGTAAGTTTAATGCACGACAAAGACCCGCGAGGTGCGGCTATGCATTCTCAACGACCGCGCAGCCCCAGAGTTCCGGTGGAATTCGCGCTTGAGGTCGCAGGGACAACGTCAGCCGGCAACTCTTTTACTGTTCAAGCGCACGCAATCAAGATTAGCCGTGGCGGCGCTACAATCATCCTGGACGCTGACCTGGTGTTAGGATCAATCGTCAGATTAATACCCCCATTTGGGCGCGAGCTCGAGGCGGTAGTAAACGGAGTCTGGACCGATACGATTGATGGTCGCAGGCGCATTGGTGTTAAGCTACTCGACATTGATGGTTGGTTTGCTGAGTAATATTTGCGGAATGATTTGAAACCATTTACGGACCTCACATGAATGCCAAACGTTGGATTGTGCGAGAGCATGACACTGAGCGTGTCGCCTCGCTGGCCCGCGTTTTAGGAGTTTCCCACACCGTCGCAGCGCTCCTCATCTCGCGCGGCTGCGAAGACGAGCTTTCGGCAAAGCGTTTTCTCCAACCCTCCTACGAGCAACTTCACGACCCTTATCTAATGCGTGGCGTGGCCGAGGCTGTCGAACGTCTGCTCAGTGCAGTCGACAATCTCGAACCAATCCTGGTCTACGGAGACTATGACGTCGATGGCACAACCGGGACGGCGCTGCTTCTGCGCGCCCTCAGTCTCCTGGGCGCCCGCACCGGTTTCCATGTGCCGCACCGGTTCACAGAAGGATATGGGATTCAGCAGGCCGCGCTGGAAAGGGCCGTGGCCGAAGGTTACAAGCTCGCGATCAGCGTTGATTGTGGTATTCGGGCGCACGAGCCTCTCTATTGGGCGAGGGACAACGGGCTTGACGTAATCATCACCGATCATCACCTGCCCGACGAAGGCGAGGGAGTGCCGCCCGCGTTCGCAGTCCTCAATCCGAATCAGTTGGGTTGTGATTACCCCGACAAGAATCTTGCCGGCGTTGGCGTTGCATTTAAGTTGGTCGACGCGTTATTTCGGAGTCGAGGAAAAGAATCGCAAGTTGCAGCATTCCTGAAAATTGTAGCGATTGGCACAGTTGCCGATGTCGCAAAACTAACGGGTGAGAACCGGAACATTGTTGCGCTCGGTTTGAAAGATCTGCCCAAAGCTACAAACCTAGGATTGCGTGCCTTGATGGAAGTTGCCGGCTGCGGCGACGGCACGACCATGACGGCCTACGACATTGGGTTTCGCCTGGGTCCCAGAATAAATGCGGCGGGTCGAATGGATGCAGCGCGCGCGGTCGTCGAACTTTTTGGTACGACCAACAGAAACGAGGCGCAACGGCTTGCCAGGCATCTAGACGATCGTAACCAGGAACGGAAGCAGGTCCAGCAACAAATCGTACAACTAGCTATTGACGAGCTAGACGGCTCCGAAAAGGACCCGGCGAATTCCTTTGTGGCTGTGATAGCGGGTGAAGGATGGCATCGCGGCGTGATCGGCATTGCAGCTTCGAAAATCTCTGAACGAATCAATCGGCCCTGCGTCGTGCTGTCAATAGAAGGCGAGGTGGCCCACGGGTCAGCCCGGAGTATCGAACCCTATCATTTGCTTAACGGATTGACATCGTGTGCCGACCTGTTTGACAAATTCGGGGGCCACTCGCATGCAGCCGGAATCACAATAAAGCCTGACCGCATACCCGAATTCCGGCGGCGTTTGAATGAACACGCCGCCGGGTGCCTAACCGCCGAAGACCTGCAGCCGTGTGTTTTAATTGACGCAGAACTGCAAACCGAAGAGATCAGCTTTGAGTTAGTGCATGAGCTGCAATCATTGGAGCCTTTTGGGGCCGGTAATCCGCGTCCGACGTTTCTGGCGCGCAACTTGTGCATCCTCACGGAACCGCGTTTAATTGGACAACGGCATCTGAAAATGTGCGTAGCTGGACCGAATCGCCGGCCCCTGGAGACGATCTGGTGGAATGGGGCCGAAGAGAAGTCTGATTTGAAGCATGGCGTTGACATGGCTTACACGATTGAAACGAGTAACTGGTCAGGCGAGACATTTTTGCAGTTGGTGGTACAGGACATACGAGCAGCAACCGACTCGGGCGACTCTTTACGAGGTTGTTGATAGACAACGTCAGCGGCTTTGCCGCATTCCGTGCGGTAAGCCTATGGCTTACCGAAGAGCGCCATTTCTAACGAGGCTGTGCCTCCGCGTTGAGGCCGAGCGTCAATAGCCAGGAGTTGGAGGCGTAGCCTCGGAAAATAATCCCGCTTTCGGTAAGCCATAGTCTTACCGCACGGACTGCGGCCAAGCCGCCTGCTCCAGGAAGACTCGGCACTACTTTTGAGCGAGCGGCCGTCGGAGAAATCGCCGGAAACAACTGACGACGTACAACTGACAACTAACTAACCATGCAGGAAATCACCAGAAAACGGGCCATCGCGATTGGGTTGCGCACGCGCGCGCCCCTCGTTGCTCGTGCGGGCGCGTTGCTCATTCTCGCCGCCGCTATCGTCTTCGTGGCGATTTCCTATTACAAGCTCAGGAACAACAAACCCTTTCGCCTCAAATCAGAGACGCCGGAGCTTTCGAAGGAAATAACCGGCATCATCGAGGGCTATGAGCAACGCGTGATGAAGGGAGATCGCCTGCACCTCCTTTTGAAAGCATCACGCGACGTAACGTTTTCTGATGGGCACCACGAACTTGATCAGGTGAGTCTTTCGGTTTATCCCGCGGTGGGCGATAAGCCGGATCAAATCACCGCCAACAAAGCGATCTACGACCCGAAGAATTCAGTGATTACGTTTATCGGCAACGTAAATCTGGAAACGAAAGATGCTTTGAAAGTAATTACGGAGTCGATTGCTTACGATCAGAACAGCGAAGTTGCGCAAACAGACTCGCCTGTTTCGTTCTCTCGAGAGAACGTCTCGGGACACTCCAACGGAGCCATCGTTGAATCGAAAAACAAGAAACTAGAGTTAAAGAGGGACGTTGAAATCACAGTTGCGCCGGACGTAGTGAAGAACGCCAAGTCTTCACGTGCTCGACCAATCACAATCCGTTCGGCCCACGGTCTTTTTGAGCATGAATCAATGAAGCTCGCTTTTTCCGGAGGAGTGACCGCCGAGCAGGATCGCGACGTTATGAGCGGCGAAAATCTTTACGCCAGCTTGAACGATCAGAGACGTTTGCAAAAACTGGAGATTCGCGGCAACTCTTATTTGCGATCCATGGAAACAGGCCGCGCTGCCGAGGTTCACTCTACTGATATGGACTTTGCATTGGATAAGGACCAGCGGCTCGAGCGGGCCGTGGCAATGGGTAATGCGGGGGGCAAAACCCTTGACGCGGAGTCTGAAGTACAACTATCAGGCGCAAGCTTGATTGAAGTATCGTTTCAGGCGCTCAACGATAGGAGTCTCCTCAAGCAAATGCGCACCGAAGGCCGCGCGGTGATAGATCTTTCCGCCCCAAAGTCGAAGGCGAATGACCCCCGCGCGGCAAGCAAGCGCCTTACCGCCGATGCGGTGAAGCTCACATGGCATATCACCGGCCGAGATCTCGACAAAGCGGAGGCGGTGGGAAATGCCGAGGTCATAATCGATCCGGCCATGAAGCATGCACAGGCCGACAAAAAAACACTTACGGCGCCGCGGATCGATGGAGAGTTCTTTGAAGCTGGAAACCTCGCGCGGACTTTCACGGCCAGCAATGGAGCCAAAGCCGTAATCGATCCCGTTCAAAAAGTAGACGATCGCGGCACGCGCGTGCTCACGTCGCAAAAAATGGTGGCGGTATTTGTAAAAGAGACACAGGATATTGAGCGCTTCGATGCACAAGGCGACGCCAAGTTTAATGAGAACGATCGCAACGGTATCGCCGCAAACATAGCCTATCTTGCCGCGGACAACATGCTCCGTTTGCGCGGGGGCGAACCGACAGTTTGGGACTCCCGAGCGAGGACGAAGTCAGTTGAAATGGATTCCGATTTAAGAGCTGACGTCTCCTACGGCCGGGGAAAAACAGCCACGACTTATTACAGTCAGGAACAAACAAACGGCGCGACACCGTTTTCAAAAGTAAAAAGCCCCGTCTATATAGTCAGCGAAAAGGGCGAGTTTCATCACGAGAGCGGCGTGGCAATCTACACCGGCAATGCCCGCGCCTGGCAGGACGACAACTTTGTGCGTGGTGACAAGCTCACGATCTACGTGACGGATAAAAAAATGGAGGCCCAGGGGCGGGTGCAAAGTGAAGTCTATAATGCGCAAAGCAAAAGGGAAGGCAGCGCAGTCCCCGTTTTTGCCTCGGGAGATTCGATGTTTTACTCGGAATCGAATCGCACGCTTCACTACGAAGGGAATGTTGATATTCGTCAGGGCACCGATCGCCTGACGGCTGGTGTTGCCGACGTTTACCTTCATCGCGAGTCAAACGTTGTGGAGAAGACGATTGCGCAGCGCAACGTGGTCCTTACTCAGCCAAACCGAAAAGGCATTGGCGATTGGGTGCAATACACAAGCGCTGACGATGTGGCGGTCATCAAAGGCAATCCGGCAAGGGTTGAGGATGTCGAGAAGGGCAGTACAGAGGGGGGTCGTTTGACCCTCAATTTGCGAGACGGTAGAGTGATCGCTGATGACGTCAGGGGACCCCAATCTCCTGGTCGAGTAAGGTCCACCCACAAGGTGAAGCGGCCATAGACTATTGAAAAATGGGTAGGGCATTCGCCGGAGGGCGACTGGGATCCACAAAACACGAAATGACTCGAACTGAGTGCTTTTCTCGTGGCGGATTTCCTGGATCCTTCATCCTGATTCAGCAACCGTTTAGTTCATAAGTAGAGAGCGATACTCCCTTTGATGATCACGCGCACCGGAGGACTAGAGATAGCCGAAGAACGCAACGACAAACCAGTCGCTGCGGTTGATCCGCCGGCGAAAAGACTTCCTGCTTCTGCTTCGGCCCTGGCGGCGATTCAGTTACGGAAGACTTATGGCAGACGCCGCGTCGTTGACGATGTAAGTCTGCACGTGGAGAGAGGCGAAGTGGTCGGCCTGCTGGGCGCGAACGGCGCGGGAAAAACCACCACGTTCTACATGATTGTGGGCCTCGAACGTCCCGATACCGGAGTGGTCAGTCTCGGTGATCGCGATGTAACCAAGCTGCCGATGTATCTGCGGGCACGCCTGGGACTAGGCTATTTGCCCCAGGAGCCGTCGATTTTTCGCAAGATGACTGCGGCGCAAAATATTCTTGCGGTGCTCGAGACGATGGGTTTGCGTAGACGCGAAAGACTGACTCGACTGGAGGAGCTGTTGGAAGAGTTTGGTATTGCCCACGTTCGCAACACCCGCGGGGACGCACTGTCCGGGGGTGAGAGGCGAAGGACAGAAATTGCTCGCGCCCTTGCAACTGAACCGCAATACATTCTCCTGGATGAGCCCTTCGCCGGCATCGATCCGAAAGCCGTGGATGATATTCAGAATGTAATCTTATATTTGCGCAGACGGGGCATCGGCATTTTGGTAACGGATCACAATGTCAGAGAAACACTGGGCGTTACAGACCGGGCCTACATCATGGCGGATGGCAGAATTTTCCGCTCCGGTGTTCCGCGCGAATTAACCGAGGATCCGGAAGTTAGGCGACTTTATCTCGGCGACAAGTTCCGAATGTGAACCTCGGGAGCACAAATATGTTCTTATCGAGTATAATCCCCCCGTGCCTTAAGTCGCCAAAATAACACCCAAAGTAATCATGCTGCTTTAAGGAATGTCTCTTAAACTAACTACCAGCCTCTCTCAACGACTCGTTCTGACGCCACAGTTGCGGCAGCGGATCGAGATGTTGCAGATGACTACTCTGGAGCTGACCGATCTGATTCAGCAGCAACTACTCGAGAATCCGGTGCTCGAAGAGGTTGCCAGTCAGGAAGAAGTTGGCGAACTGGCCGAAAAGATTCTTGACCACCTCACGAGTGCTGATCCGGGCGCTGCGCCTGATCAGCCGCAATTGGAAGCCCAAGAACCTGAGCTTGGCAGCGCCGCTTCAAATGGATCCGGCGACGCGGAAGTCTTATCTCCCGACTATACGGAAGCAGAAGGTGATTCCTCGGAGCTCGGAGCGTCGGAGCTGGGTGAGGATTCCGTTGGTGACGAAATTGCGGGTGATGAACCGGTTCGCGATGCGTTTGAGGAGATTGATTTCGGCCGCGAGTTTCAGGATTACCTCGACCCTGGCTACAAGACCCAGGAGATCGAATACAAAGAAGATGCTCCAACTTTCGAACAGTTTCTGACCAAACCTCAATCCCTCGCCGATCACCTGGAATGGCAACTCCACATGAGTCAGATTGGTGACGAAGTGTGTAATGCGGCCATTAATGTAATTGGGAACCTGGACGCCGACGGACGCCTGAGCGCAACCAATGAAGAAATGGCGGCGATGGGTGGGTGGACCGAAGAAAAGGTTGAAGAAGCAAGGCAAACTCTGATGCGTTTGGATCCCGTAGGGTGTGGAGCGCGTGACGTCAGGGAATGCCTGCTGGTGCAGCTTGAGGTGCTGGGTGAGAGCGACCGTCTGGCTACAAAGCTAATCAGCGAGCACTTGCCGGATCTGCAGCAACATAAGCTGCCCCATCTTGCGAAACAGATAGGAAGCGACGTCGACACATTGCTCCAGGAGCTGCAGTTTATCCGCACTCTTGATCCCTACCCCGGGAGGCGTCACTCGTCCGAAGAGCCGATCCTGATTTCTCCGGAGATCTATATCGAGAAACTCGATGAAGGCGACGATGACTACGTGATCTATTTTTCGGACGACGGCAGCCCCCGTCTTCGCGTCAGCCAGCAATACCAGTCGATGCTGGGCAAAACAGACGTGAGCAATGAAACCAAGAGTTTTATCCGGGAGAAGATGAGGTCTGCAGTGGACCTCTTACGTAATATCGAGCACCGGCGGCAAACCATTTATAAAGTTGTGGAGTCGATCGTTCACCGTCAGAAAGATTTTCTCGACCACGGCGTTCAATCCATTAAGCCGATGATGCTGAAAGATATTGCCGAAGACATTGGGATGCACCTTTCTACTGTCTCCAGGGTCGTAAATCGAAAGTATGCGCACACGCCTCAGGGCGTCATAGAACTGCGGAGGTTTTTTACTGAAGGGATGCTGAATGAAGACGGCGAAGAAATTTCGACCCGTATCATCAAGTTGAAGATTAAGAAGCTGATCGAGGAAGAAGATTCGCACAGCCCGATTACTGACGATCAGGTAGTAAAGATCCTGGCCAAAGATGGAATTAAGCTGTCGCGCCGGACGGTGGCAAAGTATCGCGACCAAATGAGTATTCCCGGGTCGCGCGAGCGTCGGGCCATCGTCTAGAGTGTTTCGTAAGTACGCCCCCTAACCAGTTCTCCAGGTAAGTGTTCAAGCAATTATCTCTGAATTGAGCGAGGAGGGTCATCCTGATGAAATTTGAATACACAGGTCGGCACGTAGACGTTTCTCCCGGCATCCGCAAGCACGTAGAAGATCACTTCAAGAAGCTGGACCATATTTTTAATGGCACCGAAGCTTCGACCCACGTCATCATCACCGTTGAGAAGAACCGGCATATTGGCGAGTTGGTGGTCTACTGGCGCGACCATACGCTGACTGCCAAGGAAGTCAATGCCGACATGTATATGGCGCTGACTCGGGCGATGGAAAAAGTTGAAAAGCAGGCAATTAAATTAAAGAAAAAGATTATCGATCGGAAACAGGGCGCGCGCCGGACCGGGGCCGTGGCGCCCAACCCGGACGGCCAATTGGAAGCCACTCCACGTCCACCTCGAATCATTTCCGCACGTCGTTACTCAATCAAGCCGATGACCGCGGAAGAGGCAGCTCTCAGGCTGACTTCAGAACCTGATCAATTCGTCGTGTTTCGCGACGCCGACACCGAAAGGGTGGGCGTACTCTATAAAAGGAAAGACGGCAATTTCGGTCTAATTGAACCGTAGATCAGCTGGCGATAATTACAATCGGATTCACCAGCAGCCCCTATGCCGGGCCGGGGCGAGTCTTGTCATCGTCACAGGCTTCGTATTAGTGTCTGCCACCGGCAGGACAGACATTCCTGTCTGTCCAGCATTGAGGAGAAGTCGTGTCGCTTTTATTAATTATCACGCCTTAGATCCTGGGCCTGGTTTCCAGATAAACTCAGACAGACAGGAATGTCTGTCCTACTAAACAGACAGGCAGGAATGTCTGTCCTACGAAACGGAGAGATACATGATGAAGAAAAAGTTTTCGATTGTTCTGGCTGCCCTGGTGATGGCTGCTGGTTACGTCCATGGCGCCGTGACCAGTTATGATATTGATACTGCCCACTCCAACATCGGTTTTTCGATGCCTATCATGGGTGGCTTGTCGAATGTGCGCGGTAAATTCACCGATTTTAAGGTGACTGTTGTTTATGACGATGCTGACTTCACGAAGTCTTCAGTTAATGCAACGATCAAGGCCGCAAGTATTGACACCGGCATAGAACGACGCGACGCTCACCTGCGTACTCCGGATTTTTTTGACGTCGAGAAATTCCCTGAGATCACGTTTAAGTCTAACCGTATCGAAAAGAAAGGTAAGCAACTAATTGCGCACGGCACTTTCACGATGCGTGGGGTGACAAAAGAGATCGCGCTGCCCTTCGCGATCAATGGTGTTTGGAAAGATCCGAAAACCGGGAAGACCACTCTCGGCGTCACAGCTCGGACAAGCGTCAACCGGCGCGACTACGGAATCAATTTCAGCAATCCTGCCAATCCAAACTTTCTTGGCGACCAGGTAGAGCTTGAGTTGAGCCTGGTTACTAAGGCTGCGAGTCCGCAGCCATAGGCTTGAAGCGACTGCGAGTGCGCTGGAACGACCGTAGTTGACGGCGTTCGGATACTCACGTTCCGATTGAAGGCCCGTATTGGCGAAGAAGAAATCGAAAGACGAGAAGTCCCCTGAAATCGTCGTCATCACCGGATTGAGTGGTTCCGGCATGTCAGCCGCCACGAATGCATTTGAGGACCTCGGTTACTTCTGTGTAGATAATCTCCCCATCACGATGTTGCCTACGTTTGCGCGGCTGGTGACTGCTGGAAGCGCTGAGCAGGGGATCGACCGGGCCGCTCTGGTGATCGACATCAGAGAGGGCTCCTTCCTTGCCGATTTCGGAAAGCAGCTGGCGGCCCTCCGCGAAGCCGGGCATTCTGTTTACGTCCTTTTTCTCGAGGCGTCAGACGCCGTCTTGCAGCACCGTTTCAGCGAGACGCGCCGTCCACACCCGGCGGATCAGGGACAAGGCTTATTGCAGGCAATTCGAGCCGAGCGAAAGGCCATGCGGCGTGTTCGCGCCGAAGCCGATCAGATTACCGATACCTCGGACCACACAGTTCATACGCTGCGCAGCCACCTGCTGGAACGGTTCAGTCCGGATCGCAAAGGTGGACCAATGCGGGTGCAGGTCCTTAGTTTTGGTCATAAGTTTGGCAACCCTGGCGATCTGGAGTTGCTGTTTGACGTTAGACATTTGCCGAATCCTCACTTTATCCCGGACTTAAAACCGCTTTCGGGCCACGACCGGCGAGTAGTCAAATACTTGAGATCGCAGCCTGAAGTAGGGGAGACGCTCAGGCGTTTTAATGATCTGCTCGACTACCTCTTACCGCTGTACAAACGAGAAGGAAAGTCGTATGTGACTGTTGGAATTGGGTGCACTGGGGGGCGTCACCGGTCCGTGATGGTGGCGAATGAGCTGGGGCGGAAACTGCGGAGCGCAGGCTTTGACGCGCATGTGGTCCACCGAGACGTGAGAAAGTCAAACCGACACCGCTAGGGAGGGCGTATCGGTACCAAAGGTTCCTGTTTCGTGCGTTTTCGTGTGATTTCGTGGATCGTTTTTTCTCCAAATAGCAGACGATCCACGAAATCACACGAACGACACGAAGATGTTTTGTTGATCTGCGACACAGGACGCTCGATTAGGAGTATTAGATGAGTAATCCACCACCGAGTTCGAATAAAGACACGACACCCCGTATAGCCGGTGTGATCGTAACGCACGGTCATCTCGCGGGCGAGCTGTTGTCGGCAGCAGAGATGATAGTTGGGCCAATCTCGTTTATCACTGCGGTTTCGATCGGATGGCACGACGACGTCGACGCCGCGCGCGATGAAGTCCAACGCGCAATTACTCGCGTCTCCCAGGGAGCAGGCGTTCTGCTTTTGACTGACATGTTTGGCGGCACACCCACCAATATTGCTTCCATGTTTTTAGACGACGGCAACATCGACGTGGTAACGGGTGTAAATCTTCCCATGGTCATCAAACTCGCGAGTCAATCAGGTGAGGATTCGCTAACCGAGACAGCTCGAAGGGTTTGCGATCTCGGGCGCCAGGGAATCTATCGCGCCGGCGACTTGCTCGCGCCACCAGAAAAAGGACAGGCGAGCTAATGGTGGAGCGTACGCTAACAGTTAAGGCACGTCTTGGGTTGCACGCCAGAGCAGCCGCCAAACTTGTGCGCGTCGCTAGCGGTTTCGATAGCAGAGTGGAATTGAGGCGCGTTGATAGTGGTATCAGCGCCGACGCTAAGTCGATATTGAGTGTTCTGATGCTTGCGGCCAGCCGAGGGACAAACCTGCAGGCAAGTGTTGAAGGAGATGACGAAGAAGCGGCCATGATGGCCATCGATGAACTTTTCGCCGAGGGTTTTGGCGAAATGGAGCCCGAGTCGGCTAAGTGATAGAACAACCTCAAGAGATTCGTTTTAAGGGTTTGGGTGTCTCCGAAGGCATCGTCATTGGCCAGGTGTTGCGAATGCACGATGGCATTCAGAACGTCTATCATTGGAAGCTCGACATCGACGATGTGGATTCGGAGCGCCACCGCTTCCGGGCTGCCGTTGACCTGGCGCGCCGGCAGGTGATGGCAATTAAAAAGCAAGCTGAGCAGCGGCTGGGCAAAGACCACGCCTACATCTTTGACGCTCACCTGCTGCTGCTCGAAGACAAGAAGCTAACTGACGACGTCGAGCGGCAAATAACTGAGCACCACGCCAATGCCGAATGGGCGGTCAAGGTGGTTGGTGATCGGCTCTTATCGCTCTATTCCGAGATCAAGGATGAATACCTGCGCGAGCGCGGCTCCGACATCGAAGACGTGATGCAGCGTCTTTTAGTGGCGTTAAGCGGTGCCGAACCTCAGCCTCGAAGTCTTTCGGAAGACGCCGTTGTCGTTTCCCAGGATCTGCTTCCTTCGGCCCTGGCAGAGCTGGACCTAGAGCATGCACGGGCGCTTGCCACCGACACCGGAGGTTGGACGTCGCACACTGCGATTCTGGCCAGAGGAATCGGCATTCCCGCGGTGGTGGGCCTGCGCGACTTCTACCGTCGCACCAGAACGGGCGACCAGATCATCGTTGACTCAAACCGTGACGAAGTGATACTGCATCCTTCGAGCGCCACTCTCGAACGCTATCAAACCGAAACAGCAAATCGCATCAGAGGCCGGGTCGCGACTGAGGCCGGGGTCGTCGGGCCTCTTCGAACAGAGGACGGAATCGAAGTAATACTCCGGGCTAATATTGAGCTGCCTGCGGAATTTGAGGGCGTGAAAAAGTATGGTGCACGTGGCGTTGGTCTCTATCGTTCGGAGTTTTTGTTGGCCCGCCGCGGAGTCATCGTCTCCGAAGAGGAGCAACAATTAGCTTACGAAGAGGTGGCCCGTGTTGCCGGTGACGACGGTGTAAGCATCCGGCTCTTTGATCTGGGCGGGGAAAACTTGCGGGAGCTGTCGCAGGAGGCGGAAAAAAATCCCGCGCTTGGCCTGCGCGCAATCAGGTTCGGCCTGGTTAATGAACCCGTGATGCGAACACAGATCCGAGCAATCCTTCGAGCCGGCCAGTCAGGTCGTTTGCGAATTCTTTTGCCGATGGTGGCTGACGTAAGTGACGTCAGACGAGCGCAAGTGATAATCAACGATGAGACCGAAAACCTCACCAAAGAAGGTATTCCAGTTACTCCGATGAGCGTGGGTGCGATGATTGAAGTCCCCTCGGCGGTCTGGACCGCGGACAGCATCGCAAAAACCGTTGATTTCTTTGAGCTTGGTACAAACGACCTGGTGCAATACACATTGGCGGTTGATCGAGGCAACGACGAGGTTGCAGATTGGTTTCGGACGCTTCATCCTGCGGTACTCAGAAGCATCGATCACGGTCTTAAAGCGGCCCGCAAGGCCGGCATTCCTGCGATCGTTTGTGGAGAGATGGCTTCGACTCCAGCCTACGTCGTGCTGTTAATCGGGTTAGGAGCCACCGAGCTTAGTATGACCCCGTCGGCTATTCCTCGAGTTCGGCGGACGATAGCCGGGATTGATTCCCGCGTCGCCCGCGAAATCGCCGAAGCATGCCTCAAGGCGGAGACCGCGGATGATGTTGAGGACCTTGTTAGGGAGCGCCTCAGCCAGCTGTGGTACCATTTGTTTCCGCCCGCGAGCCTGCCGGCTCGAAGGCAAGCCAGGTAACCCCCATTCCCGTCTAATTTCCCGCCACTTTGAGCTCCTTTGCCAGGAAAATTCGCTCGTAAGTTCTGAGAAATCAACCTCTTTGAGAGTTTACTACTAATTATGCAGCCTCGGCCGGTGGTGTGCCGAACGTAGTGGATACTCAACCGCTCAGGAAGAACCAATGAGGCCCGGAACTATCATGAAAACCCTAATCATTGCGACCTCCGTCCTAATCGCTGCCATGGCTACGGCAACTTCGGGTCAGGTGAAGTCAGTGGCTTCGGCAAATAAACCAGCAGCTTCGAAATCATCTGCTGTAAATCAAAGCTCGGTGAACACGACCCGCGCCCGCGTCCTGGGCAACGATGCGAAAGCTGCGTCGGGAAATAACGGCTCAACTTCGCTTCCGACTCCCCCAAAACCGGACCTTAAGAACCACACGGAAACCGCGCGCCTGCGTCGCACAAACGAGGACGCAGAACAGAGACCGGCGAAATTACCCGGCGCTTCAAGGACGGCTTCCAACAACATCTCCCTTTCCAATAACGCAACACCGCCATCGACCAACGCGCCGGTTTCACCCGCCGCAACTCAGATTTATCGCGTCGGGGCTAATGACGTGTTGGATATACAGATCGTGGGGAACTCCGGTAAGGATTCCACGCTCTTCACTGTGGGCGAGAGAGGGCTTCTTGAGTATCCGTTGGCGGGCGATACCCTTGCAGTGGTGGGACTGACCACCGCTGAAATTGCTGCGTTGTTACGCCAACGAATCAAGATCTTCGAGAACCCGGCAGTCGTCGTCACTGTGCGCGATTATGCGAGTCACGCTGTGATGATCACAGGATTCGTCGCTGCGCCGGGACGAAAAATTCTTCATCGCGAGGCCGTGCCGCTCTACGCAATACTCGCGGAGGCTCTGGTTTTTCCCGAAGCAGGGCGCGCAACCATCACACGTCCGGGAAAGGCGCCCATAGTCGCAGACCTCAAGGACTCGAATCACACTTCGACGCTCGTCATTGCCGGGGACGTGATTAAAGTGTCAGGCGTTCCGCCTGCTCCGAGCGAGTTCTTTTTTGTAGGTGGCGCGATCAGTTCTCCGGGACAGAAGCCATACCACTCCGGGCTAACTCTTACTCAGGCTTTGCTTGCCAGTGGCGGGACAACGGGTAAAGCAGATGCCAGGATTAGGATTTCGCGTTTGGGTCCGAAGGGCCGTTTGATTACAGAGGACCACAACCTGAGAAAGATTCAGACTGGGAAAATACCGGATCCAGTCCTGGAAAAGGGCGACCGGATCGAAGTAATCCCAGTCAACTGACTATCAATCACATCGGAACCTAAAAAGGGCGGCTCTCGAAGCCGCCCTTTTTTCGTAACGCAAACTGTTAGTTTGCGATCCTTATCCAAGAGCCTTGATATTCTAAAAAAGGTATCTGCCCCAAGGATCGCAAACTAACAGTTTGCGTTACCGAAGCCGCAGGACTAACAGTTTGCATTACCAAAGCCGCAAACTAACAGTTTGCGTTACATAGCCCTATAATGGCCGCCCTCGAAGCCGGAGAATGCAGATACCACCTATCAGATTGGTTCACGCGCTGATTGGCAAGTCCGTGGCAGAGACTCTGCTGGTGGGCGGGCTCGCGATATTTGCTTTCATCACCATTCTACCTCCTTATTTTCATGGCTGGGGAGAAGTGACTGAGTCGGGAATCGCGGGTTGGGCCGTGAACAATGCTGCGCCATGGGACCGCGTCGAAGTCCAGCTTTATATCGATGGTCAATTCATAGCGACACAAGTGGCGAATAGATCTCGCCCAGATGTGCAAAATGTGGGCTGGGCTAAAGACGAATGGCACGGTTACGCGTTTTCTGCACCGTCAGTTTTGCCCGGTTCCCATGAAGCTCGCTTGTATGCGCTCCACAGCAGCGGCAGCGGCGCGCGCAAATCGCTTCAGTTACTAGGTGATCCAATCTCGTTCTTCGTTGATGAGAACGGACGACTGGTAAGGCCTCCGTCCCAATAGACTAGAGATGCCCTCAAAATTGGAGAACCTGGAAGACAACGCATCCACTCACCTGGCCCGGGGCCTGGCTGCATGGGAGATTGTCTCGGTGATTACATCTTGCTTGATCGCTGAATGGGTGGTGCTGGCATTTGTCGGAAGGAGCAAGTCGATCATCGCCATTCCGGTCCTTCTGGCCGTGGGACTAATGGTCATCTCGCATCGGGAGCGCGGCGAGACCTTCCGGGACATTGGGTTTCGCATAGACAACTTCCCTGGAGCATTGCGCCTGCTGCTGTTGCCTACCGTCGCGGCCATCCTCCTGATCATTGCGTTTGCCTATGTTGCCAACCATTCCCTCGCTATCGCGCCCTGGCGCCCACGCTTTTTTGCTCTGCCTCTTTGGGCACTGTTCCAGCAATACGCCCTTAACGGATTCATAAATCGTCGAGCCCAGATTGCTTTCGGACAGGGATTTGGGAGTGTCTTGGTAGTGGGTTTGGCATTCAGTCTGGTTCACCTGCCTAACCCATTCCTGGCGGCTCTAACTTTGACCGGGGGCATTGTTTGGGCGGCCGCATTTCAAAGACAACCAAATCTCTTTGCCCTCGCGCTCTCACACTCGGCCGTGTCCATTACCCTCGCGTTAGTCCTCTCGCCTACCTGGCTTAACAGCTTGCGCGTTGGTTTCAAATACTTCGGATAATCACAGTATTAGGCTTGTTTTATGCGATACGAGGCTGCGTTGTACCTGTTGAACAGGGTTTGATATACTGCGTCGGCCTTGCGAGAGAACAGGTCGGGCGGTCGCTGCTGGGACCTCTGGATTTCACGATCCGGATCGGTTTCAGGAGAGGAAAGTCCGAACACTACAGGGCAGCGAGCCCGCTAACGGCGGGGCGTCTGATTCATCTCAGATCTGACATCTCAGATTTGAGATTTGAGATCTGAGATTAATCGGACGACGACAAGTGCAACAGAAAGTAAACCAGCCTCGCGGTTTTGAGATTTCTTTTGAGATCTCAAATCTCAAACGCGAGGTAATGGGTGAAATGGTGCGGCCCGCAAGGGCTTAAAGTAAGAGCGCACCGGCGCATGTGGTGACACGTGTGGCCAGGTAAACTCCTCGCAGTGCAAGATCAAATAGGGAGGCGTCAAAGGGCTGCCCGCCCGAAGCAGTCCTGGGTTTGAGATCTTAGGATCTCAAATTTAGGATGTTGGCTACGACCTCCGGGTAGATCGCTTGATCCAACTGGCAACGGTTGGGCTAGATGAATGATCGCCACTCCGAAAATCGGAGTACAGAATTCGGCTTATAGACCTGTTTCTCTTCGCTTGGCTTAAACGCATTCCCACCAGCTAGACACACCGTTCCGGAAAGAGAGGCTCGGCAGATGGCTAATCGCAAGGGAGTTTTTATTGGCGCGTACGTACCTAATCACTTGAAAGAGTCTTTACGTCGGCGCGCTGCTGCCGAGCACCGAACTCTCTCACAGGAAATCACTCGCATACTCGAGGAAGCAGTGCATGGTCGTGGACTTCCTGCCGGCAGCGTCGATCGACGCAACCGGGAGTCGACTCCGCGACGCCGGGCCACCGATCCCGCGCCGCGTCGCCGAAATATCGACGTTTCATACACACCCGCCTCGAGCAAGCCTGGCGACGATAAGAATTGACTGAAAGCCTCGGACGCATAACTAATCTTGAAATACCTGGTAATTGCTGCGCTGCTGGTCCTACTGCTACTGCTGCTCTACTCCCGCGTACACCCCTACATAAAACTATTAAAAAAGATCCTGGGCACCGTGCGAACCATGACCGGCTCTCCATCGAATAGCGCAGGCGGCGCTCGCGGTTCGACGGCTAAAGTGGAAAGCAAGTTAGTGCGGTGTGTCGGATGCGGAACCTGGGTACCTGCCAACCGAGCGATCAGTCCCATGGGAAGCTCGGCCTACTGCTCACGTGAGTGCCTGGAGAAAACGCCGAAAGAAAGAAAACTAGCCGGCTAGCTATCCATAGATTACGCAGCGCGGCCGCTACCAAGCGAAGATAAAATACGATCCACGAAAATACACGAAGTGACACTAAACAAAGTTTTTTCGTGCTGTTTCGTGTGGTTTCGTGGATCGTATTTTATTCGATCAAAATCTTGCTCGAAAGAAAAACAAGAATTTGAACGGTTGCTTCGCAGATGTGAACGCAGCAGTTTTATGGTATTGGAAATCCGTGTAATCGGCGAAATCTGTGGATAAGGTTTATATGCCTTACTTTTTCTTAGCTGCTTCTTCCGGCAACAGATTTCCGGCCTCGTGAATAGCTTTGTCCGTATCCGTTAGATAGAGAATAATCGCGCCGCCGACAAAGAAGATGATGAGCGACAGTATCGCTTGCCGGTAAGAATTTGTAGCCGCGACAATGATGCCAAAAACAAGCGGCCCCAGCCACGAAGTCCCTCGCTCTGAAACCTCGTAAATCCCGAAAAACGATGCTTCTCTGCCGGCTGGAATCATTCGCGAGAAGAGCGAGCGCGAAAGGGCCTGCGAGCCGCCCAGGATGATTGCAATGACGGCGCCCATCGCCCAGGCTTGCGTCGTGGTTTGAAGAAAACCGTATGCGTAAATCACTACAACTGCCCACAAGACTAACGAAATCAAAATCGCTTTTTTGGTTCCAATTGCGTAGGCGATTCTTTCAAACAACAGCGCGCCGAAAATTGCGACAAACTGGACCATCAGGAAGATACCCAGGAGAAACGACTGATCGGTCTTCAGACCTTTGGAGGTAAAAAGCTCCTGGGCCATGAATACCGAAGCCATGCTGATCACAGTTTGAATTCCGTCGTTATAGAGGAGATAGCCGATTAGGTATCTCAGGGTGTGACGCAGACGCGCCAGCTCCCGAAAAGTTCGACCGAGCTCGGAAAACCCAATCGTCAAGTAGTTCTTACCCGGGGGCAAAGACTTCTCCGCCGCGCGCGTTTTCAGCAGTGAAAAGGAAATAAGGGCGAAACCGCCCCACCAGACGCCGGCCGAGAGTAGGGAAATGCGGACGGCCATCAGCGGATCCAAACCGAGGCGCGGCGCGCTCCTCACCAGCAGGAAATTGAGCAGGAGCAGTAGACCGCCGCCAAGATACCCGTAAGCGAAACCTCGGCTGGACACCTTGTCGCGCTGGTCTTCGGTAGTGATTTCATTCAGGAAACCATTGTACGCAACCACGGCCGCGCCAAAAGACAGGTTGGCAATAACGAAGAGCAGGCCGCCGAGCCAGTAGAGCTCGCCCGTTACAAAAAACATCAAGCAGGTCGCTGTTACGCCGATATAACAGAACAACGCCATCAACTTCTTCTTGAGATTCGAGTAGTCGGCAATCGACCCAAGCACCGGGAGCAGGAAAATTTGCAGGAACACGGCGATGGACACGCAAGTGGGAAAGAAAGACTTTGCGGTGATTGCCCCCAACGGGCCCAGATCGAAGACCACGCCATTTTCGCCGACTGCGCGCTGGGTAATCTCGGTGAGGTATGGTCCGTAAAGCGCGCCTACGATCGTTGTGGAAAACGCCGAGTTGGCCCAGTCGTACATCTTCCAGCCAAAGACTTCACGCGGATTGTTTTTGTCGTGACGTTGTGCGGGGTTGGCATGCGAAGGGGTCATGACTTGGGTTGGATTGGTACAGTCTAGAGTTAAAGCTTCAGCTTGAATTACAGAACCGAGCGCGGTAGCGCCGGATGCCGGAGGCTACCTTGAATAACATGCACTCTTTATAGCGCAACGCACTGCAATCCTATTGAGAGGGGGATAGCCTCCAGCATCCGGCGCTACCGCGCTCGGTTCTGTAAAGCAGCCCAAAAGGCTGAACTCTGAACTTCCGACTTCAAACTGATCAGTATTCTGAGACTGCCGATTTCTCCGTTAGTATTTCAACTATTGTCGGCGTTATATCTGCGAGGCTCTTGATTCGCCCTGCGATTTGGTCCTGGCGTGCCCCCCAGACGATGGTTGGAACATCGTTTAGCGTGTGGTTGCGCGACGAAAGATCTTCGATGTTGCCGTGGTCGCTGGTGAGTATAACGGAAGTCTGGCTCAGATCAATTTCTATTAACAGGGCCCGGACAAACCGTGCTAACGACTGCAAGATGGATCGTGCTGCGTCCATGTCCTGAGAATGTCCAATTTTGTCCGTAATGAAATACTCGTAAAGCGTAAAACGATTCTCGCCGACAATGTGGGCCAGCACAGAGGCACCTTGCTCGGGCGTTCGCGGACTAACGTCTTCACCCCGTTCAATCAACATTCGATTCGTGAAGTCCTGGTAAACCGCGCGACCTTCCTTAAGATCCGGAATTTTGCGAAACGGCAATCCCGCAGCCTCCACGGCAGCAGTTGTTGCCGAAACCCATCTCGGGCGCTCATCGAAGAAGCGTTGCGTGTAGGTGTTGGCAAAAGTTATCGGTTGGACGCCTGCGCGAGTCAATTGCAGAAAGATTGAATGCTCGCGAATGACCTCGAGCATCGCTTTGTTGGGAAAGCCCTGCTTGTGATAACCGAGCAACGCCGGAGCATTGATCCCGGTGAGAATCGTGGTTTGACCCGAAGCGCTCTGCGGCCGGCCTTCAACGCCGAGGCGCGGATCGGTGAAAATTACGATGCCATCGAGAATCGTGGCAGGTTCTTCGTCACGAAATACTGCGAGGGGTTCAGCATCGTCGAGACCATCCAGAGGATTAAATGGCCCACGCGAACCAATTCCCAAGCCATCGATAAAGAAAAGCAGCATAGACATTGTCTGCGATGAATATCATTCGTACGCAACCCCATGCAAGCCACACCCAGCCTGCGATACACTAGCTCGAGCTCTGGCAGGTTTTTTGGCAGTAGGATAGGGACATGGCTGATCAGAAGGACGAAGAATCCCAGAAGGGCAGTCAACTCTCCAAAGGGATAGGCATTGGGATAATTTTCGGCGTCGCCATTGGGGTTGCCTTGGACAATATCGCGATTGGCATCGCCATTGGCGTTATCTTCGGAATCGCCATCGGAGCTGGAATGGACCGGCAGCGTAAGAATAAAGACGAGTGAGGCGGAAGCGCTAGTCGGAGCGATGCGATCCTAATGTCTATTGCTTTCTATATCGCGGCAATTAACCCGGAGGGTTAGAAGAAAGTAGCCGGTGGTCGTAGCGCAGCGAAGAGCACCGGAAAGGCGAGGCAGTTAGTCCGCACCCTGGAAGGGTGCAAGAACTCTTCAGATAACGAAAATCGACGTCACCTGGCGGGGCAACATATTCTGGCACCCCTCCAGGGTGCTGGTTCGTTTCCTCTGCCTACCGGTGGTCTGCGCTACGCTACGACCACCGGCTACTTTCTGACAGCCTTCCAGGGCTGAAAGTCTAATGAAAAGAATTGAAACAGAGGAAGAGCGTCGTCCTTTGTCGCAGCTGATCGTTGAAGTGCAGCCGTAAAAGAGGATACGATAGCATTCCCTCGTTAGACTTTCCCCGTTTAGACCTCCCCCGTTGACCTTCCCTTTAGGTCAGTTCGAAGACGTTCGAATGAACAGAAACCTGACAAGTGGCGCCTCGACTCGTACTTCTCCTTGGCATGACTGCAAATTTTTCTTCTCCATCCTGCTGTGTACCGCGATGTTCAGTCTGTTGGTCCTACTCCCCAGCGCACAGGCCCAACACTTGACGGGCCGCATCAAGGGCACTGTTAAGGTCACCACTGAAGCCACAGATGCGCCTGCGGCTTTGCTTGTCGGGGCGCGGCTTACGCTCATCAATCGTGACCTGACGGAACAATCTTTCAAGGTAGTCACTGACGATGTGGGCAATTTTATCTTCGCCGATCTGCCGGCGGCGAGGTTTGTGCTGACGGTTGAAGCTGATGGATTGGCCACCGTGAAGCGGGAAATCAGTATGGCCTCGGGGGTAGGGCTGACCGTTGAAATCGTGTTGAAAGCTACGATTTCCGAAGCGGTTACCATTCGTGAGGAAGAAGGCCTGCTCAGTGCGGCCGAAACAACCACCAGCAATACCGTTCGTTCCCAAACACTGACGGATGTGCCGTTGCCGGCAGAGAACTATCAGAGCGCTCCGTTGCTGAATCCGGGTGTGGTGCGCGGACTGGACGGCGTGGACCACCAGAAAGGCGCGCGGGCAGGCCAGAGCGCCTACACACTCAACGGTGTGGACATCACGGATCCCGTTACTGGAAACCTCGCCTTCGACATCCCGCTCGAAGCAGCAGCAAACGTAAGAACCGAAGAGAACCCGTACTCGGCGGTGTTTGGCCGGCTTACCGGCGGGGCAACCGATCTCGAAACCAAAGGCGGCAGCAACAATTCCAAGGTCACCGCCGCGCGTATCTTTCCAACTTTTCGCAACACATTCACCGGCAAGATTGATTCATTTCGCCCCCGCGTCACCTTCAGCGGCCCTGTAGCCCGCGACCGTCTTTTCTTCCTGCAGTCCTTTGAGTACCGCTTCACGCGCACTCGCGTGCCGAGTCTCGAAGACCCGGTGGACCACTCAACATCCGAGAACTTCAGCTCATTCACGCAGTTGGATTTCAACATCAACAAGACTAACAGTGCCAAACTAGTCGCGGCAGTTTTTCCGCAGAAGGTACGCTTCGCCGGGCTCAACACTTTCAATCCGCAGCCGACGACACCCAATACCAAGCAGCGAGGCTTGCTGGTCTCCATCTCCGAGCAGGCAATCTTCCGTGACGCCTCGTTTCTTTCTTCCACATTAAGCTACAAGACCTTTGACCTTGACGTCTTCGGGCAGGGGACGGCGCCGCTGGAGTTGCTGCCGGAAGGCAACACCGGTAACTACTTCGCCGACATCCGCAGGCGGTCTCAACGGTTTCAATGGCGGGAAGTTTACTACGCGCACGGGCTTGAATTTCATGGCCAGCATTCCTTGAAGCTCGGCGGCGAAATTGATTACTCGCGGGTGACAGGTGTGTTCCACGAAAACTCGATCCTGATCAGACGGCAGGACCGGACCCTGGCCCGGAGCATAGAGTTCGGCCCCGCGGCGAGCGTTTCAAGCCACCTCAGCGAATTCACCGCCTTCGTGCAGGATCGGTGGGTCGTCAATAAGAAGCTCACCGTCGACGCCGGCCTGCGCTTCGACCGTGACCGGCTGGCCCGGCAGAACACCATCTCGCCGCGCCTTTCGTTTTTGTACCTGCCGGTCAAGAATCTTGCCACAGTCATACGGGGCGGAATCGGTCTCTTCTATGATCGCACTCCGCTTAGCGTCGGTTACTTCAGCCAGCTTCCCGAGCGCACCGTTACCACGTTTGCCGCAGACGGCATCTCGATAACTGATGGCCCACGTCGTTTCCGGAATCTGGTCTCAGCACCGTTCCGCAACCCACGCAGCGTGCGGGCGAGCCTGCAAATTGATTTCCCTATCACGAGCAAGCTGACGGGACGCATTGGCTATCTGCAACGCTCAACGACAGACGATTTCATCGTCGATAGCATCGACGCATCAGGCGGATTAGGCCAAAGCGCCCTTGTGCTCAGCAACCGCGGCCGTTCGCGCTACCGCGAGTTGCAACTGCTCGCAATCTATGACGACCCACGCGTGACGTGGAACGCTACTTACGTGTGGTCCAACGCGCGAGGAGATCTTAACTCGGTTGATAACTTTCTCGGCGATTTTCCGGCGTTCGTTGTGCAGCCGAACGAATATGGGCCACAGCCCTTTGACGCGCCGCACCGGTTCCTTGCCTATGGCCAGTTTCGAATACGCTACGATATCAACATCTCGCCCCTGGTCGAGATTCGATCTGGCTTCCCGTTCTCCTTCGTTGATGAGCGCTTGGATTTTGTCGGCCCACGCAACCGGGCGGGACGCTTCCCAACATTTCTGTCGCTCGCGATGCAAGTTACGAAAGGGTTCGCCATACCAAAGCTCGTCCCCAGGTTGGGAGGGCGACGGGTGCGAATCGGCGCGGCCGTTATTAACACCACTAACCACTTCAACCCCAGTGAGGTGCAAAATAACATCACCAGCCCGCGACTCGGCCAGTTTTTCAACAGCCTTGGCGCGTCCGTGCGCGGCAAGTTCGAGTTAGACTTCTAGGCGTGGGTGCATCCGGAGTAAGCGAGGTGGTTATCGCTTCCGCTATCCAGCGAAGAAGAGATGACTGAAGTGGCACGGCTTCGGTTGAAGTACATCATTGGTCACGCGGCGCGATTTCACTAGCACCGTGGCTTTAGCCCGGTGACAAAGGGCGACGAATTGAGAGGGAACCGTTTGAACGGTTTTAGTTTTTCCGGAGACAAGGAAACCGTTAGAAACGGTTAACCAAAGATTTTCGGCAGTTGCTACACCGGGCTCAAGCCGCGGTGTTAATGAGATCGCTCCGCGAGCGCTACCGCGCTCAATCGACACAACCCGCAGTCTGTTTAGTATCTATAAAGGCACCCACCGTCATCCCAAGTGTTTTTGCGAACGAAGGGATGTTGTAGTATGAGCAGCTCCGCTTTCCCTAAATCCGATAAAAGGTAATCAAACAATGAAGAGCCAGGTCGCTGCTTCCAAAACCCTTTTTGCTATCCTGCTGCCACTATTGCTAATTACGTCATGCTCTAACGCATCAGGTCAAAGCGCGACCCCCGCGCCGCAGAAACCTTATTTTACCGAGCCAACGATTTCCCCCGATCGGTCGGAGATTGCTTTCGTCTCGGCAGGTGATGTCTGGACCGTCCCGGCTACAGGGGGCGAGGCGCGCTTGCTTGTTTCTCATCCCGCAAATGAATCACGGCCTTTGTTTTCGCCCGACGGTCGCCGGGTGGCATTCATTTCGACGCGTACCGGGAACGGTGATATTTACCTCTTGACGCTCGATAGCGGTGATCTGAAGCGTCTTACTTTTGACGATAGCAACGATCAACTTGATGCGTGGTCAGCTGACAACAAGTGGATCTACTTTTCCTCGAACAGCCGTGATATCGCCGGCATGAATGACATTTTCCGGGTTAGCGCGGATGGCGGCACACCGATGCAGGTCAGCGCCGATCGCTACACCACTGAATACTTCAGCGCGCCGTCGCCGGATGGTAGCGCCGTCGCTTTCACCGGGCACGGTTTTGGTTCGGCGCAATGGTGGCGGAAAGGTCATAGCCACATTGATGAGAGTGAGATATGGGTCTTGCGCCCCGGAAGTACGCCAAAGTATGAACAAATTAGCGAAGGCGGGGCGAAAGAAATGTGGCCGATGTGGGCCAGGGATGGACGGAGCATCTACTACGTTTCCGATCGGACCGGGACTGAGAATGTTTGGGTGCGTGAACCGGGATCAAAGCCGAGCGAAGTGACGCATTTCACCGGCGGACGGGTTATCTGGCCCAGCATCTCCTACGACGGCCGCATGATTGTCTTTGACCGCGATTCACAAATCTGGAGACTCGACACCGACGGGGGATCAGCCATTCCCGTCCCCATCACGCGCCGAGGTGTAGCTGCCGCTCCGGCGGTTGAGCATCTCAGAATGAGCGATCAGATATCCGAAATCGCGCTTTCTCCTGATGGAAAGAAGACCGCCTTCATTGTGCGCGGGGAAGTCTTTGCAGTAGCAACTTCGGAGGGCGGTGATGGTGCGCGCGTTACGAGGACGCCGTCTGAGGAATCCCAGGTGGCCTGGTCGCCGGATAGTCGCCGTCTCGTTTACGTTTCTGACAGGGACGCGACTGCGCACCTTTTCCTTTACGACTTCGCGACCGGTGCCGAGACCCAACTAACGAACGGCCCAGCGAGCGACGCGACGCCACGCTACTCACCGGATGGAAAGATGATTGCCTTTGAGCGTGGCGGTTCAGAGATCGTTGTGCTGGATCTGGATACCAGACGCGAGCGCGCGATTGCCCGCGCTCATCTTCAGCGGCCGCCGCTTAATGCTGACAGGGCTTATGTTTGGTCACCTGACAGCAAATGGATCGCTTACATGCCGGTAGGAGAAAAATTATTCAAAAACGTTTTCGTGGTTTCAGCGGCCGGGGGCGAGAGCCGTGCAGTGACTTTTCTCTCAAACGTCGGAAGCAACACTGTCTCGTGGAGTCCTGACGGCACATACTTAGTTTTCGATACTGGTCAACGCACTGAGACCGCGCAACTGGCGCGAGTGGATCTCCTTCCGCGGACCCCAAGATTTCGTGAAGATCAGTTTCGCGACCTATTCAAGGAGGACCCGCCCAGAATCCTCACGACGACGCTGAAGCAGCCTCAGTCTCCAGAGCCGCAGGTATCTCCTTCCCCCAGTCCTATTCCTACACCGGAAGCATCCCCCACCCCCGCCTCACCGAACGAAGCGAAACCCAAACCGACGCCCAAGCCCGTCGAGATTAGTTTCGATCAAGTTCGACAACGATTGAGCCTGCTGCCAGTCGGAATTGATGTTCGATACCAGACAATCAGTCCGGATGGGAAATGGGTCCTGATGATTGCCGCTGTCGCTAACCAGTTAAACCTTTACCTCTTTCCGCTCGATGAGTTGTCGAAGGAGCCGTTCGTTGCGAAACAACTGACTTCGACAGCAGGAAACAAGAGCTATGCCCAGTTTTCTCCTGACGGCAAAGAAATCCATTATCTTGAACAGGGAAGGATCAACATTATTACGGTCGAGACGCGCCAGACGCGTCCGCTAGCTGTAACTGCCGAGATGGATGTTGACTTCGCGCGGGAGAAACTGGAAGTTTTTCGTCAAGCATGGACCTATCTAAACGACAACTTCTATGACACAAAGTTTCACGGTGCTAATTGGAAAGAAGTCCATGGTCGTTTTGCCCCGCTTGCTTTGGCTGCGCAAACACCTGATGAGCTGCGACGAATAATTTCCCTCATGGTGGGTGAACTGAACGCGTCTCACCTGGGTATTTCCGCACCTCAAGGCAGTGCTCAGCCCCCCGCAACTGGCAGGCTCGGACTGCGTTTTGATCGCGATGAGTATGAAAAGCAGGGAGCGCTGCGCATCACAGAAGTCGTACCTCTTAGTCCAGCGGCCCTCGCCAAACTAAAGCCTGGAGATTACTTGACCGCGGTAAATGGGACGACAATCACCGCGAGAACAAATCTGGACCAGCTCCTGGCACATCAGATTAACCGGCGAGTAGTGCTTACCGTGGCCGCGTCAGCCGGCGGCAGTACGAGCCGTGAAGCTGTTTTGCGTCCGGTTAATCCGGGGACAGAGAAGGGCCTGGTTTATCGTAATTGGGTCGAAGAGAATCGCGCTTATGTTGCCCGTATCAGCAATGGCCGGCTCGGTTATGTGCACATGCCCGACATGTCTTTCGGCGCGCTGGCGCAGCTTTACGTAGATCTGGACGTGGAGAACCAGAAGTTCGAAGGTGTTGTCATCGACATGCGCAATAACAATGGTGGGTTTGTTAACGTGTATGCAATCGATGTATTCGCCCGACGTAGTTATTTTACGATGACGCCGCGAGGGTTTTCGACTTCGCCGTCGCGTACAGTGCTGGGCCAGCGCGCGCTGGAGTCGCCGACAATTCTGGTGATCAACCGTCACACGCTCTCTGACGGCGAAGATTTTACAGAAGGGTATCGTTTCCTGCGTCTGGGCAAGGTTGTTGGTGAACCAACGGCTGGTTGGATCATCTATACGTCTGGAGTCCAACTGATTGATGGCTCTGTGCTCCGCCTGCCTTTCAGCAGGATTACGGCGACGGATGGGACGGTGATGGAAATGAACCCGCGTCCGGTCGACGTGCCGGTCGACAAGCCAGTGGGCGAGAGCTATCTGAAGCGCGATAGCCAACTTGAAGTCGCGGTCACCGAGCTGCTGAAGCAGCTTGGCAGTCGCAAATAAGAGAGGGCGCAGGAATTAACCCTGGATGGTCTAACAGCAGCTACAAACGATCCACCAAATAACACGAAATAACACTAAGGCTCGTTCGTGTAACTTCGTGTTGTTTAGTGGATCGTCTCCTTCACCCGTCCTGGATCTGTCCGCGCCCGCGATAGAGATTCAGTTTATTGTGAAGTGTCTTGAGGCTGATTCCGAGGAGCTCGGCAGCGCGCGTCTTGTTGTTCTTAGTCTTTTGCAACGTCCGCATGATCATCTGGCGCTCTACTTCTTCGATCGGCGTGCCGACCGGCAGGGTAATCGTGTCCTCGTTTCTAAGACGCTCGCGCTGTTCGATAGGGTAAGGTGCGAAATGGTGCCGCTCGATCTGTTCTCCGGAGCAGATAATCACAGCGCGTTCGATCACGTTTCTGAGTTCGCGCACGTTACCGGGCCACGCATGAAACTGTAATACATCAACCGCCGCGGGGCTGAGAAACTTCGCGGGTCTGGCGTGCCTCTCAGCGAGCGCCGTTACCAGGTATTGGGCAAGTAGCGGCAGATCCTCTTTTCGTTCTTTAAGCGACGGCAGATGGAGTCGAAAGACGTTGAGCCGGTAGAGTAGATCCTCTCGCAGAGTTCCTTTCGCCACAGCTTCCTCGGGCTCCTGGTTGGTAGCCGCAAGCAGGCGCACGTCAATGTCAATTTCGCTGCGGCCTCCGAGGCGGCGAACCGATCGTTCTTCGATAACTCGCAAGAGCTTTGCTTGCAAAAACGCCGGCATCTCAGCTATCTCATCCAGCAGCAGCGTCCCACCTTCGGCTAACTCAAAACATCCCGCTCGTCTGGATGCAGCGCCGGTGAACGCGCCTTTTTCATGTCCGAAGAGCTCCGACTCCATCAAGCTTTCCGGAACAGCAGAACAGTTGATGCCGATAAACGGACCATTACGTCTCGGACTTAGCTTATGCAGCGTGCGCGCCACGAGCTCCTTGCCGGTCCCTGATTCGCCGGTTATTAAAACGGATGCGGTCGAGGGCGCCACTTGTTCGATCAGTGAATATATTTCCCGCATCGCCGGAGCGTTGCCGACCAGTTCTCCGAAGGTGCCGCGGTCTAGTAGCTGCCGGCGCAGCAATTCGTTTTCCCTTCTGGCTGTTGTGAGTTCGATCGCCCGGTCCAGGACTACGCGCAGCTTGCCGGCTTCAACCGGCTTTTCGAAATAGTGGTAAGCGCCTTCTTCCTGGATCGCGCGCATGGCCAGCTCTACAGTTCCCCTCTCCGCGAGGAGAATCACCGGAATAGTAGATTGCTGGGCCCGGACCTCGCGGAGCACATCGAAGCCATCATCGGCAGCCAGTGAAGTGCTATCAATAATCACCGCCGGATCAGTCTTCTGGATTAATTCAGAACTCACAGAACCTGCGTCCTGCAGCACGGCTTCGTATCCCCAGGAGGTGATCAGTTGTTGTAGTGACTGAGCATGAGCTGCGTCGGAGTCGATGAGAAGTATGCGAAGGGATAACGGTGGCATCTGAGGGAGTTTAGCATGAAGTAGACAGCGACCAAGCGAAGCGAATATACGATCCACGAAATTACACGAAACGACACTAACGAGATTACGTGTTGATTAGTGTGGCTTCGTGGATCGGCTGTTTCCGTCGAGCGTCTGCTCAGGCTCGTGGTTTTCCAAAGAAAACCTACTGCGTATAGTAATCTGCGATGGCGCGGGCCAGCTCAGGAATTGTGAACTGCGTTGGCTGAATCGAAACCTGCAATCCATGATCGGCCGCTGTTTTTGCAGTAATGTCCCCAATGCAAGCAATCACAACTCCCGCCAGCGCATTACTCAGGTCGACGGTGTCAAACAGTTGGGCCAGGTTTCGCACGGTTGACGAACTCGTGAAAGCTATGCAGTCGGCGCTGCCGGAAAGCATTGCAGCGATGCGGCCCCGGTCAAGATTCGCCGGTAGCGACGTTTGGTAGGCGGGTACGACATCCACCCGCGCCCCGGCCTCTTCCAGGGCTTTCGGCAGATAGTCTCGCGCAACTGAGGCGCGCGGGATCAAAACGTTAATGCCCTGCAGCGCCTCCTGACCGCCCACAAAGCGTTCCAGGGCAGCAAACACACCCTCAGCCTTAAACTCCTCTGGAATGACGTCAACATGGACTTGTAAATCTCGTAGCCTGTCTGCTGTGGCTTCACCGATCGCGCAGACTTTAAGATCATCGATCTCGCTGGCCTCGTGTCCGGTGGCTTCGAGTCGTCTGAAGAAGTGGTCCACGCCATTCACGCTGGTGAAGATGAGCCAGTCATAGCCATAAAGGTGGTCTATGGCTTCGTCGAGACGCTGATAACTTTCGAGCTGGCGAATTTCGATGGTGGGACAAACAATCACGCTCGCGCCGTATTGTTCGAGCTCGGAAACAAACTCATCAGCCTGCGCAACTGCTCTTGTGACGACGATGGTGCGACCCGCAAGGGGCTGGGTCGAGACGCCTTTATTGGGTTTTGAAAGGGCCATGACTATTCTTAGCAATACTGAAGATACGATCCGCGAAATTTCACGAACGAGCACGAAATACTGTTAGTGTAATTTCGTGTGATTTCGTGGATCGTATCTTCGCTTTGCTGGTACTTTCAAATTGGGACACTATCATGCTCACCAAGCAGTTCGCTCGCACCGTTCGCCAGAAGTTGCTCGGCCAGACGGCTCCCGAGTTCTTCCGCCTCGTCCAGCGGCCCACTTATTCGGTCTCTCACAACTTGCTTACCTTCCGGGTCCGCAACCAGGCCGCTAAGCCGGATTCGCTTTTCGCGGACAACTGCATGCGCGGCTATAGGCAGTTGGCAACCTCCACCCAGCCTGCGAAGAAAGGCCCTTTCCGCGACGCAGGCCACCCGGGTAAATTTGTGATCGAGTTTGGCAATCACTGACGTCGTCAACTCATCATCACTGCGCACTTCAATCGCCAGTGCACCCTGTCCTACTGCCGGCAGCATCTCCTGGGTTGTCAGCGCAGTGCTGATCCGGTTTTCCAGTCGCAGCCGTCGCAGTCCTGCACACGCCAGCACCAGCGCATCGTATTGTCCTTCGTCGAGCTTGCGCATCCGCGTATCCACGTTCCCGCGAAGATCCTTGAACACGAGATCAGGCCGCCAGTGTTTCAGCTGAGCCAGGCGCCTGGGACTCGACGTTCCTACGGTTGCCTGCCTCGGTAGACTGTTGATGTTAACGGCTGACTTTGCCGGCGAAAGTCTAATCGGGAGAACGAGCGCATCACGCGGATCCTCGCGCTTGCAAATGGCTGCAATCGCCAGTCCCTCCGGCACAATGGTGGGCAGGTCTTTCAACGAATGGACCGCGACATCAATACGCCGCCCAACCAACGCGTCTTCCAGCTCCTTCGTGAAGACACCTTTCCCACCAATTACCGAAAGTGGGTCAGTCTTAACATCGCCTGAAGTTTTAATTACCTCAATGGAAATCTGAAGGGAAGGATAAAGCAGCTGAATTTGCTCTTTTACGATCTGAGCCTGGGTGAGAGCAAGCTTCGAACCTCGGGAGCCAATAACAAGAAGGTCTTTCATGAACTGTTGTGGCGAATACTATTCTTCGAGTCCGAAGATATCACGCCACGCCTGGACGATCTCTCCGTCGCTCGCGTCGAAAGAGCGTCTCATATGCGTAAGCACCGGGTGGGAAATTTTGTTAACGGTCGACAGCAACATAGCCTCAATTGCGCGTTCCTGTTCCGCGGACAAGGGGCCCAGCCGGTGTCGTTGACGTTTAAGTTCCTGCCGGGCCATGTCTTGTAGGGTCTGGCGGAGCGCGCCGATGGTTGGACCGGAATCGAGGGCGCGTAACGATTGCTGAAATTGCATGATCTCAGATTCGACAATCAGTTCAGCCCGCTCGGCTTCGCGTTCGCGCTCGCGAATGTTCGACGCGATTACAGCCTCGAGGTCGTCGATATCAAACACAAAAACGTTCGGAATCTTGCCAATAGCGGGATCAATATTGCGGGGCACACTGATGTCGATAAAGAATGCAGGCTGATTGCGCCGCTTCGTCAGAGCTTTACGGACCATGTCTTCAGTGATTACGTAATGGTCGGCTGAGGTTGAGCAGATGACCACATCTGCCTCGGCGAGATGATCGGCGATCCGATCGAAACTAACCGCTTCAGCGCCGAGCTCGGAGGCTAGTTGCCGGGCCGGCGCTTCGCTGCGATTTGCGAGCAACACACGGCTCACACCAGCATTCACCAGATGACGCGCGGAGAGTTCAGCCATCTCACCAGCGCCAATCAGGAATGCGGTTTGACCCTCGAGTGAGTTAAAAATCTTCTTGCCCAGCTCGACTGCCATGTAACTGATAGAAACTGCACTGGAGCCGATACCAGTTTCCGTTCGAACGCGTTTGGCTACTCTGAAGGCGTGTGTAACCAGGCGGTTCAGGACGCGTCCGGCCGTTCCGGCGTCGAGCGCAATGGAATAAGCGAGGCGCATCTGGCCCAGAACCTGTGGTTCGCCCACCACCATAGAATCCAGGGAAGAGGTCACTCGAAACAGATGACGCACTGCCATGTCGTCGGTGTGTTTGTAGAGGTATGTCTCAAAGAAGGAAGGTGGCAGGTCATGGCTGAGGAATTGAATGACTCGTTGGGTAGTGTCGTTAAGCTGACCGTTTTCAGTCTCGGTAAGAACTTCCACTCGGTTACAGGTAGAAACGATCAACCCTTCTCTGATGATTTGGCCATCGACAAGTTTGCGCAACCCGGCGTTGCACGCTTCCTCGGTAAACGCCAGTCGCTCGCGCACCTCAATGGGTGCGGTCTTATGGTTGACTCCGACTAAGACAATTGACATCGCGTTGATCTACTAAGACTGCAACCTATCTGCAGTACGCAACATGGAACATTCGACCCGCCAGAGACCGTGTGAAAAAGTCGAGCGAATCTTTCAGCCTGAAGGGCTGTCAGATAGTAGCCGGTGGTCGTAGCGTAGCGGAGACCACCGGTAAACAAGCGAAAAGAATCAGCAACCAGGAGGGTTGCGAGAAAGACTGTGGCACCCCTCCGGGGTGCGGGCGAAGTACTGGCTGGTTTCCGGTGGTCTGCGCTACGCTACGACCACCGGCTACTATCTGACAGCCCTCCAGGCTGAAAGAGTCACTACCCAAAAACATGATAACCGCCCATTAATCTGGCACCGAACAAAGTGCACAGGACCAGAGCAAATCCAGCGACGCCCAGCCATGCAGCCATCCGACCCCGCCAACGGGAGGTTGAACGATAGAGAATCAATGAGAGGTAAAGCAACCATGTAAGCGCCGCAAAGATTTCTTTCGGATCATTGTGCCATATCAGGCCATCGCGCGACGATGACCAAAGCATGCCCGTGGCTATTCCGACCGTCAACAGGGTTAGTCCGATTGCGGCGGCGCTGGTGGCGATTTCATTCACAGTCGTCAGCGAAGGCAGCCGATGGTATATCGCGCTGAACGTTTTGAGTTTAAGTTCCCGTTCCTGCAACAGGTACATGATGCTGGCCAGAAAGACGACGAAAAAGGCGGCGTATGCAAACAGGAGCAGGGTTGTGTGAACCGGAAAAAGCCAGGTGGTCGACATGCTGCTGGCTTCAGATGTGCCACCGGGTTCAGAGCGAGTAATGATTGCAATGAAGATTAAAACCGAAACCAACGGCAAAGTGAAACTGCCCAAAGGTCTGGCCCGGTAGCGGTATATCACCAGCGCATAGCTCGCCACCAACGTCCAGGCCAGGAAAGAAAGCGTCTCGCGAAGGTAGAAGAGCGGATAGTGTCCGTATATTAGCCAGTCGGCAATCAATGCGGCGGTATGCAGCGCAAAGCCGCAGCCCATCGCCCATTCAGAGACGCGTTGCAACGCGCGGCGCTTGTTCAAAAACGCGAGCACGGCATGAATTGCTGCAACGACGTAAGCAGCCAGGACCGCTAGCAGTAGAGATCTCATGTGAAACGTGCGAACAGTGTTGATTTTAGTTGAAGGATGGGGACGCAGCAAGAATAGGAGGTGGTCTTGAGGGTGTAACGACCTGATAGGGTAGCGAGAGGCGCCTCCCTGGAGTGCGGTAACAAGCGGATAGAGTACAAGCTTTTACCTTCAGTGGTTGGGGGGAAACTAAATTGTATTGTCGCGATGCAGCAACCTGAAGGTTGTACTCTATACACCTGTTTGGGCAAACGTTATGCTCGCAATGGTCATCGTAGCTACGTCCTTAGTCGTTTTTGCAACTGACACTCAAGCATTGAACCGGAGGAAGCCGTGCGGGCTGGATTACTTCTAATCTGCCTCATTTGCGGGATTTCTATCGCGGCCGCGACTGCCGTACCCCCTCAAACGCGCAGTAGGGGGCAACGCGCACCCGTAAAAAAAGCGCCTGCCCAGGCGCCTCGGCCGGAGCCCACGCCAGAATTAACTTCACCACCCGACCCTGAACCAACACCGCCTGAGGATCAAACGGAAGTGGTAAAGGTCACAACTGATCTCGTGACCGTTCCGATCATCGCCGCGAATGCTGAAGGAACCTACGTTCCGGATCTCAAGCAGGAAGAGTTCAATATTTCTGAGGACGGAGTTAAACAGGACGTGGCTTTTTTTGCCACCGTAAGTGCGCCTTTCCACGTAGTGCTGCTGCTGGACACGAGTGCCAGCACGCAGGAGAAGATCGGCTTCATTCGAAAGGCGGCGATTGCTTTTGTCGAACAATTGCAGCCGGGTGACCGCGTGAAAGTGATTTCTTTTGACGATCAGGTGCGGGATCTAAACGAGTTCACCAGTAACCGGGCCGCGCTGCGAAGCGCTATAAACAAAACTGAGTCGGGGAAGGGAACCAAGGTCTACGACGCGCTTGAGCTAGCACTCGGCTCCCTGAGATCAATTCAGGGACGCAAGGCCATCGTCCTTTTTAGCGACGGTATGGACTGGCACAGCGACCGTGCCTCATTTGACAGCACACTCCATTGGCTGGATGAGGAGGAATTGGTCGTCTATCCGATCCGTTTTGAGACGCGGGCCGAAACCGAAAGGCTTGCGCGACAACAAGCCGAGGAGCAGGGCTCGGGCTTACCCACTCTCGATGTCATTCGCAAGACACCTCCGGGAACAACAGCGCCGACGTTTCCCAGCGACGATCCGGATTCAATCCCTACTTCAGGTTATCCCGGTCGCTTACCTTTGCCTGCTGAGATCTTGAGGCGGCGAAATGAGACGGAGCGACGGCGGGGTGGCACAGGTAATCCGCGTCCAGATAGTTTACCGCCGGATCCGGAGCGTAATCCACGCGATATACCGAATGATGATCGCTTCCCCCGAAGAGGTTCCCGACCCAAAACTGACGACTCGATAAGCGTCATGCTTGATCAGGCCTACCTGACGGCCGACAGTTATTTGATCGAATTAGCAAACAGGTCGGGAGGCCGACTGGTACGAGCTGACACGCTGGCTACGCTGCCTGACGCCTTCGCGCAGATAGCAGCTGAGCTGCGCACGCAATACGCGATCGGCTATTACCCCACCAACAAAGCGCGCGACGGCAAATACAGAAAAATTAGGGTCACAAGCACTCGCAAGAACCTTCAAGTGCGCGCCCGCCCAGGATATCGCGCCCCCAGCGGCGGCTAAGAACGGAATGATGAATGATGAATGATGAATAACGAAGGCTACCCCATTCATCATTCATCATTCATCGTTCCTTACTTTGTCGGCACCCTTCACTCGTGCTAGTTTTGCTCGCCAAATCTTCTGTTCAATTTAAAAAAATTCTGAGCATGCCTGATCGAAACGACGCCTGGGAACTACTCTGCGAATACACTAAAGGTGATAGCTTGCGCCGGCATGCTTTAGCGGTGGAGGCTGCGATGCGGGCCTGTGCCAAGAGATATGGGACTCCCGAAGATGACGAAGACGAATGGGGCTTAGTCGGACTGCTTCACGACTTCGACTACGAAATGTTTCCCTCCGCGGAGCAGCATCCTTTTACCGGCGCCAACATATTGTGTGGGCGCGGATACTCCGAACGATTCATTCGCGCCATCATGGGCCATGCAACCTACACAGGCGTGCCTCGTGATACGGCCATGGCGCGTGCTCTTTTTGCGACGGACGAGCTTTGCGGTTTTCTGGTAGCATGCGCGCTTGTTCGTCCCTCAAAGAGTCTTGACGATCTCGAGGTTTCTTCAGTCAAAAAGAAACTCAAAGACAAAGCATTCGCGCGCGCGGTTAACAGAGACGACATTCGGCAGGGATTCGAGGAGTTGGCCGTTGCACCAGATGAACATATTCGTTTTGTGATTGATGCCTTGCGGCCGGTGCAGGCGCAGATTGGGTTGAACCATCTGTCCTCGATGGTGTAGAAATTTAGTAACGGTGAATTAGAAGCCTGAAGTTCAGAGTTCAGCGTAAGGCTGCGACTTCGTCTCGCAAGCTAAAGCTTGAACTCCAAAACCTCATTGTTAAATGGCTAGCCGACGCGTCCGGATGCAGTTTGGAGCAATGTACCTAATTACAGAACCCAGCGCGGTAGCGCGGGATGCCGGAGGCAACTTGAAGGATCCCGCGCTACCGCGCTCCAGTTCTGTACGTGATTTGCGTTTCAGCCGAAATAATCAAACTGCATCTGTACCTAGCCGACGTTGGGTTGCAGTTGAGGTTGGGGTTGCTCGGGTGTTGAGCGGGAAGTAAGCATTGAGGCAACTACAAAGACTGTAAGCGTAAGCACCAGGCTGATGAGTGCTGTCAAAGCGGCCTGAAGCTTTCGCCGGCGCGCAGTGTGTCTGTAGACGAAGATTGAGGCATACAGGATCGTCAGGGCCGGCAGCAAATAGGTGGCCGCCACTATCAGCCCAGGGCTTTTAATCGATTCCAAAGAGGAAAAAACGAACAGAACGATTGCTATTGCAGACCCGGCGCCGAGAGCCGTAGCAAGTAACGAGGCAATAAGGACCAACTTCAGGCGCATTTATTCGGAATCCTCTGCAATTGTTCGAGAGAGGCTTGACGGAAGTGGTAGCGCGAAATTGCGAGCTAAGGATACCACAGCACGCAAGGGCGTCAGGGTTGCGGCGCATAGACGATCCACGAAACCACACGAAAACGAACACGAAACATAGTTAGTGCTGCTTCGTGTGGCTTCGTGGATCGCTCGTTCACCTAATACATGGTTTATATTCACCTATGCTTACCAGAAGCGCGTTAATCTATCTTTCACGTCACGAGGGACTAAAGGACTTTGCCGCCCACTTTAAGCTTTTCAAAAGACTTACAACGCGCTTTGTTGCCGGCGAATCAATCGACGAAGCGGTAGCCGCGATCAAAGAACTGAACGCCGAGGGTTGTAGTGCTTCTTTCGACCACCTGAACGAATCCGTCGGCAGTCCAGCTGAGGCTTCGGCTGAAGTCGGAGAGTATTTGCACATCCTTGCTCGCATCGATGAAACGGGAATCAATTCAAACGTCTCGATCAAGCTGACGCAGTTTGGGTTGGAACTCGATCCGGAACTGACCTATCGAAATGCGCGCACCGTCGTTGAAGATGCAGCCCGGCGGGGCAACTTCGTACGCGTTGACATGGAGGCCTCCAAGGTCACGCAAGTCACCCTCGACATCTTCAAACGACTGCGCGCTGAATTTGGTCTGAACGATGTCGGCATCGTCTTGCAATCGTATTTGCGGCGCACTTACGCAGACGCTGAAGAAATGGTGAAACTTCCCGCTCGGATCCGGATATGTAAAGGCGCTTATAACGAACCGCCTGAAGTCGCTTTCCCTGATAAAAAGGACACGGACCAAAACTACATTCGGGTGATGCAATTGCTATTGTCGAGCGGCATATATCACGGGATAGCTACACACGATCCGAAGATGATTGAAGCCACGATCGACTACGCCAATAGCCATGGGATAGGCAAAGAGGCGTTTGAGTTTCAAATGCTTTACGGTGTACGACGCGACCTCCAGCGGCAGCTTGCCAAAGACGGCTACAACATGAGGGTCTATGTGCCTTACGGAAAACACTGGTATCCTTATTTCATGAGAAGGCTGGCGGAACGACCGGCAAACATCTGGTTTGTTTTGAAGAACATCTTCAAAGGCTAATACACGATGGACAACCTTGTTTGGATCCTGTGGTGCATACTCGGCGCCGTGCTCATAGTTGCCGAGATGTTTACGTCAGGATTTGTGCTGCTTTGGTTTGGCATTGGCGCCTTGGTGGCGGGCTTTGCAGGATTGGTGGGAATCGACAGTCTAATCGTGCAGTTCCTTATTTTTGCCACTGTCTCGGTCGGGCTTACGGCCGCTTCGCGAACCATTTTTGTTAAATACTTTTCCCGCGAAACAACCGGCGACTCCTTACGAACCGGTGTTGATTCGCTCCCGGGGAAGATTGGAACCGTAGTCTCTTCGAGTCGCGGCGCGATGCAGGAAGGCGCCGTCAAAGTCTTTGGTTCGACATGGACCGCCTATCCAGCTGCGGGCGAATCAGCGCTTGAAGCAGGCGAGCGCGTGTGCGTGGAAAGAGTCGAAGGATCGTCAATCTATGTTCGGCGAATTGATGATACGAGTGACTGGAGACAGAAGTCGCTGGCTGAATGAAAGGGTGTCGGGTTTGGGGGTGACGGGTGTTGGTGTCAGGTGTCGGGTCCTTGCTACCTAATTGCCTCTTCTTCCGACACCCGACGCCCGATACCCGTCACCCTTCGAGGTTTCGAGTTTTATCAGTTAGGCAGACGCGCCTTACGACATCCTGGCAACTGCATAAATGACGTTTGCCTCGACCGATTTCACGTTCGACTCACGTGCAAAATTTAGATTGTCTTTGTGTATATGTTCTCGGCTCTCCACATCCAGTTGCTCGATCGTTCCGCGGTAGCCTGAACCAAGAACCATTGTCCACCAATCTTCCGGAGAACGCAGAGGATGTGTTCCAAACTCCAGAACTACGTCCTGCGTATTCACTCCACCTTCGGCCAACAGCGAACGCACCGACTCAGGATCGCAGACTCGATCCCACGGATTGAAGCCTTTGTAGAGGTCAGGCCTCACCTTACGCACGGAATTCCAGAATGCGGTACTCATGGGCTCGAAGAACCGTGGGCCCCAGGTTGTGATGGCAAGCTTTCCACCGGGGCTGACACGTTGCCACAGCGCTCGTACGGCAGCCTCCATGTCAGGCACGAAGAAAATACCAAAGACACAGATCACGGCGTCAAAGGAGGCTTCAGGCAGACCCAAATTAAGCATGTCGCCGGGGCGAAACTCCACGTGCTTGAAGCCGTGCTTCCTGGCTTTCTTTCGGGCGAGATCTAACAAGTCCTCGGCCAAGTCCACACCAAGAACAAACCCGGTAGGTCCAACTGCCTCGGCCGCGCAAATCGCCGAGGCGCCGCTACCGCAGCAAACGTCGAGAACACAGGCGCCCGAACGCAACCCGAGGCGTTCGACTGTCTCACGGCCGAAACGTTGCCAGAACGAGTTGGCAGGATCATCGTAGTAATCCGACGCCGCGTTGTAGGTTGCGGTGGCTCTCGTCTTCGCGTCCTTCGGTGGCTCCATATGTCTATAGTCCATGCAGATGTCATTCGCGCATGTCGCGGATGATACCTGAAAAACTATCCGCAGATTACGCAGAATATTCAGATTTAACTTGAACAACAAAGAAGACGATCTACGAAATCACACGAAGTCACACGAAAAAGCGTTAGTGTGTTTTGGTGTGATTTCGTGGATCGTATCTGACGTTCAATGGCTGATGTTGAAACGGACTGGTTAATCTGCGTAATCGGCGTAATACGCGGATCGGGTCGATGGCTTCAGTTTGACGACCAATGCCTGTAATCGCGTCGTTCCCTTTGTAGCTTCGTTCAATTAGAATCGCAGCCGCTCTGCTAGCTCTCGGAGGACTGGTGTCGTGCTAAACAAAACGCTTCACTCGCGAACGACCAAACCGAAGGTAAAGAATCCAACCTTTGCTTTATCTATGTTCTCGTTGATCGCTGCCCTGATCGGATTTGGTCCGTTGACGGCGGCGTTAGCCGAGGACTGGCCACAGTTTCGCGGACCAAATGGTAGCGGGGTTTCTGCATCTAGCGGACTTCCTGAAGAGTTTGGTCCGAACAAGAACGTACTTTGGAAGACGCCGCTTCCACCCGGCCACTCTTCACCAGTGCTCACGCGTGATCGAATCTTCGTGACGGCGTACGATAAAGGCAAACAGCAGACGGCAAACAGCAGACAGCTCAGTGGACATGTAAATCAATATGCTCATAGCCGAGAACAGGCGAGCCCAATTGAGAAAGAGAACTACAAGCTTCTGGTTATTGCTCTCGACCGGAAGACAGGAAAATTGCTTTGGCAGCGAGAGGTGCCAAGGTCGCGTGTGGGTCGCTTGCAGAACGTAAATAACCCGGCGTCGCCCAGCCCCGTGACCGACGGCTCAAATGTCTACGTGTTCTTTCAAGAGTTTGGGTTGGTTTCCTACGACGGTGCCGGCAAGGAACGATGGCGGCTCCCGCTCGGACCGTTCAATATGTTCTATGGCTTCGGCGCATCTCCGATCCTCGTTGACGACAAAGTAATCCTGCCTGTCGATCAAGATAGCCCGTCGTCGTTTCTCATAGCTGTGGATAAGAACAACGGACGTCTGCGCTGGAAGGTTGACCGGCCGGTAGTCATTTCGGGTTACTCGACGCCGACTGTTTATCAACCAAAACAGGGCCCGAAGCAGATTGTTATTCCCGAATCATTCCAGCTCTCGGCTTACTCGGTAGAAGACGGCAAAAGAGTTTGGTGGGTTCGCGGCCTGGCGTGTGAGATGAAATCGATAGCCAGCATGGATGGAGAGTATCTTTACATCAACGGTTGGGGCTTCCCACAAAATCAACCCGGACAGCAGGTACCAACGATAGCGTGGGATGAGGCGTTGCCCAGGTACGACAAGAATGGTGACCAACAGATCGCCAGGACGGAGATCTCCGGCACTGACAAGATGGACAAGATGTTAAATGCCGCATTCGAGGCATTTGATATGGACCGAGATGAGAAGTTAAACACCAAGGATTGGGAAGTCTTCCGTGGGATGATGGCTTCAGAGAATGGTCTGCTGGCAATCAAGCTGGGAGGACAGGGCGATCAAACTTCGACGGCGATCCGTTGGCGCTACACAAAACCGGTACCTCAGGTTCCTTCCACCCTTCTCTACAAAGGCGTCCTATACATGATCAACGATAGCGGGATTTTGCTCTCGTTTGATCCGGCTACCGGGCAGGTCATCAAGCAGGGACGTCTGCATGGGGCTATTGATAAATACTTCTCGTCCCCCGTCGCCGCCGACGACAAGGTTTTTCTGATCGGGCAGGCAGGTCAAGTGTCTGTATTGAAGGCGGCCGGCGATTGGCAGGTGATCAAGGTGAACGAGTTGGATGATGAGGTCTTCGCGACGCCGGCAATTGCTGATGGGCGGCTTTACATTCGGACTCGCAGCGCGCTGTATTGTTTCGGCAAATAGAGACTATCCGCAGATTACGCCGATTACGCAGATTCCAAATTGACGGGATGGCTTCAGATAATCAGAGTCGTCTTGAGACGCACACGTACAACGATCCACGAAATCACACGAAATGACACGAAGTTTGTTTCGTGACATTTCGTGCCGTTTAGTGGATCGTCCGTTTCAGTCATCACCTAATCCCTACCAATCCCTGTACTGATTGGATCAGTTTTTCCGAGTCGTAGCCGACGCCGTCCTTGAAGACGATCTCGACCTTTTCGATATCGAGAATGTTGGCGGCGGGATTTCCTTTGACGACCATCAAGTCAGCCTGCTTGCCCGGAGCGATGGAGCCGATGCGCCCGTCCTCTCCAAGAAACTTTGCCCCATTTAAGCTTGCAATCTTGATCGCTTCAACAGGCGTGAAACCCGCTTCAACGAGCAGTTCGACTTCGCGCAGATCGCCGAAGCCAGCCACCACGCCGCCGTTGCCTGTGGGATCGAGCCCGGCGATAAGCAAACCACCGGCGGCGACGAACGCACGCTCGAAATCCATGGCCTTGCGCAGCAACGCAACGTAATCCGAAGTGGAGGAGACACGCGCACGTGCAGTCAAATAGCGCACGCGTGCGTCGGTGGACATCACTGCAAAGACGCGGGGATTCATCAGCGCGCTGGCCGCTCCGATTCCACTTTGGGTTAACGGTGCACCGGCCGCTTCGAAAACAGGCAAGGTGGATGTGACGGCCACCTTCTTCGCCACCAGGGTGCGAATCGTTTCCTGAACCGCGGCGCTGTTTAGATCCAATTGCCTCAGGCTGGCCGAAACCGCAGCGCCCGGGCACTGATCAGGCTGTTTGTTAGGAACAAATTCCGAATCTGCGAGCAAGCCGTGCTCCAGGTTATCAATCCCGATCTCCGCCGCTTCGCGATAACCGATCGAGCAAAGGTGACCCGTAACCTTAAGCCCGCGCTTGTGTGCCTCCTCCACAGCCGCGCGCAACTCGTCGCGGGTGATGTTCATGTAGGCCTTGAAAGAGGTTGCTCCTTGATCGGCCCAGAAGTTCACCATGCGGCGCGCGTCGTCAGCGCCGGTGAGTTGGCGCATTACGGGAGTGAAGGCGCCACGTCCTTCCAAATATGGCGCCGTGATGTGCATTTTCGGCCCAATCATGCGGCCGCCATCGATCAGTTTCTTAATCTCCAGGTCCGTAGAAGGCGCCACGCTGCCGGTGGTGCGAATCGTGGTCACGCCCAGCGCGAGATAAAGGCGCGGGAAGCTGCTCCCCATGTTCGAGTACATCGGAGGCGACCCGCCTTGCGGAAAGAACATGTGGTTATGCATTCCCACCAAACCAGGCAGGACGGAGTAGCCCTTGAGGTCGACCATCTGGGCGCCGGAAGGCACATTTGCGTTTGCGCTTGGGCCAACAGATTGAATCTTGCCTTCCGCGATAACGATGGTCTGGTCTTCGCGCGGCGCGGCGCCAGTGCCATCGATCACGCGTACATGGGCCAGAGCAATTACCGGCGCTTCAACCCGGATAAATTGTTGGCGGTCAGACGTCGGCGTCTGCGCCAGTGAAACGATGAAAACGCTAAACAGCAAGAAGAGAGCAGTTGTGGTCTTCATGGATTTTCTCCAACTGATCGTTATCCTGGAACATTAGCTTGACTCCCTGTAGTGCGGTAACAGGCGTATAGAGTACAAGCTTTATTAGCTTGCGTGGTTGAGAAGAAGCTAACTTATATCGTCGCGATGCAGCAACCTGAAGGTTGTACTCTATACACCTGTTACCGCACTCCAGGGAGTAGGCACCGCGAAGGTTCTATCGATTCCAACAAAAGCGGTTAGTGGGGTTCGGTGTCTGGCTCGTAAGTGTCGTCGAGGGTTCTATCTTCCTCTTCAATTGGCGGGAGTTCGATGGTAATGCGGTCGGTGGCAGGTTCTTCTAATTCGTTGCCGCTAAAGCGCGCCAGGATAACGGTAATATTGTCCTCGCCGCCTCGATTATTGGCTTCAGCAATTAACTCATCGCAGGCCTTAGCCAGATCCTGATTGCTGGCCACAATGTTTTGAATATCTTCGGACCGCAGTTTACCCGAAAGGCCGTCGCTGCAAAGTAAGAGGGTGTCACCTCGCCGTAAACGTATCCTGCCCGTCACCGGTGTCACCTCGCCCTGAGCGCCCAGCGCCTGGAGGATGACATTGCGAAACATATGCGTCTCGGCCTCTGCTTCGCTGATCTGGCCAACGTCGACTAGCTGTTGGACGAGCGACTGGTCCTTCGTCGCCAATCGGATCTGGTCTTTACGAATGATATAGCCGCGGCTGTCGCCAACCTGGACCAGATCCAACAGGTCGCCGTGAATGGCGGCGCCGGTAAAGGTCGCTCCCATGCCCGCGCAACGCGAGTCTTCCTGGCTTTTGTGATGAATAGCGAGATTGGCGTAGACGGTGGCGTTTCTTAAGCAGTCGACCAGCGGTGTGTCCTGGCTACATCCTTGTTTGGGATCGCTGCCGAGAATCATCTCGCGCACGGAATCTACCGCCATCCGACTGGCGACGTCACCGGCGAGCGCGCCGCCCATACCATCGGAAACAACCAGCACCAGGCCTTTCTGGCCGAGTTCAAAGTTTCCAAAGTCTTTAGGGGCCTCGATTCCGTCCGTGCCGGTCCATGTCTGCTGTTTGGACAATTCGAGAACGAGAAAGTTGTCCTCGTTTCCGCGGCGGACACGACCTACATCGGATTGTGCATGTAGCTCAACATTCATACGGCGAGTGAAGTCGATTCAGGAAAAGGCGAATTCGATTGAATTTTAACCCGTTCGGACTTTGGCTGTCACTTCCTGTAGTGCAACCGTTAGCTTGCTTGCCGTCGTTACCACAAAGCTTGCAGGTAGTGGCGTCAATGCAAAATAACAGTTTGCTTTAATCAATACTGTTCAGAGCTTGATCAAGGTCGGCAATTATATCATCCGTGTCTTCGAGCCCCACTGACACTCTCACCAGACCATCTGTAATTCCCAATTGTTCCCGCTTGTTTAAGTCTACTGACGCGTGCGTCATCGTTGCCGGATGTGAGATGAGAGTCTCCACGCCTCCCAGGCTTTCGGCAAGTGTGCATAGCTTCACCGACTCGAGGACGGCACGCGCGGCTTCGAGAGAACCGAGATCAAAGGCGACCATGCCGCCGAAGCCATCCTGTTGCCGCTTAGCCAAATCATGCTGTGGGTGGGAAGCCGATCCGGGATAATAAACCTTTCTTACCTTGGGATGTTCTTCCAGAAAGGCTGCGACTGCACGGCCCGATTTATCGTGTTGCTCCATGCGCAAGGCTAGGGTTTTAGTGCCCCGCATCACCAGCCAGGAATCAAACGGCGAAAGTATTGCGCCGGCGCTGTTTTGAATGAATCCAATCCAGTTTGCGTCTTCCTCGTCGTTTAGAAGAACAATGCCGCCAATGCCGTCGGAATGCCCATTCAAATACTTCGTCGTCGAATGGACGACTATATCGACTCCAAACTCGAGCGGCCGCTGAAAATAAGGCGACATGAAAGTATTGTCACAAACGACACGAGCTCCGGCCCGATGCGCCACCTCTGAAACCTCACGAAGATCAGTAACGATCATCACTGGGTTGGTCGGAGTCTCGACAAAGACCATCCTGGTGTTTGGTTTGATGGCGGCTTCTACGTTCAATGCGTCCGATGTGTCGACAAAATCAAATTCCAGATTGTAGTTGGCGAGAACGCGCGTAAAGAGGCGGAACGTGCCACCGTAAGTATTATCGGAAACGACTACGTGCTCTCCCGCCTTAACCAGGCGCAACGTCGCATCGATCGCAGCCATCCCGGAAGCGAAAGCAAATCCGAATCGCGCGCCTTCAAGGGCCGCAAGGTTCTGCTCGAGCGCACTGCGCGTGGGATTTTGCGTGCGCGCATACTCATAGCCTTTGTGCTTGCCGAGACCGTCCTGCGCATAAGTTGAAGTTTGGTAGATCGGAACCGTTACCGAACCGGTGGCCTGATCTGGTTCCTGGCCGCTGTGAATTGCCCTGGTTGCGAAACCCATAGTTAGTAAATCGTAAAGCGTGGATCGGGAATAGTAAAACGCGGCGATCGATGTGGCGCCGCAATTATGACCGCTTGCGCTGCTGAATGAATGAGCGTCGCATGGTAGCCCGCGTGTTAGACCGTGTCAATCAGACCGTTTGCGCAGCGGCTTGGTTTGAGTTTTCTGTGCGTCCTTTGTGGCGTTATGCCGCTATGTTGGTCGTTATTGCTATGTCATTGACCACTGCCGGACGTTAGCCGGAAAGGGTGCCCGGATATTTGGGGAAATGAGGACGACCTGGATGAGGGTCAAAGATTTTCCCAAAAGCTGGGATGCGGCGGGCTTTAGTGGTTTTTTCTCTGCAAGCGTATTAGTTCAACAGCCTCGTCGGGCAGGGCCTGTGCATGGAAGGATTTTCATGAAGAGAGCCGTTACTTGTCTTTCTATTCTTTGGGTTATCTGTGTGATTGCAGGAAGCGTAAGTGCGCAAACTACCCCGGCAGAAGCGCCGCAGGAACCTTCGACTCTTCAGTCGTTGGGCCCTCCGCCACCGCTCCCGCCTCCTAAGCCAAAGCCAAGCGTAGCTCCCACTCCGGAACCCGAAGTCGAAGTTGAAGATAACGACATCGTACGTGTCAGCACTGACCTGATCACGGTGCCGGCCGAAGTAATGGACCGCACCGGCCGTTACATCGGAAACCTACAGAAAGATCACTTTCGGATATTTGAAAACGGAGTTGAACAGGAACTAGCCTATTTTGCTTCGGTAGAACAGCCTTTCACCGTAGCCCTCCTTTTGGACGTGAGCGGATCCACGCACTCACAACTGCAGGCAATACGAATCGCTGCGAATGTTTTTATCAAAGGTTTACGTCCAAACGATCGACTCCTCTTGGTCTCGTTCGATGGAAAAATAAATGTTCTCACGGAGGCTGTGACGCTGGCAGAACTACGAAAGAAGAAGCTGCGCCTCGATGCAGTGAACGACGGAACGCTTCTCTACGAAACGATCGATTTCGTTCTCAACCACCGTCTTGCCGCAATTCAGGGCCGGAAAGCCCTCGTGCTGTTGACCGATGGAGTCGACGGTGGGAGTAGGAAGGGGTTGTCCAAAAAGAACATTCGTGATGCAGAGGAAGCAAACGCAACCATTTATACTGTGCGTTATGATACCTTACCGCAGTTACCTCAGAGGCTAAGTCAGATTGCTAATCCGAAGGCCCGTGCGCATGTTGAAGAAAGGATGAGGAAGGAATACCTCGTCGCCGCAAACTATCTTCAGTCGCTGACAGATAAAACGGGTGGACGACTCTACAACGCAGATAGTCTTGAGGAAGTGCCACAAATGTTTCGAACCATCACTGAGGAACTTGGGCGTCAATACAGTCTTGGCTACTACCCGAAAGGGCATGCGAACCCGGGCGAGAAGCGTGACATCAGGGTCCGATTGCGCTTACCTAATCTGGTTGTCAAAGCACGTGAAAGCTACACCGTCAGCGCTTCCAGTTTGCGTGCAGCGGGACGCGACTAGCGCCAGCGGCCAGCGGCAAAGGGGGCAGCGGGTAAGAGGGTAAGAGGGTAAGGGGTAAGGGGTAAAGGGTAAGGGGTAAGGGTCAAGAATCAGTAGCATCCATCTACCATTTAACATCCAGCATCATATCCTGACGTCTGACTGAGACATTGACACTGACCTCTGAACCCTTACCCCTTACCCCTTACCCTTTACCCCTTACCCTTTACCCCTTACCCTCTTCCCCCCTTACCCGCTTTCCCCATTACCCCTTGACGCCCTTACCCCTTGACGCCCATTCATTGACACTCCTTGCCGCGGCACGTTAATGTGTTCCCCCGTGAATCACACGGGCTTAAATCCTCCAAACAATCCCAAAATAAGAGCAATCGCCATCATTCCTGCGCGCTACGATTCTATTCGTTTGCCGGGCAAGCCCGTGCTGAAAATTGCAGGGAAGCCAATGATTTGTTGGGTTGTCGAGCGTGCACTGGCCGCCCGCAATGTTGCGCGCGCGATCGTCGCCACGGACGATAGGCGCATATTTGAAGTGGTTGCGGCCGCTGGACATGAAGCGGTAATGACGCGTGCCGACCACTCGAGCGGTACAGATCGGGTAGCGGAAGTTGCTGCTTCAATGGAAGACGCCAAAATCATAGTTAACGTGCAAGGCGATGAGCCTCTGATCTCACCGGAAACCATCGAGCGGGCGGTCGATGAATTGGTGCGTGCCACGGAAATGGGGAGATTCGCGGAATCGGGGACCGGAATTGTAACCACGTGGGAACCAATCAGTAGAGCGGCGGATGTGTTGAATCCCGACGTTGTGAAGATCGTTATCGATGCAGAGGAGCGAGCGCTCTACTTTTCACGTTCGCCTGTGCCATATCCCCGGGATGCGGTGAGAAAGCACGGCACTCTCGAAGCTGCCCTGAGAAACGAGGCATCATGCCTGGCCGGTTTTCGCAAGCACACCGGACTCTATGTTTACCGTCGTGAGGTGCTCCTTGAGTTTACCAGGTGGCCGCAATCGGTTTTGGAGCACCTGGAGTCTCTCGAACAGTTGCGAGCGCTCGAGAATGGCGTAAGAATTAAAGCCATCAAAGCGAGCACCGAGTCGATCGGCGTGGACAAGGCGGAAGATTTGGAACGCGTGCGGGCCCTGTTTGAGACCGAAGAATTTCAAGCGATGACGTAATCATCGTCATGAGCAATTGAACATGAGTGATTGGATTGGATTAGCGGTTATTGGTTTCCTGGTTTTGTGCGGTCTGGTTGGTTTGTGGTGGCTGTCGCGGCCTTACGACATTAGTGTTGAGGAGTTTGAAAAGCGAGCTGCCGAGGCGCCAAGTTTGCTTAGCGCGGGTTTTACAGGCTTGCAAAAGATACTGGACCCGGCAGCGAAGAAAGCGATAGCGGCACAGGAAGATTTCAAAGAGGGTCGCTTCGACGCAGAACAAGCGAAGGGCGATGGACCGGAGCCGGGAGAAGAAGAGCAGGATGCAGAAGGCAGAAAGCAGTAGGCAGAGGGCGACTCCTTGGAGTGCGCCGCCTCGTCGGCGCTTTGGTCAGCGGCGGCCCGGCGCCGCGATCGTGGGTAGATAGATCGCAATCGTTGCTAGTTTGAAGCGAATCATGTCGCGCCAGGGCGCGACCGGCCAAAGCGGCGCCAGGCCGCCGCACTCCAAAGAGAAGCAATTAGCGGAAGGCAGATACTTTCATGGAGCGAGTAATGACTAAATATATCTTTGTGACGGGTGGCGTGGTTTCCAGCTTGGGCAAGGGTTTGGCCGCATCCTCGATTGGCTGCCTGTTGGAGGCCCGCGGTCTCAAAGTCGCGCTGATCAAACTGGATCCTTACATCAATGTCGATCCGGGCACGATGTCGCCGTTTCAACACGGTGAAGTCTTTGTCACCGACGACGGCGCTGAAACTGATCTCGACCTGGGCCATTACGAACGCTTCACTCACGCTCAACTCTCGCAGGCAAACAATTGGACCACGGGTCGGATTTACCTCTCCGTGATCGAAAAAGAACGGCGCGGCGACTATCTCGGCAAAACCATTCAGGTCATTCCCCACGTCACAAACGAGATCAAAGACGCGGTGCGCGCAGTTGCCGAAAAAGACAATCCTGACGTCGTCATCGTTGAAATCGGCGGCACGGTGGGCGACATCGAATCGTTGCCGTTTCTGGAGGCGATCCGGCAAATGGGAAACGAAGAAGGCGCCGGCAACACGCTCTACGTCCACGTCACTCTGGTCCCTTTCATCGCCGCGGCTGGAGAGTTAAAAACAAAACCCACGCAACACTCCGTTCGCGATCTTCGCGAGATTGGTATCGCTCCGGACATTCTTTTGTGCCGTTCCGAAAGGCCACTGTCTTACGACCTGCGATCTAAAATTGCTCTTTTCTGCAATGTTAAAGAGTCGGCGGTCATCAGCGCTCAGGACGTCGATACAATCTACGAAGTGCCGCTCGCGTTTCATGAACAGGGCCTTGATGAACTGATCGTGACCCAACTGGGCTTTGGTGCGCGCGCCTCGCAGTCAGACCTCGCCGAGTGGCGTGATTTAGTGGGAACTGTTCGGCAGCCATCAGCAGGCGAAACGCGAATTGGAATTGTGGGCAAGTATGTGGAGCTGGAAGATTCGTATAAGTCGTTGCGAGAGGCACTCACCCATGGCGGAGTGGCAAATAATCTGCGCGTCGGAGTCAAATGGATCGAATCCGAAAGTTTGATGGAAGACGACTATGAATCACGTCTGCGCGATTTCGACGCGATCCTTGTTCCCGGTGGCTTCGGTAAGCGCGGTACGGCTGGAATGATTCGCGCCATCACTTACGCGCGTAAGAGCGGCACGCCTTACTTTGGCATTTGCCTGGGAATGCAGACGGCGTGCATTGAGTATGCTCGGAATGTTTGCGGTTTGAAGGATGCCGACTCAACTGAATTCGATGGAGACACTCCGTATCCTGTGATCTTCAAGCTAAGGGATCTCGTAGATGTCGAGGAGCTCGGCGGAACCATGCGGCTGGGTGCCTGGCCGTGCAATCTCATGGAGGGTTCACTCGCGGCAGAGGTTTATGGAACGAAGGAAATTGGCGAGCGACATCGCCACCGTTATGAATTCAATCCGGAGTTTCGCGAAACTCTTGAACGCTCGGGCCTGGTCTTTAGCGGCATCTCACCCGATGGGAAGTTTGTCGAGATGGTGGAGCTCGCCCGGGACGTGCATCCCTGGTTCCTTGGTTGCCAGTTTCATCCGGAGTACAAGTCGAAGCCTCTTGCCGCACATCCTTTGTTCGCTTCCTTTGTGCTGGCTGCCTACCGCAACAGACTGCGAAACGAGACTTCCATGGAGCTAAACGGCGAGACAGAGCTTTCTATCCCGGAACGGGCCACCGCGACCAGCGCCGACTAGGGAAAACTCAGCCGCCAAGACGCCAAGAGCGCCAAGTAAGTCCACGACAGAACCGAGCGCGGTAGCGCCGGATCCCAGAGGCGCCCTTGCACTCAGCGGTTGCTCCAGCTTGCCGATCCCGTGACGCATCACCCTGATTGTGTAGAACAAGAAGCGCCTCATCTTACATGCGCATGATGTTAGCCGGTGTCGCTCTTGGATCCGGCGCTACCGCGCTCGGTTCTGTAATGACATTACAATTAGAATAAAAAGCACTTACTAATTTCGTTTACTCCCGCCCTCCAAGTGCATCTAACCTCGTTTTGCGGGATAATCCTCCGGCTTTCTCTCCCAACAGAGACTCTATGCTTCATTGCCCTACATGCGGCCGGCAGTATTCAACTGACTTCGAGGTGTGTCCCGAGGATCAGTCACGGTTGCAAGCTGATGCCACAATAGGAGATTTGTCGATTGGTGACCCTCTGGTTGGTCACACCCTCGATGAGAAGTATCGCCTGGAGGCGCGTCTGGGGGTTGGCGGAATGGGCACAGTTTATCGCGCTCGCCACCTGGGCATCGATCGGCCCGTCGCTGTTAAGGTCCTTAACCAACGCTTTGTAGAAGACGAAGCCGCGCGCACCAGATTTAGCCGCGAAGCGAGGGCCTGCGGCCGCCTGCAGCATGTCAACGCCGTAACTGTTACTGATTTTGGGCAGTCACACGATGGGTACGTCTATCTCGTGATGGAGTTGCTCGAAGGCCGGACCCTGCGCGATGTTCTTGCGAAAGAAGCGCCGCTTGATGCTGCCCGTTCGGTATCGTTGATGATGCAGATCTCAGCCGCGGTGGCCGCCGCGCACGATGCTGGAATTATTCACCGGGATCTGAAGCCGGCAAACGTCTTCATCGTGCAAAGTGCGGACGTCCCGGCGGTCGTCAAAGTCCTGGATTTCGGCATTGCAAAACTCGCAGCGGACTCTCTCGACGAAGATGATCCGAAGACTTTAACGCTGGTCGGGGCCATGATTGGCACGCCGCGCTATATGTCGCCCGAGCAGTGCGATGGCGCTGAGCTGACGCCGGCTGCAGACGTCTACAGTCTCGGAGTAATTCTTTACGAGATGCTCACGGGTACCGTTCCTTTCAGTGGCTCGACGCCTCTATCGATAGCGATGAAGCATACGTCCGAGCTTCCGCGCAATCCTCGTGAGATAGTTGCATCAATACCGCCCGCGCTCGAAGAACTGGTGCTTCATACGCTGGAAAAAAATCCACAGGATCGACCGTCGGATGCAGCGGCCTTTCGACGAGAACTGCTTGAGACCGCCGATCGGCTCGGACTCGAGAATGCGGCTGTAGCAAGTAATCCCAACATGGCGGCGTTGCGAAACGTCGGGACCGAATCACCATCCGGTCGGCTCGTCATAGACATTTCCCGTTTGCGTGAAAGCATGGCTGCGAACCCCGAACTGAGTGATGTAACTATCATTCGTCCAACCGCATTGCCGGACAAAGAGGAGCCCGCCGTTCCTACTGCAGTCGCGGCGTTATCCGATAGACCAGCATTCTGGCGACGTTCGGTGCCGCTGAGCCGCTCGTTCACTTCAAAACAGCAATTGATGGCGTTGGCCGTGATCATTGCAGCTTTCCTGCTGGTGGGGGTCACAATGGCTATTCGATTCCGTAACGCCTCGCCGGCGGATGCCGCACTGACGGCCATCCCGAGTCCGACGATTATTCCTTCGCCTTCACCATCGCCTTCGCCGACACCAACGGCCCAACGCGCCGTTAAGAAACCCAGCCCGACGCCGAAGAAGCAGACGAAGCGTGGTTTTGTGAATAAGGTTAAGCGTCTATTCAAGAATCCTTTCTAGATCTACGACAACGCGGGCCATGACAGACACTCAAGTGAAACCTTTTCAAGTCGGTAACGCGACTTTTGGCGATGGGGGACTGGCGATTATTGCCGGTCCCTGTGTAATCGAGTCGCGGGAGCATGCCTTGATGATGGCGCGTGAATGTTCATCGCGTGCATGCGCGGCGGGTCTCAACTTCGTATTTAAATCTTCGTTCGATAAGGCCAACCGTTCGTCGCTACAGAGTTTTCGTGGTCTGGGTATGGAGGCAGGACTCGAAGTATTGCGTGAGGTCAAAGATGAGGTTGGCGTGCCTGTTCTAACTGACATCCATGAAGTTTCCCAGGTTGAACCGGTATCTCAAGTGGCCGACATCCTTCAGATTCCCGCGTTTCTTTCGCGTCAAACCGACTTAATACTAGCGGCAGCCAGATCGGGCCGGGCAGTCAACATCAAGAAGGGGCAGTTTCTGGCGCCGCTTGATGCGCGGAACCTGGTAGACAAAGCGCGCGCCGTGGGGTGTGACAAACTGTTGCTCACTGAGCGCGGTGTCAGTTTTGGTTACAATAACCTGGTGGTGGACATGAGATCGTTTCCTATCATGCGGGAGTTTGGGGCGCCGATAGTGTTTGACGTAACCCATTCTCTTCAGCTCCCGGGAGGGCTTGGCCATGCAACCGGCGGCCAATCGGAGTACATCGAACCGCTTGCGCGAGCAGGAGTTGCATGCGGCGTAGATGCGGTGTTCATGGAGGTGCACGACTGCCCGGCGCGGGCACCCTCTGACGGTCCCAACGCATTGCCGCTTGAACGGATGGAGTCTTTATTATTGATCCTGCGCGACATTCATAAGCTGGTACGAAGGGGCGTTTAGCGTGCAAGCTTTAGCTTGCATATCAGGAACGATCCACGAAGTAACACGAAATTGAACGAAAAGAGGTTAGTGTTGCTTCGTGTTGTTTAGTGGATCGTTTACAAAACCAAATAAACATTTTCCTGTACATATGAAGAGAATTTTAACCGCTATCCTACTTACTCTTGCGCCATTTCTTTTTTTTCCCATCGCCACGGCTCAGGAAGAAGCACGCGCCGCATGGCAAATCACTAACTTCGACATCACGGCAAATATTCAACAGGCAGAACGGACTCTCAATGTCGTGGCGGTCCTCAGCGCGGTCAACGTTGGACGCGGCGTTGGATCATCGTTTACGTTTCGTATCAACCCCAAAGCCAGCATCAAGACAGTGACAGTTGCAGGCGCAATTGCAAACTTCCGCACGGTTCCGGAAAGCCAGGGAAATTTGCAGAGAGTTACCGCTACTCTGCCCACTTCAGTTGCCTCCAACGGCGCGCTGGCCGTAAACATCAGTTACAGTCTGCCGGTCGAAATCAATACCGGCCTCACAGCAATCTCTTCAGTGGGTTCACAGTTTCTGCCGATGTCTTTTTGGTATCCGTCGCCTAACACTTTGTTTACTCTCCGAGGTGCGGATACAGCGCCATTTCGCCTGGTCGTGAATGCCCCAAATGTGGTTGGCTCGGGCGTGGGAAAAAGTGCCGGAGCCGGATCCACTATTATTGAGCAAGCACTTAGTGGGCAACCGCTTTTTGTGCAGGGCGAGTGGGACAAGCTTGAGGGCAGTGCAGACGGCAGAAACATAACCGCCCTGCTTCCGCGCGGCGCCACTGCGGAAGAGAAGAAACAAGCCGAGGGGCTGATCGCTCTTGCAGCTAACGCGCGAACCTTCTACGGCGGTTTACTTGGGCCGGGCCCGGACGCTCCGATTCGCCTGATTGGCGTCAGACGCGGGTCGGGCTTCAGTGACTCGGGAGCCATTCTGATTGAGCCCGCCGCCTTTCGGCGTACCAAGCCGGATTCGACTACGGCGCTACTCATTTCTGAGTCGATTGCGAGATTGTGGATTGGGGGCCAGACGCCGGTTCGCGGCGAGGGTGGCGGAGTGGTGCGCGAAGGTCTAACCCGGTTTCTCGCAACGTTGTTCCTTGAGAAGCAATTTGGCCGCGATGCTGCGCGCGAAGAACTATTGCGAGAGCGACTGGCCTACAGCACGGTTGCGAAGAGAGACGGTCCACTGGCGCGCGTTACTCCGCTCGATGCCGCCTATTTCAGCTCGGTGCCTAACAAAGGCGCAATGGTTTGGCGGTTAGTCGACAAAGCGCTCGGCCGGGATGCTTTCATGAGCACGGTGCGGAACTATCTGCAATCGGGGAAGGGAAGCGCCAACGGGATCAGCCTGGCAGGTCTGCGCGGTGCGCTGGCGCAGCATGGAGGAGAACGGATAAAGACCCTGCTGGACCAACAGCTCGATCAGGTAACAGATCTCGACCTGATGGTTGGCTTGGCCCAACAGAAGGGTGGCGAATGGATTTCAGCGCTAAGGAATTTCGGATCCGTGGATGTTACGCCTTCGGTCACGGCAACCACAGCCTCAGGCGAGCAGCTATCAGTTGATGTGACCGTGGCGGGACACAACTTCGGTGAGGCAGTTTTCAAAACCACGTCAAAGGTTGTGCGAGTAGAAGTAGATCCGGAGAAACTCTATCCCCAGTTGGAATATGCAAATGACAGCGCACCAACTACTCGCGATCTACAGCAGTCGCTGGCCGATGCTAGCCGTCAATTTGGCGCGCAGGATTATGTCAAAGCTGAAGCAAACGCGCGCGAGATTCTGGCCGTTACTTCTCATCTACCTGAAGCTCGCATTCTCCTGGCCCGAGCTCTTCTCGGTCAGAACAGAATGGACGAGGCAGAAAAGCTTTTCCGGGCAGCTCTCGATGCTCCACTTCCGACTCCTGCCACCCTGGCCTGGGCCAATGTAGGACTGGGCGAAATCAGTCTGAAGGCGGGACAAGCTGCGGAGGCAGCGAAGCGATTTAACGATGCAGTGCGCACAGACGCCGAATATGGCGCCACATTGGCCGCACGCGCGGGAAGAATAAAGGCCGAAACTCAAACGAACAGTGTGCAGGTTGACGCCGCTGTCAAAACGTTCGTTGCGCAAATGGACCAGGCGATTATCAGCGGGAAGAAGGCCGAACTGGAGTCTCGGATTGTCTCGGGGGAGCTGGTGAGATTCATCGGCGGTATCGTCGGCACCCAACCTGAGCAGTGGCAGACGCGAGTTTTGCGCACAGAACAACTCGACTCAAACCTGGTCGCCGCTGATGTCGCCCTCGATACCAAGGAGCTGGGCCGCCAACAATCCGGCACAGCAGTACTGATCCTGGCGCGTGTGGGCGGCAATTGGAAGCTTGCCGGTATCGATTTGTTTGAAGTCAGGTAGGACAGACATTCCTGTCTGTACTGACTCGTAAAGCAAACTGTTAGTTTGCGGAACGGTGGAATTACACTCAGCGTTGATTCTGGCGAACGATCCGCAAACTAACAGTTTGCGTTACGATGGAGATGCGGATCAAAACGAAAATCGCTCTGTACTCACTCAAGATAAAGACTACCAACCGAAGACAGACAGGAATGTCTGTCCTACTTAAATGGAAGATATTGCCTCAATTGAGCGCCGCGCATCACACATCAAACTGCTCCTGATGGACTGTGATGGAGTACTCACCGATGGCCGTTTGTGGTTGCTTGAAAGCGGTGAGGAGCAAAAGAGTTTCCACACCCATGACGGGCTTGGACTGTCTTTGTTCCACCGCTCAGGCCTGAAGTCAGGAATCATCACCGGACGAAGCTCTCAGGCGGTTACACGGCGGGCGGTCGAACTTGGAGTTGAGTTTGTCCAACAAGGGGACGCTGAGAAGACCGAGGCTTTCGAACAAGTGATGCAGCTCGCCGGGGTTGATGAAAATGAAGTTGCTTTTATCGGCGACGACCTCACGGATATCCCGCTCATGCAACGCTCCGAATTGGCGGTTGCAGTGGGCGACGCGCGACCGGAAGCCATTTCGATTGCACACTACGTCACCGTGGCGCCGGGTGGGCGAGGGGCTGTTCGGGAAGTAGTCGAACTGATTTTGAAATCGCAGGGTCGATGGAATGAACTGGTGGAGCTATATCTCAAACCCTAAGGATTGTTATCCGAGATAAAATACCATCCACTAAATTTCACCAAGCAAGATGAACCTTGTTCGTGAAATTTCGTGTTACTTCGTGGATCGTTTTACCGTTTGAGGCGACCCGCGGTCCAGACCACTACCGGAACGTGGCCAACGTTGACAGCGGCCTCGGCGTTAACTATCTTTCATCAGCCGAGGCAATGAGGGTGTTCTCATTTTCCTCCTTGATTCTTGTGCCCTCATGGTGGTCTTGAGCGGGCGTAACTCAATGGTAGAGTGTCAGCTTCCCAAGCTGGATGTTGCGGGTTCGATCCCCGTCGCCCGCTCCACGTCTCCCTTCTGTTGTGTCGACGGTCAATGGAGATGATCCATGAAAGCTTTATTGCTGGTACCGGTTCTTCTACTCTTTTCCTTTCCTCTTCAAAAGCCTGATTTCACTGGAGACTCGCAGGTGGCAGTCCTGGGTCAAAAGTGGTCCAGAGAGCGGCTTAACGCCGAACAGGTTGGATCGGCTGTTACCAATCCAGCGCCGGCGATGATAGCAGCTAATAAGAACTTTGAACGGACGCGCAGGGCCAACGCCCCAACCGGCGAAAGAGATCCGAACGCGGATACTCTCGACGGCCGCAGCGCAGCGCTGGAAAAGAGTGTGCAGAATTCGCGGCAGCCTAAGCCGGTTGAAGGCTACACCTATCGGGTCAAGCTGAAGAACTCAGGCGCAAAGGTGATAGATATTCTATTTTGGGAGTATCAGTTTAGGGAGTTGGCCAGCGCCGAATATTTGACGCGCAGGCAGTTTCTTTGCGGGGTTTCCATCAAGCCTGAAAAGGAAAAAGAACTGAGGGGTTTTAGTTTGTCGGGTCCAAGCGATGTGGTGAGCGTGGGGACTTTGGAAAAGAATCCGCAGAAGGCATTCGATGAAAAAATCGTCATCAATCGCGTGGAATTCGCGGATGGGACGATCTGGCAACGTAAGGATTGGAAGTTTGAAGAGATCAAACTTGCTTACGCACGAGCTGTAAACAGCCCGTGGGCTCCCGACATGTGTAAAGGGCTTTAAGATTCGTAAAGCAAACTGTTAGTTTGCTGACCGTTATTACAAGCCAGCCTAGCGGTTGACACCGACCGCAAACTAACAGTTTGCTTTACAGTTAACTGTGGTATTCAAATCGAGCGACGTCTGATTCGCCCATTATCACGGTGTCGCCTGAGTCGAGCTTCGCTTCGTGAACCCGCTCCGATCTGGGATCGTTTAGAAAAGTCCCGTTGCGGGACTCCTGATCGACGATCGTTACTACTCCATCACGTACCCCTACCCACAAATGCCGTTTGGAAATGCGCGGATCCGAAATGATGATCTGAGAAAGGCTGGGTTCCCGACCGATGTATGAACCCTCCGGATCCACAACAAACTCCTCACCGGCCAAAACACCAGATACAAACTTGATCGTCCCGTAGTTGATCTCAACCACGGGTTCGCGAACGATTGCTACCGTTGCTGAAGGGTCAAACTCTTTAGCCTCCGGTTCCACCGGTGGGGCTAATGGTACATCCGGCGCACCCGGCCATCTTGTTACCTCCTCCGTTGCGGGCGAGTCAAACGGAGCGGGCGGCGGTTCAAAAGCTGGAGCAACGTTCGGAGTTTGTTGGGCGAAGCCGGTTGAGGAACCTGCATCATTCAGGACGGCAGCGGCTGACGCCGCCGGGACGTTCTGTGCTTTGCTTCGCTTGCGCATCACAAAGAAAATCGTCAATCCGACTCCGACCACTACCACGATGAAAAAAAGGATAACCAGGACAACCGCAAGAATGATCCACATGGAAGAGTTATCAGACTCGGCCTGTAGCAGGGCAAACCCGACGAAGGCATGATTCATTGTTGAGCGCTCCTTGGCGACGAATGGGCTATTGTAGTACTGAATGTAACGGGGAATATTAGCCTAAAAACGCGTTGCGCGTTGAATAATTCGCGACCGGGGGCGCTGTGTCGGGAATAGCGTTCAGCATGAAGGGCTCCAGGCTGAACCTATCCGGTGCACGCACCAGTTTTGGGGAAAACGCGAAACTTCGTGATTGAGCCTATTGATTGACTTAGCATTCACGAACTGTGGCCCCGTACCGTTATTGAACGACTCGCCGGCTGGTCCCGTATGCTTTGATGGCAGCCCCTGGTCTATTTATTAGGTTTAACTCAATAACCTTACTCGCGTCCAAGCGGAGCGGTTGGCACGTTGCTTGCCCAATTTCCTATTAAACAAATCACATGGAGGCACAAAAAGTGAGGAATAAGCTCTTGACGGTTCTAGCAGTTGCAATGCTGGCAGTCAGCGCCGGTTGCAATCAAACGGATGTTACGAATGCGAACGTGAATGCGAATGCGACGGTACCAGCTACTACTACCGTTGCCGCCGCTGACAATTCAGAAATAACCACCACCACCGACGCCAGCGGAGTGAAGACACAAACCAGAGTATTCAAAAACAATCCACGCGTCTCGAAAGTGGTAGTTACAACTGACACCAGCGGCCGTCGGACAACTCGGGTCTATTCGCCATCTGGCACAGAAAAGGTAGTGGACAATGTCGGTGACGCCCTTAATGCGACCGGCGACGCTATTGCCTCCGCAGCCGGATGGACCGTTGACAAGACCAAAGAAGGGATCGACGTGGCAGTTGACAAGACCAAGGAAGGAGTCAATGAGGCGGGCGATAAATTGGAAGACGCTAAAGACCAGACTGTGAAGGGCGCAAAGACAGTCGGTAAGAAGACCGCGCAGGGTGCCAAGAAGGCCGGGAAGGCAATCAAGGATGCTGTGACGCCTTAGACTTTTCCAAATTGTTGGGTATTTTTTCTGGGTTTACCGTTGGGCGGCCTTCACCGAGGGTCGCCCTTTTGGCGTGACGGAATAGGGTGTCGGGTACTATCTGCCAAACAGAACCCGGCACCCGACACCCAACACCTGCCACGTCGATGTTATACTGACCTCGTACCATTTCTTTTTACCCGACCCGAGGAGTCATGGCGATGGCAGACACAACGCGGTTCACCATTATCTGCCCGTGCTGCGAAGCGACAATGACGATCGATTCGCAAACAGGCGCGCTCATTTCCCACGAAGAAAAGAGCAGGCCGCTCGCTTCGTTCGACGAGATGGTTAAGGGTTTGGATAAGCAGAAGCAGGTGCGCGAACAAATTTTTGCGCAGGAACTTAGTTCGATGAAAGACCGTGATCGGATCCTCGAAGAGAGGTTTCAGGAAGCCATGAAACGAGCGGATAAAGATAAGGACAAACCATACCGCAACCCCCTCGACATGGATTAAACGGTAACGCAAACTGTTAGTTTGCGGATCTTGCGGAAGATGCGCACTAGTGTGAAGGTGCTTGTTGGTTGCGATCCGCAAACTAACAGTTTGCGTTACGCCAGCAAACTAACAGTTTGCGTTACGCCAGCAAACTAACAGTTTGCGTTACGCC
>JBBPIC010000143.1:0-3070 GCA_038040525.1 Acidobacteriota bacterium | reverse complement strand
GCATGCCGAGGACTTCAAGATCTCGTCAAACTAACTTTTCGGGCAAAGCAGGTCTAAGCCTCTTCTCGCTTTGGGGGACGCTGACGCCCCAATTCTCGCAAATTGTGCAAATCGGGCGTTTCGGGCTTAAAAGTCTAATGCCTCCCTGGCCATTCGCAACAATACAGATGCACCGAGCTCGCCAAGTGATGGAAGTCATTAACACCCGTGAACAAAGATGTTGATCTTCGTTTAATCCACTGTTACTCTTGTCGACGTTCCTGACCTGCCCTGCCCCGGCTAGGTTTTTCCTATTCGTAGCCGAAAACCAAGGCCCAACCTGGCCTCCTACCAGAAGGATATTTCCCATGCGATCCCCCGTTAAGTATCTTACAGCTTTCCTTCAATTCGCTTTCACAACGGCTCCTCTTCTTTTGTTATCGCTTTCGTTTTGCCAAAGTTCTTCCGCGCAAAGCACTCAACTGCGACCGGTCGCTCGATTACTTGCGAATCCTACGAGCAATTCAAGACCTCGGACGGTAGAGTCAATTGCATCCCATCGCCCAGAGGCGGGAAGCGTTGCTTCGCCATCGCTCGGCGAGGCAACGGCAATTGAAAGAAGCGCGTTCGAGAAAACCAATCAGGCGCGCGTGAAAAAAGGATTGACTGAACTCGTTTGGGACGCAGAGTTGTGCCGCATGGCAAGGACCCACTCTGAGGACATGGCCCGCCAGGGATACTTCGCTCATGAAACGCCTGAAGGTTTGCACTTGAAAGAAAGGGCGCGAGCCATGGGGATCGCCCGTTTCAGGGTGATCGCCGAAAACATCGCGTATAATAAGGGCTACAATGATCCGGGAGCTTTCGCAGTTGAACGATGGATGAACTCCGGTGGTCATCGCGCGAATATGCTTTACGTAGGCTTCCAGGCTTCAGCGATAGGCAGTTATGTTTCCAGTGACGGTAGCGTTTATCTAACTCAGGTTTTTATTACCCGCTAGTTGCCCTCCTGTAACTCTCTCTGGGTGGCCGACTAGAGTTCGGCAGACGAGCCGCCCAAAGTGATTTCGACCTCTTTCAGTCTTCCTTCATTCGCTAAGATCAACCGGAGTTTGCAAATCCTCGGCAAACGGCCGGATGGCTATCACGAATTAAGAACAATCCTCCAAACAATTTCACTGCATGATGATCTTCACTTCGAGTTAAGTGGAGGCGCTGCAGTAACGCTAAGCTGCAGCTCTCCGGATGTTCCGGCGGATGAAAGCAACCTCGTGGTACGTGCCGCCTACGCCTTGAAGGACCGTTTCGGTGTCGACAAGGGCGCGCACGTTCGCCTGAAAAAGCGGATTCCAGCCAAGGCCGGGCTGGGGGGCGGATCTTCAAACGCAGCAGTGTCCCTGCTAGCGTTGGCGCGTTTGTGGAAGGTTGAAGTTACTACGCCCGCGTTGCTCGAGATAGCGGGAAAGTTAGGGGCAGATGTACCTTTTTTCCTGTTGGGCGGAACGGCTCTGGGGCAGGGTACTGGAACCACACTTTCGCCACTACCTGACAACGCTCTTCGGCACCTAATTGTCGTCACACCGAACGCCAACGTTTCGACTGCGGATGCATATACCGCAGTCAATTCCGCTGCCTTGACAACGTTGAAGGCGGATCCTATTCTTTCAAGTTCGCCAGTAGGGGCAGATTTTCAGGACTCGCCACCGGGACCCCTACGCAATGACTTGAGCAATGATTTCGAGTCAGTGATCTTTGATATTGAGCCTGAGATAAAACGAGCGAAAGAGGCTCTACTTCAGGCTGGTGCTTGCAACGCTTTGTTAGCTGGAAGTGGTTCGAGCGTATTTGGTGTCTTTTCAAATCAGGAAGCGCAACGGCTCGCCCTTAATGAAATTAAGTTGGAAGAGGGCTGGCGCATCTTTGCGTGTGTTACATTGTCTCGGAACGAATACAGTCGCGCGTTGAGTGTGGGCGAAGTTTCGCTCGTACGCTCTTTCAATTCTGATTCTGATATTGGGGCGTAGCCAAGTGGTAAGGCACCGGTCTTTGGAACCGGCATTCGTTGGTTCGAATCCACCCGCCCCAGCCATAAATGAGTGACGGGTGACAAGTGACGAGTGACAAGCAGAGCTGCTTAACCTGTTACTCGTCACTTGTTACTAGTCACTAAATCATATGAGCACAACTGGAGGCATCAAGGTCTTTTCGGGAAACGCAAACCCGAAATTGGCGGACGAGATTGCTCGCCATTTAGGTTGTGATATGGGGCGGGCTTTTGCGGAGCGCTTCTCTGACGGCGAGTTTAATTTTCAGATCGATGAGAACGTGCGCGGCGGCGACGTGTTTATCATACAATCGACCTGCCCGCCCACCGACGAGCACTTGATGGAGCTGCTGATAATGCTCGACGCGTTTCGTCGATCATCAGCCGAGCGCATCACTGCAGTTATCCCCTATTACGGTTACGGCCGGTCTGATAAGAAAGATCGTCCACGAGTTCCTATCTCGGCGAAACTCGTTGCAAATCTGATTACGGTAGCCGGTGCTGATCGACTGTTAACAATCGATTTGCATGCCGCGCAGATCCAGGGGTTCTTTGATATTCCGGTGGACCACCTTTACTCGGCCCCGGTGATGATCGGCTACTACCAGGAAAATCCATTACCGGATTTGACGGTAGTCGCCCCTGATACCGGTGGTGCCGAGCGTGCTCGGGCCTACGCCAAGCGCCTCAATGCAGAGCTCGCGCTCTGCGACAAGCGGCGCGAGAAAGCGAATGTGGCCGAGGTGATGAACGTTGTTGGCGACGTTCGTGGCCGCAGTTGTTTGATTGTGGACGACATGTGCGACACAGGTGGCTCCTTGACTAAAGTGGCTAAAGCGTTGAAGAATGCTGGTGCCGCAAGAATTCATGCCTGTTTTACGCACGCGGTCTTGTCGGGACAGGCAGTTAATCAACTCGATTGTTCTGAAATCGAGCAGGTAATTATTACGAATACCATTCCGCTACGCGATCATGTGTGCGAGTGGAAAAAAATAAAGGTCCTTAGTATCGCGCCGCTTCTGGCGAAAGCGATCAAGTCGATCCATG
>JBBPIC010000106.1:0-10621 GCA_038040525.1 Acidobacteriota bacterium | reverse complement strand
CAAGATCTCGTCAAACTAACTTTTCGGGCAAAGCAAGTTCAAGCTTTAGCTTGCGCGCCTCGTAGCCACATTGAGCCGCAGCCTAAAGGCTGAACTCTGAACTTCTGGCTTTAAGCCTCCAGCCGCCTGACGCGCTTAAGCGCGCCATCTTCAACGGATGGACAGACAGGAATGTCTGTCCTACTCGCTATTTTGCGATGAAGTCACAAATTCAATCAAACGCCGCCGAGGATCAAAACTAATCTTGAAAGGGTAAAGAGCATCGCGGCCGAGGATCAGTGGGGCATCTTCGTGGACTCCGAAAAGGATGTCCGTGGGAATTCTGCGCAAGACGAGTTCGCCGATGCTGATGGTGCTGGGCGAGACACGCCTCGAACGAATGAGACCACCGGCAATATCTCTCCCAGCCCCGGTGTTTGCATCTCCCCGATTGTTCCTGACTATTACCGCATTCCGTTGGTTTACCGCCAAGCCAAAACTGGAGCCTGTATCCACCAACGCCAGCCGCCCGTCACCGAGTCGCACGAATGGTCGCGTATCACCCGACTGGTGCACCCAGGCCACTACAGCCCCCTCGGCTCCTGCCTTGTTTGGAGACCCAAGACCGGTTACGTCAAGCGCTTCAATCCGCTCGTTTGGCATGTCGATAGAGTAACCGTAGGGCGGATAAGCTTGAGTAGGATCGAGGATCCCATCAATGTCTGGTGGCAAGTTGGAAACAATGAGGGCGGTTTGGTTGGTAGGTAAGGTATTGCCGCGCTCCCCAATGGATATCTCATTAATAATTGCTTCGCGGTTCGATGCGATTTGTGCGGAACTCAACCCGCCAACGTATGTGGCAGGTACGACTTTCGTCGGCAAACGGCTTCCCGTGACCACTCTTTGAGAAATAACGTTCATCCCTGCGCCGGTGTCCAGAACGAAAACGTAGGGACCGGTTTCGTTAATCCATACTTGCAGCAGCAGGCCCCTATCCTTTTCTACGCGAAAGCGTGCGGGGAATGGTTGTGCGCCAGTTTGATGTCCGAGACGCATTAGCTTGTCGTTCGAGCGACAAACTGAAGTGTGTCGGACATTTCCGGCGACTGGCGATGCGTTGAGATGCGCGGTGAAATGGGCAGCCCCCACGATGGAAGCTGCCCATACCATTACTGCCAGAGCACCCGAGGCGATGAAGAGCATTGCCTTCATGCTGTGCACTCTCCCTTATCGTCTACTTAGTAGCGCCGATTTCGGTTCCGTATCTTGTAGGTGTAAAGCGCTGAACCACCGCCGCCGGCCAGTGCGCCAATCGCTGCGCCCTTCTTGCCGCCGATGAGGCCGCCGACGACAGCGCCGCCTCCGGCACCCATTGCTACTGTAAGCTTGTCACGGTGTTTCTGCCAGAAGCTACGCTTGCGCGGCTGCGTCTGATAGTCGTAATAAACTCTGCGCGTTCCTGAAGAGTTTCGCGCGGAGCTGCGCGCGGTGTTGCGATAAACCACGCGAGACTGAGCCCGAGACTGAGCCCGAGACTGCGTCGGGGCCAGAGTCGAATACGACTGAGTGCCGACTACTCCGCCTTGACAGGCCCGGAAACCATCAGCGAACCCGGTCTTATAAGCAGTTTGCTCTGAACCGGTTTCAAACTGTGCCGGAACGGAATTGTCACGAGCGACTAAATTGTCACGTTCGGCTGCCGTTGGTTCGTAACGGGCAAATTGTGCGTCAGTAGGTCTTACGGTCTCTTGAGCTGTCGTCTGACTTGCAGGACTTGTGTTCCTCGAGTACATCACAAAAGCACCAACAGATCCGCCGATTAAGGCAGCAACCAAGGCTACCGGCAGTAATTTGTTAGTCATAATCATGGTTTGAATCTCCTTGCTTAACATGTTGGCAGCGTTGCCACCACTGCTTCAGCAATCAGTGTTCCCTTTGGATAGTGAGTTTTGCGAGCCCTAAAGATTGGGGCGCGTTTCCGCTCTTATACTGTGCATTTCGCGAATCACAAGAAGTTCGCAATTGAACCCCAACATTCAGCGAGGCTCTGAATACCCGATATGGAGTTAAGTGGTATTCGATATCCAACGTCCAAACATTCGTGGGTGAGATTCGCTTTGAGTCATGGAATGAGGTCCGTACCACCCACGCCGTAGAGGCCGTGTGAAAACTCCGCTCCTCAGCGCCAAAGGCCTGTCCTTGGAGTGCGCCGCCTCGTCGGCGCTTTGTCCCGCGGCGGCTTGGCGCCGCTTTGGCGCGCGACACAGTAGTGCCGCATGTTCTCAAATAGGTTAGTTTGAATTCGTTAGTTGAATCTATGTCAGCGAAGCGGCGCCGAGCCGCCGCGGGACAAAGCGCCGACAAGGCGGCGCACTCCCAAGGAGGGGCCTTTGGCGCTGAGGCGTGCTGACCTGCCGCTATTGCTCCCACGGCTGGGAATGAAAAGGGATCATGCCAATATAAAAAAGGCCAGGGAAAATCCCTGGCCTCTTTCTCATGGATGGTGGACAGACAGGAATGTCTATCCTACAGACAGGTGCTAGGCCGCTTTGGCCAATGGCACAGTCTTGTTTTCTCTCAGAAGCTCCAGCGCTTTTTTCAGTTGAAGATCCTCAGCTGGAGGCTTGGCTACATTCGGGTCCTGTCCCACATTCGGACTAACATTTGGAAGCCGCGCTGCTGCGTCGTCATCATTTCCGGTTAATTCTTCCGGGTCTATGGCTTCGGCGAGTTCGGGGCGCTTCACTTCGACCGAGGGCATCACCCCCGAACGACTACGCTCCTCACCGAGAAATGGCTTACCGCTGGCCGATGCCCACTTCACAGTTGTGAGCAATAACCCATCACCACCACGCAAGGTGAAAAGCTGTTGCTCCGCACCAGCGCCGAAACTTTTTTCGCCAACCACCTGACCACGATTGCGCTCAAGCAACGCAGACGCTACTACCTCCGCAGCTCCCGCTGTGCCGGAGTCTATCAACGCCACCAGCGGGCCTGCAAAAATCGCGGCCTTCGGATCAGCAGCGAACGTCTTTAAAGTCTTTCCTTCCCGGCCCGAGGTCTGGGCCAGCATTCCGTCCTTGATGAAAAGATTAGCGACGGCCACTGCTTCATCAATCGAACCACCAGCGGTACCTCGCATATCCAGGACGATCTTCTGAGCACCTTGTTTATTTAATTCCTGTACCCGCGCCCGAACGTCTGCCGCATCACCGGAGCCAAAGCTGTTAATACGAACCACACCGATGCGCCCGGATTCCGTTCTGGCTTCCGCGGCGGGTGATCTGAACGTGCCTCGCTTAACGGCCAGGGTAAGCGGACGAACATTTGCACGAAGAATGCGAAGCTTCACTTCAGAACCCGGCGCGCCATTCAACAACTGCTTCGCGTCATACAATGAAATATCACGAGTAGCCTTGCCATCAATGTACTCAATTATGTCGCCGGCACGAACGCCTGCCTGGTCGGCGGGCGAACCCTTCATCGGTGCAATCACATATAGATAGGATGCGACCTGCGAAAGCTCTGCTCCGATTCCGGCCTGATTAACGCGGGCCTCATCATTAAACTGGCGTACCTGGTCAGGCGTTAGATATGTCGAGTAAGGATCGAGACCGTATGCCAAACCTCTTAGAGCGCCGGCGCGGACTTTTTCCATGTTCGGCTCATCAACGTAATCATTTTGGATGTGCTGGAGCACGCTCTCAAAAATCTTTAACTGTGCGTTTGGATCGTTAGCCGGCTGCTGGGCCCGGGTCGAAATCCAGCCGCCGACAACCGTATAAACTGCCAGGGTGGCGGAGAGAAGAATCATTGCAAACTTGGTGCGAAATGACATCAGTTACCTCGTGTTAACGCATTCAAAACACCGGCTAAACTCCTGAGCGAACATGCGCTTTGGGCCGGTCAGTCGTATCATACAGACGGTTAGTAAAGGGTGCAACCTAACTTTATTCAACATTTGCTAAGGCTTTTCATGATCTTTTCAGCTCGATTGACTGCGTTCTCCTGCCGATTTACGCTAAGCTCAAACCATGGAAAGAACCTCTGAAGAAGACGGCATCCACGCTCCTGTGGTTGCGCTTGATCTCGGCCAGAAACGTGTGGGCGTGGCTGTTTCAGATTCTCTGTCAATCTCCATTACCAGGCTCGACGCGCTTCCCCGTACTAGCTGGAAACAACTGCTCAGAGATGTCGTCCATCTAATTCAAAGCTTGGACGCTAAAACAGTGGTAATTGGTTTACCGCTCAGCTTAAACGGTTCGCTCCGTGATGCCGCCATAGAGGCTCGCAGCACGGCGCAGAAATTTGCCCGTTCCCTCGCAGTTCCGGTTTACTTGCAGGACGAGAGGCTCAGTTCAAGGGAAGCCGAGGAAAACCTTACCTCGGCCGGGCATAAGCGCCAGGAATTATCGACCCGGGTAGACAGTGAAGCTGCCGCCGTCATTCTCAGAGATTTTTTGCAAGAGGATCAAGAACGAATACTTGTGTCGGTTCCTTAAGAACTTTTTTAAATAATTCCGATTAAGAGATGAAACGAATTCTTCTAGCTATTATCCTGCTCGCCCTGTCGGCTGCAGGTTTCACCGGGTTTTTGGGTTATCGCCAGCTCAATGCCCCGGTGAGACATGCCAGGCAGGGCTCTTATGTTGAAATCCCGCGTGGATCTTCACCGACCGCCATCGTCAACAGGTTGGCTGCGGAAGGCATTATCAACAACAAGTGGCCCTTAATGTTTTACCTTAAGGCGACCGGCAAGGGCTCGCAATTAAAGGCGGGCGAATACGACTTTCCCTCGCCCATTTCTCCACTTGGTGTTTTCGCGAAGCTGCTTGAAGGCGAACAGCGTCTTATTCGGCTCACCGTAGTGGAAGGGTGGACGCGTTGGGATATTTCCAACGCCATGTCGAAGATTCCTCAACTTCGCTTGGAAGGGCCAAATGACGCTTTGCCCTTAATGGATAACGTGAGCTTGATAAGCGACTTGGATCCTAAAGCCAGAAATCTCGAAGGATACCTCTTTCCCGACACTTACGAGTTTCCCCCGGATACCAAAGCTTCCCAGATTGTGGAAATCATGGTGAAGCGATTTCGCAAGGAGTGGAAGCCCGAGTGGTCGCTACAGGCGTTAAAGTTGGATATGACGCCTCGCCAAATTGTTACCGTTGCGTCGCTGATAGAAACTGAAGCAAAGTTGCGCGATGAGCGGCCTGTAGTGGCGTCCGTTATCTACAACCGCCTGAAGAAGGACATGGCTCTGGGTATTGATTCAAGCATCATCTATGCTTCCAAGCTGGAGGGCAAATGGCGCAACGATGGTAAGGTCTACAGGAGCGACGTCGACCGCCGATCTCCCTACAATACGCGACTCTACTCGGGCTTACCTCCCGGACCTATTGCTTCACCGGGCAAGAGCTGTCTCGAGGCGGCGCTCAATCCAGCCCAAACAGATTATCTCTATTACGTGCGCGAGCCCTCCCGCGATGACGGAGCACATAATTTCTACAGCGATGAAGGCTCATTTGGTAAAGGTGTGCGCACATTACGTGAATGGGAAGTGAAAAGAGACTCTGAGGCTGCAAAATCACCGGCACAATAGCGCGCGGGTTGCAATTGTACTATCCGCAGATTACGCAGAATAAGACCATTCAAGCTTTACTGCAGTCGAAATCTGCGTAATCTGCGGATAGAAATCTTTGTAAAGCAAACTGTTAGTTTGCTGTTACAACCGCGACATACCTGGTACGGGCTATCTAGATTTTGATGAAGGCGCCAGCAAACTAACAGTTTGCTTTACAGTTGCCGATCCAAGTGCTTGTAATTGCTGAGGGGTTAATCTATTCTCATTTCAACTTCGTTCCCCCGCAACGATCGCGACTTATTCTCAAAGGTGTTTACTATGAAAAGGTTTACAGGTTTAGCTCTCGTAATCATATTCAGTGCTGCGTCTGCATGGTCGCAAGGCAAAGGTGTGGACAAGTCGAGTGAGCGCGTGCGGGATAGCGGCATCGGGGTCAACGGCCCTAAGACCAATACGGGCACGGGTCGAGGAATAGATTTTGGACCGGGGCGTACACCTAAAGTTCCCGCCCTACCGAATCCTTACCGTCTTTCCGCGCGACGTGACGTAATACTTAAAGCAGCTGCTGATGTGATGCGAGATCGCAAGTTGATCCTCGACGAAGCCGCATCCAAACCCGAAGAGGGCATTGTTGTTAGTCAGCCCTATACTTTCATTAAAGGTGCGGTAATAGCGCAAACGGAAATGAACAGATACGCCGACCTAACAAGTTCTACCGGCCGCGGATGGACACGAGGACGTTACACGATCACTGTTGAAGTTCAACCTATCGACGGTAACAGCGCCAACGTTTCGGTAAACGCCAAGATTGAAGGACGAACGGACGGCGCAACCGGGGCCGAGTGGCTTACGCTTCCGAGCGTGGGCACAGCCGAAGAGGAATTTCTGTCGGCGCTAATAACAACCGTTACCGGTGCGCCTCCCCCTGGACGTGTTGAATAACTGCTGTGAATGAAGGCTGCACTTATTCCGCGTTAAGGTAATACTTCAACACCTGTTTCATAAAAATGAGTGATTCACTGCAACAGGACACGTTCGCCGAGCCGAGGAGCTCGGCGACGCTTAAACTTATTGCCGCTTTATCTGCGCTTTTAATTACCGTCCTTGTTTTCGTTGGCTACGCCTATCTCAGAAAGCGCCACGCGGCAGATAATGCCGCATCGATAGCAGCCCTTCCCACTCCTGAGCCGAGGAAATCACCGAAGGCCTTGATAATGGTCGACGAGGCTTTGCTCAAAGGTGGAACCACAACGATTGGCGGAATTGTGAAGAACACATCCAGCGAAGCGTTTGGGTCACTATCAGTCGAGATTGAGTTGAAACGACGTAAGGACGCCGGAGTGGAAACAAAAGTGGTCCCCCTGCATCCAGCGCAGTTGGAGCCTCAACAAGAAGGCCGCTATTCATTGCAAGTCAAAGCCCAGGACTATGGATCTGCGCGTGTGGTCGGACTAAGAACGGGTTCAGATTCCGCATCTCTTCCCTTCACCACGGCGCAGGGCCAGAAGCGTCCGCCAGAAAGGTTGGAGTCGAAGACCGTCCTGGTAGATAAGCCCCGATCGAAGGCTGGCGAGTTTATAAATACGCCAGACAACCCATCTCGCGTACCTTGAGATGTCGCTTTAAGAGCCAAGCACTGGAAGAGGTGATCTTCAACGCTACGCTCAAGTTATCGTTGAAAGGTCGGCACGGCGACGAAATTTAAAGTGAAGTCTGAAGGCGCTCCTTGGAGTGCGCCGCCTTGTCGGCGCTTTGGCCCGCGGCGGCTTTGCGCCGCTTCGTTCCCACACATGCTAGCGTCGAAGGTTGAGGCATCTTACGGTTGGACCAAAGCGCCGACAACCGGGGTCCCCGGCGCGGCATCCGCGCTGGGGTGGCGTGGCGGCGCACTCCAAGGAGGTGCAACCCTCAGTGCGGTTTCCCCGTCATAAATGACGACCTTTCCCATTGTCGACATCTTTTAGTTGTGTCAAGATTCAACCACTGAAGCGAATGAGTAAAAGCGCTATCACAAAAATAGGACGGCTCCTGGCTTTTGCCGCGTTGTTTGCCGTTTCTTATTCATCTGCGGCTGCCCAGACTAGTCAGGCTAGCCAGACCCTCCCCACGCCAGTCCCTCCAACCCCCGCCGACCAGCGTAACGAGACGCGAATGTTCGCCACTATGGAAGAGGAGATGCGGGCGAAACGTGACATTCAATCCGCAGACAAGGCCTACAGAGATAATCTCAACCGCGCGCGCGATTTGGCTTCACTCTGTGTTGTTTTCAAAGAAAAGAAGCATCTCGATCGCGACGACCTCAAAAAACTCGATAAGGCAGAAAAGCTGGCTAAGGGAATTCGAGACGCTGTCGGTGGATCCAGTGAAGAAGTCCAGCTTGAGAAACGCCCAGCCGATCTCGCCGCAGCACTTACCCAGCTTGTGGAGCTAGCCGAATCCTTGAGGCACAAAGTTGAAAAAACACCCAAGCGGGTTGTGTCTGCTGCAGTAATCAACGAGGCTAATGTTTTACTTGAACTAATCCACATCATCCGTGGAATGCAGCCGAAGACATAAATTCAAGGTGAACCGAGAGATCCAGATGCTCTTCTCCCGACCGGTTGTTGTTCTCCTCCTGCTCCTTTTCTTCTCTTCAGTCTTAAAAGGCCCCTCCCTTGTGCTTGCTCAGCAGGATGACGATGAGGTCATTCGGGTCAACGCGGATCTTGTCGTACTAAACGTTACGGTCACCAACCAGGCAGGACAGTACATTCCCGGCCTCAAGCTTGGCCATTTCAAGATCTTTGAAGATGGCAAGGAGGTTCCTGCCCAACTGGTTTCCAGTTTCAGCGTTCATGAGTCCCCGTTCGCTTGTGTCGTCTTACTCGATACGTCGGGCAGTATGGAAAACCGCCTCTCCATGGCTCGGTCGGCAGCAATTCGCTTTCTTGACAGACTGCGCGAAGAAGACGTGGCAGCAGTTTTCAAATTCGATTCAAAGGTTGAACAGGTCCAGGAATTCTCAGGCAGTCGTGATCTCGCCCCAATGGCTTTCGGTCTTCGCGCGAAGGGAATGACCACATTGAACGATGCGATCGTTGACGCGGCAAAAGCTTTAGCGGAGCGGCCGGAGAAGCGGAAAGCAATAGTTGTCTTATCTGACGGAGTGGATACGTTCAGTCGAGCTTCGTCGGACAAGGCAGTTGAAAGCGCACTTGCCGTGGGGGCAACCATCTACACAGTGGATATGTCCTCCACTGACGACGGAAGAATTCAGGGCGTACGGAATGCAGCAATACTTAAAAGCTTTGCTGAGAAGAGTGGTGGCCGTTTTGTGGCAGCGCCTGGAGGTCCGTTGCTGCGCGATGCTTTCGCAAACATCGCAGACGAGTTAGGTCATCAATACACTATTGCATACCGCCCACTCAATCGCTCGAGGGACGGCAAATGGCGGAAGCTGGAAGTAAAAGTGGCCCGCGAGAATTTATTGGTAAGGACGCGCAAACAATATCGTGCGCCCAGGTAGGACAGACATTCCTGTCTGTCGGTCTATGAAAGGGGGCGTGAAAAAGAAGTGCGATTTTCCATATCTCATTTTTCATTTCGCATTTGACATTGAGACCAGGCAATGAGAAATGGAAAATGAGAAATGAAATATGGAAAATCTGATTCGCTTCCATCAAACGGACATCTGCTGGCGACCGACAGACAGGAATGTCTGTCCTACAAGAGCGTTGCCTTGTTCAGCGATTTCTCCCGGTGCCTTTCAAACGCCAGTTGGATCAAAGCATCGATCATGTTGGAGTAACTCAATCCGGACGCTGCCCACATCTTTGGAAAACCGGAAACGTCCGTTAGGCCAGGCAATGTATTCAATTCATTGATCAGAAGTTCCTTAGTATCTCGCTTCAGGAAGAAATCGACGCGCGCCAATCCTGCGCCGTCCACTGACTGAAACGCGCGCAACGCCATGCGTTGGATTCTCGCTGTCAGCACTTTCGATAACGGCGCCGGCACAACAAAATCGACATGCCCAGTCGCGTTATATTTTTCAGAGTAGTCAAGAAAGCCTGCCGAGTTGTCATGGACGACATACTCGCCCGGCAGACTCGCCCGCGGCTCATCATTACCTAAGACGGCGCACTCGATTTCTCTGGCGTCCACCGCTTCTTCAACAATTATTTTCCGATCATACTGGGCGGCCAGTTCCACAGCTTTTATTAGCGATGCCTTGTCGACGGCCTTCGAAACGCCAACAGAAGAGCCGAGATTCGCCGGCTTAACAAAGCAGGGCCAGCCAATTTCACGCCCGATCCTTTTGATCACCTTCGCACGGCCGTTCCGCCAGTGAGAACGCAAGAACCAGGCGTATCTGCACATTGGCAGCCCAGCTTGAAGAAACAATAACTTCATTGCCACCTTGTCCATCCCACACGCAGACGCCAGCACACCACAGCCGACGTAAGGAACGTTGGCCATCTCGAGCAAACCCTGGAGCGTTCCATCTTCACCGAAGGGGCCGTGCAAGACGGGAAAGACCACGTCGATTCGCTCCGCTTCCAGGGGCCTTCCATTTCGGTCGAACGACATCAAACCCTGATGCGATGGGTCGCCGAGAATGGCTACCTCACCCTGAGGTTTGGAAATCGTTTCCGCGGAGAGCAGAGATTGCGCGGCTGAAGGCAGGAGACTAAAGGCCTCGGGCGGAGACAGCCACTTTCCTTCTCTGGAAATGGCAATTGGAAGGACATCATACTTTTTTCGATTGATTGCCTGAATTACAGACGCTGCGGAACGAATGGAGATTTCATGTTCGCCGGACTGTCCGCCAAAAATCACTCCGACTCGGAGCTTCTTCGCCAAATGATTACTCCCCCCAGTAAGTTGAAGCTGGAACTCTGAACGTATCTAACAGGTGTTCAGAGTACAACCTTCAGGTTGCGTCTTTGACACCACAGAAGCTTCTTCCGTACCACGCAAGCTAAAGCTTGAACTCTGAACGACAAGCTTGAAGTTCAGAGTTCAACCGGCCTTGCCCGAGAAGTCAAAGAAGAGTCCGGGTTCCGCGGCTTAGCCGCCGCA
>JBBPIC010000040.1:51760-65697 GCA_038040525.1 Acidobacteriota bacterium | reverse complement strand
TCCCCGGCGCGGCAGCCGCGCTGGGGTGGCGTGGCGGCGCACTCCAAGGAGACGCACTTACCAAGGAGGCGTGCTTGCGATCCAAAGAGGAGCATTTAATCGCGGAAATTTTGGGTGACCATGAGGCCGAAGCGGCCGCCGTCCATGATGCCGATGCCTAGACGGCCGAATTGGGGGCGCAGGATATTCGCGCGATGGCCAGGGGAGTTCATCAGACCCCGGTGGGCGACCTGCAGGCTCTGCGCGTAAGCCAAATTTTCTCCGGCTGTAATAAAACGAACCCTGCCTTCGCGGATGCGGTCGAACGGGTCGCGACCTTCCGGTGTGACGTGTGCGAAATAGCCGCGCGCAAACATGTCCGCTGAATGTTTCCGCGCCACCTCCGTCAGCTCCGGGTCGGGCGCCAGTGGCTTGAGCCCAAGGGCGACTCTCTCGCTGTTTACGAGTTGCAACATCTCGGCTTCCAAATCAGGTCGGGGACGTGGTGCGGCGACGGTAAAAGGCAGCGAGACACGCTCGTTTGATTCTGGACGAATCGTGAGCAGGTTGAGCGTTTCTTCAATCGCCTCGCCAAAGACTGGATGTAGCACGGCCTCCAGCCGTTCGGTGTAGACGGCGAAACCGTTCACCAAGGTGCTGGCGCGGGCGCGTTCGCGGAGACCCTCGTTCAAAGGGATGGCAAGCAGCACTGCCGAAACGATTGCGGCCGTGATCAGGCCGTTTGCCAGGCCGGGTACGACGCCGAGCAACTGATTGGTCGGCCGCTCGTGAACATCTTTGGGCAGACGTTTGAGAAACGCATAACTGAGCAGGTGAACAGCGACGCCGACGACAACGGCTACCAGCACGAAGGCGATTGGCTGGTCCCAAACTTCAGACCACCTGTCAACATGTACTCCGAGCCAACGCGCTACGGGCTGATAGAAACGCAAAGCCGCAAGCAGACTCAACGTCCAGCCGAGTAGATCGAGTAGCCCAAGGATGAAGCCGCGCCGCCAGCCGTTCAATGCGCTCAGCAGGATGATGACGATGAGCAGGATGTCGATGACGTTGAGAGACATGAAGGTAACCACGCGCGTCCCGAAAGATGGGGCAAAGGGGAAAGGGGAAGGGGGAAAGGGAAGAGGAATCTTATCATTTGCGTAGTGGGCGTCTAGCTGACAGGCTTTGCGAGAGCGAGTTGACTGTGTCTCGGTGGTGAATTAGGCGCGGAGGAACGAAACGATCCACGAAATCACACGAACCAGCACGAAATGGCGTTAGTGTAATTTCGTGACGTATCGGTGGTGGCTAAGTGGTCCGATCTTGAGAGCCGCTGCGGTGGGTTCTCATAGAGGTGCGGCGGCCGCGCGTGCGTGCTCTCTTTGGCCCGCGACCTGCGAGCCCCTCTTCTCCGGCAAACTTAAGCAGCGCCTCTTTCATTGTCTCGCCGCCGGCCAGACGTGTTTTCCAGTACAACAACGCGGTGACGACGGAGGCCAGGGAGCTGAGCAGGATTAGTATCGGGAGCTGGATGAGTTGTTGAATAATGGTGACAGCGCTGTTGGCGTGAAGGGTGCCAGACGGGTTGAGTGCCTTCACCACCGCGACGATTAATAGTGCCGCCACGGTGTTCACCAACAGGGGCACGCCGATGTGGATGAGCACAATCGCAACCACCGTCCGCCGCGAGCGCTTGTAGAGAGCACGCGAACGTTTCATTGCCGCGCGACCGCGCAAGTCTTCCATCATCAGTACCGACCCAACCATACAGAAGTTTGCCAGCACATATATTCCCGGGAGCACGCACATCGCCAAGCCCACCATTGCGAGAAAGGTGGCCACCAAGCCAGTCCACATATACGGCCACAGCCGCTGTTTCAGGGCGTTGAAAGCGGGGCGCAGCAGCAGCGGCCGCAGCGGCACGGCAAGCCGTTGCGATACCAGCCAGGTCGTTATGCCTCCCACTACCGATGCAGAAAGGAAAGTTACAAGAACGCCTATCAGATTTGTCGTGGTGGTAGCTATCACATCCCAGGGTTTGCTGATGAGGTGCCGGCTCACCAGGTACATGAAAGTCACCTTCAAGAGAGTCACAAAGATTACCGGCGCATAGACCAGCAATGCGAGGCGCATGAAAGTCGGCAGATGTTCGCTATACAGCGTCAGCGCGTTTCGCAGTAGTGTGCCCGTCCCGGTGGAATGTGCGCGCAGCGCGCAGGCGAAACCACCTGCGCTACGGGGCCGCTCGTCCGGGTTTTTGGCAAGCGCTGACATAACCAGCGCGGTAACTTTCGCGGGAACTCGTTTCACTACGAGGGGTGGCGGCGCTGTCTCGCGGTGCATCTTCATCACCGCCGCCTGGTCGCCGCTAAAGGGTGTCTGGCCCGAGAGCAGTCGATAGGCAATCACGCCGAGACTGTATATATCGGAGCGCGCGTCAAGACTCTCGCCGCGACACTGCTCCGGCGACATGTAAAGCGGCGTCCCCAAAAGCGAACCGACTCGTGTGAGCGAGCTGCTCGAGCTCGTATGAATCGCAGGATAATCCGTCGCGCGATTTTCCAGCAGTCGCGTGCCACCTTCGTCGACGCTTTCGACGCCTTGAGGAGTCAGCCTGCGCGTGCCTGCCTCGTCGAGGCTGGCGACGGTTGGAGGGGGCAGCATCCTTGTGCCTGCCTCAGACTCTTCTGGTTCAGAAACTTCCGGCTGTGGTTGGACCACCGGCACACTTGTTCTCGAGGCCTGCGCGCCGGTCAGATGCGAAGAGGTTATCCGGGTGGCAGCTTCCAATTGTTTTTCTGCGGGAAGTGTGTTGGCATCCCCAGCCATCAGCGTGGGAGCTTCAGTGACGGGCAAGGTGTTTACCGTTGCGGATGATGTCGCAGGTGGTTGCGGAGATTCTGCGCTGGTTGCAGAGCCTTCGAGCTCTTCAAGCTTGGCGATGCCGAAGTCCAGAACTTTAATCGTGTAGCTGCCGCGACGGTTCGGTTCAAGCCAGATATTGTCTGGTTTCAGATCCCGGTGAATAATTCCTTGCTGGTGGGCTTCTTCGACTGCGGAGCAGGTCTGTTCCAGGATGTCTATCACCCAGTTTAGCGGCAGGCTCGATTCCTCAGCGAGCGCATCATTGAGCGTGTAGCCGTCCAGGTATTCCATTACCAGATAGGCAACCTGGTCTGGTCCAACGTGGGCGAAGCCGAAGTCCGTTACATCCACGACGTTGGGATGACGGAGGCGTCCAGCCGCCCGGGCCTCGCGCCGGAATCGCTCGACGAACTCATCGTGTTTCATCAACTGAGGTGCAATGACTTTGAGGGCGACGGGACGCTCTGTCCCCAGATGGGTCGCATAGTAGACTGCGCCCATCCCGCCTTTGCCGAGTTGCTCTTCGATGCGGTATTTACCGTCCAGCACCTGGCCAATGAGAGTTGATGATGACATGAAGGGTTTTCGACTAAGGATTAAAGTTGCGACGGTGGTAGATACTTGTTCATGCTTGGGATTGTTTCACTCAAAGATCGGAACAAGAAGTACGATCCACGAAAACGACACGAACTGACGCGAAAGTTAGTGTTCCTTCGTGTATGTTAGTGGATCGTCTCTGCTCGTCGTTCTTTGCAGCGTCAGCCGCGCCGTGAACTCTGTTTCTCTTGGTCGATTTACCCAAGGAAAACCAGCTACCACAGAGACACAGAGGACACTGAGGGTGCACTGAGAAATATAGATTATCCGTTTCCACAATGGACTCGGTTTCCGGGGTGCCATAGTCTTTCTGGCAACCCTCCGGGTTACTGAATTTTTTTCGCTCGTGTACCGGTGGTCTGCGCTTCGCTACGACCACCGGCTACTATATGTCACGCCTTCAGCGTGAAGACTTGACCGCAGCGTCGCGGCGTTACATTCACCGTTCACCATTTACGATTCACCGTTCACCATTTACGATTCACCATTCACCATTCACGATTTACCATTCACCATTCACGATTTACCATTTCTCACTGCGGCAGACCGAAGCGCCGCATGAGGTCAGCAAAGCGCGGGTCGCCGCGAATTCCATCCCAGTAGGGATCGACTTTGAACTCCGCACTCGTCGTATCTGCTCTCTTCTGAACAACCTCTCCAGATACTCGAATGCCTACTGTGCGGTCAAGCTCCGTGTCGAGCGCAAGATAAACTTCCCCCATGCCGCCCACCCCGATTTGCGAGCGAATTTCATAGCGACCTAGTTTTGTGCCGGTCGAAAGCGAGGTGCTCATTTAGGGGAACCAGACTGTCGGTAGAAGTTGATTTGCTAGTGGCTGGATTTTATACGAGGTCGTGGAAGCGTGGAAGGTTAGACGTGTTGGCTTAATGTTCCTGGGACCGCGGGCGTCCCGCCCGCACTCGTGGATAGGTCGTTCTCAATCTCTGGATTAGTCTTGCCCACCGATGCGGGCGGGACGCCCGCGGTCCCAGTTAGCAAGACAATAAGAAGCGTCCAGTTTGACCTGATTGGTAAAACTGGCCGCTTCTGTTCGGCCATACTGTGAGTGGTTCACGAATAAACGTAATGGGATGAAACTCCTTGGAGTGCGCCGCCTTGTCGGCGCTTTGGCCCGCTGCGACTAGTCGCAGCTTTGGTTAGGTTGAGTCGTGTTTGAGATTGAAGTTGAATCTAGCGCGACATCGCGGCGCCAGGCCGCCGCTGGCCAAAGCGCCGACAAGGCGGCGCACTCCAAAGTGGGCCAAAGCGCCGACCGGTGGGCAACAAGCCATTTGAACTCACGATTGACTCAAGATCCCCAGCGCTACGTGGCGGGCCAGCGCCATGATGGTCCAGGAGGGATTTACTCCGGGCGCTGAGGGAAAGAGGCTGGAGTCCGCGACGTAAACGTTGCTGGTTCCGAAGACACGTCCCTGTGGGTCAGTGACGCCGTGCTCGGCGTCGACGCCAAATTGGTTGCCGCCACTGGTGTGGTCTGAATAGGAAATCAGATCGTTGTAAGTGAATTTTAGAGTCTCAATCTTCCTGAGGTCTGCAGGCTTTTCAATCACGGGTGGACGCAGCAGAGGCAGAAAGACGCGACGCGCGCCAACCTTTAGGAATCCCTCGGCGGCGGCCAGGAAGCATTTGCGGAACGATTCAATGTCGTGCTTGCTTTCTTCAAAATCGAGTTGCGCCCGCCCGTCCTTCAACACCATACGCGACTTGGCCGGATCGTCCTTCACTGTCAAGGTGATGCTCATCGTGTTGTGATACTGTCGCATTATTTCAAAGTGCTCGTCCGGTTTTAGGTTTGATACAAACGACGCCAAACCAGCCGGGTAGAGAATGCTTGCCAGCCACCAGAAGTGGTGCTCTTTAAGAAACCCAAGGAAGTTGTAAATGGCCGGAACGCCGTTGAATGGAACATACTGACCGTCGTCCTGAGTCGCTCCGGGCGCGGTTACCGGCTTATCAAAGAGAGCGAAGATTTGCGCATGGGGCTGCAGGTAAATCTTCCGTCCGATGGACTGCCGGTTGGGAAACTTTGGACTGCGCAAGAGAATTGAAGATGAGAAGAACGCGCCGGCGGCAACTACCATTCTACGCGCATTGATGATTGCGCGGCGCCTCATGGCTGCGGAAGAAGCGGGGGCAAGCCACCCTTCCCGACCTGAGAGATTATTGGAGTGACGCTCAAACCCTTCCCGACCTGAGAGGTCACTCGGAGTTCTCTCTTGAAATGACAAAGCTACACCTGCAGCGTTCCAACCGCCTTTGCCTTCATCGCCAACAATGGCCTCAGCCTCGCATTCCGTTAACACGGTAAAGTTCCCGGTCTCCAGGGCCAGGGGCAGGAAACTATTGAGCATGTTTCCCTTCAAGTCGACCGCACATCCAAAATTGCAAAGTCCAACTCCCGCGCAGCCGTGCGTGTAACGATTGACGAGAACCAGGTCCTCAGGCTTACCAAGCGCCGACGCCATCTCGCGGACGATTGCGTTTGGTCGATTTTCCAAATCCCGAGTCTGTTTGGTTACAGACATCACTTCAGCGACGTGGGCGTAGTGTGGCTCGAGACTCTCGGCATTAATCGAAGCTACGCCAGTGCGCTCGCGCCACTCGTCAAAAATAAACTGCCGCGGCTTCATCGCCACCGCGCCGAAGATTATGCTGCTGCCGCCGAGAGCGCGGCCCTGATAAAGCACTGCGCGAAAACCGTTGGTAGTTTCAACGTGTCCGAACTTGTTCGACATATCGAGGACCCGAAAGTTTGTTTGTTCCGGAGGAACGAAGGGTCCCCTTTCAACCAGCAGGACTTTCATTCCGGCCGAAGCCAGAACGGCCGCCGTCACTGCTCCACCGGGACCGGAGCCAATCACGCAGGAGTCATAGTTGGTCGTCAGTACGCCACGATGATCAGCGGAAGATCCGAGCTCTCGGGCCGAGATAATATGGCGTCTAAGTTCAGGTGCTAGTTTTCTGATCACGCGTTTACCTCGGCTTGATTAATCAATTTCAGCGCTCGCTCATCGGCCCAAAAGGCGACGAGGCACAGTGACGACAGGGTACGTCCCATCTTTCGGACGAGGACGTATCGCGATCCGCGCGCGTTGAGGGCCACCTTCTCGCCGCCGTATAGGACGGACGCTCGCTGCGACCAGGTGAGAAACCGCATCACCTTTTTGCGGTGCTCGGCGCTACCATTGCGCAACAGATGTTCGACGTTTTCGGCTACGTTTATGCCGGTGCTCTGCAGGGCCAGGGCGGGTAGGAGAGTAGCTGCGACTTTCTGTAGGAATTGATTGTCGTCTTTATCGAGGGAGATACCGGGTGCGACGACCAACAGCGAAGCCGCTTTGAGAAAACTGCGGCGACCCAGCTGGCTTTCGAAAGCGGTTATCTCCTGGAGAATCTGTTCAAGCGGGCTTTCCACGAAAGTGTCATGAAGTCAGTACCACCACGCGGTAGCGGGTGGGTTCCGACGCAGAAAATCAATCCAACATTTAATTCGTTTTGCCAAAAGCGATTGCGCTAGCTTCCGGTGCACCCACCCGCTACTGCGAGGTGGTACTGACCTCATTACACAGGCGACGCCCTCCCTAACGGTCGGGCTACTGCCCCGCTACCGCTTGGTGGTACTGACTTCATTGCCGCAGTGCAGCAAAAAAGTCACAGGCGTCAGCAATATCCGCGCACAAACGGTCGTTGATCCTCGCCTGTTCAGGTTTCCCGGCTGGCATCATTCTTGAAGGTCCTTTGGGTGATAACAATCTCTCGCAACCATAGACATTACAAAGGATCGCTTCCAGCTATGAAACTTCGCATCCCGCAGTTTTTCAAATCGTTCGCATTACGGGCGTTGACGCAGTCTCTCGCAGCAACTCTGATGCCTGTCCACTTGTTGTCTCAAACCAATGTTGCACCGCCGGCGCGCCACATCATCATCTGCGTCGATGGCGTAGGTATCTCAACTATCAACAAGATGCGTGACGAAGGTCGCTTCAAGAAGTTTCAACCACCGTCGCGGATGATTTCTGCATTTCCTTCGCTGACCAATGCGGCCATAAGCGAAATCCTCGAACCGGCCGGCGCGAAGATGTCGGCCGGCTATGAAGACAACTACTTCGACATCGGCGGAAACAGAATGCGCGGCGGCATCTTTGACCGTTTGCGCGGCGGACGTTTTATTCGTGGCACCTTCCGCGAGCTTTTCGATTATCACCCTTCAGCTATCAAGAGCGGTTTGGGTTATGTGGCTCCGCCTGTTTCCACTTATTTAGAATCTCTGTCCGATATCATTCGCCTCCGGCAAAAAGCCAAACAGAGTAGTCAGCCGGTTTTCTTCGCTTACAGTGGAGCAACAGACTCGCTGGCGCATCTTGGCGGCGAGGGCTTGCTCCGCCGTTTCCTCAAGCAACTGGAGGAAAGCATCGAGGACATTGTTCGCGGCAGTAAGGTCCCGGTTGACGTCACTGTCTTCTCCGATCATGGCAACCACTTCCGCAAATACCGTCGCGTTGGTCTCAAGAATCCTTTAAGGCAGGCGGGTTTCAATATAGACGAAAGAATTAAGGACCAGAAGAGCGTTGTCTTTCCGCAGTATGGTTTGGTAGGCGCCGCCATTTTGTTTACCAGCGCCTCGAACGAACAGCGCGTGGCAAGCATCGTCGCTTCCGTCGACGGGGTTGATTTTGTGGCCTTTGAAAGAAATGGAGTCGTCAGCGTTGTGAGCCACGACGGGGAAGCAACGATTGAAAAGCGCGGGGCCACATATCGATACCAGGCAGTCAGGGGCGACCCGCTTGATCTATTGCCCGTTGTCGCCAAGCTGAGAAAGAGTAGTGGTTCCGGCCTGGGCTCCGTAGCGGCGAATGAGTTCGATGGTTTTATTGATGACTCGGATTGGTTTGCCGCAACGTGCGACGGCGTCAGGCCAGACGCGTTGCGCCGCATCTTCGAGGGCGCCACGCAGGGTGTCGTGAATCGCGCCAACCTGATCGTCAATCTGAAGGACGGCTACTACACGGGAAACGCAATGATGGATTTCGTGGCTAACATTCACGCTACGCATGGAAATATTGGCCAGGAACAGAGCTTTGGATTTGTAATCAGCACTCGCCGGGAGCTGCCGGCGTACATCCGCGCCGAAGATTTGTGGGCTGCACTCGGCGCACCGCGCCTCGCGCGCAGAGAAATGGGCCAGCAAAAACGATCCACGAACTAACACGAAATTACGCTAACGAATTTTCGTGTTGGTTAGTGTGGTTTTGTGGATCGTAGTTTCGCATCACTGCGACCAGGGCGTTGGTTTGCGCTCCCAGCGGTGCGGTTTGAGTTGTTTGTATAACTCAGCTGGCAGTGGGCCGGCATCGCTGGCGGCGATGTTTGATTCCACGTGAGACAGCTTACGCATCCCGGGAATGATAGTGCCGACTGTCGGGTTGTTGAGAATGAAACGGAGAGCAAGCTCCGGAAGTGTGATTTCAGGTTCACCTTTGTGTTCCTGGTTCCACTTTCGCAAAAGTTCTTTCAAAGCATCAACGCGTTCCAGACTGGCATTAAGATTCTCCGGAACGAAGTAAGTGTTACGCCAATCACCTTCAGGCCAACGGCTGTCTTTCGTGAGCTTCCCCGTCAAAGTTCCCTCATCAAACGGCACTCTTGCAATCACCGCCACCTTCATCTCATCACACGCACGAAATAGATCGTCCTCCGGATTTTGATCGAAGATGTTGTAGATGACCTGGACCGAATCAATCTGGCCGCTCTTGACGGCGCGCACACCGTTCCAGGGCTCCCAGCGGTTGAGGCTGATGCCGATCGCATTGATGAGACGCTGGCTGCGAAGGTCGTCAACTTTGTAAAGCCAGCGATCGTCGCGTAACCAATTATCATCCCAGGTATGAAACTGAATCAGATCGAAACTTTCGAGACCCGCACTTTCCAGGCTGCGATGCACATACTCTTCAACGTGATCCGGCGGGTAAGATTCTTTGAGAGTAGATTCCGGCCGCGCCGGCCACTGTTTATTCTGCGGCGGAACTTTCGTGGCAGTGTAGAGCCGCTTATCACGATTCGCGCGAACGGTCTGACCCAACAACTTCTCGCTATGGCCATCTCCGTAGGCGTGTGCTGTGTCGAAAAAATTGCAGCCAAGATCTACTGCGGCCTGGAGCGATTCGAGCGACTCGTGGTCATCTGAGTTTGACCAGCTACCCATGCCCCACATTCCATAGCCAATCTCGCTGACCCGCCAACCCATGCGACCGAATTGTCTGTATCTCATTAGGGGTGAATGGTAAATGGTAAGTGGTGAATAGGAAAGCACTCCCTGGAGTGCGCCGCCACGCCACCCCAGCGCGGCTGCCGCGCTGGGGACCCCGCCTTGTCGGCGCTTTGGCCCGGTGCGACTAGTCGCAGCTTCGTTTAGGTTTAATGGACTATGATATTGGGCTGAGTCTTCGGTGACCCGGCGAGGCGGCGCCAGGCCGCCGCGGGCCAAAGCGCCGACAAGGCGGCGCACTCCAAAGAGGGTCTCTCTCCAAGGAGGTACGCTAGGCTTTTTCCAGCCCGGCGTATTTTTGGATCAACTTCTTTTGGCCGAAGCCGGGAAAGGTCACGGTCAATTTTAGAGAGTCGCCCACGCCTTCGCGACGCAATACGAGCCCGCGGCCGTATTTGGCGTGCTTAACGTAGGAGCCGGGGGCAAGGTCGGAGGAATTCTCACTCTCGCCAGACGACGGCTGACCTACCTTAGATCCTGAACCCGAACCGGAACGAGCAGTTGAAGATAAAGGTCGTGAACGTGAAGTGGGACGTGCAGCCGGTAAGGGTGACGAGCCGCGAGTGTTACCGAGCTGCGTCGCGCGCTGCTTGAAGAATTCGGCGATCGAATCAACGCTGTCGTAGGTTTTTCCGGCGTATTTATTCTTCTCTTTTCGATATCCGCTTCCATCGTCCTGGCGATGCTCACCATGCTCGTAATTAATTGCTGATGAGCCGCGCGCGAATGACAGCCACGACTTGCCCATTGAAAGATCCTCAATTAATTCAAGTGGCATCTCGTTGAGAAACTGTGATGGCTCTGATGTCAACTCCTCGCCGTACACGCGCCGCTTCATTGCGTGAGTGACGTAGAGGAACCTTTCCGCGCGCGTCATGGCGACATAAGCAAGACGCCTTTCCTCTTCCAGTTCGGCAGGATCGGTAGCGGACCTTGAATGAGGAAACAATCCATCCTCGAGGCCGACGATGAATACGAGAGGGAACTCGAGACCCTTAGCGGAGTGTGCGGTCATGAGTGTGACGGGCGCGTCGCGTTTGTATTGATCAGCATCAGAAACCAGTGCTGAGTGATCGATAAACTCGCGCAGACCTTCAATCCCCTGTTCATCATAATCAACGGCTGCGTTTACCAACTCCTGCAGGTTTTCTAATCGGGCCTCAGCCTCGTCTGTCTTCTCCCCCTTGAGAGCGTTCTCGTAGCCGGTGTCGAGAATGGCTGCCTTGACGATATCGGAGACCAGAGAATCGGAATCGCGATCGCCCTCCCTAACGGTCGGACTACTGCCCCGCTCGCTGCCGCTCACGGCGACCCGGTCGCTAACGCTTCCGGTACTGACAGGAGTTCCTGCCATCTCAGCCAGGCGGAGGATGATCCGGCGAAAGCTCTTAAGCGCAGAAACGGCGCGCGTGCTCAGGTTTTCCGGCTTTTCGATCACCAGAGAAATAGTTTCCCAAAGTGAAAGTCCATAGTCGTTGGCGCGGCGAGAAAGCTCGTCCAGAGTTTGTTTACCAATGCCGCGCGGCGGACTGTTGATTACGCGTTGCAGAGCGATCGAGTCGTTGGGATTCAGAGCTAATTTCAAATAAGCAATGACGTCGCGCACTTCCATGCGCTCGTAGAATGAAAAGCCTCCGACGATGTTGTAAGGCAGGCCCGCGCGGCGCATCGCTTCTTCAAACACTCGCGATTGAGAGTTGGTTCGATATAAAACTGCGGCGCGCAGGTCGTATTCATTGCGCCGGTGCTCGAGAATCTTCGAAGCTACAAAACGTGCCTCGGCGTCGGCGTCAAACGCCTGGTAGTAACGCACATTGTCGCCGCGAGGATTTGACGTCCAAAGATTCTTCCCCTTGCGCTCGACATTGTGCTTCACCACTGCGCCGGCAACGTCCAGGATGGTCTGCGTGGAGCGGTAGTTTTGTTCGAGCCTTATTGTTTTAGTATTCGGAAAACTCTTCTCGAAATTCAGGATGTTGGTGATGTCAGCCCCGCGCCATTTGTAGATCGACTGATCTTCATCGCCTACGACGGCAATATTCTGTTGTTTCTCCGTCAGCAAACTAATCAAGGCAAACTGCAACGAATTTGTGTCCTGGTATTCATCAACCAGGATGTAACGAAACTTATTGTTGTACTTTTCGCGCACCTCCGGAACGTCTCGCAGCAGTCGCACCGCCTTGATCAGAAGGTCATCGAAGTCGAGCGCGTTATTCGCGTGTAAACGCTCTTCATACATCTTGTAAACGCGTGCGATGGCCGCGCGACGCTCATCGACGTAATCGGCGCGCGCGGCAAAGGCATCTATGTCTTCGCCGCGGTTTTTCGCGGAGCTGATGGTGCTTTGCGTGGCCCGCAGTCCCAGATATTTTTCATCGTAGCCCAGGTCCTTAATGCAATTTTTGATTAACCTGGCGGAGTCGTCCTGATCGTAAATAGTGAAGGTGCGCGTGTACCTGGCGTTCAGTTTCTCGATGTCCTGCCGCAGTATGCGCACGCAGAGGCTGTGAAACGTTGAGACCAGAGGCGCGCTGGGAAGTTCCTGGCCACGCAGGAGTCGCTGCACACGGAGCCGCATCTCTTCGGCAGCTTTGTTTGTGAATGTGACCGCGAGGATGTTCCAGGGGGCGACGCCTTTTTCGGCGATCAGGTAGGCGATGCGATGAGCGATGACGCGCGTTTTGCCGGAACCGGCTCCGGCGAGTATCAGCAGCGGACCCTCGGTGGCGATGACAGCCTCGCGCTGTTGTTCGTTTAGAGCAGATAGAAAATCAGTCATCAGTATGAAAGTCGATGTTTTATTAAGACATCCACAGATTACACAGATTACGCAGATTAAGGAAATGGGCTGAATCAGCAAAATCAATCTGTGGAATCTGCGTAATCTGCGGATGAAATTTGAGCGCAAGAACCGGATAGATTAGTAGTTAGCAACTCATTAATATTCGTGGTGACTAATGAATCACAGTTTGGGAGAGTGATACTATGAGTGCATTGATGAAGGAACAGATAAGTCTTTTACAGGACGATCACGATGGGCAGGACGTGAAGTGGCAAGCGGTGGCAGCGAAAGATGCCCGCTCGGACGGCCACTTTGTGTTCGCGGTGAGCTCCACCGGCATCTATTGTCGTCCATCGTGTCCGTCTCGACGTCCACTACGAGAACACGTTTCGTTTTTTTCGTTACCGGAGGCCGCGGAGCAGGCGGGCTTTCGTGCCTGTCGCCGTTGTCATCCGCGCGAGATCCGTTCGAGTGACCCGCAGATCGAAATGGCACGGCAGGTGTGTCATCTGATCGAGGGCAATCAGGGCGAACCAATCACGCTGGCGACGCTGGGAGAGAAGATTGGCGTCAGCGCATTTCATCTTCAGCGGACCTTCAAGAGCATCATGGGAATCTCGCCGAGTCAGTATGCGGAGACGCAGAGAATGAACCGGTTTAAGAAGAGCGTGCGTGAAGGCGAATCGATTGCGAATGCAACTTACGAGGCAGGTTTTGGTTCAAGTAGAGGACTCTATGAGGGAGCGGCCGAGCAACTGGGGATGACCCCGGCAACTTATGGGAAAGGCGGACGTGGGGCCTCGATTAACTACGCGATTGTGAAGTGTCACTTAGGCAGGCTATTAGCGGCGGCCACAAGCAAGGGCGTCTGTTCCGTGAAGCTCGGCGACTCGGATGCGGAACTTCAGGCCGATTTGTTGAATGAGTTTCCGGCGGCCGAGATCCGGAAGGATGAAAAGCTACTTGCTTCGTCGGTCGCGGCCATCGTGGATTATCTTAGTGAGAAAAGTCCGCATATTGACCTTCCAATGGATATCCGTGCGACTGCCTTCCAAAGACAGGTTTGGGAACAACTGCGCAAGATTCCGCCAGGCGAGACTTATTCCTACAGCGAAGTAGCCAAAGCAATCGGACAGGAGAGAGCGGTGCGAGCCGTAGCGCGTGCATGCGCTACTAATCCCGTGGCGCTGGTGATTCCCTGTCATCGGGTAATTCGCGAAGACAAGAGTCTGGGAGGCTATCGCTGGGGGTTGGAGCGCAAGAGGAGGCTGCTGCAAGCGGAAGCGCGAACGAAACCAGCTCAGTAGCCGGGTGTTTGTAACGCAAACTGTTAGTTTGCGGAAGCGCGCCGAAATGGCGCGCTTTTTCTATGGTACCGGCCACTTAGAGCGCATCCGGCCTCCTGCGCCAGTCTCGCAAACTAA
>JBBPIC010000040.1:0-51660 GCA_038040525.1 Acidobacteriota bacterium | reverse complement strand
CAGTTTGCGTTACGAAGCGTGAGGCCGCGCTTTTCTACAGGAATAGGCCACTTAGAGCGCATCCGGCCTCCTGCGCCAGTCTCGCAAACTAACAGTTTGCGTTACGAAGCGTGAGGCCGCGCTTTTCTACAGGAATAGGCCACTTAGGGGCGCATCCGCCCTCTTACTACAGTCTCGCGAATTAACAGTTTGCGTTACCAATGGTCCTTTCTGCCCGTTGTTTACGCGTTAACAATTGAGGAGAAAATCATGCTAAAAGCTTTAATTATTCTGGTGGCCATCGTGATTGCGGCCGTAAATGTTTCGGCGCAGGGCAGTAGCACTTACCGGCGCGTGGTAAGAAGAATCGGGGTTGTGCGCGTCGGCCCTTCGACCACATACCTCAAGCAAGGACTCAGCGCGGAAGAGGTTGTGAAGTTGTTGGGCGAGCCGACAGCCATCTCCGAACGCGAGGCGACCACCGGCGCCGTCACTTATGAGTTTCCGAGAGACGAAGGCCGGGTCTTGCTGGCGGAGTTTGTTAATGGATCATTGGTAAGTTCGCGTACGCAGGCGCGGACAAACGCGCAGGCGGGCCGTTAATAAAACGGCTGGAATACAGGGCGCATAGAGTACCAGCTTCAGCTTGCGCGTTGGGGAATGAGTCAGCTCGGCGGGTTGAAGAAACACCGCTTGAGTGGAGGCGATCAGCAACCTGGAGGTTATACTCTAAACACCTGTTATGAAACTGCAAAGAAGGGCAACCATGAAGCTCGGTTTGAGTTTGATTCTATTGTTCGTGTTAGTTCCAGCGTTCGCATCAATAGTAGTCGCAGAGGATCAGCCCGAAAGACCGGACGCAGCGCAAACTGCAGACAATCTGCGTTTGAAGATACTTGACGCTCAGGCGAAGGAGACGGAGCTGCAGGCGCGGGCGCGACAGCTCGAAGAAGACCTGGAACCGGGAAATATCGAACGCTCCCTGGCAGGCATCGGCTCGACCAGACCTGAAGAACTACGCGAGTTACGTCGCCGGCAAATTAGTATTGAGTTAGAGAGCGTGCGCAACAAGCTCAAGATACTCACCACAAGTCGGGAACGATGGGAATCAGCGCTTCGAACCGCTGACGCCGAGGCTTACCAACAAAGTGCCGAGGGGCCCAGCGTACCCGTCACTCAAACGTTGAAAGCCCAATACGCTGCCCGTCCTCGCTTGTTCTTAATGGCAGCAGGCGCGATCGGCATTCTCGCCGTAGTTTTTATGATCGCAATGGTTCGCAAGCTAACCGTTACCTAGTCCACTCAACTTCTCTGTGCGTCCTCTGTGTTCTCCGTGTCTCTGTGGTGAACAAACGTTAACCAACACTCACCACTGAGACACAGAGAACACAGAGATTTCACAGCGCGGCTTAGGCCGCAACCAAATATCGACCTGGCTCCGGAGGAGCCGAAATGTTTATAGATCCTACTGTGAACCCCAAGAGCTGCGCTCCAGCGGAGCGCGATGTCTCCGGCAATGGTTCGCGACACCGCCTTACGTTTCGCTCCTCTGGAGCGAGGAGGAGTCTTTTGTAAGTCGCGCGTTCTATAACATTACGTCCCTACGGGACGGGGAAAACGGTTGAGAAAATCTTGCTAAAAACAAAACAAGAAGTTAGACCTTTGTTTCACAGAGAAGAAAAGAACGGAAATGTAATTGATTACTCGACAGTTACTGACTTTGCCAGGTTACGTGGCTGGTCTACATCACAACCACGACGGACGGCGATGTGATAGGCCAGGAGCTGAAGAGGAATAATCGACAGAATCGGTGAAAGCAGATCGCTCGACTCCGGGATATTGATGACGTAGTTGGAAGCATCCGCCGACATGGTATCGCCTTCAGTCAAAACTGAAATCACAATCCCTTCTCGGGCCTTCACCTCCACAATGTTTGAATGCGTCTTTTCATAACGCAGCTCGGACGAGCGATTACCTTCCTCACGGGTGTTGATAAATAACACGGGCAGTCTTTCGTCAATCAGCGCGTTGGGACCGTGTTTCATCTCGCCCGCCGGATAACCCTCTGCATGAATGTAGGAAATCTCTTTCAGTTTTAACGCACCTTCCAGAGCGACGGGAAAATTGATGCCCCGGCCGAGGTAGAGAAAATCGGTCGATCGAAAGAACTCCTTGGAGAGTTCTTCAATGTCGTCCGATTCGTTCAGCAAGTGCTCTAGTTTGACAGGCAGCTCCGCCAATTGTTGTGCGTGATGTTTAGCTTCATCTTCCGAAAGACTTCCCCTCAGTTCGCCCAAATAAAGCCCGAGCAAGTACAAAGCAACCATCTGCGCCGTAAAGGCTTTGGTTGAAGCCACGCCAATCTCGGGTCCTGCGTGGGTCAGGATGGTGCCATCGGCCTCACGCACAATCATCGAGCCCTGCACATTGCAGATCGCCAGCACCTTCGCGCCGCGTTCTCTTGCCTCTCGCAAAGCCGCAATCGTGTCAGCAGTTTCCCCTGATTGCGAGATCACCAGCAGCAGCGTGTTGTCATCCATCACCGGATCGCGGTAACGAAATTCAGAAGCGTAATCAACATCGACCTGGACGCGAGCCAGTTGCTCAATCATGTACTTGCCGGCGAGGCCGGCATGCCACGAAGTACCGCAGGCAGCGATCTTGATCGATGTGAAACGTTTGAAGTCTTCCTCCGTGATGTTTGCCATCTCGTCGAGAAAAACCTTACCCGTGTCCAGAGATATGCGGCCCTGCACAGTGTCGCGGACCGATCGCGGCTGCTCGTAGATCTCTTTGAGCATGAAATGCTTGAAGCCGCCCTTTTCCGCCATGATTGGATCCCAGGTGATACGCTGAATGGCCGGCTGCACCGAATTTGCTTCGAAGTCGGTAACGCGAACAGCGTCCTTATTGATGATCGCCATTTCTCCGTCGCCCAGGAAAAAGACGTCGCGGGTGTGCTGCAGGATCGGCGGAATATCTGAGGCCACAAAAAACTCGCGATCGCCAAGACCGATGACCACCGGCGGACCCTGCCTCACGGCGATGATCATGTCGGCCTCGTCAGCATTGATTATCGAGAGGGCGAAGATGCCGCGCAGGTCCAACATCGCCCTACGCACGGCTTTCTCGAAGTTATGTTCCTCTTTCAAATATTCTTCGATCAGGTGAGCGATGATTTCGGTGTCAGTTTCGGTGACGAACTGGTGATCGGTTTTGCGCAGTCGTTCTTTCAACTGCAGGTAATTCTCGATGATGCCGTTATGAACAACTACCACGCGGCCGGTGCAGTCGCGATGGGGATGGGCATTCTCTTCGGTGGGACGCCCGTGGGTGGCCCAACGCGTGTGCCCGATCCCGTAAGTTCCATCGAGCGGACTCAGCCGAATAACTTCCTCGAGATTGCGTAGTTTGCCTTCGGCGCGGCGGATCTCGAGATCGTGGCCTTCATTGACCACGGCAATGCCTGCGGAATCGTAACCGCGATATTCCAGTTTGCGTAAACCGTCAAGAATTAACGGCACCACCTGCTTGTTTCCGACGTAGCCAACAATTCCGCACATAAATTAAGGGATGAAGGATTAGGGATGTAGGATGAATTGGAATTCACCCCTCCGTTTCATCTTTCCTTTCAACTAAACGTTTCTTAATAACTGCCGGCACGCCTGCCACGAGCGAGTTCGGCGGCACGTCTTCGGTGACCACTGACCCCGCGGCCGTTACAGAGCCGCTCCCAACCCTAACCGGCGCTACCAACATCGTATCCGAGCCAATCTTGACGTCGTCCTCAATGATCGTTTCGTGTTTATCCTTGCCGTCGTAGTTACAAGTTATCGTGCCGGCCCCGATATTTGTTCTCTCACCAATCGTGGCGTCACCGAGATAAGTTAGATGCATTGACTTCGAACCACGCCCCAGTCGCGATTTCTTCACTTCCACGAAGTTGCCCACTACTGAGTTTTCTTCCAACACCGCATTCATCCGCAGGTGCGCAAACGGACCTACCGAGCAGCTTGATTGAATGTTCGAATCAATAATCACGCAGTGATCTTTGATGATTACATTATCACCGATGGAGGAGCTGGTTATGCGCGTGCCTGATCGGATTTCGCACCCTTCGCCCACGATAGTTTTGCCCTCTATAGAAACGCCTGGATAGATCACGCAATCGCGGCCAATTCGCGCTTCGGCGCTAATGTATGCGTGCGACGGGTCGAGAAAAGTTACGCCGCCTTCGAGCATCAATTTGCGCACCGTGCTGCGCCGCAGAAGGTTTTCAAACTCAGCCAACTCGGCCCTCGTGTTAACACCGTAGACTTCGCGGGCATTGTCGTGAAGATACACGTTCACCTTCTCGCCATCAGCCAAAAGTAGTTGTGGGACGTCTGTGAGGTAGTATTCACCCTGCTCGTTTGTCGGTTCAACCCGCGCGAGTGCCGCGAAGAGTTTATCAGCCGCGAAGCAGTAAATACCTGCATTGATCTCTTTGATTTGGCTCTCTTCGGCGGTCGCGTCCTTTTGTTCCACGATGCGAATGAAGTGGTCGTTGCCGTCGCGAACAACTCGTCCGTAACCGGTGGGGTTGTCCAACCGCACGCTGAGAACGGAACAAGCGGCGACGCTTTGTTTGTGGTCGTCGACGAATGAACTGAGTGTTTCCGCTTTCAACAAGGGCACATCACCCGAAAGCACGACTACCAGAGAATCGGAATTCTCAAGATGCTTGCGCGCGGCCATGACGGCATCACCCGTGCCGCGCTGCTCAGCCTGGGTAACAAACTCAGCCAGATCGCCGACTTCATCCTTCACCGCGCGTTCGACGTCGGCCGCCTGATGGCCGACGATCACGTAGATCCTTCGAGGCTCGCGAGACATGGCGGTCCGAAGCACATAGGTGATTAGAGGAAGGCCCCCGATTTTATGAAGCACCTTCGCGCGGGCAGACTTCATTCTGGTACCTAGTCCAGCGGCAAGAATGAGTACATCGAGCGGTTGATGAGTTTGGCGGGCCTGCAAAATCTGGTCTTTATCCATGGGTTATGCGGGGACAGCAGGGGAGCAAGCTTGCTGCCGACAGGCGAGCACGACACTGGCTAAACGTTCGGAGTTGTGCCTGACCTTTTCACCATCTTCGAGCAGGTTGGTCCTTATCACCTGGGTTGTTGGGTCGAGCACGGTGTCGAGCGAATCATCATCGATGCCTATTTGGTGCGCACCCTCCAGCGCATAACGTTCTGCCTGATCGTTAGTTATTCGCTTATCGTTTACCAGGACGAAATCAAAATGAATCTCAGGAGCGAATTTCTTGATCGTTTCAAGATGTTGACGCGCCGTGTAGTTATCAGTCTCACCAGGCTGTGTCATCAAATTGCAAATAAAAATCCGAGTGGCAGGACTTTCGCCAATCGCTTGAGAGACCTTTGCAACCAGTAGATTGGGCAGGATGCTGGTGTATAGAGAACCTGGTCCGACGGTAATCATGTCCGCGGCGCGAATTGCCTTGAGCGCTGCAGGAAGCGGCAAACACTGTTCAGGCTCCAGGGTAAGGCGGCGAATTGGAATACGAGATGCCGAGATCTGTGTTTCACCACGGACGATGGTTCCATCCTCAAGTTCAGCGACCAACCTGACATCACTGATAGTTGCCGGATAAATGTGACCCTTGCTGGCCAGGACCTCCGAAGACAACCGAACCGCTTCTGTGAAATCGCCAGTTACCTCAGTCAGCGCAGCCAGAAAGAGGTTGCCGAAGCTGTGGCCTCCTAATTCGCCCTGCCCACGGAACCGGTAACGAAAAAGCCGCGAAAGCAGGTTTGAGTCCTCGGAGAGCGCAATCATGCAGTTGCGGATATCCCCAGGCGGAAGCATTTGTAACTCGTCACGCAAACGGCCGGAACTTCCGCCATCATCGGAGACAGTAACAATTGCTGACAGATTCGCGATCCATTCGTTGTCCCCCTGACGAGCGCCGACCAGGCACTTCAAACCGGCCAAGAGGGTTGAAAGGCCGGTCCCGCCGCCCAGTGCCACGAGGTTAAGACCGTGATTTTGTGTGGCTGAATAATCCAAATTTTGTTCACTCCGTAATGCACGCCTTATCTTTAGGCACGCTGAGGCAGAATCATACCTAAAAGGACAGGTGTTTGTAACTGTCGTCATTCGGAAATGGAATCCGCAGGACTACGTAGCACTAAAGGCGGGGTTGGAAGACCAATTTGTCGAAATCGGGATCGTTCCGCAGTGCGGTCAAGTCTTGATCGTGCTGTGCTCGCACTCTGAGTGTTGGCTGAAGATCCAAGGCTCGCTGAAGCGACTTAAGAGCAAGATCAACCGAGCCCAACCGAGCGCGCGTTGCGGCCAGGCCGTAATGGATATGAGCAGCTTCGGGCTCACGTTTCAGGGCCCGCTCAAACATCTCCTGCGCGGCCACGTACTCTCCGCGATTAAGTTCGATAACACCGCGATCATAAAGTGAGTCGGCATCGCGGGGAAGAATGCTTTCCGTTCGCAAGCGAGCGTCAGCCACTGCGAGGTACGTGCGTGCACGTGCAGCTACTTCAGAAACCTGCGAGTATTTTTCAAGAAGAGCACGAAATTGGTTGCGAGCTTCACCAAAGCGACCACGAGTGAATTCTTTGTGGGCGCGCTCGAAAGCCTTCACAGCAGCTGATTCATCAACTGTCTGTTGACGAGGGGGTGGAGGTGGAGTCACCGGTATGGGTCGTTGTGCCCGTACTGCGGCAAGCTTCTGGGTCTTTTTGACTCTAATAGCAACGGACTTTTTGGTCGGCGTAGATTTTCGCGCGACGGTCTTTCGAGTAATGGCCTTTTTGGGCTGCGGTCTCTTGGCGGCAGTAGTCTTCCTGGCACTGGCCCTGGACGAAACCTTGCTTTTAGGTATGGACTTGGCTTTTACAGCCTTCCGCGCCGCCGGTTTCTGTGCGACAGCTCTTGTTGCTTTTGGACGATTCTTTGTTGAGGCCGTTGAACGACGCTTAGTAGCAGCCTTTGGCGAAGCCCGATGAGCGGCTGTGCGTGACGTGGAACGTCTCAAACCTTTAGTAACTGCGCTCATGGAAGCTTCAAATTGAAAGGGTCAAAGCGGAGTCGGTCACTGCGAAGATTCGGCCGGGAGAATAACATAGGGCTCCCGCTAAATCAACGGGAAACGAGGAGTTGCGGCGACGCACAAGGCCCCAAATATGGCCAAACCCGGTATTGCAAAACATTGAAAAACACTTGATGCACAGTGTTTGCTGTGTTAAAGTGCCTAGCGGCTTTCAAGGGTCCAGCCACAAAGCCATCAAGCAAAACAAACTAAACGAAGAACCGCTTTACCTTCAGTGGCTTGACAGGGTAATTCGGAAGTCTTCGAAATCGCGCCCGCCATCGTTCCAGGCCTCGCCTAATCTCCAAAGAGAAAGCTGTACCAATGCCAGACACACCTATTCTGCTCCGCGAGCGGGAGTATCACCAAATCAAAGCCGTGCTGGCCCGACTCCGCATGGATTCGTCAGCTCGGGTTGTCTTTCTGGTGGACAAAGACGGTCAGGAGATCGCGGTCCAAGGGGAGATAGGCAATATCGACACAACGAGTCTTGCATCGTTGGCCGCGGGCAATGTGGCGGCTACCGGCGGTATGGCTCAGTTGATTGGTGAAAAGGAGTTTCCCACCCTTTCTCACGAGGGCGAGAAGGAAAGCATCCACATCTCGGTCATCGGACGATTGCTCCTGGTCGTAGTCTTCGACGAACGCTCCACATTGGGTTTGGTGAAACTTCGCAGCAAACAAATCTCACAACAGTTGTCTGCCTTAATGGACGAGGTCACTCAAGCTGAGTTTGTAGCTGCTGACTCCCCCTTCGCGGAAATCACAGATGAAGACATCGACAGTCTCTTCAAATAAAATAACGAAAAAATAAGTGCCAATATGACCTTCATTAACTACGCATCCAGAGAGATCAACTGCAAGATTGTCTACTACGGGCCGGGCCTTTGTGGGAAGACAACCAACCTCCAGCACATATTCGAGGCCACCGCGCCCCAGGCCCGAGGAAAGCTGATCAGCCTCGCTACAGAAACCGATCGCACTCTGTTCTTCGATTTTATGCCGCTGGAACTAGGAACTGTTCGCGGTTTCAAGACCCGATTCCACCTTTACACTGTCCCAGGCCAGGTCTTCTACGATGCCTCGCGCAAACTAATTCTGAAAGGTGTTGACGGAGTTGTGTTTGTAGCGGATTCGCAAGAGGAGCGAATGGATGCAAACGTGGAATCGCTATATAACCTCGAAGAGAACCTTCGCGCTCAAGGTTACGATTTGATGAAGCTTCCGTATGTTCTCCAACTAAACAAACGCGATCTCCCGAATGTCCTTCCTGTTCCCGATATTACAGCGGAACTAATGCGCAAACAGGAGCCCGTTGTAGAGGCGGTTGCTTCCACGGGTGCGGGTGTCTTTGATACGTTGAAGGCTGTTGCCAAGCAGGTTTTGACGGAACTGCGTAAAAGCTAGAAACGCCTGGCCATTAGTCCAGCGATTTCAGCATTAACAATCCATCCCCGCCATTTGAATAGTATTTTGGTAGGCGCTGTGTAACCGAGTAACCCAGCCGTTGATATAGCTTTTGGGCTGGAATATTAAGTGACCTCACTTCCAGCCGCACTATCCGGACGTTTCGTTCCTTAAATCCCCTCTCAACTTCCGCCATAAGACGTTTTCCAAGGTGTCGCCGACGATGTTCGGGAGCTACACCCACGGTCGTAATGTGTCCTGTGTGATCGGGTTCTATGAGCCCGATTACAAAGCCCACCATTGCTCCGCCGTGAGTAGCGGCCCGATAGGACACTGACTCCGGAGCAGTCAAAAGGTATTCGAAGGTTTCACGGCTATAAGCTTCACCGTCAACAAAGCAGCGCTGGTCGAGTCGCCAGCAATCGTCCAGGTGGGAAATCGTAAGAGGGCGCATGTCGTAACGCGTTCCCACCGCGACAGGCACGGTTAACTCGGCCTCCCTCGGGTATTCCTCAGAGGGAGGCGCCCACCAGCGGGAACGAATTTTCTTTAGAACAGCCATGAATCAATCCACTCGTTTAGTGGTCACCGATAGTCTACCATCAACGTTTTATCAATCACTAGATCACAAACATACAATCGCCGTAACTGTAGAACCTGAATCGCTCCGCGACGGCGTGGCGATATGCATCCAGAGTTAACTCGAAACCGGCGAAGGCTGAAACGAGCAACAACAAGGACGAGCGCGGTAGGTGAAAGTTTGTCAGCAAGGCGTCGGTAACACGAAATTCATGGCCTGGTAGAATTGTCAGATCAGTTTTTCTCTCTATTGCCTCGATTGTCCCCTCCGCAGTTACCGCAGATTCCAGAGCCCGGGTCGTGGTCGTTCCCACAGCAATTACTCGGCCGCCTGCCGCGCGACCCTGGTTGATCGCGCGAGCAGCCTCCTCGCCAATTTGAACAAACTCTGCGTCGACACGATGGTCTTCAAGGTTGTCAACTCGGACCGGTTCAAATGTTCCGTAGCCTACATGCAGCGTGACTTCAACTAGTCGCGCCCCGCGGGCCTGCAATTCTTCTGCAATTTCCCGAGTGAAATGCAGGCCGGCTGTGGGCGCGGCAATAGCACCTTTTTCCCGTGCGAAAACCGTCTGATAGCGTTCCCGATCGTCGGGGGACGTTCCATCCGGTCTCTTGATGTAGGGAGGTAGTGGCGTTTGCCCAAGCGTATCCAGGACTGACTCTACCGGCCCGTTGAATCTGATTTGTCGCAGGGCGCTGGTGGACCAATCAAGAACTTCTGCTTGCAAGTCTGCTCCGAACCGCAGGCGAGCGCCAATCTTTAAGCGTTGCGCGGGTCGCACCAGAGCTTCCCACACAAACGGCTCAATCTCGCGAGTCAGCAGGACTTCGACGCGGCCTCCGGTCGGGTCGCGCTGCCCGATAAGTCTGGCCGGAAAGACCCGTGTGTTGTTGACGACAACTACGTCATTTCGGCGGATGTATTCCGGAAGACAGCGAAACTCGGAGTCTTTCCAGTTTCGAGCATTGCGATCAATGACCAACATCCGGGACGCGTCGCGTTGGTCAAGCGGTTGCTGCGCGATCAGTTCTTCAGGAAGGTCGTAGTCGAAATCCGAGAGTTGCATTTTCGCAAGGAACAACGGAGAGGTTTACACAGGATCGGGATAATGGGGGTGCTCACGGTGAAACACAGCGGTTAGTTGAGCGCCAAACAACAGAATCAAACTCGAGACGTAGCTCCAGGTCAAGACAGCAACAACTGCGCCGACGGATCCGTAAATCTGGTCGTAATGAAAATAGTTCAACATCCAGGCAAAGATATACTTCGAGAGCTCCCACAAGAGTCCGCCAAGAATCGCTCCGGGCAAAGTATCGCGAAGGCTGACTTCCGCTTTGGGCATAAAGCGATAGACGATGACGAATAACACCACCGTCACCAGGAAACTGAGAACTGCATAAATTCCCTGCCAGAAAACACTACCCATCGAGAGCATCACTGGATAACGAGCTAACTGGCGAGGCGACAGTCTTCCGGCCATCTCACGCAGCGTGACAACCACCGAAGTGAGAACTACTGAAGACGCCAGGAGAATACCGATGATTCCAATCATCCCGACGGTCAGCGCACGCCCGTGCCAGAAAGTCCGGGAGGTTGAGCCCCAGATTCGATTTAGCGCACGCTCAATCACGGCGAAGACCCACGAACCGGCCCAGAGAACCACGATGACACAGGTAATGATGATGCCTGGACCGACAGACGAAAGTGAGCGGATCGTATCTCGCAAAAACTTCGCGGACCCGGGGTAGACATCTACCGCCCGAGTCAGCAATTCGCTTGCCGCAGTAATCTGGTTGCCTATGGCAAGCAATAGCAGGAGCGCGGGAAACAGCGCCATTAAACCGAAGTAGCTCATGGCAGCCGCGGAAGTAAACAAGTCGTTCTCATGAAACTGGTGCAGGGTATGGCTCAGAATTGACCGCCACGGTCCGCGATTCCGAACTCCGAACGAGTGACGAGTAAAGGACGAGAACTTTCCCATTGGCCTGAAACCTTATGAACGTTTCGGTATTCCGTGAACAGACCCTAACAAATTCTTCATTGAGAATCGAACAGGCTGGGCTTGAGGGAACCGGGACATTTCATGCCGAAGTGATCATAGGCAAGGCGAGTGGCCATACGCCCGCGGGGGGTGCGGTCGAGAAACCCGATTTGAATCAGGTAGGGCTCGATAATTTCCTCGATAGAATCTTTCTCCTCATGAATTGAAGCAGAGATAGTGCCCAATCCTACCGGCCCGCCATTGAATTTCTCGATTATCGTAAATAGGAGTTTGCGGTCCATTTCGTCGAGGCCAAACGTATCGACTTCCATACGGTTGAGTGCATCATTGGCGACCTCTCTCGTGATGCGACCGTCGTAGTCTACCTCGGCATAGTCTCGCACACGGCGCAGTAGCCGGTTAACTATGCGTGGTGTGCCGCGCGAACGTTGGGCGATCTCACGCGCGCCATCCTCGTCAATTTCCACCCCAAGAATCTCCGCCGAACGCTTGCAAATCACTTCGAGATCCTCATGAGGATAAAAATCCAGATGAAAGATGATTCCAAAACGACCGCGCAGAGGGGCCGTGATCAGGCCGGCACGAGTTGTAGCGCCAACCAACGTAAATTTCGGCAGCTCCAGTTTTATCGAACGCGCACCAGCCCCCTGGCCTATCAGCAGATCAAGTTGATAGTCCTCCATTGCTGGATAAAGTTTCTCTTCCAACGCCGGGAGGAGGCGATGAATCTCGTCGATGAAAAGGACGTCGCCTTCCTGCAAGTTAGTCAGAAGGGCAGCGATATCGCCGGCTTTCTCAATCGCGGGTCCGGCAGTTGAACGGAGTTCGGCGCCCATCTCGTTGGCGATGATGTTTGCGAGGGTTGTTTTGCCAAGTCCAGGAGGACCCGTCAGCAGCACGTGGTCCAACGCTTCCTTACGCTGCAAAGCAGCCTTCATATAAATGCGAAGGTTTTCCTTGACCTGGCGCTGGCCAATGTAATCTGCGAGCTTGTTCGGGCGCACCGTCAATTCAAATTGACGTTCAGCGTCGGTTAGTGGAGCTCTCGCTGGTCCGGATTCAGTAGACATATTTGTAAAGCAAACTGTTAGTTTGCCTGGTACTGATGCACCGTGCATATTTCGGCTGGAACGCAAATTATTACAGAACCCAGCGCGGTAGCGCGGGATCCTTCAGGAACCGAGTATTAACAAGCATTGCCGACCTTGCGTGCGAAGTTCCCTCCGGGATCCCGCGCATCCACCACCCCAGCGGGGCTGCCCCGCCGGGGACCCCGGTCCGCGCTGGGTTCTGTAACTAGTACATTGCTCCAAACTGCATCAGTACGGTTTGCTTCGTCTGGTTACAGTTATTTTGCGCTCATCTCTATCGCGTCAGAAGCAAACTAACAGTTTGCTTTACGCTTTTGCCAGCTTGCGCAAGCTGCGCCGTAAGATCAGTTCAACTGAAATGTCGCCGCCTTCGTCCGTTGCCGACGTTACGGCTTTTTCCGCGGCATTTCGCTGATAACCCAGATTCAGGAGAGCAGACAATACATCGGCTCGCATTGAATCTTCGGTCACAACAGGCGTGCCTGCTGCGGTCTTCGCGCCCAATTCTTCCTCCAATTCGGGCGACGAAAGCGAAGCGACTCTATCACGCAGTTCCATCACGAGCCGCTCCGCCGTCTTCTTACCGATACCTGGTATCAAAGTCAACTTTGCCAGGTTGTTAGTCCTAATCGATGCGATCATTTCGTCCGCACTCATCCCGGAAAGCAGCTTGATTCCCAGTTGTGGCCCAATTCCACTCACCGAAATCACCCGCAGGAAGAGCTCGCGCTCGCGCGCAGTTTTGAAGCCGAAAAGCTGTAGCGTATCTTCCCGCACATGTGTGTAAATGCGAAGTTGAACACTTGAGCCGGGTTCTTCGAGATCATAAAACGTCGAAACCGGAATGTTGACTTCGTAACCCACACCACCGACATCGAGAATTACTGAATTTGGTTGCTTGGAAAGAAGAGTGCCGGACAAGTGTGCAATCATTGGCGAAGCATTTGCAGGGTCAAACTGGCAGGATTGTAGTTGATGGGTATAGCAATCGCAACGCGCTTACGCCGATTCGTAAAGCAAACTGTTAGTTTGCGGCGCCTGGTTAGATTAAGCGTTGTAGAAACCAAGAGTCGCAAACTAACAGTTTGCTTTACAGGGAACTACCGCGCTCGGTTCTGTAAACGCGCCATTCGGTCTATACTAAATGTCAGGCCTCAAATGAAGTCAGAAAAGATTTCAGAACTAACTACTAATCGTTTGAGCATCTACCTTCGCTGCTTGAATACTCTTTCCGCGACAGGAATCAGGAGTATTTCATCGCAGGCGCTGGCTGAGCAATTCAATCTCAACTCCGCACAAATCAGAAAAGATCTGGGTTACTTCGGCGAGTTTGGCGTGCGTGGGGTCGGATATTCTGTGGAAGACTTACGTGTGCACGTCACAAAGATTCTGGGACTCGACCGGCCTCATCGGGTCGGGATTGTAGGTGCGGGAAATTTAGGAACGGCCCTGGCGAATTATAAGGGTTTTTCAAGATCAAACTTTTCCGTGGTTGCGCTGTTTGATAATGATGAAGCGAAGATAGGACGCAAGGTGGGCGGAGATAAGATTACGATCCAGGACGTGAAGAGAATGCCGCACCTGGTCAAGGAAGAATCAATCGACGTGATAGTAATCGCGGTGCCGGCCCGTTCGGCGCAAAGGGTCCTTAACCAAATCATGTCCGCTGGTATTAAAGCCGTCTTGAATTTCGCTCCGGTCTCACTCAACGCTCGGCTTGACGTGAAAGTTAAGACAGTTGACTTAACCACGTCACTGGAATCTCTGTCATATTATCTGGCTCGTCCGCAATCAAGAGCAGTAACAAACCATAGGAATAAAACTCAACTCGAACGGGCAACAGAGTTGAGTGAGCAGGAGCTATAGTAGCGTTTGGCAGTCATGGACAGGCGTAATGGATGAACTGACCGCACGACGGGAAATCGTAAATGTGGGCCGGCTCCTGTATGAGCGGAGCTACGTCGTTTCGTCCGACGGCAATATCAGTGTGCGCCTCGACGACGGTCGAATCGTCGCGACGCCCACCATGATGTGCAAGGGCCGCATGACTGAAGAGTCGCTGGCGGTAACCGACGCCAACGGCAAACCACTGACTGATCGAAAGCCTTCGAGCGAGCTGCAGATGCACCTCCTGATCTATCAGGAGCGCGCGGACGTAAATGCCGTTTGCCATGCGCATCCGCCTCACGGCACAGCTTTCGCGGTCGCCGGGCTCGCCATAGATCAGCCGATTCTTTCAGAGGTAATCCTGACGCTGGGCTGCGTACCGTTAACCAGCTACGGCACCCCTTCAACGAACGAAGTGACCGATGCAATGCGTCCGTTCGTGAAGCACCACAATGCATTGCTGATGGCAAACCACGGCGCAGTCGCTTACGGCTCTGATTTATGGCAGGCGTTCGATCGACTTGAAACACTCGAACACACAGCCAGGATTGCCATACTGGCGCGGATACTGGGCGGCTCGCAGAACCTGCCCAACGACGCGATTGAGAAGTTAATCAATCTGCGAGAGGCTTCCGGCTATTTGGGGGAATCGGGACGGTGCCAGGCTTGCGGCTATTTGCATGAGACTCAATTGGTGTGCCCCAGCGGTGATCGACCCAGGGCCACGGGATTTCAACAGTTCGCTGCCACGAACGGTGAAGGCAAAATTTCACTGACAAGAGACGAGTTGGTTGAGTTGTTGAGTCAGGCAGTTAGCCGTGAATCGTAGATCGTAAATCGTGAATCGACCGGGATCGGCAAAACCTGATAGTGTGAGCAATCGATCTCAACGATGGCGAAAGAGAGTTCAGATTAGTGTCTTAGTTTAGAAGATAGGCAAAGTTTAGAAGATAAGTAAACGATCCACGAAATCACACGAAGCAACACTAACTCTCTTTCGTGAAATTTCGCGTGGCTTCGTGGATCGTTTTAACCCGGCGAAAGTACTGATAGTGAATAGTGAATAGTGAACCGACCTGGGGGAGCTTCCAGTTAGGATTGTTTAAGATTAGTAATGTAAGGTAACGTAACCGTCTATTCACAATTTACGATTTACGATTTACGATTTACGATTAACGGAGAAGGAGCAACTGATGCAAGAAGCACTCGGCATGGTTGAAACCAAAGGTCTGGTCGCGATGATTGAAGCGGCGGATGCGATGGTTAAGGCCGCAAACGTTACCTTGATTGGCTACGAGAAGATTGGCGCTGGATTCGTTACGGCAATTGTCCGTGGCGATGTGGCTGCGGTTAAAGCGGCCACGGACGCAGGCGCCGCTGCTGCACGGCGCGTTGGTGAGTTGGTGAGCGTGCATGTGATTCCACGTCCGCATGGCAGTGTGGACGACGCACTTCCGATCGGTAACCGTTAAGGCATGATCATCGCGCGCATTCTGGGCACGGTCGTCGCGTCGCAAAAAGACGAACGGCTTCTTGGTAAAAAGCTGCTTATCGTACGACCAATCAACGTCGATGGCAGCGACACCCCAGGCTATGTAGTTGCTGTTGACACCGTGGGCGCGGGTTTTCATGAGCGGGTGTTGGTAGTAGCGGGCTCAAGCGCGCGCCTGGCCCAGGGCATGAAAGATACACCGGTCGATGCGGCAATTGTGGGAGTGATTGATACGGTGGACATCACAGAATAGTCTCAAGTCTCTCAGAATAGTCTCAAGTCTCAGGTCTCAAGTCTCACGTCGATTGAGGTTCGGGATTGGGACTTGAGACCTGAGACCTGAGACCTGAGACTTGAGACTTGAGACTTGAGACCTTAAAAAGATGCAACTCGCAAGAGTAATCGGTACCGTCGTTGCCACCGTCAAGAATGAAGCGCTTGAAGGTCGGAAGCTCCTTGTGGTCCAAACACTCAATAAGGATCTGAAGTCCATTGGCAAACCGATGGTGGCTGTTGACGCGATCGGCGCGGGGGTCGGTGAATTGGTTTTCTGGTGCCGGGGAAAGGAAGCCAGTTTTCCTTTCAAGCGCGAAGATACGCCCACTGATTGCACCATTATCGCCATCGTTGATTCAGACGCGCATGTCACGAATGGGTCGACTAAGTCTGCCAGGCAGGAAATGAATGATTCTCGCTAAGGTTGTCGGCAACGTTGTCGCCTCGCAGAAGAACCAGCGCTACGAGAATGCGCGGGTGATGCTTTGCCAGCAAATAACTCCCGAAGGTGAGGAAACCGCTTACTCAGTGTTGGCTTTGGATTCGGTTGACGCGGGAGTAGGCGATACCGTTTTGATTGTGCAGGAGGGCTGGGGCGCTTCGACAGCGGCGACGGGAAAGCCACAGGCCGCGATTGATTCGGCAATCATCGGTGTGGTGGATTACATCGATTTGCTGAAAGACGAATAAGTAGGACAGACTTTCCAGTCTGTCGATCTCGCCTAACAAGCTTTTGTAATTTCAACTGATATGAAACGAACGACCGACAGACAGGAATGTCTGTCCTACCTATGAGTACAGAATTGGATCCAGCGCGAGAAATTGCCGAGAGAGTTGCCCGTCGAATGTCGAGCGATGGCGGACCCGCACCAAGCCAACGCATAGCGGAAGTCAGCTCGGAACTGGCTGCCGTACGCGCCGGCCTCAGCGAGCTACAACGAAAGATTGCCCAACTCGAAGCAAAGGTAAGTTCTGAATCAACCGAACCCGGACGTGCTCCAAACGCCGCGGCCGACTCACGCCCGTTACAGAAACCAGTTCTGATAACTCATTCTCCGTGGTTGGCCGGCATCAATGCCCCGTATTCACATCCGAGCCAGGAAAAGTTTGGCGTCGAAGAGGCGACGGTAACTGAACTCGTGGACTTTTTTGAAAAGGAAAAAATCTGCAACGTCGAACCCGGCGGGAAGCCCTGCGATCACTGCTCGATGTGCAGTTCGCGCGGCTTTTGAATCGTAACGCAAACTGTTAGTTTGCGGATCTTGCATCACAAGCGTCGTGGTGTCGCCCGTAAACGCAAACTAACAGTTTGCTTTACGATACGAACGATCAACGAACCACGAACCAACACAAAAAGAAAAGAGGCCGCCCGATTCGAAGGGCGGCCTCTCGTTTTTGTGAGTTGTAGATCTCACTTCGACGGTGCGGGGGCCGGTTGATTTTGGCGAAGACCACTTGAGTCGATCTTTGGAACCTGGGTAGCGCCTTCTTCAGCCTTGAAGTAAGGCTCTTCTTTGAAGCCAAACAGCTTCGCGGAAATCACTGTCGGGAACTTGGCCCGCGTGGTGTTGTAGTCCTGCACACCATCGTTATAGTCCTTGCGGGCCGTAGCAATCCGGTTCTCGGTGCCTACCACTTCGTCCTGCAGCTTCAGGAAGTTCTCGTTCGACCTCAGGACGGGATACTGTTCCTGCAAAACCAGTAACCGGCCGATAGTACCGCCAAAACTATTGGCAGCGTCGATGACGGCCTGTTTCTGCTCCGGGCTTTTGTCACCACCTTCGCCCTGGGGCGCCTGCGAGGTTGCATTTAGTAATCTGGATCTTGCTTCCGCGATCTTGCCGAATACCTCCTGTTCCTGGACTCCAGCGAGTTTCGCCGACTCAACAAGGTTGTTGAGCAGATCGGCGCGGCGTTGAAGCTGCGCCTCTACGTTGGCCCATTTCGCCTTTACGTTCTGTTGCTTGGTGGTGAGCGTGTTGTAACCGCAACCACTTGCAGTCGCTACCACGAAAACAACCAAAGCAAGTAACGATAGTCGTCTTTGAATCATCTCTTTTCTCCTGATTGTGTTGCCTGATCGAACTCATCTACCACTTCGACAACCTGCTGTAGCTGTTCCATATAAGCGGCAAAGATTTCGTTAGCTTCCGTTTCATTTGGGGGCAGATTGTCGGACGCGCGAAACTCAAAAATCCTTTCAAACGGCTCACCATTTAGCCCGAATCGTCGCACCGTAGTGCGCACGGTATCGGGTTTGGCCACCGGCGCTTCCTCACCATATAAGATCAAAACCGCGCGAAACAGCGCCGCGAAACTAGACAGGCTGTCGCTCATCAAATCGCATAGCTTTTCGGTTGAAACTGATACCGGAATATACATCCGGCGCAGCTGAATCAGCTTGCTCCTTAGCTCATACTCGGTTTGATGGCGCAAGTTGGCGTCGGAAAACGTGAGGGACTCAAACGGATCAGGTCCGTAAAGCACTACACGGGCGTTGGCCATCTGATGAAACTCAATCGGAAAAACGTCAGCCGCGTCCGAAAGCTCTTCTGTTGTGAAGTAGACCGGGAGCGGGTGCCCCAGGCGCTGCCACTCTCGCATCGGAGCCTGGGCCTGACGCAATTCTTCCGGGGTGATGCGGTGGAGCGTGATGAGCAGATTGTAGTCTGAGCGCAATTCGATATCGTCGCCGGCAGCGGCCGATCCATAAAGAACGACCGACCCAAGATTCTCTCCGTGCGTTGCGTGCAGGTCTTTCAAAAGACCCTTCAATGCTTCCTGGACAATCGTTTTAACCATCGCGTTTTTCTAGGGTGCTGAATACTAACAGAATTGACTCCGTGCGAATAAACACGTAGGACAGACATTCCTTGTCTGTCTTAGTTCCTTAACCAGGCCCGACTGCACGACAGACACGTTGACGCACATTACTATGCGTCTACGTTTTCATAAGATTTCGGTTCCTTCCGAGTGCCTCATAATGAACGGGTGACAGACAGGAATGTCTGACTACCAGCTGCCTCCGGCGCCGCCGCCGCCAAAGCTGCCGCCGCCCCCGAAGCCACCGCCAAAACCGCCGCCCCCGCCACCGCCGCCACCGCCGAATCCACCTCCGCCCCAACCACTGCTCGATCCCCGGCCGCTGGTAGCTGCATTTATTACCGCGCCGGCCAGGGCCCATTTCCACCAGTCGCCGCCGCCGCCACCGCGCCCTCCGCCTCGACCGCCACGGCCTCCCCTTGAGGAAACCAGAATAATAATGAAGAAGACAATACCGATTACAGCGCAGCACAGCCCCCCCGATAGGCCGCCGGACTTTGAGCCAGTCCCGGGCCGCCGTACAGGTGTTTCGCGATATGCGTATCGCTGGTCAATTCCGTCAATGTTGAAGCCACGTTTGGCCGCGAGGGTGGCAGCGTAGGCCTGGACCGTGTCGTAGATCCCTTTGGCGTAATTTCCCTTTTTGAAGTCCGGCACCAACCGTTCACGCTGAATTTGGCCTACAAGTCCGTCGTTTAGATCGCCCTCGAGGTGGTCACTGACCTGAGTGAAATACTTCCGATCCTTAATTGCCACCAGGAGCAGAAACCCGTTCTTCTCACCTTCTTTCGATCCAATTCCCAATCCACGCGCTACGTCCAAAGAGTATTCGAAGATATCCCGGTCGCCAGTCGTGTCGACCGTAACCACCGCGAACTCAATGTCTGCGCGCTGCTTGAGATTTAAATACATTGCCTCCAGCTTCTTGCGCGTGTCTGGATCAATGACGTTGGCGTAATCGATTATAGGTGTGAAAGGTGAGGGAAGCGGGATAGGCGACTTGGCTGTTTGGCCAACCGCCGTGACAATCGCGTTCTGAAAAACTGAGAACAACACGACGACTGCGAACATGAAGCCCGGGAGGCCACGGCGCAAGCTTGACTCAAATTTGAAGAACGTCTCTTTCAATGAAGGCTGTACCTAACTATGCAGAGCTACCCCTCGATCAACTTGTGCAACAGGTAAAAAAGCGCTACCCCAACAAAAACGACGATCGAGACCGTCGGGTTTCTTTCTTCTTTGTGGTTCACCTCAGGTATCAAGTCGCTGGCGGCGACATAAAGCGTGACGCCCGCTGAAAAGGGAAGAGCATAACCAACCGCGTTACTCATTCTGGTGTTGAGCAATGCGACTGCCACCACTCCGGCAAGAGTCGCTGCTCCAATGGCAATCGTTGCCAACAGTGCGGTTCGGTTTGAGCGTCCTGAAGCAAGCATTATCGATGCGACGGTAAACCCTTCCGGCATCTTGTGCAGCAAAATAGCGATGAACACCAGAATCCCGACGCGGAAATTAACCAGAAACGCAGCTGCGATTGAAACGCCGTCGAAGAAGGTGTGAATCCACAGTCCTCCTACCGCTGCGTAGGCTGCGGAAGGGCGCATAAACGACTCCGGGTGCGTTTCAGCGCCGAAGTGGAAATGGGGCGCGATAGTGTGCTCGAAAAGCTGAATCAGTAAATAGCCCGCCAGAAGCAGCGTCATTGCGCCAATCACAGCTTCGGCAGCGGCCTTTCCCTGGAGGCCGGAGGTCCAGATGACAAAGCTCTCAGGAATTATCTCGAGAAAGATCGCGGCCAACATGAATCCAGCCCCGAGAGCCACCAGGTACTTGAGAAAGCGCTCTCCTAACCGGTGCGCGCCGGCACTAATGAGCACAAATCCGCCCAGTAGATTCGCGCCGGCGGCGAGCAAGCCAAACAAGAGAAGCCCGAAAAATCCTACGGAATCGAGGTCCATTCAGTTGCTTAGCTGACAGGAAAATGTTGGCTGAAACATGTGAGCGTCAATATACAACAACGCCAGACTGCTGCCTATTGGCGAGATAACCCGGCAATCGGGGCAGGTCCTCTCCAGCTTTAGGTCTGAAGGTGCGGAGCCAATACTTGCCTAATCGGAGGCTTTGTACTAACGTTTCGCTCCCTCGCCAGTTCTCAGACTATAAAGCCGTAGTACTCCTAGTCCAAGTACTCACAACCTCAAAGGAGCTACTCATCGCTCCCCCTACAACGAGAAAGAGAGAATACCCACCATGAAGAAAATACTAACGCTAGTTTTGGGTCTCGTAACCTTGGCGCTGCCGGGAATCAAGGGGATGAACCCAGCACAGACCGACGTTCTCAACACGGGCTACAATGAGTGGAGCCAACACAACTTAACTACCAATTTCCAAAAAGACGCATGCACCTCACCTCCTCCCGGAATGGTGGGTTGGTGGCCGCTGGAAGAAACGCGGGGCACTGCTGTCTCCGATCAAAGCCCGCTCGGCAATCATGGCACTGCGAGTAACACAATTGGATCCAGCAGTAATCCCAAGTCGGTCGCAGGATTTGTGGGCAACGGAATGAACTTTTATTTTGGCACTCGAGTGAGGATCAAACCGAATTCCAGCCTCGACTTCGGGAGCAATAAAAGTTTCACCATTGACGCCTGGATCAAAGGTCACTCGAGTCCGATCGTGAACAACGTGACATCAACCAAGTCTGGCTATGGGTTGTTCTTTGGCAACAACAACAAATTAAGGTTTGATATGGGCAATGGCGGCAACCAATTGATGTCGTGGGATGGACCACTGATTACTCGCGAAGCATGGACCTTTGTTGCTGTCGTTGTTGATCGAACAAATAAGAAGGTGACCTTATATGCCGCAGATCCCGGTGGCGCTCTGGTCGCATCTTCCGGACTACCTGCAATCCCTGCCAGTGCCAACGCCGGCGCTAAGCTTCCCTTGGACATCGGCGGATGCCCAGGCAATCCCAATGGCTGTGACACTATTTTAGACGAGGTCGAGATCTTCGACCGCGCGCTCACTCAATCAGAACTCCAGAATATCGTCAACGCGGGCAACGGGGGGAAGTGCAGTAAGCCGCCAAAGAAAGGCATGACGTGGCTTCATACGACTTCCAACAATCAGTACGGCACGATCACTGTCGGTTGCGGACAGCCGCCGAACGGTTGTGAAACCTACAAAGGCGATACGTTATGCACCCAGCCGCTGCCGGTTCTTTGTATCTACAAACCACAGCCCGCGTTCAAATTTCCGGTCGGCTTGAAGGTTCCCGATCAGTACAATCGGTGGTCGGGCGGCGTAGTTGCCACGACCCCGCCCGTTGCCGGCAACACTTTTCCGAACATCACGGATGCCAACTCCCATTGCGAAGCCGTATTCGGCAAGGGATGGCGTGTAGCTGAATTTCACGATGGCTGGGGTTGGAACTTCCAGGCTTATGGTGGGACCGTTAGCGCCCCGGCCGTACCCTCAACGCGCTTTTGGGTTCATATCAACACTACGGAGGGAAATTGCTGGCAGCAGTAACGGAGGCAACCATTTCTGTGTTAATGACCCTTAATAAGGTGCGCGACTCTCGCGTACTGCGGATTGCTAGGGCGACAATCGCTGATTAACGCGGCGGGATGCGAGTGTCGCGCTTTTATTCCATTGCTTCGGAGGCTTAGCCGCAGCCTGAAGGCTGAACTCTGAACTTCCCGGCCCAAATAAAAGTCTTTCGCAGTCAGTGCGAGAAATCTGCCTATCAATGGCCGACAAGAGGCGAACAGTAACTTTCGGCTCAAACCCAAAGATCGCGAAAAACCTAAGAATATTGCGGGATTCCCTATTGACACCCAAAATCTTGGAGCGTAGTATCCGATTCGGGTGGTCAAAAGTGGTCGGAAGTGGGTCCAACCTCGTAGCGAACCCGATCATTGGTACTTTTCCGGGAATGGCCACCCGCCAACTCAATTTGCTCGATAACTCTGATGCTGCGGGGAAACTACACGGCCCGGATAGATGCAAAGGGTCGGCTAAAGGTGCCGACTCCCTTCCGTCGCCTAATTGACGAAAAGCATGGCGGCGAATTCTACATAACAAGTCTTACTGGTGACAACGTTCGCATCTACCCATTGGCTGAATGGGAATCGATAGAGCAAAGACTTTCACTCTTGCCGACAATGGATCCGGCGCGGCGCAAGTTCCTTGACAGAACGAACTACTACGGACAACAGGCGACGATAGATGGACAGGGTCGCCTCTTGATTCATCCGCTTCTACGCAGGAGCGCGGGCGTGATGGGCGACGTCGCAGTGTTGGGGTATCTGACCTATCTGGAGGTTTGGGAGCTGGATGTCTTCAAGGCGCGTCTCCTGGCCGACCCTTATACCGAAGAAGACGAGGCGGCGATCGCAAAGCTGGGAATTTAAGAAATCGATGAATGATGAATGATGAATGATGAAATCAGACTAAATGGTTTTACGAATGCGTTTTGCACATCCCAGATTTAGCTCATCATTCAGCGTTCATCATTCATCATTGAAGTTTAGTTCTTTGAACGAGATCACGGGGCGGTGGTGATGGCTGCGCCTTTGGGGGGCATAGGCGCGCCCCATCGCCCCGTGCTGCTTCGAGAAACGATTCAATTCCTTGAGCCCGAGCGCGGAGGATTGTTTGTCGACTGCACCGTGGGCCTTGGAGGTCATTCCGAAGCAATCCTGGAATCGACGGCCGATACACGCGTTATCGGAATCGATCGGGACCAGGAAGCGCTCAGCTCGGCGAGCGAGCGGTTGGCCCGCTTTGGTCCACGCTTTCGTCCCGTGCACGCGGACTATCGAGAGATTGGCCGCATACTGGAAGAGCTGGGCAAAGAGGCGCCGGCAGGCGTATTGGCAGATCTGGGCGTTTCGTCTTTACAGTTTGACTCGCCAACAAGGGGGTTTAGTTTTCGCTTTGATGCCCCGCTTGACATGCGGATGGACCCCGACAGCGGAGAAGAGACCGCTGCGGATCTTCTGCTCCGGCTGCCGGAAGATGAGATAGCCGCAATCATCTTCAAATTTGGCGAGGAACGAAACTCACGTCGTATCGCCAAATGGATTGTAGAAGGTCGCGAACAAGGGAAGCCGATCACAACAACAAAGGAACTGGCCGACCTGGTGGCCCGCGCAGCGGCATCAGGTAAGCGATGGCAAATCCATCCGGCCACACGGACTTTTCAGGCCCTACGAATCGCAGTCAATCAGGAGCTGGAAGGTTTAGGCCGATTCGTCGAAACAGCAGTCGATCTTTTACAGCCCGATGGACGCTTCACTGTCATTAGTTTTCATTCCCTTGAGGACCGGATAGTGAAACTGGAGCTCCGCCGCCTGTCAGGTTACTGCGACTGCGGATCTCGAACCCGGGCTCCGGTAGTTGTTTGCACCTGCGGAGCTCGAAACGCCGTCGAAATACTTACCAAGCGTCCAGTCGTTCCCGACGCCCAGGAAATCGATGCGAATCCCCGATCACGCAGCGCAAAGTTGCGTGCTTGTCGCAAGCGATGAGGTTTTTCCGATTTCGGATCTAAGATTTCAGATCTCAGATTGTAGGAACCAGACCAAGAACCAGGACCCGGAGTTCCCCGCATGAGAAGAGTTCCCTCGAAACAGCGCAAAGCCAAGATTCACCATGATCGCGACGTGCGAGCCCTCTACCGGCTCGCGATGTTGTTGTTCTGTGGTTTGTTCCTGGCCGGCGGCTTTGTCTTTGCGGCGCAACAACACTTCGCAGCCGTTCAGTTTGGATATAAGAGCGAAGGGCTACGCCGTGAACGGGAAAAGCTGCTTCAGGAACAACAACACTTGATGTTGTTGCGGGAGCAGGCATTTGCTCCGGCCCGACTTGAATCTGAAGCCCGCGAACTGGGACTCAGGCCTTTAGTGGCTGGCCAGATGGACAATCAGAAGGCCGGCAGACAGAGCCGACTTCCGGTCACCCCGGCCCTGCTCAATCCCTCCGCGACGTTTCAGCGTTAGTAATATGTAGCCGCCTCGCCTGAGCTCGTCGGGCGAGTGCTCGTCCCTCACGGGAGTCAGTAGGAAGGGATGTAAACAAGGGATGTTGGCGCGCCGTTCCGCTCAGTCACAATCACAACCCGACGTTTCTGTTCGCCGCACGCTTTTTGTCGCGGCTTTCGTCGTTTTCTGGATGCTCGGGATTAGCGCCCGGCTCGTGTATTTGCAAGTTTCAAAACACGAGAAGCTCGTCGAACGCGCACAGCAACAGCAACAGGAAGCGGTCGAGAGCAGTCCGCAAAGAGGACCACTCCTTGATAGGCAAGAGCGAGAATTGGCACGCAGCATCGATACCGTTTCGGTATTTATTGCGCCGGATGAATTCGACAAGAGCGACGACAATGCATTTGGCGAGATCGATTGCACGGCGAGTTTGATTGCGCCGGTACTGGGACTCGGCCGGGATGGCCTCTTCGATCGAATTGTCGAAGCACGAAAGACTGGCCGCCGTTTTATGTGGGCGGCGCGGAGGCTGAATCCTGAGCAAGCAATGCAGGTGGAGGCCCTTCAATTGAGGGGCGTGCACACGCGTAGAGAACCAAAGCGTTTTTATCCACATGGATCACTCGCTTCCAACATACTTGGCTATGTGGGTCTGGATGGAAACGGATTGTCTGGAATTGAACAGGTATATGACGCAAAGATTACAGGTGAGCCCGGAAAAATTTTCATCGAAAGAGATTCGCGCGGGCGAGCTTACGAAAGCACTGAAGTTCCAGGCCGATCTGGTCAGACGATTATTCTGACTGTCGATCAAGGTATCCAGTATCACGTCGAAGCCGCACTGACGACTGCGATTTCTCAATCGAGAGCTAAATCTGGAACAGCAATCGTCCTCGATCCCCGCACAGGCGAGATTTTGGCGCTGGCGAATGCGCCTACGTTTGATCCAAACAATGTCGGGGCTGCCACTCCCGACCAGCGAGCCAACTGGGCGTTGCAAAATATTTATGAGCCCGGTTCCACTTTCAAAGTTGTCGCTTTCGCTGCTGCTCTGGAAAAGGGTCTGGCCAAACCAAACGACATGATTGACTGCCAGATGGGTTCAATCAAGGTAGCGAAAAGAGTGATTCGCGACCACACTCCGTTTGGAGTCCTGACTCTCACGGAAGCACTGGCCAAGTCGAGCAATGTTGCGGCCATCAAGTTGGGATTGCGCGTTGGTGATGCCACGATGCATGAATACATTACTCGCTTTGGTTTTGGATCTCGCACCGGAGTTGAACTGCCCGGTGAAACCGCAGGCATAATTCATCCGCTCAAGCGTTGGCAGCTTTCATCGATAGGCTCGGTGGCGATCGGCCAGGAAGTGGGTGTAACGCCGTTACAGATGGCTGCCGCTTTTGGCGCACTGGCAAACAATGGCGTGCGCGTGGCCCCACATCTGGTTCGCGAGATCAGAAATGAAGCGGGTGTAACGCTCTACCGCCCAAATCCGGAACAGCGTCGTGTCATCGGCAAAGAAACGGCAGCCGCATTAAGAGGGATGCTTGAAAGCGTGACGGTTAACGGCACTGCAAAGAAGGCGCAGTTGGACGGGTACTCCGCGGCCGGCAAGACAGGTACGGCCCAGAAGATTGATCCGAGGACAAAGAGTTATTCGCTCACGAAGCACGTTGCCTCTTTCGTGGGCTTCGCTCCTGTTAGTAATCCCGCGGTCGTCATTATCGTGGTTATCGATGAACCGGCCGGCGCATACCACGGGGGTGACGTTGCAGCTCCTGTATTTCAGCAAATTGCCGAAAAGATACTCCCGGAGATGGGCATCATGCCCGACACAGATTTCCAGGAGCCAAATGAGCTGATTGCCGACAATCTTAAGCCAGCGGAAAATGTTGCGAAGTTGCGCGAGGAGGAGTTGCGCCAGGAGGAGAGCAGAGCCGCAACCTTGCCTAGAGTTGCTACACGAAACAACCGTGGCGGCGAAATTGTCTATGCGGTGGCTACCACCAAAGCGATCGTGATGCCAGATTTACGCGGACAAAGCGTGAGAGACGTGGCGCGCGCGTGTGCACAACTGGGCATGCAGGTTGAAGCCCACGGCGAAGGAAGGGTTGTGCGACAAATTCCTGAACCGGGAGCGGAGCTAAGGTCGGGACAAACTATCTACGTTGATTTCGGGAGAAGAAATTAATGTAAAGCAAGCTGTTAGCTTGCGGGTGGTTAGCTAAGAGTTACGGTAGAAGGATTTGACACGAGGCAAGCTGTGGGCGCGCGATCCGCAAACTAACAGTTTGCGTTACCCGGAGAAGAAGTTAAATGTAAACCAGGCTCTTGGATTGCGTCGCAACTAACAGTTATGAAACTCACGGAGCCAGCTAAATGATCCCCCATTCACTGAGCGACGAGATCTTTGGAAAAAAACTACCACGCCCGCGCAGCTGTCGCGCTGGGGAGAATGAGTTAAGAGAGCGAGTGACGGCGTGCAGGAAACGCTTGCGTCGCCATCGCGCCATGCACAAGTCGGCCGGGGTTCGCAACCAATCTGACGAGGTATTTACAGAGGCAGATTCTGCCATGTCTCAATCTCGCCGGTATACTCAAGAGTATTCGCCGGCGGTTGCCGAGAGATTGGTCGTGGAGCAAGAGGTTGGCATAACGTGAATGTACGGGAAGCTTCGATTTTGATGGGCGCCGGCGCCGAAGACGTTGGACCCGAGTTGTTTGAAAAAGAAATTTCGGACTTTTCCATCGATTCCAGGTCGGTTAATGCGGGCGAACTTTTCTTTGCGCTTTCACAAGAAGACTACGCCCGCGCCGGCTTTAACGGACAGTTTGCCGACGGCCATGAGTTCATAGAAAACGCCTTTCGCCAGGGGGCAGTCGCAGCAGTTGCGAGCGCTGATCGAGTGAATAATGATCCGCGTTTCGAGACTCTGAGGGATCGCTTACTTTTGGTTGACGATGCGATTGCCGCGCTGCAAACGCTGGCGCATCGCGTTTACCAGGCATGGGGCAAACCAGTGGTCGGGATTACCGGGAGCGCCGGCAAAACCACTGCCAAAGAACTGACGGCGCATTTGCTTGGTAGCGCGGGCCGTCGCGTCTTGAAGAGCGAGCGAAACTACAACAACGGTCTGGGCCTGCCGTTGTCAGTGCTGCGCATGGTGAGTGAAGGCAGATCGCCGGAGCAATTTGATCTGGCAGTGCTCGAAATGGGAATGTCATCTCCAACTCATGAGATTGAAAGGCTCTGCCGGATCACTCCGCCTGATGTCGGTGTCGAGCTGATGGTGGCGGCGGTCCATCTCGAACATTTGGGAAGCATAGAAAACATCGCTGCTGCCAAGGCGGAATTGATCGAGGGTCTCAAGCCTAACGGAATTGCTGTCCTGAACGCGGATGATGAGTGGGTGATGAAGATGCGCGACAAGCATCAAGGACGCACGATTACTTTTGGAATCGACAATCCCGCGGACGTTGCGGCACGTGAGATAGATACCGGACACCTGGGGTTAATCAAGTTTCGTCTGCAGACTCCCTTGGGAGAGGCTGCCGCGACGTTGCCGATGAGCGGACGTCACAATTTGATGAACGCCCTGGCAGCTGCGGCTGTCGCCACCTGTTTCGAGATTGAGCCAACGCAGATTGCCGAAGCCCTTAGCACGGCTACACCACCGAAGATGCGAGGCGAGGTTTTCGACTTCGCGGCGGGTTTCAGGATCATTGACGACTCATACAACTCCAATCCGCGCTCCCTGCTGAATATGGTGCGTACCATTACCGAGGCGGGAAAAACTTCGAGGCGCAGGATTGTAATAGCGGGGGAAATGTTGGAGCTGGGACCCGATGCTCCTTCTCTGCACCACGAAGCCGGTCGCGAAATAGCACGCGCCGGTATCGATGTCCTTTGGGGTGTTCGCGGTCTGGCGGCGGAAATTGTCGCAGGCGCGAAAGAAGCCGGGATGGAGCGTGAAGGTCAGACGGCGTTTTTCGAGTCGTCTAACGAGACCGCGGACGCGCTGATACAGGAAATCAGGGAGGGCGATCTTATCCTGATAAAGGGTTCTCGTGGCGTTGCGACAGACAAGATAGTCAGCGCAGTTCGCGAACGTTTTCCTTTAGCAGGGGCAGACACAAAGTAGGACAGACTTTCCAGTCTGTCAGAGTTACCCGAGCAAGCGGGCTGAATCAAGTGGGCACGGTCCAAAAGGCAGACAGGCAGGAATGCCTGTCCTACTGTTAGAAGAGTCGCGGATGATCTATTACGTTCTATACGAGCTGATCTACCACCATTTCAAGGATAAAGAATGGTATCTCGTTAAGGCCCTCAACGTTTTTCAGTACGTAACATTTCGCACGGCTTATGCCTCGATTACAGCCCTGCTGCTTTCTCTGCTCTTTGGCGGCAAGCTCATTGAGGCACTGCGAAAGTGGAACATCGGGCAACAGATTCGGGAGGAAGGCCCACAGGGGCACATGGCCAAACGCGGCACACCGACTATGGGCGGCGTGCTCATCGTCGGCGCGGTGACGATATCCACTTTGCTGTGGGCCAAGCTATCGAGTGTCTACGTTTGGACGGTTGTTATCGCAACCTTGCTTTTCGGAGCAATTGGTTTCGCCGACGACTACCTCAAGATGAAGAAACGCCGGAGCCTGGGATTAACCGGCAAACAAAAGCTGTTGGGTCAGTTGATTATTGCGATTGGCGTTTGGGTCGTTCTGTTCGTGTTAACAAAGTATTTTGCCAGCGATTACTCGTGGAACGTGAGTATCCCTTTTGTGAAGGCTACCTCGGAACCGACGGGGATCAGCTTTATCGGCCCGATTCTCTATTTGTTCTTCATCATCATCGTCCTTATGGGATTCTCGAACGCGGTGAATCTAACGGACGGACTGGACGGACTGGCGATCAGCGTCACCTTCATTGCGATGACCGCTCTGACCGCATTGACGTATCTCAGCAGCGACGCTCGCTGGGCCAGATATCTGGAGTTGACACACCGGCCGGAAGCGGCGGAGTTGACAGTCTTCTGCGGGGCCATGGCCGGGGCCAGTCTGGGTTTCCTCTGGTACAACGCGCCGCCCGCGGAAGTTTTCATGGGGGACGTCGGCAGCCTTGCCATCGGCGGCGCGCTGGGGACGGTAGCGGTGTTAACGAAACAGGAATTCATGCTGCTGATGATAGGGGGCGTGTTTGTCGTAGAGGCCCTCTCCGTGATGCTTCAGGTGAGCGTCTTTAAGATGACTAAACGCACGACGGGCACCGGCAGGCGCATGTTTAAGATGACGCCATTGCATCATCACTTTGAAATGCAGGATTGGAAAGAGTCCAAGATCGTCTTTCGCTTTTTGATCCTGGCGATTCTATTTGCGATGTTGAGCCTGTCGACATTGAAGCTGCGGTGATGAATAGGGCTACTCCTTGGAGTGCGCCGGCCGGGCGGCGCGTTGGTCAGCGGCGGCCTGGCGCCGCGATCGTGGCCAGCTCCAGCGAAATGGCCTGCTAGTCTGATACGAATCGCAGTCGCGCCAGGCCGCGACCGGCCAAAGCGCCGCCGGGCCGGCGCACTCCAAAGAGGTCGAGGAGTTGATTGGAAGTTGCGGGCAAGAAAGTTTTGGTGATGGGAGCGGCGCGCAGCGGTGTCGCCTCCGCTAAGTTCCTGGCAAACCGCGGCGCGACCGTTGCGCTCAACGATGCGAAGCCCTTTGACGAATGGCCCGCAGAGGCCCGCGAACTAAAAACCCAGGGCATAGGTTGCTTGCCGGGTGAAGTCCCCGGCTGGCTGCTGGATCAGATTGATTTGCTGGTTGTTAGCCCAGGAATACCTGCTGCAGCAATACCTCTCCGGTATGCGGAACGCGCAGGCGCAGAGGTCATCGGCGAAGTCGAGCTGGCTTCACGATTCTTGAAAGGCCGAATGGTCGCAATCACCGGCTCGAACGGCAAGACGACGACCACGACCTTGATCGGAGAGCTGCTGAAAGAAGCAGGGTTACAAACTCAGGTGGGCGGCAACATTGGCACGCCCCTGATTTCGCTAGTCGAAACTTCTCGTGACGACGGTTGGACGGTCGTAGAGATGTCCAGCTTTCAGTTGGAGACAATCAAGGAGTTTCATGCAGAGGTTGCGATAGTGCTAAACGTTACGCCGAACCACATGGACCGTTATGAGTCGCTTACCGACTACGCAGCCGCGAAGCACCGGATCTTTATGAACCAGGGCCCTGGTGATGTTGCTGTGCTTAACGCCGACGACGAAATAGTTTCCAGCTGGGCCAAAGGTTTGCGCGCGCATGTGGTCAATTTCAGCACCAGGCAGGAGCTTGATGAAGGTCTGTTTTTACGAGGCCGTGAAATCGTTTGCCACTCTGGCGGTGCTGAAAAGACTTTGTTGTTCCGAGACGAAATGAAACTGCGCGGTCTGCACAATGTCGAGAATGTTATGGCTGCTCTGTCAGCGGGACTGGCGTGCGGCGCGGCTCCATCATCGATGCGCGAAACGATCATGAGTTTCGAGCCGGTCGAGCACCGGCTCGAATTTGTCTCCGAGGTTGGGGGCGTGAAGTTTTACAACGACTCGAAAGCGACCAGCGTTGATGCCACGGTGAAAGCGCTTGAAGCCTTCGTAGGGGACGAAGGCAAGATCGTGTTGATTCTTGGAGGCCGGGGGAAAAAAACGCCATACGCGCCGCTGAGTTCGTTGGTGCAGGAGAAGGTTAGGAAGTTGATCTTGATTGGCGAAGATGCGGAGACCATCGCCCATGAGTTGGGGGGGGTCGCTGAGTATGAGCGAGCAATGGAAATGAAGGACGCGGTAGCGCGTTCGTTTGCGGCGGCAGAGGAGGGCGACACGGTTTTGCTGGCGCCCGCATGTGCGAGCTTCGATATGTTCGACAGTTTCGAACATCGGGGAACGGTGTTCAAGGAAGAAGTCTCAAGTCTCAAGTCCCAGGTCTCAGGTGAAAGCCTGAAGCCTGAAGCTTGAGACTTGAGACTTGAGACTTGGGACTACAAGATGGCCAAGAAGCTATACCCGGACAAGTGGCTTTTTGCGGCAACCGTAGGGTTGGCGCTGTTTGGCGTAGTCATGGTCTACAGCGCCTCGGCGGTGATGGCCCAGCGCGAAAACGGCAGCCAGTTTTACTACGTCATCAAGCAGGGAATCTGGACCGGAATCGGGTTTGTCGCAATGCTTGTCGCAGTGCAGTTTGACTACACGCGATTAAAAGATCGCCGTCTCGTGTATGGGCTGCTGATAGTGACCGTAGTAACACTGATTGCTGTCTTTGGTTTCCCTCCGGTTAACGGAGCGCGGCGCTGGATCAAGCTGAGTGGGTTTTCCATTCAGCCGTCAGAATTATCAAAACTGTCGCTGGCGATCTTCCTGGCCTACTTTTTGGAGAAGCGGGCGGGTGAAGAAAGGTCCTTCTGGGGCACGTTTTTTCCTTGCGCAGCCGTAACCGGCGTCCTGGCAATCCTGATTGTTGCCGAACCAGATCTGGGGACTGCTCTGATGCTGGCAGTTGTTTTTGGTGTTCTTGTTTATACGGCCGGCGCGCGGCCACTGCATCTGGCGCTGGTGGCGCTTCCGGCTTTGATCGGAGTCGTGGGATTACTGATCTTCGTTCCATTTCGAATGCGGCGCATGATTATGTTTTTAGATCCCTGGGCCGACCCGCAGGGCAGCGGGTTTCAGGTAGTGCAGTCGCTGATTGCGATTGGCTCAGGCGGGCCCAATGGACTTGGTTTCGCGCAGGGCAAACAAAAAATGCTGTTTCTACCGTTTGCGCATTCCGACTTTATTTTTGCAGTAGTGGGAGAGGAGTTGGGGCTGCTCGGCACGCTGACGATCTTGCTGGTGTTCGGACTGTTTTTGTGGCGCGGCATTCGCACGTCCCTGCTGGCTCCGGACCGCTTCGGGATGCTCTTGTCGATGGGACTCGTGACCGGCATCGTGATCCAGGCGTTGTTTAATATGAGTGTTGTGCTTTCGCTGGTCCCCACCAAAGGCATTCCATTGCCCTTTATTTCTTATGGTGGATCGTCGTTAGTGCCGACGCTCGCAGCCGTGGGCATTTTGCTGAACATATCGCAACACGCGACTGGTCAACTTAACCTGGCACAAATGAGATCGGTCGCGACGGGCAATAGAAAAGGATCGAACAAGCCGCGAACTGGTTCGCCCGGGCGAGTTGCTTCGTCGCGATTTGGATAACACGCAGTTCAGGATTCAAGCTTTGAGCTTGCCTCTTTCTGCGAAACAGGAGCCTGAAGGCTGAACTCTAGACCACAAGCCTGAATGTGATGCGCGCGCTGATTGCGGCCGGCGGAACCGGTGGACACATTTATCCGGGAGTAGCGGTGGCACACGAAATTCTGCGACGCCATCCGGGATCGGAAATCAGGTTTGTGGGTACGTCGCGAGGCCTCGAGAGTAAGCTGGTACCAAAGGCGGGTTTCGAGCTTTCGTTCATTGAAAGTGCGGGTCTGAAGAATGTCGGGCTCGCCGCACGTATTCGAGGATTAATGATTTTACCGAAGAGCTTGCGTGAAGCTAGCCGGCTGCTCAAGCAGTATCGACCGGACGTTGTGATAGGCGCAGGTGGTTATGTCTCGGGGCCCGTTCTTTTAACAGCAGCGCTGATGAGGCTGCCGACTTTGATCATGGATTCAAACGCGTTGCCGGGCTTTACCAATCGCCGTTTGGGGCGTTTTGTTGACAAAGCAGCTGTTTCCTTTGATGAGGCGCTACGTTATTTCCCAGGGAAGGGTGTTGTGACAGGCAATCCGGTCCGTCGCGAGTTCTTTGAGATACCGAATCGAATGCGAGACTCCAACCAGTTTTCTGTTTTGGTTTTCGGCGGCTCGCAAGGCGCACGGGCAATCAACGAGGCGATCGTTGCAGCGCTCCCGCACCTGGAAGAGCTGCGCCCTATGTTGCGCATCACACATCAGACGGGAGAAGCCGATTTTGAAAAAGTGCGTGACGCTTACCTGGATGCCGGCTGGAGCATGCAAGCGAACGTGACGAAGTACATTGACGATATGGTTTCTGCTTTCGCGAACGTAGATCTGGTGATTAGCCGCGCCGGCGCGACCACAACTGCTGAGCTGATTGCTGCCGGTAAAGCGGCGCTAATGATTCCGTTTCCCTTGGCGGCCGACGATCACCAGAGAAAGAACGCTGAGGCGTTGGAATCAAACGGAGCGGCCAGGATGATTTTGCAGCAGGATCTTACGGGAGAAAGAGTCGCTCGCGAAATCAAGGCGCTGGTTCGCGAGCCGGGAAAAATTACTGCTATGGAAAAAGCGAGTCGCAAGCTTGCGCGGGGAGATGCAGCGGCCGCAGTGGTGGACCTAATTGAAGAGTTGGTGGCGACGAGTAAGCAGTAAGCGGTAAGCAGTAAGCGGTAAGCAGTAGGTAGAAGGCAGGAAGCAGAAAGCAGAAAGCAGAAAGCAGAAAGCAAATACGCGCTATTCAAAACATGGAGTGTTCCAACGTATACGTGGTTCGACAGGTAAGGCGGGAAGCTTTGGCTGCTCACTGCTTACTGCTTACTGCTTACTGCTTACTGCTTACTGCTTACTGCTCAATGCTCACTAAAGTTTTATGTTTAGAAGAATCCAACACGTCCATTTTGTAGGCATCGGCGGGATCGGCATGTCCGGCATCGCCGAAGTGCTGATCAATCTGGGCTTCCGCGTTTCCGGATCCGATGCGAAGAGGTCAAACGTGACCGATCGCCTCCAGGAAATGGGTGTGGATTTCGCCGAGGGTCACGACGGGGAAAACGTGGGCGATGCGCATGTTGTAGTTCGTTCAACGGCCGTGCGTGACGACAATCCGGAAATCGTCGAGGCCCATCGTCGCATCATCCCGGTCATTCCGCGCGCGGAGATGCTGGCTGAGTTAATGCGTCTCAAGCCCCACACCGTGGCGGTTGCCGGCTCGCACGGAAAGACCACCACTACCTCGATGGTAGCAACAGTACTTGGCCACGCAGGTATGGACCCAACCATAGTCGTAGGCGGTGTGGTGGGCGCTTTTGGATCGAATGCGCACCTGGGCACGAGCGATTTGATGGTAGTTGAGGCTGATGAAAGTGACCGTTCGTTTCTGATGTTGACGCCCACCATCGCCGTCGTCACCAACATCGATCGAGAGCACATGGATTACTACCACGATATGGACGACGTAAGGACGTGCTTTACGAATTTTGTGAATAAGGTGCCGTTCTATGGCGCATCGGTCCTTTGTTTGGACGATCCGAATGTGCAGGCGATCATCCCGCACATCGAGCGCCGCCGCATAACTTACGGGCTTAGTGCACAAGCTGATATTTCAGCGCATGCGATTCGCTACGATCAAAGCTTCGGATCGGTGTTCACCGTCTGGCACGGCGCAGACGTGGTTGGTGACATCACCTTGCAGGTTCCAGGTTTGCACAATGTCTATAACGCCCTCGCGGCCACCGCCGTAGGTTTTGAACTTGATGTTCCTTTCATTCAGATCGCGGAGGCGCTGGGGAGTTTTACCGGCGCCGGCAGACGGTTTCAGTTCAAGGGAGAAGCCGGCGGCGTGATGGTGGTCGATGATTATGGCCATCACCCTACTGAGGTGAAGGCGACACTGGCGGCGGCAAAGATTGGATCGGGTGGCAGACGGATCGTGGTGCTGTTTCAACCACATCGCTATACGCGTACGCACGACCTGATGGAGGAGTTTGCGCGGTCATTCAATAACGCAGACACGCTTTTTGTGACCGATATCTACGCCGCCAGCGAAGACCCCATCGAAGGAACCACTGCTGAAACACTGACGGCGGCAATCAAACGTTTTGGGCACAAGGATGTGCGTTATGTCGGGGCGCTCGAGAATGCGCCTGAGGCTTTGCGAGATCACGTGCAACCGGGCGATCTGGTCTTGACGCTGGGAGCGGGTACGGTCAGTCGAGTGAGCGACCAGCTAGTCGCTTTATTGCGCGAAAGAAGCGATGCGAAAACTGTTTAGATTTATGAGTAAAGCAACTGTGAGGTTTGCGATTATTACGATGTCGGTACGATGACTCAATCCCACGAGCAAAATGAATTTCGCGAACGCGACACCGTGCTGGCACAGATAGCGGCCAGATTGCAGGTGCGCGCCGAGCGGGGCAAACGGTTTGCCGAGCTGACGAGTCTTCGCGTCGGTGGGGCTATTGATTGGGTTTTGTCGCCGGAAACAGAAGCCCAGGCGGCGGCGATTGTTCAGGCAATGGACCAGGCCGGAATCGCGTGGCGCGCACTCGGGTCAGGCAGCAACATTCTTGCTGATGACGGCGATCATCACTACGTAGTCTTGAGTTTGAAGGAACTAAAAGGCGAGCTCGAATTTGATGGCGAACGCGTGTCGGTTCCAGCCGGTTATTCCCTGCCGCGGCTTTGCATTGATGTAGGGCGCCAGGGACTCTCCGGCATTGAAGGATTGGGTGGAATTCCGGGCACGGTCGGCGGGGCGCTCTGGATGAATGCCGGAGCATATGGCCACGAAATTGGAACTGTGACTGAAACAGTTCGTGTGGCGCGCGACGGCAAGGTGACGGAAATTCCAGGAACCGATGTTCAGTGGAACTACCGCCGCACGTCATTCAAAGAAGGTGAATTGTTGTTGGGCGCAACCTTCCATCTGGTACCTGACGATCCTGAGAAAATTCGCGCGCGCATGGAAGACGCGAAGTCACGCCGGATGGCGACGCAACCACATGGATCTCGCTCGGCCGGTTGTTTCTTCAAGAATCCACCGGCGGGGACGATGGGTACAGGAAAAATCATTGACGAGATCGGGATGAAGGGAACGCGGAAAGGCAGCGCCGTAATCTCTCCGGTGCACGCAAATTTTATTGTTACCGAAGGCGAAGGTGCGAAGGCCGAGGATGCTCTGGCACTGGCCGAGGAGGTTCGCGAGCGAGTCAAGCGTGAACATGGCATCGAGCTGGAGTATGAAGTAGAGCTTTGGCGCGCGAATGAGCCGCCGGATGAACCAAAGCACACGCAGGAGACTGACGACGGCGCAGCAAAGCCGGAGGAACAGCAAACGACAGCAAACGGAAAGGACTCGTTGTGAGAGAGCAAGCAGTTGTTCACAAAGTAGGAAATCGTTCAGGCATAGCCGGACCGCGTAGATCCGGTGCAAACGCGCAAAAACCGAAACGGCGCGAAAGCGGCGGCGAAAGAGTGGGCTCACGTCTGCGTTCATTGTTCAATTACTTTCCGTCAGTCCTCAAACTTGTTTTGACAGTCGTTATTGGAGTGGCTCTTTTTGCCAGCTATCGCGCCGCGGCGTCTGCCACATTCTTCCAGGTGCGTTCGGTTGAAGTGCAGGGAAATTCAAGGGTTGCGAAGGACCAGATTCAGGCAGTGGTTCGGCAGCTGTCCGAGAAAACGGGAGTGTGGAATGCAGATCTCACGGCGATGACCGGAAGTATTGAGCGCCTGCCGTGGGTCCGCACGGCGGTAGTTTCGCGGGTTTTACCTGACGGAATTCGTGTCCGCATTTCCGAGCGAGTACCTCGAGTGGTAGTGAGAACAGGTGCGGGCCGTTTCCGTTGGGTCGACGATGAAGCCGTCATGCTCGGTGAAATGCTGCCAACAGATCAAATACCCACATTCTTTCTCCGCGGTTTGAATGAGGACGACTCAGAAATGGTGCGCGAAGAAAATCGCGAGCGGGTGCAGAAGTTTCTGGACTTGCAACGAGAGTGGGACGCGGCCGGATTATCGGAACGCGTGAGCGAACTCAACCTGTTTGACATCCGTGACGTGCGGGCCCAACTGGCCGGTGACAGTTCGCAAATTGAAGTTCGGCTGGGATCACAGGACCAGGGCAAGCGTTTGAAAAATGCGCTTGAGGTCCTCGACGAACAGCGCCAGACACCTCGAGGTCCGCTCATTAGTTATATCGACCTGAGTCAGGGCAAGAGAGCCATAGTCGGTTTGGCTTCAACTGTTCAAGCTACGAACGAGGAAACGGACCTCCGGCCGTCGACCGGAGAACCGGTGGGTAAGAGGACGACCCTTGAGTCTTCTGCCAATCCCGCGGGCAGCAGATCAAATGTCGATGCCCGCACCATCGAAGTTAAGAGCAAGAAGGACAGTAGAGATAAATCGTCAGGCACGGAAAAGAAGACCAGTAAACCGAAAGATGCGGCTCGCCCCCGAGCATAGTCGTTTCACTTGAAGGAGCATTCGTAAATGGCGAAGCGCACGCAGCACACAATCGGTCTCGACATCGGGACGAGCAGGGTGACGTGTATCGCCTGCGAGCCCGCAGAAGGTGGCTTGCTGGACATCATCGGAATTGGAGAGGCCGAAGCCCGAGGACTTAGGAAAGGAGTGATCGTCAATCCGGATGCGGCGGTGGATGCCATCAAGAAAGCAGTCGAAGACGCTGAACGGATGAGTGGTGTACAAGCCGAAGAAGTCTCAATCAATTTGGCAGGGTCACACATCCTGGGTTTCAACGGGCAGGCGATTGTTGCCGTGACGGGCCGCGACCGGGAGATCACAACCGAAGATGTTCGACGTGCTATCGACTCGGCGTGTGCTATTCAGCTTCCGGCCGGACGTGAAATCGTCGATCGACTGCCGCAGGAGTTTATTGTTGACGATCAGGATGGGATCAACGATCCGGTCGGCATGATTGGAGCGAGACTCGCAGTCAAGGTGCACATCGTCACGAGCCCCGTAACGGCGCGGCAAAATGCGATCAACGCCGTGAATCGAGCCGGGCTAATTGTGGCTGACATGGTGCTGGAACAACTGGCCGCTGCGGAGGCGTCGTTAACCGAGGATGACAAGGAATTTGGCGCGGCCCTCGTGGATATTGGAGCGGAGACCACAGGATTAGTCATCTATCAGCGCGGCGCTGTGCAACACACTGCCGTGTTTCCGCTGGGCGGCTCGCATTTTACAAACGACATTGCGTTTGGGTTGCGCACCCCCATCCCGGATGCGGAAAAGATCAAACGAACGGTGGGGTGTGCATGCAGCACCTCCCTTTCGGAAATGGAACGCAGTGAGTTAGTGGAGGTTCCATCAGTGGGGGGTCGCGCACCGCGCCAACTTTCAAGGCAGATCTTGTGCGACATACTCCAGCCGCGCGCCGAAGAAGTCCTGCTGCATGTAGCCGACGAGATCAAGGATGCGGGTTGGGAAAGACAACTGTCGAGTGGCGTGGTCCTAACCGGTGGCGGAGCATTACTCAGCGGCATGACTGAGATCGCGGAACAGGTCTTCGATGCGCCGGTGCGCACCGGCTATCCCGAGAGAGATCGATTTGGTGGTCTCATTGAAGACGTTCAAAGCCCGGCCTGGGCCGCTGCCGCGGGGCTGGCGCTGGTAGCCCATCGCGCGCAAGCAACCGAAATGCGCGGTGGCATGAGTCGCAGAGGATCGACGGGCCGGCTCACGCATTTTGTTTCACGTTTTAGAAATCGTTTCAGTAGTATTTTTTGACAAGTTGTTGTATGCTTCCGCCCCGGTCGCACAAGATATAGTCCGCAATATATCGAGGTCGATGGCGCAAGCAACCCAACATAGACGGAAGAAGCCGTGGAAGCCTTCGCGCTTCGGAAGAGAGGAAATCACTATGGCAGAGGATGCTCGTCGACCCGACAGAGGAATTAATATTTTCATTGATGACGACCCACCTATCAGCGGCGCTCGCATAAAGGTAATCGGCATCGGGGGCGGCGGGGGTAACGCAGTCAACCGCATGATCGATGCTGGTATCGAAGGAATCGAATTTCTCGTTGCCAATACCGACCTTCAGGCGCTCAAGAGATCAAGAGCTCCAATCAAAATTCAGCTCGGCAGCAAACTTACTAAAGGGCTTGGGGCCGGAGCTAATCCGAACGTGGGGCGGGAAGCTGCCCTGGAAGACACCGACAAAATTATCGAGGTGCTGGAGGGCGCCGATATGGTGTTTGTCACGACCGGACTAGGTGGCGGTACCGGGACCGGCGCTGCTCCAATCATTGCTTCACTGGCAACCGAATTAGAAGCGCTCACGGTGGCGGTTGTAACTAAGCCGTTTCACTTTGAGGGGCGTCGCCGAATGCAGCAGGCTGAGAACGGCATACGCGAACTAAAGGAATGCGTTGATACGGTCATAACCATTCCCAACGAACGCCTCCTGCATACCGTACAGAAAGATTCGTCCCTGGCAGACTCGTTTGGCGTGGCGGACGACGTTCTCCGTCAGGCGGTCCAGGGCATTAGTGATCTGATTACAGTTCCCGGCTTAATAAATCTTGATTTCGCTGACGTTAAATCGATCATGGCGGGCATGGGCATGGCTCTAATGGGTGCGGGCCGAGCGCGTGGCGAGAATCGTGCAATTGAAGCCACTCAGCAGGCGATCTCTTCGCCGCTGCTTGAGGAGGCAACGATTCAGGGTGCAAAGGGTGTGCTGATTAACATTACCGGCGGACCCGACCTGACGCTCTATGAAGTCAACGTTGCATCGACGATCATCCGAGAGGCGGCTGATGAAGATGCCAACATCATTTTCGGCGCCGTGATTGACGAGAACATGCGCGACGAAATGAAGATTACCGTGATTGCCACAGGCTTTGGTGAGGAATCAATCGCCGTTGCCTCGGCTGCCGGGGTATCAAGCATGACTGCCGCGCCTCGTTTCGTCCAACGATCAACCGACGAGTTGCCAAGACCGATGATGCAGCCACGTGCCGACGATCTCGACGTACCTACATTTATACGTAAGAAAGCAGACTAACAACTAACGGTTCAGCATCACTGGAGGAAGGCCGTTTGTTTCAGCCTTCCTTTTAGGTTTGCTGTTCTTCACCTCAGGGTGAAGACGAGTTGGTTTAGAGTCCGTAGTTTAGAGTTCAACCTTTATTAGGTTGTGTCTTTGCCCGGACAACGCAAGCTAAAGCTTCAACTCTAAACTACGCACAGTAAGCGACAGGAGTTGAAAATATTGGCGCCCGCTAACAACAGGGTAGTTTTTGTTTTTCGGCCTTTGCTTTTTAACTCGCGGTTGTGTAGCATGAGCCCATTCCTTGCAGGATTTCCATTACGGGTTAATTTCGTCCTTCTCCTCGAATGGCCGCAACCTGCGAGAGTAGTGTGGGTCCGCGTTAGCGCACTCCCCGCCAGTGTGCTTCGTGCGGTCAATTTTGAAACCCGTCTTAATTTTTGGAGGTAGGAAAAGTGAATCGTAAACTTATTAGAACCACGCTCGCCGAGGTTAAAGGAAAAGCCCGCGAGGTGCCTCAGCCCAGAGAACGTGTGAACGGCGGCGGCGGCGGCTCTCATCGCGGATCAAATGACGGTGGAAGAGAATCATCACCGCGTCCAGCTCAACCATCATCGGCGCAAGTGCGAAAGCGAATACCACCGCCGATGGAAACAAATGCCGAGCTCTTCTACTACAAGAAGCAGATCGACGCGCATACACCGATGATTATCGTGTTGCTGGATGGCGAGGAGATTGAGGGCACGATCGAATGGTATGATCGCGGCGCGTTGAAGGTTAACCGCAAGTCGGCGCCAAACCTTCTGCTCCTCAAGAGAAACGTCAAGTATATGTATAAGGCTGACGAACGCGACGAGCCCGCCGCGGAGTAAGGAAAACCCAAACGCCATAGTCCACTGCTGAGCAGCAATTATCCCGTCCCTTTCGGCGCCCCGTCTCGACCAATGAGGCAGTTTGGCAACAACTCTTTTCATTTACCTCCCCGACAGCGCCGTTCTCTGCCACGCATCGCCATCACGATGGGTGACCCTGCGGGTATTGGTCCGGAAGTAGTCCTGAAAGCGGTCGCCGAGGAAGAAATCCAACGGGTATGCGCTCCCGTGATCATTGGCGATGCTCAATTGCTGGCCCATACGGCCCGCACCCTGGATTTGCGATGCGGATATGACATAGTTCGACGAGATGAATCTCTTCCGGAAGAATTTTCCGATCCTGTCATTTTTCACCTGGATAACATCAACGGGATAATCGAGCCTGGAATTGAATCAGGTGCAGCGGGCAAAGCGGCGGGAGGATACATTGAAGCGGCCGTCGAACTCTGTGCCGCGGGAAGTGTTGATGCGATCGCGACAGCTCCAATCAACAAACGATCGCTTTTTCTGGGCGGGTACAGCTTTCCTGGCCACACTGAGTTTCTCGCGCATCTCACGGGAAGCGAAGAATATGCGATGGCTTTTGTCGCGGCAAATCTACGCATCGTTTTGGTCTCGACCCACGTGCCACTGGCCGAAGCCATCAGGCTGTTAAAGCGAGATCGCATTGTGCGGACCATCCACCTGACAGATCGGGAGCTCAAGCGCTGGGGAATTGAGCGTCCTCGTTTAGCGGTGGCTGCTCTGAATCCTCATGGGGCCGAGGGCGGACTTTTTGGCATGGAGGAAACGGCAGAGATTGCTCCGGCAATAGCTGATTGCCACGGGGCGGACGAGATAGATGTACAAGGGCCCTTTTCCGCTGATACGGTTTTTCTGAGGGCGTCGCGTGGAGAGTTTGATGCCGTCGTGGCCTGCTATCACGACCAGGCAATGATTCCGGTAAAATGTCTTTCGTTTGGCGAGGCCGTGAATGTTACTCTTGGATTGCCGTTTATCAGAACGTCAGTCGATCACGGAACTGCTTTCGATATTGCCGGGAAAGGAATTGCGGAACATTCGAGCATGATTGCCGCAATCAAGCTGGCCGCGGAGTTATCAACAAGGGCCGGTGAGAGCAGTCGTGCCGTGGAAGTATGAAGACTAATGGCTAACAACGAAATAGAAACTAACACAAATAAAGAAACAGGCGCTGCAACTAGTGACAAGGACAATCGTCGTATTCTGGTGGCGGACGATGATCCAGCTATTCTCCGTTTAGTTACAGCTATTCTGGAAAAAGAAAAGTACAGTGTGGTTGCTGCTCGCGACGGGCGCGAGGCCTACAAGATTTTGCAATCAAATCAACAATTCACCGCCGCTATCTTCGACGTGGTGATGCCGCACATCTCCGGACCCGAATTGGTTCGTTTCATGAAGACTGAGAAACGACTGATGTCCATCCCTGTAATGATGATGACAGCCGAACAAGATCCGAAGCTATCTTCAGATAGTTTCTCTGCCGGCGCCGTAGTCTTCCTACCCAAGCCCTTTACCACCGCGCAGTTGAACATCATGTTGCAAATGCTCATCGGTAAGGCCACCAACTGACCCGAGGTTACTTCAATGGCTTCGCACGTTTCAAAGGTTCGAAGGAACAGCTTGTTCGTGCTTGTCTTCTGCATTCTTGCGATTTCTGCAGTAGAAGTTAGGGCGAAATTGAGCAGCAAACAGGTACGCAAGCTATTGACCCGGATGGCAGGTTTCGACTTGCCCAGTGATTCGGTGCGCGTCAAAACGATTTCCGCAAGCAGCAATGGATCGACAGAGGTTACCGCCGAGATCAAAACGGTTTTCAAGTTTGAAAAAGACAACACGGGACGATGGCGAGTGCGGGAGGTCAGGATCGGCCAGGATCGTTGGTTGCAGATTAATCACGTTGCCAATGCGCTGAACACCAAGGTTCCGGTAGACGAGTGTTCGGCGCCCGATCCTCCTTTTAGGGGTTCAGCTGCCGTGGATCCGAGCGCGAAGCGGTCGCGTTGTCTGCTGGCCGGTCTCCTGGGGGTGGATCTTCCATCAGATGCGGTGCGGATTCAGGAAGTGTCTCCGCTCGCAGTACCGCTGGCCTCGCAACCTTCGGCCATCGTCGTAGCACTGATCACCGTCAATGCCCGCATTGTTAACGACCGCGACAGTGGTAGGCGCGTGAGCGAATTGCGCACAGGCCACGGCGATTGGGTTCAACTCGAACCGTTAGCCGCGTCCGTGGATAGGGAAAAGCAGGAACAGGCGCGCGGAGAACTGGCATGGATGGCGGAAGCATTAGAGAAGCTTCGCCAGGACAGGGGCTTCTACATTGTTTCGGATTTTCATACTGTGGCTATGGACCACCTTAACCCCAGATATCTTCCCCGGGTGATTCGGCTAGACCCATGGCATAGGCCTTACAAGTACCAGGGCGAACGCGAGCGTTTCACGCTGCGCTCTTTTGGGCCCGACGGCAAAGATGGCACGGCTGACGATATCGAAGTCACCAGCTCCTCGCGTTGATTTCCTGTCATCACTAGAAGCGCTCGCGGCCCTGGAACAAAGCTGCCTCGCCACCTCCACACTGACCTGCTACCGTCGAGGCTAAATTTCTTGACTCATTATCTGCACGGGTGTTAGTTTCCAAAGGCAGCTTCGAGGGGACCTGAGTGAACTTAACCAGCAGATAGACAAGCTTCCGCACCTAATGCAAAGGATTTTCCTAACCTCGCAAGTGGCGCTAGATTCAGTCAAGGTAATCCAGGCTTTACCGCCGGATCAAAACGCATTTGTAGTCGACTGAATCAGCTTTACACAACTTGTCATCTTATCTTTCCAATGAAGGCGTTAACGGCACAAAAACTGGGTGAGGAGTAAGAGTCTTGCCTTTTATGCTTGAAGCTTATGTGGCCATTTCGACTGAGCGGAGGCGCGCAGAGTTGGCGCGAACGATAACTTGAGTAAACCATACGGACCAATTCGACGGTGGTTAGACAAGATGGGACTGCTTTCCGTTAACAACGAGGAGCAGATTCCCACCGCCGAATTACCTCCCTCTGACTGGACTCCCAGGCCAGAGCCCGAACCAGAGCCCGAGCCAGAGCAGCTCACCGAGCAGGAGTTGGAAAGTAGCACCGCGGATACAAGGCCGCTCCCGCCGGAGATGGCCGCTCAAATGATCACTGAACCAAAAACGGATGAGGAAGAGATGGAGAGCAAAGTTACGCCAACCGAAAACACAGCCCCTGAAGTGAATCGGCGGAGTAGCGGCCCACTGCTTGATCTGGGTGACTTTGAACCGGCGCATGCAGCGGCGGAAGAAGATTTTGTATTGGACATCGATCTCGACGAGTTTGCCGAGCCTGCGCCGATGGTAACCTTATTTCCCAGTGATGCGGTCACCGAGCGGATTGGGGGTGCAGAAGATCGCCAGCCAGACAATCAAGAATTCCGCATGGTACGAGTTACGGATTCCGATGATGACTCGGCCGAGACAACCGCGCCCGAGCCGTTCAGGACTACTGTCGATCCGATGGCCGAGACCATAGACATGATGCCTCCCCTGATTCGACCGGCGCCGAAAGCGGAACCCGAGAGAGCTTTTGCTGAGCCGAAGATTTTTGAAGGAGATACCCTGCGAACGGGGACGTCGGTAGCAGAGGCCGGACAGATTTCACTCGAACAACTATCGCCTGAGGCAATTGATGCGATAGCCCGCAGGGCAGTTGAGATGCTTTCGGAAAAGGTAGTGCAGGAAATAGCCTGGGAAGTGGTGCCGCAACTCGCCGAACTGTTGATCAAGCGGCAACTCGAAGAGAAGAATTCCTGACCCGCAAGTATTAAGTTTATCAGCAGGCGATCTCGCAAGAGGTCGCCTGCTTCGTCGTTTTACAAGGGTCGCTTCGGGAAAAGCGATCCACGAACCGGCACGAATCAACACAAAATGTCGTTATTGTAATTTCTTTGATTTCGTGGATCGTAACTCCTGCGCCCATTGGTTACCACATCAACCGCCGCGACCCCGGATGCGAACCCTCACTAACTCTGGGTGAGGCCGAATATGAGATCGCGCGCCTATTACTTTACAATGTTCTGACCAACAAAATCGTTACCAACTGAAACGGACCACTGAAGATCAAGAATGGATATCCCGAAACAATACGATCCTAAACAAGCTGAACAGAACCATTACGAGCGCTGGGAGAAACAGGGCTTTTTTGCGACCGAGATCAATCGCGATCCCAAGGCGCCAGTCTTTTCTATCGTAATCCCGCCGCCAAACGTCACCGGCTCGCTCCACATGGGCCATGCGCTGCAACACACAATGATGGATGTTCTCACACGGTATAAGCGCATGTGCGGCCATCGCACGCTTTGGCTGCCGGGAATGGACCACGCAGGAATCTCGACCCAGCTAATGGTTACTCGCGAGTTGAAGAAGGAAAAACTGACCCGGCACGATTTGGGCCGTGAGATGTTTATTGAACGCGTCTGGACGTGGAAGAAGGAATCAGGGGGGCAGATCACCCGGCAGATGCGCCGCGAGGGAGCGTCGGTCGATTGGTCGCGAGAAAAGTTTACGATGGATGAAGACTTGTCGCGTGCAGTGCGGGAGGTTTTCGTTCGGCTTTATGAGGAAGGGTTGATTTATCGCGGCAACCGCATCGTCAATTGGTGTCCCAACGATCAAACCGTGCTCTCAGACCTTGAAGTGCAAAAGGATCCGCAGGCGGGCAAGCTCTATTACCTGCAGTATCCGGTAAAGGGAAGCGACAAACACGTAACCGTAGCGACTACGCGTCCCGAAACGATGCTGGGCGATACTGCTGTAGCGGTTAACCCCGCCGATGAACGTTACCGTGATTTGTTAGGAGCAACTCTGGTCCTGCCCCTGAGCGATCGCGAAATCCCTGTCGTCGCTGATGAGTTTGTGGACCCTGAATTCGGCACCGGAGCCGTGAAGGTTACCCCGGCCCACGACCCGAATGACTACGACATGGGCGTGCGCCACAACCTCGAGCAGATAGCGGTTATCGACACACACGCAAAGATGACTGAAGCCGCCGGGGCAGACTTCGCCGGCCTCGATCGTTACCAGGCACGCACGAAAGTTGTCGAGAAGTTTGAAGAGCTGGGCTTGCTCGAAAAAGTTGTTGACTACGAATTCTCGATTTCGAAGTGTGAGCGCTGTAAGACAGTGATTGAACCACTGATCTCAACGCAGTGGTTTCTGCAGATGGACAAACTGCGCGACCTTGCGCTTGATTTGATGGCGCGCGAGAAGAAGCCCCGCTTTGTTCCGGCAGTTCCTCACGAAAAGGTTTACACAAACTGGCTGGAAAATCTGCGCGATTGGACCATCTCGCGGCAGCTTTGGTGGGGGCATCAGATTCCGGCCTGGTACACCCCGGACGGCCAGGTGATTGTCGCCAGGTCTGAGGACGAAGCGCGACAAAAAGCGGGCACGCACGAGCTGACCCAGGACCCGGATGTGCTCGACACATGGTTTTCATCAGCGCTGTGGCCCTTTTCGACGCTCGGTTGGCCGGAAAAAACCGAGGATCTGAAGACGTTTTATCCAACGTCTGTCTTAGTCACTGCGCGCGACATCATCTTCCTGTGGGTTTCAAGGATGGTGATGATGGGACTGAAGTTTATGGGCGACCGCCCTTTTGATGATGTGTTCGTGACCGGAACAATTCTCGACCCGCACGGCCAGCGCATGTCGAAGACCAAAGGCAACGGCGTGGATCCTCTGGAAGTGTTTGATAAGTATGGCGTCGATGCTACTCGGCTTAAGCTGGCTTCAGTTGGCAGTACGGATGTTCGTTGGAACGACAAGCAGGTCGAATCATACCGAAACTTCGCCAACAAGATTTGGAATGCCGCGCGCTTCTGCTTGCTCAACTCCGAAGGCGCCACCATCAAACCCGAAACTGTGAGCAGTGGCGGTTCGGACCTCGCGCTCCATGATCGCTGGATACTCTCGCGACTTAACAAGACAGCGCGTGACGTTCGCGAGGCGCTCGCCGATTATGAGTTCCACGAGGCTGTGCAAACGCTTTATCACTTCTTCTGGGACGACTTCTGCGACTGGTACATCGAACTCACAAAGGCCGAGGTTACCGCCGAGGAGGCGACGCCGAAACGAGACGAAGCACGCACGCGCTTGATCACAGTTCTGGAGCAGGCATTGCGTCTCCTGCACCCTTTCATGCCTTACATTACGGAAGATCTCTGGCTGCGGCTTCCCGGCGCACATGAAAAGTTGCTTCATCAAGCGTACGACGGCGCCCAGCCGACAATAATGCTGGCCGCATACCCGGAGGCGAATTCGCAGTTGATTGATGATGAGGTCGAGTGGCAGATGCAGGCAGTCATTGATCTGATCTCGCGCGTTCGTAATATTCGCTCCGAGATGAATATCAAGCCCGGCGAGCGCGTGAGCATACTGATTGGTGCTCCAGATGAAAAATTGCGTTCGGTGTTGTCAGCCAACACGAATCAAATCAGCCGGCTCGCCAGGGCTTCGGAGGTTTCCATAGGGGAAACGCTGGAAGCGCCGCGCGCCTCGGCAAGGGCAGTCCTGGTTGGGGGGGCCGAAGTGGCTGTGCCCCTGGAGGGTTTGATCGATTTCGACCAGGAAAGGCAGCGGCTTCGGAAAGAGAAGGAAAAACTCCAGAACGAAGCTACGAAGCTCGAAGGCCAACTTGCCAATTCGCAGTTTGCCGAGCGGGCCCCTGCAGAGAAGGTCGCAGAGTTGCGGGCGCGAATTTCCGATATTGCCCAGCGCACGGCGCAGTTTGACCAAACAATTGCCAACCTTGAATAATGCGTCTCTTTGGAGTGTGGCGGCCCGGCGCCTCTTTGGCCGATCTCGAGATGTCACGGACCTTATAGTTCGTCAGAAAAGCGGCGCCGGGCCGCCGCGGGCCAAAGCGGCGCCAGGCCGCCGCACTCCAAAGAGTTGCCCGTAACGCTGGGTTTTAGGAACAGGAGACGCCGGCTGACGTTTAACCCCAGAAGGCAGCCTCGCGCAGCTTGAATGCATCTGCTAAGAGAGCGTATCTTGGAGGCCACTGAGGAGCCGTTCTAACTTGAGGGAGTTTTGCTATGGATAATCGATTTCTTCGTCAATGCGCGTTGTTCGTGACAGTCCTGATGCTGATCAGTCTGTGCCTGGTCGAGGCGGATGGACAAACGCGCAGGAAACGTCGCGCGCGTCGCGTGAGCCGGCCAGTAGTCACAAATCCTGTGATCGCGCCGCCTGGAGAAGAGCAAGCCCCTGGCACTGAAACCGAAAGAATCATCAGCACGGCTGACGAGACTCCGACAGAAACCGAAGGGGCTGGCGGAACCTCTGGAACCAAGAAGGCTGTGACAAAGAAAGCTGGTTCGGAAGAACAGGACATGCAGCAGACGGTCAACGCGCTCTCAAACCAGATCAATCGGCTCAATGACAAGTTGACTAAGATGTCGGAGAACGACAAAACGCTGATTGACATGGAACGGCTGACGCGCGCCGAGCAGCGGGCCGAGAATCTGCGCAACCAACAGATTGATGTCGAGACCAAGCTCGCAGACGTTCAGTCGCGTCTGGAGCAAACCGAGTTCTCTTTGAGACCTGAGAATATTGATCGCTCAGCGGCGGGTTACGGCACCACGCGCCCGGAAGAAGCACGCGATGCACGCCGTCGAGCACTGGAAAATGATAAACAGCGTCTACAAGCTCAAATCAGAATTCTCGAAACCAGCCGAACGCGTTTGGAACAGGCATTGGTGACAGCGGATGCAGAGGTCGACGCACTGCGCCGCAAGTTAGAGCAGCAGAAGCAACAGGAGGCTGCCGGAATTGAACCGACAGAGCCGCGGCCTGCTAATAGTCGAAAACCAGAGTAACTATCCGCAGATTACGCAGATTCCAACACTAGAATCTCGCTACAGCCGTTTAATGCATTCTGTGGAATCTGCGTAATCTGCGTAATCTGCGGATTGCTTCCATGGGTACGATCACACAGAAAGATCTTTACCGCATGATTTCGGAGGCGGGCACGCGTGGTGAGCTCCTCGCGATCGCCACGGTCACGCACACGCGTGGCTCAACTCCGCAGCAGCGTGGGGCCAAAATGGTTTTTTTTGAGAATGGTTATTCGAAGGGAACGGTTGGTGGAGGTTGCATCGAAGCGGAGGTCTGGGCCGAAGCCCGAGCAGCTTTGCGATCAAATCGATCCGCGCTACATCACTTTTCTTTGACCGCGGAAGAAGCAAGTGAAGAGGGAATGGTGTGCGGGGGCACGATGGATATTTTTATTGATGTGATTAGATGAATGATGAATGCGGAAAGAAGAATGCTGAATGAACAGCTTCTCTGTTACTCATCATTCATAATTCATCATTCAGCAGTCGTTGCCAGGAGGCGCTCATGTCTGAATCTTTCGTCGAAAACTACAAAGCCAAGCACAAGCATCCTCTCAACAAATTATCGCACAGCATCGGCATCCCGATGATCGTCGTCTCTCTGCCGTTATTCTTTTTCAACTGGCGTTGGGCGCTGGGGTTTTTTATCGTCGGTTGGATCCTGCAGTTTGTCGGACATGCTATCGAGGGCAATCAGCCGGCGTTTTTCAAGAATCCGGTCTACCTGTTGGTTGGTCCATTGTGGCTACTCCGCCGGGCGGCGGCAGCCATAGGATTGGCTAAAATCTCGCCTTCCAAATAGTTTTAGCTCAATGCCTTCCCCGGACAGTAACGCACCTTCGGCCTTGATTGCCGATAAAGTCGCGCGGTTACTCGAGGCTGGCGCCACGGCCGCACTTGCCACACTAATCGAAGCGCCGGCCAATGTCGGCACAAAACTCCTGATCGAAGATTCCGGAGACACGACGGGCGGCTTGGGCAATGAAGCGCTTAGCGCCGCAGTTGTCCGTCAGGCAGTTGCTTTTCTTAATTCGAAACAGGAGATTAGGGTTTATCTGGTGAAGGAGTTTGCCCCGCAACTTTTCGAGCTGGATAACGCGCAGGTGCTATTTGAACGTATTCAACCGGAGCCACGGCTGGTGATTTGTGGCGCGGGCCATGTTGGAGCAGCGCTGGTAAATCTGGCAAGTGTTTTGGGATACAGTTCCACCCTCATCGACGATCGCGCCGAGTTTGTCGCGCGTGAACGCTTTCCTGATCCGCGAGTAGATTTGGTGGCTGCCGAAAACTGGTTTGACGCGGTGAGTAAGGCTATCGGCAACGGACACGGAGTCTCGGTCGCAGTTGTGACGCGCGGGCACAGCGAGGATGAAGAGTGTATGCGCGCACTAATGACTTGCAACGCTGACTACGTTGGACTAATCGGCAGTAAGCGCCGCACCCGGATTGTGCTGGAACGACTGCAAACAAGCGGGGCCGATGAGAATAAACTGAAGAGAGTTCACGCACCGATTGGGCTGGATATTGGCGCGGTAACCCCGGAAGAGGTAGCGCTGGCAATCATGTCGGAGATCGTTGCCGTGCGCCGCGGCGGTGACGGGGGTGGGTCGCTCTCGGAATGGCGACGCAACAAATAAACAAACCGTGCCGGAAAACTTGCGCGAGATCAGTTCTGGCAAACTATAACTCAGCGACTGGATAATCAGGAACTCTTAGATTGAACCAGAAAACAGTTCAGGCGAGCGCCGCAAACGCTCGCCCGACACACGTACCAAACGTTTATCAAAGAGGAAGAATTCGATTGTCGATTAGGCTCCGCGTCCTCACTCGGCATCCCCCACTTCCGCTACGCTCGTACGATTTCCAACATCAACAGCACTCACACGCACGTGCCCTCGTAGCGAGTCGCGGCCTGACACTCCATCCTGGCAGATGTTGCGTCAATACCCTGGAATTGGTTGATACAACTGTAATAGGCCTGTTGTGCGCCAGTACAGAAATCAAGCTCCGCGACGTCCACGAAAGCTGAACTGTTGCACGCCACCATTGAATTGAAGGATTGGTCTAACAGGGAATTACGGTCATCTATGTCTGCTTGAGTACGGGCCGAACTATCAAAATTGGCCCACGCTTGGAGATGATCCGTAATATAGGTGTCCGTACAGGTGTACAGGTCATACCACTCGCTCTCCGCGTGAGTAGCTGGTGGGGCACTTGCAAAGATCGCAAGCAGCAAAACAGACAGTATCGAAATACTGAGAAAAGTTCTCATTGGGATGCCTCCTTGGGCTGTGTTTCGGATAAGGCGTAACGGCTGGGAAAAGAGGAGGACTAACTTGTAGCAGTTATTCCGGCAACACACAATGCGTAGCTCTAAGCGCGTACTGATGCAGTTTGAGGCGGAGGTTTAGAGTTCAACCTGCTTTGCCCGAAAAGTTAGTTTGACGAGATCTTGAAGTC
>JBBPIC010000003.1:22484-195050 GCA_038040525.1 Acidobacteriota bacterium | reverse complement strand
GCGTGGGATTCATAACCCCAAGGTCGGGAGTTCGAGTCTCCCCCCCGCTACCAATGTAGTCAGTAGTTTACAGCGGCCAACAGTGGCCGCTGTTCGCTTACTGTGGGGACTTTTGCGTCGGTCTGCTTTCGTCTCTGCGCAAGGGTTTCAATTGCTCGACGTAATCCATCGTCAGTCGCGTGTGTATAACGCGCAGATGTTTGCATACATCGATGGCCCAATATCGCCATAATCCTTCGCGTATCAACTCCTGCATCCCCTAGCCTGGTTGCCGCAGTATGGCGCAGGTCGTGAAAATGAAAATCTTCAAGTCCTGCTTTCTTACACGCCGAACGAAAACCTCGCTTAATATCGGTTCTCGGTTGGCCGGTCTTTCGATTCACAAACACGTATTCCGTGTCACCGGATTCGGTTTGGAGCGAAAGCAGTTGCTGCCTCGCAATCCGGTTCATGGGTATGCTTCGACTGTGACCTGATTTGGTTTGCTCGCGATGCGAATTCATCACGTGGACTAGGTCACGCTCGAAATCGACATTCGCCCAGCGCAGACTTAACAGTTCACCTCGACGCATTCCTGTGTGAATCGCCAAAACGACAAGCGGACGAAGGCTCGCCCTTGGCCCGGTAAGCACGGACAATAGCCGGGGCTCCTCTTCATCCGAAAGATAGCGATTGCGCTCGTTGTCTTCTCGAAAGCGTTTGACCTTCTGACAAGGATTCGGAATCGCTAATCCCTGGTCAATCGCTAATGAGAAAATCTTGGAGAGCAACTCCAACTCTCGGTTGACCGTGGACGGAGCACGCTCCGTCCCTCGCGCCGTCTTCGACCCTCGCCGATCCCGTTTGTACTTCTCGATCAGAATCGGCGAAATCGCATCCATCGTTTTGTTGCCCATTGCCTCAATCAGCGGACGAGAGCGAAACTCATCGTGCACCCACGTTCGCTTGTTAGTTTTTGCCCACGGCAAAAACGTCTCCGCGATGAAGTCGCGCAACTTCGGCGCGTCCACGCTCTTGCCATAAATGCCCTCGTAGACAGAATCGCGGATTGTGACCTCCGCGCGCTCTGCTTGGGCTTTCACTCGCGCTTCCGGGATAGAACCTCGATAACGCTTACCACCGACCCAGAAGTCGTAGCACCATTTGCTACCCCTTTTGAATACTGACATTGGTCTATTCCTCTCTGCGGATCGCAGCCCGTTTGAGGAACGGCGGCATCCTATCGCTTCTCATTAGGTCGTGTCCATTCCAATATTTCGTCAAGCAAAAAGATGGTCCGATCTCCTGCCTTGCGATATGGGATTCGTCCCTGACTAACCATCTCGTAAACTGTTCTCGTCTTGATTCTCAACAAGTCCGCGAGTTCTTTTACATCAAGAAACCTCGGACGCGTCTCGTTAGTGCGTCCCCGATTTGTAGTCATTACTAAAACCTCAAAGGTATTAGAGAGTCTGCCTAAAGTAAGAGTGCTGCGCCGAGTTCTATTTCCTGACTCTCAACCGCAAGCTCTGCGGCTTGTGTTTGTGTCGAACTAATATGGGTTGGGCTTTGGTCCAAGCCGTGCTCCGTTTGTAGTTGTTGCTGCGGCGCGAGAGGATTATGAGTCAATCGATCACGATCCTTTCGCATGTCGCGTAAGTCATCTCTCGTCGCTTCAAGCGCCATTTCTTTGTTAGTGCCGCGATTGAGAGTCTCGCGCAGATTCTGCGCGGAGTCGGTGTAGATCAGAGCTTCTTCCCTCGCTCTGGAAACGGCAACGTAGGCGATTCTGTCGTTCAGGAGACGTACTGATTCCTGCGTATCGGCGTTGACCAGCACTCGGTCTACAGTTAGCCCCTGAGATGAGTGGCTGGTGACGGCGTAGCCGTGGTCGATGTGACGAAACTTCTCAGGGTGGAAAGTAACCTCACGTCCACTGTCCAGGGCTACTCGTATTTGGTCGGGTTCGAGTTTTGTGATCGAGCCTAATTCACCATTGACAATCCGTTTCTCTGTGAACGGAGCGCGAAACTGAATGCGATCACGTTCGGCGAACGTTCGCTCGGCTTGGTTGTAAACACTCACGCCGGAAAGGCGCGTCGGGTCATAGGTCAGCGTGCGGCCATTCGCAAAGCCAACCGTGATCTCGTTCTTCTCGTGGCTGGTGGCTATAACGGTTGCATAGTCGCCTACCTTAACCTTATAGACTTTGCTGGCGCGGTTGTAGCGGATAATGTCTTCGCCTGGTCTGTAGGAATTGGCGAAGGTGCGCTCGGTGCCGGTCATATCCTGACGATTGACGTAGACTATCATCTGGTGATCGTCACGGCTGACTTTGCCTTCGCGTTGTAGTTGATGATGTATGAGAGAGTTGAGTTGAGATCGTTCGCGATTGGCTGGTGAAATGACCAGCGTGTTTGTTGGGTTCTTGCAGTAAGCCTGGGCCATTGCTTCAAGGCGTTCTCGCTCGTCTACGATCTCGATCACCTTGCCTCGGCTCTCCAGTTCCGCAACTGCTTCTGGAATCTGCCGGACTGATAACTTGGCGACTGTTTGTTTTAGTTCGGGATCGCGCTGTCTGACTATTTCACTGAGTTTGACGGTCGCCATTCCATGCTTTTGAAGCTGTTCAAAGGGACTGCCTGCTTCTACAGCCTGATGCTGCCGCACATCTCCCACAAGGAGCACCCTGTCCTGGACCTCAACGCGAGCAAAGAACTTGTGAAGCTGTTTAGTGCTGGCAAGCGAGCTCTCGTCCAACACAAAAAGACGTTTCAAATCCGGCGGTGTTTCCTTCCGCCGGCGCAAGAGTTTCTGGAGCGTTACTGTCTCAATGCCGCTCTCGGCAAGCTGCCTCGCGGCTCGTGTGGTTGGCGCAAAGCCGCACACCTGATAGCCCTCTTTCGCGGCTGCTTCTCTCAAGACGGAAAGCGCGGTTGTCTTGCCAGTGCCCGCGCCGCCTTGCAGCCCGCTGATCCGATCCTGGCTTGATAGCAGCGCCTCAAGGGCGGCCCGCTGATTGTCATTCAACTTTAGCTGTTGGCGCTCTGCGGTGGTCGCCACGATTTGACTGACGCGCTCAGAGCCAATGATTGCCAGGCGCGCTCCCTTGCCGTCGATCACAGTCTGGATGTTCTTCTGTTCCATCTCCAACATGCGTTGGGTAGTCGCTTCGGGCGGACGCTGCTCACGCATAATTGCGATGAACTCACCGCGCTCATGTCGTCGCCGCAATTCCGTAGTGACCGCTTGATGGGTCGTCAGTCCGAGATTGCGCCGCAGTGCATCGCTCATTACTTGCCGCATATCGGCCACGGCTTCTCGCTCAACTGCATTGTCACGGGCAAAGGTGACTGCCTCCTGAGCGCGGGTTGCAATCTCGTCCTGGGCGAAGCGCAGCGGCAGGCGTTCCCGCGCCTGCCTCACTAAACTTCGCGCTTGATTGTCGTGCTTTGTGTCGAGCTCTAAAGCGCGTTCTCTCATCGCGGCGCGGTCGTAGCGTTTACTGGCGCGATCGTTATGCGCTGCGGCTTGCTTCAGGCGTGCATTTTCTGAAACCGTTTTTCCCTCGCGCTCAAGCCGCTCTTTAATCTGCTCGGCCTCTTTGAGCACTTCCCTACGGCGGGGACTGCTCTCCTGTATATAGTCCTCGCTGAAGCCTTTGATCTCCGGTGCGCCGGTCCGTGGATCGACTTCAATTTCGTAACCGAGTGCTTGCAGTTTTTCGGCTAAATGTGCGCGGTAGATCGCGGTCGCGTAACGCTGGCTGCGGTATAGCTCAAGCGGCTGCACTGAGCGGACTTTCCCTTCCTCGGTTTGGGTCATATTGAAGATCACGACATGCGTGTGAAGCTGTGGCGCGGCGTAACCATTCGTGCGATCAGGCCGCGATGATGTGTGCTCAAACTGGGCCGCTACTATCTTGCCTGTTGTAATCGCTGGCTTGTCGCCGCCGCCGCGTGCTTGCAGATATTCTTCGAAACCTTTCAGCGCTTCGTTGACGCTTTCGCGGTGGGCGTCTCTGACGCGCTCGTCGTCTCCGACGAGCGCGGCTAACGAAACGGATTTAGGCGCGCTAATGGTTGCGTCCCAACCGGCGCGATGCTCACTCGTGACGATTTCCTTACCGAACTCGTTAACCGTTTCGCGGGCTGTAACTGCCCGAACAAGTTGCTCACCGGTGTGAGGATCTTGACCGTCAACTAAGCGCTCGTACTGCTCGCTGAGCACGTCGCCTTTAAGCTCCCACTCGTCGGCCAGGCTACCGCTCCAGCGTCCCTTAACTTCTCCTGCTTCGCTGTAGTAGTTGTCTTTGGAACTGGTGAACTCCTGCCGGTAATAGTCCCGCGCCTTCCCTGCGGAAATTGCTCTGCTCATGGTCATCATTGGCGCAAAACTCAGAACCTAATATCGAGCGCATCGGCATCGATTTTGATTTCATTTTTGCGCTTGTATTCGTGACCGTTTCGGGTGCCGAACGTGGATGGGCTTACAGCTTTCTTCAAGACGTAATTCTCCTTTTTGCGAACGCGGTATTCTCTTATTCATGATTCAATTTCTGGTGAGCGAGGGGCAGAACAGAGGCGAAAACCAAAGCTCCCGTGGTCTGGATCGGAGTCGGTTTCGCGAAGATTCAAGCTGCGATTTCTCTGCTCAAAATGGACGCGGAATCTGCGCCAAACTTCCGCCGCTTTGCAACTAGAAGTCGGGTTGAAAAAGCCTGCTGATCGAGCGGCGAAATGTTGGGCCACTTGGGATCAATTCATTCTTCATTCAAAAAACATGTTGCGGCTGAGGTCAGCCGTTACCTCTGCTGACGTGGTGTTATGGCACTTGTTATGCCAAAGGGTGTCTTTACATGGCTCCCGTTGCGAACGTCGCAAAAGACTAGGAATTCAATGCTCATTGATCGGATGGCGTAAGGTTGGGCCAACGAGTGAGGGCCTTTAAAGTGGAAAGAAAACTTTCGCTGCGAAAGAAAAGCTACCACTTTAAGAGCGAGACGTGGCGCTTACGACGCCACAATTAGGTTTTCCCCGTAGCCACAACTGACAGTCGGCTGGGTGCCTGACCGCACACCCGCAGGGCCGAAACGTTAGTGTAGGACTCGCAGCGTAGCGGAGAGTTGTGCGGGCGGGCTGCCGACTGAGAATGCGGCTACAGGGGGAATCTGAAAGATGAGCGATGGCAAAGTTTTTTCGCAGTGACTCCCGTCTTAACAGTGATGGTTTTGACCCCAGGTGCGGATGTGGTAGTGAGGGGAAAACCCGCAGCGGAAGTTATCCCTAATCCTCTCATTCGCCGTGCAGTACTGAAAGCGTGATTGCAGAGTGGCGCAAACGTGCTTGCAGTGATGCAGGCGCGGCTGCATGGGTGCAGGCGAGAATGCCAGTAGTGCAGGCATGCGATCAGGATGCCGGAGGTGTGCGGTGATGATGGCGAGCGTGGTCTAGATCTCGGTTCGGTTGCGTTCACAAATTGACCAGGACCACCGATCCGACGTCCACAGAACGCGCAACCAGGATGCTGGCAGATAAGGCGATAAAATCCTTTGGTTAAAGGAGTAAGTAGCACTCTCTGAAGGAGATAGATGTGATTCTTAAACGGAACGAGCGAAAAGTCAGCAAAAAGTTACGCGCCAAGTAGTTGAGCGCCAATGGGATAGATCGGTTTCTTAAACCCGCCAAGCGAAAAGTTAAACGATAAAGCGTTGACACGAAAAGACATAGGTATGAATCTTAACGAGTTAACAATACGGGTAGACTTATAACACTAACAGCTAGAAAAGATACAAGCACAGCTACGGTCAAAAGCGCGATTTATAAAGAATCAAAGTCGATCTAGCAAAAGCTAACGCGCAAACCGTTCTCTTTGCATGTGTTGACGCGCCGCGTTAACAACGTAAACGCGACAACCACGCCTGCGGGGGTGTCGTGTCACAAATCTTCAGGTGCGCAGCACCTTCTTGCCCTACTCTCTGGATTGGCGAGATTGTTTAGTCACCCGACAGAGGGTTGTTTTGATTGCAGGGTGAGACGTTATAACCAGCAAGCGCGCTAACAGCATTCGCGTAACCGGCTTTCGCATTTGGCTCTGTGCGTTCGATAGCTCAAAGCTTCCCGCGATTCCTGCCTCTGAATCCAACGGCAACAGCTGGATGAGGCGTATCCGATGGTCAGTCAAAGGCTAATTGAACAGACTCGGCTGCGCCGCATTAAATCGGCAATGAGACGGCTCTCGGCATCGGCTTGTTGGCTCGGAAGTTTGGTGGTCGGGTCAGGCGCGCTGGAAGCGTAGGTGTGCTCGTTTGCAGACATCTCAACCAGAAAGGTGTCCGAGATAACGAAATTTTTTTGTGATGAATGGTTGACAGGTCTGTTTCATGGGTCAGGCGAGCGCTGACGCGCTTTCCTGACCCGTTTCGTTTCGGCTGCTTGTTACTGTTCGGTTTCTGTCGATTGCTCAGGCTGCGTCCGTCCGGCGCGTATGATTTGATCGGCTGCGCGGAAGATTTTCTGAGCGCTTTTTTCGGGGATTGCATCGGCGTTGAAACCGACTCCCTGATAAAGCCAGTTTTGGATATAGCCGCGACAATAATCGGCTCCTTCAAGGGCCAACGATTCGCAGCACAAAAGCGCAACTGCTTCGGCTTCTACTTCGCGCAAGTTTCTTGGCGTCGTTTCGGTATCGGCGAAGTCGGCTTCGGTGGTGTGGCCGAGAATGACGTGTGCGAGTTCGTGGAAAAGCGTTTTGTATGGAAGTTGAGCGAGGGGGTTAATTGCTATTTGGCGGTTGCGAGCAAATCCCTGGCAGTTTCCGTCAGTCTTATCGAATGCGACGCGTTCAATGCTGAGCGCTGAAATTGCTTTCTCAGAATCCCACTCTGGAATCGTTGTCGGTTCAAGTTCTCGTCCCTGCGTCTGGCCAAGGACAAACCATCGCGGCTTATAAGCAAAGCTGGTGAATGTGTGTTCCTCGCCGGATTCTTCCTCACGTTGCTTGCGCGTGATCGGCATGCAAAGCGTCAAAGCCCGCTCGCCACGCTTTACAACTCGGCCTAATGTCTGCCACTTCGGAAAGGTATTGATTGGCCCTGGCTGTAGTCCACGCAGATGACATTGCACAAGTGCGAGGATTTGATTGCCGATGCTGTAGTTATGGAATGCGGAATAAGCCTCCATGATCAGGCCGGGTTTATTGACTGCTTCAACGAGTAAAGCTGCCCACTTCGGAATGTCTGCTGATTGTCTTTGGTTCTCCATTGTCGTTGCTCCTTTTCGGTGTCGTTGTGGTTTGGGTCTTGGCCTTAAAAACAGGTTTTCCCCCTCGTAGAGACGTTGGCTACGACTGGGCGCTTGACCGCGCACACGTAGGGCCGTAACGGAGTGGAGGACTTGGAGCGAAGCGCAGAGTTGCGCGGGCGGGCTGTCGTGGACAATGAGAACGAAGAGGGGGAAACTTAGTCAGAAACTCTCGGCTGGAATGGAATGAAATGGAATAGAGGCCGAGTCCTCAACAAGACTGTTTTTCGGAGGAAGTTCTATGGACATTGGAACAGGACTGGCGCTCTTTGGTTCAGCGAAGCTGGTTGAGAGGCTGCTTGGCCCAACAGCGGATTACATAGGTGAAGGGGTAAAGCACTGGACCGCGAGAAGAGTAAGTAATGTTGATCGAATTTTTCACAAAGCGGCTAAGAAGTTGGGAAGCAGAATTGAGGATGATGGTGCCGTCCCGCCAAGAGTCTTGCGTGGCGTTTTAGATCACGGCTCCTTTTGCGACGATGAGTTGTCAGCCGAATACTTCGGCGGGGTATTGGCGTCATCTCGAAGCGGGATTCTAAGGGATGATCGCGGCGCTAGTTATGTCGCGTTGCTTGGTCGCCTTTCAACATATCAAATCCGAGCACATTATTGTTTTTATCACCTGTTCAAGAGAATATTCGATGGCTGCCTGGTTGAGGATCTAACGATTGGCATGAAAAGCGGCAGAGAATCGTTGGAGATATTGATCCCGCTATTGGACTACCACAAGTTTATGGGGTTCAGCTACGATGAAGAACAGATGGACATGATTCCTCACATCATCTCCGGTCTGGTGAAAGAACTTCTAATTGCAGAAAGGTTTGATACGGGGGCCGGTCTCCTGCTTGGGGAAAGAGTTCTCGACTCGATATCGATCGATGGCCGCGAAGAACTATTGGACGTAATCAATAATCCCGAGATCGGTGTTCAGCCGACCGTAGCCGGAATAGAACTATTCTTATGGGCGCACGGGAAACCAAATATTCATCCTCTGTCCTTTTTTGACCGCGCTAACCAATTCGAACTTAGTGCAGAGGTCACAGTCCCCGAAGGTACAAGAACTGTTCGACCACGACCACCTGAGATAAAAATCCCACAGAGAAATGTAAGAAGCCATTCCTAATCGATGGCTGTACGAGCTAATCGGTTGGTGGACCTTGCCGACTAAATGAATTCCTCGGATACATCAATCTTCATATAATGGAGAGAGCGTGTGAGAGGAACGAAAAAAGGCATGAACCCGTCTCGCTCAAAAGATGTTGTTAGCGCATTCCTGAGTTGTAGTGTGCGACCGAATGATTGGCCTCTGGTTGACGCGATCGAGAAGAAGGTTCTTTCTCCCATGGGATTTCGCTGTTTCACCGTAGGCATGAATGTCTCACTCGCTGAACAAACCGACGATGCCATTCGTCAGCTCATGGACTCGTGCGAATGCCTAATTGGGATTGCGACGGAGCGGTTAAGCGCTGTTGACCGTGACATTCCTGATCGCACGTTGAGCATTGCGACCCCATACTTGTTGCAAGAAACCTCGATGGCCTTTCAATCACAATTGCCGTTTCTCATGTTAAAGACTCAAGAGGTCACGCTGCTTGGAATCACGAATCGTAATCTTTGGCTGAATATTGATGCGCAGCTTCACAATGGAAGACCCACATTTCTCAGCAGGAAGGAACTAGTCTATTCAGCCCTGAAGGATCTCAAACAAAAGGCGTTGGCTCGAAGAAATGCTGTCGGTTGGGAGCAAACAAAAAACTCTATCGGGCAACTTTCGGCATTGCTTGTAGGAAGCTATGGCGCTTATCAGGGAATCGATTGGCTCTTAAGGCCAGACTGCTTCGGCAACTTCTACTATAAAGATCCCGAATGCAAGGACTGTAGTTATCGGCAAAGGTGCAAGGTGAAGAAAGCAGAAAATCAAGGCTAGGCCGTGATCAAAATATGGCAATCTTTTCAAGAAGAGCGGTTCAACGGATGCTAACTGAGAATGCTCAGTTTCTGACTAAGGAACAGTTGGGCCAACACGTTAGCAGATTGAACCAAAAAGGATTTCAGACGCTGGATGCGGAGTGGGAGGTGGCGGTTCTTAACGCCTTTAGCAAACTCGGCAAGATCGAGCATGAGCCAGGTCTCGAAGGCGCTGCCAAATTAGATCTGCTATTTACTCACGATAGCGGTTCTAGCTTTCTAGCAGATGTTGTATCAGTGAGCGATGAAGGTTACGAAGAGAAGAAGGCAGCAGTGAGAACCCTCTATGGTGAAGTGCAAAAGAGGTTGGAAGCCGCTGGCCTTATGCACCGTAGGTGGACGGTCACCGTTGGATCGCATCGTGTATTGGGACCAGGTGAAGAACCACGGGTTGCAATACCTTCAAGACGGGATTTTGAGAAGAAGATTTTCAATACCGACTTTCAGCGATTCCTTAAAAGCGTCAACGAGCATCCTGATCGACGGCAAACATATAGAGTCATTACAGCGGGGACGGCCATTACTCTGAATTATGAGCCGGAGGGCGTCGGTTTTGTCACCAGTCGCGCCCCAGTATCGAAGCGAGCAGTGTTGAAGAATAGGAATCCGATCTTTAACGCCTTAAGGGCGAAAGCAAAGCAGCTAAAGAAGGTTTCCTACGAGGGTCCAAAAGGAATAATCCTGTGCGACGGAGGCAGTGAAATGGTCCATAGCCAGCCGCACGGGGCTTTCGAGTTTAACTTCAATGCCGTGGATGCGGCGAAGGATTTCCTACGTCAGAATCAATCCGTTGATTTTGTTCTGATGCTATCGAGCGTATGGGTTCAGACCGGGCGATACCCGCCGATTAAGCCGCCATTTCGGCGAATACAGGTCACGGTCATTCCGAATAAGTGTTTCGAACATTTACCTGAAGCGATCAATGAAACCCTAACCAAATTGGAAGAGTGTTTTCCCGAACCGGACAACACGCCAAATGGCGCGAGAGAGACTATTAGGCGCAAGTACGATCCTAAGCAATTAAGGCCTCTGGCTGGAGGGTGGGAAGTGAGTGATAAGAAAATAAAGATCTCTGCGAGTGCAGTTCTCAGCTTACTTGCGGGAGCTGTGACCCAGGCTGAACTGTTCAATAGCCTTGGCTTTAAACCACAGAGCACGAAGGCCGGAGCAATTCGGAATCCCTTTGAGTATGTACTCAACAAGAAAATGCGAATAGACAGGATTAGTGTTGAGGAAACGTCCCACGACGATAGTCACTTGGTATTCTATTTTGAAGGGCGCGACCCTGCGCTTTCGGCTTTTTCCAATCCGAAACAGTAACTTTCGGTGTTCGGAAACAACGGATGTAACGCAAGCATTTTGTATGGGCTCCAAACTCTACGACTTCTTAACAGATAGCTTCCTATTCGATGATTCGCTCATTGAGGAGCAATTCGCATCGATCACAGAAAAGGAGATTCGAATAGAACTACGGCGTTACAGAGAGTTTTGGCTTTCTAATGCAGCAGAGATCGAAAGCGAAGTTCAAGCGAACGACTCACAACTGAAAATGTTCTCGGGTCTAAAGAAAGTCAGGCCTGCACTCCTGAAGCAAACCTCGCTTTATGTTGAGCAGCATATATTGTACGACCCGCTTTTTGATCTAGGTCGCGAACGAAATCCCGATGAAGACGCATTCAATGCGGTTTTCGGTCTGCGGAGTCCAAGCCTCGATAAAGAAGAAGTACAGGAATCCGTCCGGTATTTGAAAGCACTAACGCCGATGGTCACCAGTAACTATGTTAAGTTTTTTCCGACAAGTCGTTTCTTCGAGCCACTTCAACCAATACCGATGAGGTATTCCAAGTCGGGGTTCGCTGAAAGCGTACCTGCGGAGCTTTTTGATTTCTTCCATGCCAACGCACATGTGACGACAGCGAGGCCGGAGGGAACATCGATAACCTTCGGCTGGCCCCTCGAAATTGGCAGAGGGATCGCGGTTAATTTCAAAGAGCAGCCTCCTGACCGTGCGGAAATCTATTTCCTCGCCGATCAAGAAATCGATTCCATAGATAGACGAAATGGTTCGTTTAGTACGAGCATTTCCATGCCAGTTGCCCTTCCCACGCCTGAGCGGTTCAACTCGTGGGTATCCCAATCGATCAATCAAACTGCCGGACATGTGTACCGACGACTGTGTCTCGAAGTCGATCTGGCTGACAGCTTCGGAGCCGGATACCTGAGTAACTCGCAGTTTGCCTTTAGGCTAATAGAGCAGATTGGTCCAGTCCAAGATGGCATACAGACGAACACTGTCAATGCTCTACTGAATTTCGATCTTCCTTTCCTGGATAAAATTGACATCGATACTTTGATGACAGTGCGACGTGACGACGGGGAGGCCTTTGCAGACTTTCGACTCGAGCTGGATAAACAGCTTAGAACTCTTCGGGGCATCATTGATCCTGACGAACTAAAGCGCAAAACTGAAGAGGTGTTTCACGAACTAACTGAAGTTCAAATATCGCGGATTGACCGCAAGATTACTTCTTTGAAAAAACAGGTGTTACTTGACGTTGTGATTGCTACAGGAAGCTTGATGGGTGCAATTCAGACCGGAGGATTTAGTGTCCTCATGGGAGCGATGGCGGCACTACACGGGTACCGTTCCTACTCTCAATATCAGAGTGAGAAGAAAGAAAACCCAGCATTTTTTCTGTGGAAGGCATCAAAGGGGCAGTAACGTCTCGGTCCCCCACTACTCGGCCCTCTGTTGTTTCTCGTAAGCGGCAGAAGCTTGCTGATCCCACTCTTCTTCAAGTCCAGTTTCTGCTCCATCTAGAAGCCTAATAGCTGCCTCCAGTTTTGTGGCGAACTCCAGCACATTGAATACGAAGTGATGAGAAACTGAGGGTTGCCCCTTTGTGTCAACCGGATAGCGGAACGCGGTTCCGAATCGATCTAACTCTCGCACCCGCGCCTTAAACTGCCTGAAGGTCTTCACGCCGTCCACTTCGGTCTTCCAAGTCCAACCAACATGTTTGAAGATATAATGAAGGGGCTCGGTGAGAGGTAACAGCTCATGTCTGTTAAGCGCTCGTGGATCCAAAGGCAATTTGTTTCCTGCAAGCGAGACCAGACTACGACCCCGACGGACAATTGCCTTCATATAGAGTTCTAAGGCATGGCCGTAAAGGAAGACGATTGGACAAGCATCGAAGTCGCGATAACCACGCTGTTTGGCAAGAGAGTTAGCCAACGATCGGCCCGCTCTCCAAAAGCCCGCAGCGTAAATCCCGAACTCCGATTCAGGCCTGCGCATAAAATTCAGCACAACGTTGCCGTGTATAGTCTTGCCGGGTCCAAACAGCTTTTGTCTCTGGGCTCGCGCTGCCATAGCTCTCCTTGTCTCTATTCTCGTTCAAGGTTCACGGAAAACTCCTGCCATCGATCCGTCGCTTGCCAAAGAGCCAAAACGAAGTCATCAGCGTTACTGATTGCAGCAAAAGCCTCCTCGATCTCCGGCTGATGATATTGAGGAAATCTGATGTATTGATCCGCCTGTTTTCTAAAGTCAACTAGACCATTCCGATGTTTGAAAGCGTTTACCATTCTACGCATCTTGAAAAAGGCTTCTCCGCCTTCCAATTCTCGGAGTTTGATGCTGTATTTGCTCTCGATCAATCTGGTGATACTACTGAACGATACGTCCTGAATCATTTTTAGAGATTCGACGGCCTTGACCTTAAGGTTATTCAGGTCGAGACCCTTCGGGCCACGATGTTTGTCCGACTCCAACCAGGGAAGATGAGCTGATACTTGCAGTTCGTGTTCAATGAGTGCATTAAGCTCGTAGTACACCGCGCGCGCAGCAATTTCCTGACGCGCAATGGGATGATGCAAAGCGTTATCAAGATCGTCTAACTTCTGAAACTCACCAGACTCGTTCCTCGCTAGAACGACCCGTATCTCGTTTTCAGCATCATTCTTGACGTGGTCGAGAAAGTTTCGAATAGCATCGAGTCTGATTTGAAGAACGACGTAATTGCCTTTCATCGCAACTCCTATTCAGAAATGACCCGCTCCCGGTCGGCAGTTGTTCAATCACAGGTGTATCCTTATCCTTATTTTGTACTTCACTAGATGATGTAACTAGAGTTAACAATATGCTGAAAACGGAATGCTACATTTGCAATAATCCCATACCGCCCTATGAATGGGCTTCAAACAAGACGCCGCCCGTTCAATGCCGAATCTGTGGTCCGTACCGGCTGCGCGAACAGGCTGGAATGTACATTCTTACAGCCTATGTTCCCGACCGCCACCTACTTTCGGGAGCAGTGCGGGAGCGAAACGAGAAGGGGTTCGATGTTGTTATTGACTCCTTTGACACGCTTCGAACTTTAGTAATCCCACCTCGCGGACCTATCGAGCGAATGGATCGCATTCTTTTGTATGTCTTGCAAAAGATGGAAACCGACGACGCAGGAGTATTGTTAAGTCCGCCCTACGATTATTCAATTGCATATTCGAAGAATCCTACTGAGTTCAAGTTTCTTATCGACCGTGCGATAGACATGGGTTATTTGGAACTGGCTTATGGTGAAGCTGAATATCGTTTGACAGCAAAAGGATGGATATACGTCACCCAGCTCAACCGCACCGACGTTAATAGCCACCAGGCATTCATTGCAATGTCATTTGCCCCAGAGTTGGTTTCAGCCTTCATGGACGGTATCAAACCTGCCGTAGAACACACGGGTTACATCCCGCTCCGAGTTGATCAAGTCCAACACAATCAAAAAATCGACGATCAGATCGTGGCTGACATTCGCAAAAGTGGTTTGCTGATAGCCGACGTGACAGGGCATAGACCAGGAGTCTACTTCGAGGCTGGATTAGCCTTGGGTTTGGGTATTCCGGTGATTTGGACGTGCCGAGAAACTGATATTCAAGCGGCACATTTTGACACTCGTCAGTATAACCATATTGTATGGACGAACCCCGAAGATCTAAGACAAAAACTCATCGCTAGAATCGAAGCAACGGTCCCGATCAGAGTTCTCTCTAAAGCGGCTGGCTCCTAGAAATGTGACGGAACTAGTTCCTGTCGATCCGAGCATCGGAGTGACACGCAGTTTGTTCTAGAGCGTCGACGCTTGAATGGCTCTTCCCCGTTTGGGTAATGACCGGTGTTGTTTTTCTTTGGGTAGTTATCGTTCTATTCCTTGCTTCGCTATTCTGGCCAGAGCGCGGCTCTTAACAAGGTGCTTTGAACGGTTGGGTTTCTATTCACCTGGGACTAGAAACCTTAGCGCTACAATTTCTGAAGTTGACATTCGTCTCTTAGTCAACCCTTTATCTAGCATCAAGCTAGTTCAATGAAACTCTGTATGCGGTTCAAACCGATTACCGTGCTTTCATACTTTCGGCATCTTTTGGGCACACCACAAACTAGCTGCCGTGAGGCCGCTTTTTTTTGTTTGGTTGTGAGACGACTGTGGAGGTGGTAACTGTCGAGAAAGCGCAGCCGGTATAGATTGGCTAGCGAACAAAACAGCTACAAGCTACCTATACAACTACCAAGCCAAGCACCGACAGTAAGGCAGACAGCGCGGAGTCCGATACTTGCTCTGCAAAGCCACTAGTCGGTAATTCTCCCGGCGATGTTGTTCCCGTTGTTGGCGAAGAAATGCCCCCGGTTGGTAACTCGCCGGGCGCTGGCGACGTGAAACCGGCAGTGGGTACGTCACCCGCCTGAGCCGAAACGGAAATTGCGCACGCCAAAGCTATCGCTACTAAGAATCGTTTCATTGGTTTTTTCTCCTTTGATGTTGAGGATGCAAGATTTCTTACATAACTTTAGCATATCGCAATTTTCGGAAGTTCTTGCAAGGCCGAGGCTTCGCGCTTAATATCCGGCTGACTTGCAAGCACCCTTGCAACGGCTCCAACGCTCACTGTGAAAGGTCGATATCTCATGGACATAACCTCCTCTAAGCAGGAAACCTCTCACCTTGCACCCAATGCGGAAGCACTTCGCAAATGTCAGGCTGCGTTAGAACTCAGGGATAAGAGTGATTTCCAAGGTGCCCGAGCCGTAATGGATCCGTTGTGGAAGCGGGTGGGTGAACGTCCCGAGCTTAAAGGTCTTCATGCCGAAGTTGCTGCGGAGGTTCTTTTGACTGTTGGGATCTTGACGAGTTGGATAGGCAGTAAAGAAGGAATTGAGAATGCTCAGGAAGACGCTAAGAACCTCATTAGCGAGAGCATCGGCCTTTATCAGGCGATAGGAGACCTAACGAAGGTTGCGGCCTGTCGCGCAGAGATTGCTTATTGCTATTTTCGCGAGGGTGCTTTGAATGAAGCGCGAATCATGCTTACCGAAGCTCTCCAACAGTTAACCGCTAAAGGGAATACAAGGGCCAGAGCACTTCTTAAACTGGTAGTGGTTGAGTGGTCAGCCGCGCGATACAACATCGCCTTGGAACTCCTCACTGATAACGCTCCTCTTTTCAGAAAAATTAACGATCACACTACTCGAGGTACTTATCACAATGAACATGCGATCGTGCTTCGACATCTAGCCAAGTCAGATCCTCTGAAAAGAGAAGAGCTATTACAACGAGCAATCAATGAATTTAAGAGTGCTGATCGTCAGTTTCAGTTGGCCAAAAATAAAGTCTTTCGGGCCACTGTCAAAAACAACCTTGGACTAATCTTTTTTAACCTGTCTCGTTTCAAGGACGCGTACAACTATATAGCTGAAGCTCGAAGACTCGCGGTAAGTGTTAAAGATAAAGCGTTGACAGCTCAGTTTGATGAGAGTCGAGCGCAGGTATTGATTGCCGAGGGAAAGCATAAAGAAGCTGAATCCGTCGCGCGCGGCGCGGTTCGCGTCTTGGAGAAAAGCGGACAACAATGCCTGTTGGCCGAGGCTCTTACGACATATGGTATTTCCCTTGCTCGGCTGGGTAAGAGCGATCAAGCTCAGTTCAATTTTCAGCGGGCTGTGGAAGTAGCACACCAGGTCGGTGCGCTTAACAAAGCGGGACTTGCCGCGCTCACCTTGATCGAAGAGATTGAGGAGCTGCCACCCGATATTTTGAACCGGGCCTATGATCGCGCGAGTGAATGGCTGGCAGCATCGCAAAGCCAGGAACTCTTGCAAAGAGTGATTGCTGTCTCGAAGAAGATCCGCGTGAATCCAAGCGCTGAAATGCATTCGGAAGATGGTACGGACCCTCTTCTAAATATCAAGTGCGACCTGAATGAGGAAAAGTTGAAAACTGAACGCGAATTAATTAGGCAGGCATTGGCAAAAGTAGACGGCAAATTGACGAGAGCGGCATCGCTGCTGGGCATGAGCTACCAAGGTCTCGCATATATTATTGAGAATAGGCACCCGGACTTGCTGAAAGAGCGTTCCCCGATCCGGCGACGTTCGAGTTAATGAGTCCCGAGCAAGTTTACTGCCGTGTACGTACGTCAGGGATTGACTTGATGACGTTGCATAGATCAATCAGGGAAATTGCAGCTATCCATGTACCGCCTTGGTTAGCCCCTGAGAGAATGAGGTCGTGAGTGTTGTTATCGGCGAAGAATCCGCTTCGGGTCGGATCTGCATGGGCGATCTTGTTTAGCGCCTGGCGCAGCCCAAGAGGTGCATACCCGCTTTGCTGGCTGTATGGTGGACGGTAGTCATGAATTGCACCGAGCACCTCTGCTTGAGTTGCCTTAGACCTGAATGCGCCGACAGGCGTAGAATCGTTGTTGGTCAGACCGAAGTCTTGGTCGCTGCGGATGGACAGTGCGAGTATCCGAAGCACCTCAACGCCACGTTTTGAGGTGTCGAGCATGACGCGATCCCGTTTAGAGCGATCCCATCCAAACCTGTTGGTATGCGCAGCTCTGAAGTCTTCGCTGACTGCGCTCAGCTCCGATGCGCATTCATGGAAAGTTCGTCGTTGCCACACGGGTTTGTCCTCCTATTTGTTGGCCACCGTTCGTTGGGATGTCCACTTGGATCGGGATTTGGCGAGATAGCGGCGCACTCGCGCAAGGTTTCAGCCGCTCGGGTAGACCTCTGCTGCGCCAATTGATAGCCTCTTATCCCAGGAAGCCTAAAATAATTGACTGATGTTAAACATCGCGTAAGATTATCACTGAGTCAGTGCCCGCGAAAAGTTTGAGGTCCAGCTATCGAGCTTGGGAGACTGCCTAACCGAAAAACAGCACTCACAAACTGAATGCAGGCATCTCAAGTAATGAATACCCAACAAAACACTCACACTCACGAAATTTACCAATTCGGTTTTCGCATTCCCTTTTTACCGGACTTTCTTCTTGATCACACTCTGCTTGAAAAAGAACCGCATGAACGCATTGCCGAACATTGCCGTCGCTGGACACAATTCATTGCGGGATTGTGGCGTGAAGAAGATATAACTTTTGCCTTAGTCTATGAGTGGAATCCACAGCCAAAATCCATCCCTAGTCCCCGCGCTGATTCAATTGAAATTACTTTGCTTGGATGCGCTAAGAAGGGCCGAATAGCTGATGAGATTATTGACACGCTGGCTTGTGCTTTGCGTGCTTTTGGATTCGCACCCGAACGACTTTCAGATGAGAAGGTTTCTCACCTCAAACCACTTCGAGATGGTGAAGTTTTTGAAGTCCGGCAGCGTGATACACGCGTCGAGGTTGACGTTGACTACATTCGACGTCACTACTCTAAAGAATTAGATGTCGAAACGCTCAAACATATCGAGCATGGCGTTTATGCTGTTTTGCCCTGGTGGGGCGCCGGAGGGACACACCTCTTTCCGTTTCATTCACTTGTTGCTCAAGAAAACCCCGTTTCAATTTGGATTTTGTTGCATCCAGTATCACTTAACGAAATTAAAAACGAACGGGAATGGCTCATAAAATGGGCGCGCTTATTAGCGAAATGGGCGGATGATAATGGATCAATAGGGGATTCGACGGCAGAAACAAAAACAGAATCAACAAGCACCGGGGATGCTAATGCCCAAACTGACGGTGCTAACAAAACTATCACTGATTCCGTGAGTGATGGGAAAAACAGACCCAAATTTGTTCTTAAAGGCGATATAAATACTGGTACAAGCCATAGCGAAGCGGAGACGGCAGTAGAGTCGAAGACAGTCACTTATAGTAATTCCAAAGCTATAGGTACATCAGTTACGGTTACGCAGGGTGCACAATCATTTTCTGCGAAGGACCCTCAGGCAAGATGGGTTGCCGAAGAAATAACCGCGTTTACGCGCAAACTGAATAACCCTTTTTATGTGTCTGTCTATTGCTTTTCTGAAGATATAGCGGCAGCCAGAACCGTTGCTAACTCAATCACTAGTGCGATCAACGAAGAGATGCCGTTTGACGCACCGCCAGGAGAAACCTCGCCGCGTCGTTCAAGTGCCGAGTTCATCAAACTTGAAAAGGAACAGAAACGAGCCGCCATAGAAACCTGTCAAACGCTAATCTTTGATCCAGATAAAATTCAGAGCTCGCCCAATCTCCGCATTGATGAGCCTAAGAACTTAAATTACATCGCTGATGCACGTGCGGCTTCAACGGTTTTTCGCTTTCCAGTCAATACGCGGGGCGGTATCCCCGGTATCCAGGTCAAACAGCAATCGCCGGATTTTCATCCTGGCGCTATTTATTCAACCGTTCCGGAAAAGCATATATTGCTTGGCAAGTTGGGTAACCTGGGGATGCTGTCTCTTCCAGTAGAAGACTTCAAAAAACATGCGCTGATTACAGGTTTCACCGGAAGCGGTAAAACCGTTACGGTTCTAAATCTCCTCCACCAATTCTGGATTGACTGCAGTGTCCCTTTTTTGGTTATTGAATCTGCAAAACATGAGTATCGCGGATTGCTCAACGTTGAGGGGTTTGACAGTACGGATAATTTGCGGGTCTATACAATCGGAAACGAAGTTTGTGCGCCTTTTCGCTTCAACCCTTTTGAACTTCTGCCTGGAGTCCGCGTCGAAGCGCATATAAGCAAACTACAGACATGCTTTGAGGGCGCTCTGCCGCCAATCGGCCCGCTCGCGTCGTTAATTTACGAAGCCCTGCTCAATGTTTACAGCCAAAAAGGCTGGCAGTTAACGGACCATTACCCCCGGAACGGGGAGAAGGTCTACCGCTCTTTTCCGACCATGAGCGATTTTGCCACAAGCGTCGAAGAGTTGATTACGCGACGCGGCTACCAGGGCGAAGTGCTTAATAATCTAACAGCCGCAATCGCTGGTCGTATCAAGCCCCTCATACTAGGCAGCAAGGGGAATATGTTTGACACGCAGCACTCAAACCCAGTAGCGGATGAGTTATTCAGAATTCCGACAATTCTGGAGCTGAATGATCTCAACCAGGACGACAAAGCGCTGGTCGTCATGTTCTTGCTGACTATGCTCCGCGAGTACCGTGAGATTTCGCCGTCTACGGACGGAAAACTTAAACACGTGACGGTCGTTGAAGAGGCACATAACGTTTTGGAGAATGTGCAGTCAACGGGCTCAGCCGACGGGGGTTCGGCAGACACCCGGTACAAGGCGGTGCAAGCATTTTGCAACATGCTGGCGGAAATTCGAGCGCTCGGCGAAGGTTTGATAATCGCCGACCAAAGTCCCGAGAAACTCGCGCCTGACGCGATGCGCAATACGAATGTCCAGATCGCCCATCAGTTACGTGATAGCAACGACCGCGATGCCATCGCCAAAGCTATGATTATGGACGAAGAGCAACGAGACTTCTTAGGCAAACTGGAGACGGGAAATGCCGCAGTGTTTGTGACCGGGTTACAAAAAGCGACCTTCATCAAAGTGCCCGAATATTATCAAAGCGATAAGGACAAAAAGATACTCAAACGCGATGAAAGTAAGCAGGCGCGGAAGTTGCGACTCCAAAAACGCTTTCGGGGATACGGCTTCGGCCCGATTGGCGACGAGAGAGTTAAGTCTTATATGAACGACCTGACCAAAAGATACCATCAATTGACCGTGCCTTTTGAAGAGTGTAAGCACTGTCAGGCGCAAGGCTGTCACCGAGATTCAATGTTTGTCTTGGCACAGAGCCCTAAACTGAAAGAACAATTCCAGATTGCCTTTTCATACTCTAATCGCGAATATCTTGGCCAGTCGGAAGATAGAAAGCGACAATACTGGAAAAAGATGGTGACGATTGCTAACCGCGCCGCCGGGGAAACAGGTCACTCAAATGATGTCGATGCCGCCTGGTGTTTTTATATTCACGCCTGGCATAACCAGCCGGACAAAAATCGAGATGCTGCAAAACCTTTGAATTCAACTCACCGGAAAGAACTGGAAAAAGCGGTCTCCTACATCCTGAAAAAGGGAAAATAAATCTTATGCCTAACATCGAGAATCCAAAAACTGAAGTTCCTGAATCTTCGGAAACTACCTCTCCCGAGCAGGGAATAGACATGAATGACCGTGTGGATGCTACCGGTCAGGCAACGAGCGATGAATGGGACGGTGAGATCGATGACTTGCCAGACCAGCCGTACGAGCCGGTAGGAAACGACGTGACGATATCTTACGCGCACGAAAATGTTTCGAGAACAGAATTCGCCAATGCGCCCGACGTAAGAGAGGATTTCAACAGGGCCGCGGAAGCGCCCGCCGAATCCGACAAGCAGACGCAGCAGACCGACAACAGTGAACACAACCTGAATCCGCCGGAGCCACCGACGCTTGATATATGACTAGACAAAGATCGGCCGAGGGAAAGTTCTAACAGGTCTGACTCGACAGAGTCTTGTGATCGCGACTCGACGAAAGACGTTGAGCTTGTTAACGGCAGGTTGCCGCAAAATTATATTTATGCCGGAGAAACATATCCTTTAGCGCTGCTTAAGCCTGAGCTAAGAGAAAAATACCCCGAAAGCGTTAGATTCAATGAAAAGGGATTCGCTGATTTTTCGCCCTATTCGAAAGTAGAAGTTGATATTCTATATACCGGAAACAGAAGTGACGATTTTGATTTGGCGAATGAAGCCGCCGGGTTTGACGATAAGCCCGAAGGGTACTCGTGGCATCATCACGAAAACGGAAGGACCATGCAATTAGTTCCCACTGACATACATAAAGCAGTTGCTCATACCGGGGGATGTGCAACGTCCGGTTTAGATTATAACTTGTGAGGGCTGCCATGACTGAAATACTGGACGCGAATGAAAAACTGGACGAGTCGACTGTTTCCAAATTGGAAGACTCGCTACATATTAAATTGCCACCGTCGTATCGGAAGTTCTTGATGGATTTTAACGGGGGTAGACCGCTTGCTAGACGTTTTACGTTCAAAGGCAGAACGCGAGGCTCGTCCGTTGACAGATTTTTGGGAGTACACAATAAAGAACACAATAACCTGTTGGATTACCTGGAAACTTATAAAGAAAGAATTCCCCCAAACTGCTTCCCGATAGCGCATGATCCGGGCGACAACTTAATCTGTATTTCAGTTGAAGGAGCGAATAAAGGTAGCATCTATTTTTGGGATCACGACTGGGAAAGTAACGACGGCTCTCCTGACTACTCGAATCTAATTTTGATATCAGACAGCTTCGATGAGTTTATGGAAGGTCTTCATGAAAAGGGAGCTTCGAAAACCTAACCCTCACAGCGATAAGAGAGACTCGGTAGTAGTTCAAGTTCTCCCGTCATCCGGCAGAACTCAAGCTGCATGACTCTCTCCCTGCCGAAGAATCGAACGTCAACACTCGCGGTATTGTGGATTCCTGCTAACGAATCGGATAGATCTCATCCCCGTGAATCCATCCGGTCATGCCCTCTTTTGTCTCGACTCGATACCAACCCTTGCTTATTTCAATTACTTTCAAGGGCGTGTACATGGATAGACGTGCGATGACGGACCCATCAGACCTTTTTAACGCGGCCGTGGATGTTCTGACGCTCGTATTGCTGCGGAAAGGGCTTGAGTTTGAGCTATTGGGCGCACGGTTGGGACTTGGAGCCGATGACGTTAATAGATTGGGGCGGCTGGTATTCCGGCTGGATGAATTGCTCGATCCGCCGATGTAAAAATCGCCCGACGAGGAGTAGTTATTTTCGTATACAGCGATTGCAACGACTATGCTTACCGCGACTAATATGAGAATACTTAGTCCCCACATGGCGGCAATGGCTTTGCCGTTCATGGTTTCGCCTGGGGGCGATACCTTCGGAACATACGCTGGAGTGGCCCAGGTTTGAGAGATGTCCTTGGGCGTGCCGTTTTCGAAATCCACGACGCCGCGCAGCAGCCAGCCTAATGGCTCGAGAACCCCTTCAGGGACGAACGGCGCCGGGCTGGAGTCGGGCAGCCGCCCTAACGGACTACAAAAAAAGTAGGATACGTTTTTGAAATCACGCTCTATCCCGCGAATGAGATTACCCTCTCCGTTTTTCTCAAGCCAGGCGCGAACGGCCAAGGATTCAGGCGTTTGTTTGTCGCGCTTTTCTTGAGGAGGCTGATGAGCAGCCAGCGCCTCCATTTCATCTGAAATATCAAAAGCGTCAGTCTTGGTGACTACAACCGCCAAGGGTTTTGGCGAGCGGCTGCCGACCCCTTTCTCCTGCTGTAGGATTTGCAGCAGATTTGAATAGACATTCTGCGGAGTTACCACACTCGGTTTGATCTGAGACTTGGCTGCGCTCAGCTCTTTTTGGAACTGGCTCTGAACCTTGGCGAGGGAAAACGGATCAATGAGAAAGATAGCCCCGTTGATGTAATCAAAATACTCCTGACTTCGCATTTCATCGGTTTGCTGAAACAGCTCGCCCGCCGGGTCATACATGTAAAGCAGACAGTTGTCACCACCCGAATTAAGCGTGACGAGAAATGCGTCGGGAGATTTGTCGGAAGTGGCACCGACAGTGCTGCCAGTCGCAAAATGGCGGCTCCATTTTTCATAATCATCCTCATACTTCTTTTCGGGAAACGCCACACTAACTTTTCCTGCATCCGCCCGGCCATAGATTTCCAGCAGTGTCGCGATGAGAAAATGACTCTTGCCAGACGAGCGGCCGCCGATGATTGGGATATGGATATTTCTAGTGACACCGATGCTGGCGTTGAGGGGCTTAGAACACTTGGGACAATAACCGGGCAGCTGGTTGCGTCCGAAAAGAAATAGAGTGGGTAGCCAGGCTCCGCATTTGCACTGACGGTTGATAACCCCATAGTCGCCCGGCAGGAGCCGGTCATGTCTGGCTCCGCAGGAGCCGTTTGGGCAGATATAATAAGGTAACAAAATATCTTCGTGACACGCGCCGTTCGGACACTTCACCGAGATGCGGTGCGTAACCATCAAGAGAGACTCGACTCCCCTCAGCGTATACGCAGCAGCGATCGCCAGCGCAGCACAGCTCAGGACGATCATCAGGTGTACCAACCCGAAAACCAAATAGGCTAAAACACCCACGAGCGTGCCCGCCGCCATGACGGCTGCGTAGCCGATCGCCAGGGGGAAGGTGATCCATAGGTAGCTGTTGGCGAAAAGTTTTATCCCTCTATCTTTGATCCAAACGAGGACCTCGAGGTTTTTGGCGCTGCTTCTTTTGACGGCCTCCCAGTAATCATGGAGCGCTTTGCGAAAATAGTATTGTTTGAATGCGGGCTCCGATCCAGATGGGCTGTCAACCCATCCTTTGCCGGTGACCAGCTCTTCAATCAGGGCCTTCACGTAGTTGAAGAGCACCACAGCGATGAAGGCGGCACAAGCGAATGGAGAGACATAAAGGGCCACATGAAATAAGACGTAAAGGGCGAAAAGGTAGAGGACTATGGCCAGGACGATGAGAATGAGGTAGACGATTGCCATTTGATTTCTCCTTAGAGAAAACGAGTGTTCCTATTTTAGAAACAGGCCCTTGAGTAGGCCTTGATCTCCACTTTCGATCAACACTTGAGCGATGTTTTCGAACGCGGCTGTAAGCTGGCCGCTGCCCGATAGCAGAATGGATTGGTCCGACGTTGCTATCTGGCGAAGGAATTCTTCGTCGGCGGTTCCGAAGCCGATGGCTGTGATTTCGACACCGGCCTGATGACAGTTTTTTGCCCGCTTGATAGCCTGATCCTGATGCGACCACACCCCGTCAGTTAGCGCGACCAGGAAACGAGGGCCGTTTAGGTTACCCAGCTGCTCAAAAGCAACGTCGAAAGGCTGGGCTGAGTTGGCGCCTCCTACCATTCCGATACTCAGCGAATCAATTGCACGCAATATTTCCTTGGAGTTTTGTGAGGCGGACACCATTAGTTTTACCTTATCGGCGAAAGCGATTAGACCGATGGAGGTGTGCGCCAAATCCGAGTTCTGGATGAACCCTCGCATCGCTTCCTGGGCATCCAGGAGCGGGCGGCCGCTCATACTGCCTGACAAATCGATGGCTAAGTAAATCGTCTGGTGCGGAGGAACCAGCATGCGCGGGGACTGGGACACCCAGGACATGTCTTCGGGTAAGGGCTCTTCGATGACAGTCAACGCCGCTTTTGTTTTTTTGTGGACGGCTGAGACTCGGACGATGCCGCTCCGGTCGTATTCGTAATTAATATCCAGTACGGATTTCCCCGTCTTCTCAAACGGGATTTGACTGATAATGTATTTCCCCACGAACGAGCAGTTGTCTAAATCTTCTCCCTCTCCCTGAGTCACGTAGACGGTGGTCTTGTTATCGACGTGTTCTCGTGTGCTGGCTTGGTAAGGTCTGACTTCGCTGGAAGGGATTGATCTGTTCTTAGGAATTATGACGCTGTTGATAAATGCAGTGCCGTCGGCGCTGACGGCAAGCATGCCTAAGCTATGGCTCGTCGCACTATGAATTCGGCTGCCAGCGAGAAAAAATTTCTTCTCACTAACCTGGTACTCTGCGCCTTGTATCGTCGCTCCTACTGCCACACACTCGTCTGGGTTGATTGAGGTGTTTGGGACTTTCCCGGTCAGTCTCTGGATAAGCTCGGCGCAAGCCGGCATCCGGGTCGAGCCTCCAACCATCAAGACGCTATTGATTTGACTAAAGCCATAGCCGGTTTCATCGAGCAACTGCTGCACGAGCATTTCCGTCTGCGCCAATAGATCCGAAGTCCGTGATGCGAAAAGGTCGCGTGTTATTTCAATTCGCTCCATGACGCCGCGGCAGTTGACGGTCACCGCCGTGCTGCTTCTGCTCGACAAAACTTTCTTGGCGTCCTCGGCCCTGACCAACAAGTCTTGAAACGAAAATGGCTCATCCAGCGGGTCGAACGCCTGCCGCTTTTGAAACTCCTCGCTCAGATACTCCAGCAACACGTCATCCCAATTCTTGCCACCCAGATGATGATTGCCGTCCGTGCCGATAACCTTGATTGTTCCGCCGAGTATCCTGACCAGCGAGATATCGAAAGTCCCTCCGCCCAAGTCGTAAACCAGTATTGTTTCGTCCTTTTCCGAGCGATTGAATCCATAGGCGACGGCTGCTGCGGTCGGCTCGTCGATCATCTGCAGAACTTCCAAGCCGGCCTGCTCTCCGGCCTGACGCGTGGCGACGCGGGGCTTGTCGTGAAAATACGCCGGGACGGTGATGACGGCTTGCCGGACTTCGGTTTGCAGGAAAGCCTCGGCGTCCGCTTTGAGTTTCTTCAGCACCTCGGCTGACAAATCCGTTGGGGTGTAGTTGCGCCCCCGGTAGTTATAAATCGCGCCAGTTCCCATATCGCGCTTGAAAAACTGGGCGGTGTTCTCTTTTTCGATAGCTATCTCTTGTTTTGCCGTTTCGCCGACCACGATTCCGTCAGATTGAAACTGCACGACTGACGGCGTTACGTTCTTGCCCTCCGCGTTAGGGATAATCTCGGCCTTATTGAATGCAGGGTTGATGTAGGCGACGGCAGAGTATGTCGTACCCAAATCAATCCCTACGATTGGTCTGTCCTTCATCGCTTAACCTCTGACTCAAGCCACCTTCACCGGCAGGCCGGTTAGCCGCGGCGAAAAATATTGTCGAAGAATTTTCCCAGCGGCCCTTTTTGCGCCTGCTCAATTTGTTGTCTCGCCCGGATCCAAACCCTGTAAGTATTGTCGTCAAGCGCGACTTCTAACTTCTCAAGGTTTTTTTTCGACTGGTTTTCTAAGATGACGCCGATCCAGTTCCGCAGGTGAGTTTCCATACCTCTGTTGTGCCTGGCCGCCAACGTCCAGATTCGTAACAAGCGGGCAATTTCCGAGTGACTTTTCCTGGTTCGTGAGACCTCGAGGACTGCTCCCTGGTAACTTTCCAGGAAGCTCCCGCTGCTCTCTTTCATGTATTCCGGGAGCGCCTGAGAGTGAAGAGAAAGGTCCTGAACTTTGATGAATTTTCGTCCCAGAAGCTGATACAGGCGCGGTGCGAGCTGAGGGAAGTCCGCTCTGTTACTTGTCAACCAACTCAGGTATTCGGCCGTGCGTTGCTCGTCAATGCCTTCAGGACTAAGCTGAAATTCAACAACCATCGCAAACGCGTTGACCGCCACCCTGGTTTTGGCGTCGATTGAGCCATAAACTTCTTCGGAACTTAACTTTGTGATTAATTCTATCTGTTGCGCCGTCAGCTTGGCGTCGTCGAAACTTAGCGAGTTGATCAAATAACGCGGAATCTCGCAGGTGATCACATAGCCGATAAGCGGTGGGGAGAGTAACTGGTTTGCCTCGCTTAATGTCGGGGCTTGATTAAGCCAAACCGAATTGAACGCGGTCTGCATAATCTCCGCGGTGATGTTGGTCTTGAAGGATGTCTGGATGGCTGCTAAATGCGAATTCAGAACTGCAACCCGATCGGCTTGCCCGGCGGTGAGGTTGGCTTTCATGCCGATGAGACGTAGATACAACGGCAAATTCTGCGTCTTGACCGCATAGCTGGATAGAACGCCGTAGGATTCAGCATCTGAGATCAGGATCGAGAGCGATGCGAAAAGCGGGAGGTTGTCGATCTGCTCAACTAAGAAGGCTCCAATGCCTTCCAGTAAACTCTTCCCGCCGCTTTTGCCGGAGACATCTCGAACAACTTGTTGGACCGCCGTGTCAGCCAGCCAAGCTCCAGCGACGTTCTTCCCCAGCCAAGTCAGAATGTCATTTTCCTGTTCGACAAACCCCATTTTGTCGCCGAGTCGTAGTCTGGCTTCAAAACGCGCAGGCGCGCCGGCATCCTTCAACTGTCTCAGCCACTCTTTGAATATTTTTTCGGCTGCGTCGCTTTGGTAAATACGGCGAGGCAGCTTGTCCGCCGTCTCGGCTAGTAAAGTTGGATCAACCTTGCAACTGGCCTCAGAGATCAGCCACTGCAAGTAAAGATCTTCTATCTGACGAATAGAGGGAGCATTGATGCCGGACTTCAAGGTCGCCAGATAAAAATCTGTCGCCGCATGTAGGATTTCCGCCTCAATTGGACTCTTGGCGGTGATCTTGGAAAACAGGTTAGTAAAGTCTTTGTCCGCGAGCGTTGCCACGTATCTGGAAGACCAGATCAGAACTCTCACATCATCTACGCTGGCTAACTGCTGGTCTTCGAAGTAACAGTAGGTTGATAACGCGTCTTCCAATTCTTCGACCGGCATGTCCGGGGCGACCTGCTCGACGAAAGCGGCAAACCCGGTCATCACTTCCGCGTAAGTCTGTTGATATAAGAAGGCGGACTTCAGAGCAAAGCCGTCGGGCTCAAGTTGGGTGAAGCGTCCGCCCTTGGTATCAAAAACAGAAAATAGATGCTCGATTTCATGCGGGGCGAAGTTGAAAGTCGAATCCTCGGTGGTTCCGGTTATGAGCGAGTCGGTGTTGTAGGGGTTTTGGACGTAGGTATTGAACGTCAGCTTTAGAACGAGATGATAGGGCAGAACGTAAGATGCGGCTGCAATCCAGAGTGCTATGTTTTCGTTCCCGTCAATGATAATGATTCGTCTATTCGTCTTCAGCGCTTCCGCAACGGCGCTTAGATAACGAGGCAGCATTTCGCGGCGCGCAGGGTCTCTTAAAAATATCTGGACGTTGGAGAAATTGATCGTTTCGCCGAATGGTATTTTTTCCAGGTCTGGCAATATGGTCGAATTGCTCTCCGTCGTCACCCAACATTTCGACAGCCAGGTCTCAATCGGAAGCAGTTGGTCGGTTTGAAAAAAGTCCGCGTAAGGGTTGGTGGTAATGAGCGAGTGGGTGAAAAAGTTGCCGTAGCGGCCGTCGGCCATCACACCAATGTATTTGGCCTGCCCTAAGACCACCCCCACGTCGTCCAATGTTTGAAAGAACAGAGAAACAGGAAACTGTTCAATCTCTTCCGGCGTCGGTCGAAGGGGGGCCGAATGTGGGGGGGTGTATGAACCCAATCTTTCCACCCTTTGCAATGTCGGAGGGGCAACGTCCGGGCTGGCGGCGTTAACCTGAAACCCCTCTCCTGGGCTCAAGCCTTTTTCGCAAGAGGTGTAATACACCTGTTGAAAGCTCATCGGCGATCGCTCCTTTTGCCCGGAATGATTCCTTGCCGATGCAGAATCCACAGAACCGGGTCTACAACGCGAAACGGAGCTGCTCCTAAGGCCAGGCTGCCGTTGGCTTCGGGCGAAGTTCCCAGGGCGGAGACCCCAAAATAACTGTAGGTGAGAAAGTGATTTTTCAATACCCGATCCATGTTGCCGCCTTCCCATTTCGCCAGGTGCGCCTTGATGTTTTCGCTAACAATTTCGGAATCTGTTACATCGAAATACCCGTCGTGATTCGAGGCCTGTCTGATCGGCGAGCCGGCGTCGAACAGGTGTAAGATTTCGTCGATCTTTGAAAAGGTGACGGCGAGGGGGATTTTTATGTTTGTTCGCTGATTGCTTAAGCCTTTGAACCTCTGGATCAGCTCAATGGTTTTCCCGATTATATTTATCGGCTCGGTGTATTTCCCCGGCAATTTGACGGAGCCGCTTAACTGATGCCGGACCTGATCCATTTGCAAAGGGTCAAGTAGGAGCACGATACCGTCAGAATTGGCGATGTATTTCGCCTCTGTGGACATCACGTCGATACTGTCAAGGTCTTCGCCTGCGGTGTCAAAAAAAGCCATGAGACTGACCTGTTTACGCTTGCCGGCGAGCAACGAGGGCCGGCGGGTCACGTCAAATTTGTAAACAAGCGGCCGATTAGTTTTAGTCATCGCTGAGACCGTCGCTGGGACGACGATATTTTCTTCATAAATGAACTTCTCGAAATTGTCTTTGTACCTTTTGTTGGTGTCCTCGTTATTCCAATCCTTATCCCAGGCGAATATTGAAGAATCGAAGTTCGCGCCGACGTTGTCGCCAAACAGCTCATGGATCAGCACGGTGACATAGTTGCTTTTTCCTGAGCCTTTCGCCCCGATGAGGGCAATCGTTTTTGTCTTTACTTCGGCGAAGCCGGTCGGCAAATCGTGATGGCAGAATGGGCAGACCTCCCACGTCCTTTCACCGCACAAGCAGCGCACCGCCTTCCCCGATGCGCCGTTGATGTTTATTCTCAAAGTTCGCCAGACTGAACCCGGGGCGCTGAAGATCCGGCCGCGTAAAGGAGGGTTGGAAAGTTTTTCGTATCTCGCCAACTTGTGGTCCGGCTCGTACGCACAGTGGGACGGGTTCTTACCCAAACAGCGAAACTCGATCTGGGAAAAAGGAAACTGCTCAAAACAATAGGGGCAGGTCAGTTTGCTCATAACTCAGTTCACCTTCAGCTGATTCGGCGGTGGGTCGAACAGCATAAAAGTTTCATAGGCGTCGGGCGCGGCAAAGAACAGCCGGACAAAGAATGGACGTCTCAACCTCGGAATTTCGAACTCGTATTCAAAAGGCGACGGCGGGTTGATGGCGGCGTCTTTGATGCGTGCGATAACTTGGCCACTCTCGCGCTCAAGCGGTTGAGTCTCGCCAGGTTTCGCCACCAACAACAGCTCCGGTAAGTCTGAAATCGGCTCGTCACAAGTCAGCGATAGGACGAAACTTTTCCGCCACAGGCCTTTTGCTCTGACCGAATAGTTTATTTTAGGCGTCTGCCGGGTTCGGATTTCAGCGCTGCAGTCTTTATTCAAGCCGACGCTGTGAACGATTTTCCCTTCCCGCTCAGTGATGGTGAACACGGTAAACTTGTAAGGCAACTTCTTCGGGTTAACGATTCGGAAGCCTCCATTCGCGTCGTATTCATATTTCGTTAGGGTCTGTTTGGTGGCCTGTTTGTCATGCACATCGACCGGATAATGGTCATGCCTCCAGGCGACGGTGACCGCTTGAAAACTGCCAGACCATTTCCACCGTACCAATAAATAGGCTCCGAAGTCTTCAATCCTCAAGCCGGTGATTTCTTCGGCTGGAATGAACCCCTTCGTTTGGCCGACAACCACGATATCTCCGGCGACGGTAAACGGGGTGTAGTAAACCTGACCGTTTGCCGCCATCGAATCGGCCGCCGCCCCATCGACCTTGCTTCGGAGCGGAGTTCCGATCTTTGCCAACTTGGCCAACGAAATCAGCGCCCCACATTCCCACTCGGGCTTTTGGGACCGACGATAAATACTCACCGTTCCGAACGGCGGCGGCGTCCATTGAAAGATAAGCTCTCCATTTTCAGAGCGGATGTCGAATCGCTCGATTGGTTGAGGGAGCAGCGCTGGCGTGGCGGAAGCGAACTTGCCGGTCGTCGAAACAGTTTTGCCGTTGGGGTCATGATATTCAACGAACACCCGATAAGTGTAGGTCTGGCTGTTGGTCAAGTTACTGTCGGTGAAACTGTGAGGGCTGGTTAACTGAACTTCTCTTCCTGCACCTTGTCGAAGCGAGGGTTCATTCCCACAACGGACGCGCACCGTACCCTCGGCTATATCGAATTTCCAGCTTCCGCCGACGACCGCGTCGCCGGCTTGGAGATAAAATTCTTCGACTTCTTTGATTGCTAAGACACCGCCGGAAGCGACGCATCGGGAATAAGCTCCTCCGCGTTCGGCGCACACGCCGTAGTAAACGAAACTGCCGGGACGGACGTTTTCATCGCAAAAACTATTGGAGGAAATTTTGGCGATCACATCTCCGTCCGAGACAGCGACCGGGGGTCGATTCTCACAGCGCACAACCACATACTCGAGATTCCCTGACGACGCGCTTTCACCCCAGTTAAGTACGACGCCTCCCTCATAAACGGTGGCCGTCAGACTATTCACTGGCTCAGGAGGATATGTTTTTAGGCGTTTTTGGACTTCCTCAAAATCAACGGCAGTGTTCAGAATTTCCTGATAGATCCGAATTGCCTCATCTACATTCTTCTCTTTCTCACATTGACGCCCCTTTTCAAGAAGCTTCTCGACTTTCTGGAATTGCACTTCGAGTTCCCGCTGTAGTTCTTCGGGCGCCTTGCCATCCCAGGATTTGTATTGCGGACTGAGGCCCACGAGCATTCGCAAGCTGTCGCGTGCGCCAAGAAGTTTCTTCTGCGTTAAAGCTGCGTCGTATTCTTTGCGGTAAGTTTCAGCCTGCTTGATGAGCAGTTCAATTTTGTTAAGGATGATCGCCACATCATCCGCGCGTCCCCAAATGCGTTCGGCCTCGCGGGCGATTTTCAGGGCTTCATCCAGCTCCTTCGCCTCAAGTGCGAAGTGAAATTTTCTTACCAGCAGGTTTACCCGGTAACGATCGGCGGTGACATGGCCGCAGTTCCCGCAAGCCGTACTGCTCAGGGCGAGCTTAGTAGTGCATTTGGGGCAAACCGTCCACAAACCTTCACCGCAGGAGGTGCATTTATTATTCTCTTTGGGTACGTTGGCATAACACTTTGCACAAGTAATGGTGTCTCGCCGCTCGGAGGACTCGACCACCGCCCCCTTTTCAAATGCCAACCACAAAATCGCTTCGGCGGCCTGCTCTTGACTGAGGCCGAGCTTAATTCCATCATCGACGAGAGCCCCAAATTCGGCGCGTGAAATCCTCCGGTCATGCGCGGCCCATTCGACCTGTGTTCTTAGTTCGCCATCAATCACATCCCAGACGAGGGCCTTTTCATACTTCTGCAACCCTCCTTCTTTAAGTAATGTGTCTTTGACAATGCCGAGCAGAGCCATGGCGGATATTTTTTTGTTATCGTTTTTTCTCTTAGTCCATTCGGCATACAGTTCCTGGTGTCTTTTCCCGAGTTCCGCTGAGGAAACTCCCCGCCTGATTTCGAGAAACTCATAGAGGTTGGTCTTATTGAGGGTAGCCAGGTTGCTGCCGATTTTGTTTCTGGTCGCGGGGTCTAAGCCCTGTTCGGGAGGGGCCACTACTCTTTCCTGAATCGGAACGTTGACGCGGGAAAGGATTTCCTGTTCGCTCAACCCTGCCGCCGTGAATTTAGTGATGAGGGTGTTTTTTTCTTCCGGGCTCAGATAGCCTTTGGCGGAAAGCATCTTGACGGCCTTATCGAGGTTGTCGAATCTTTTTTCCTGTTTCTTCTTTCGTTCTCCTCTGGTGATTTCACGCAAGGCCTCTCGGGCCGGCGCATCAGTTAGTTGTTGGACGCTTCCTTTGTTTTCAGTACGTAAGACTCTCAGCAGGTTCCCGAGTTTCGGGTGCTCTATGTTCTGGTTCCAAAAAGCGAATACGGTGCCAGTGGCCTGCTTAATTTCGTTCGGGTCCGACACCTCGATCGACAGAGCATATCTCTCGAAGATGTCCGGCAATATCGCGCCGCTGCTTTTCTTAAACTCTTCGACCGCGGGAACGAGAACTTTTTTCTGATAGTCTGCCGGATCAAAAGTCCACATTACGATCTGTCTCCCAAATTACAATGTTCTGTATGTCTACGCTTCAGCCGACGCAGCTCGCAACCGGCGCTCGCGGAATCGGACGTGCTAACTATGAAAGTCGCCGCGCACGCAGGCGCAGGTTGGATCTGACCCTCCGTGACTGCAATTACTGAATTCTTGGTACTCAACGGCATCGCCCGCCGCGAGATTGCGTGCGCTGTTTCGTGAGGCTTCGCGCGCGCAGGAAAAAGTGCGACGGCGAGTCACTCGGTCAGACGAGGGCAGTTCTCACTCTAGTCTAACTCGGTCGCAGAGGAACCCGTCCTCGACTAATCGCTTTCGCAAGACAGCTGCCATAAGCCGCGGCTTAAGAAACATTCTGCTTCATCATCAAACCGCGCTTCTCCTGGATTTCCTGACGGCTCATGACGCCGCCCTCAACCTTCACGTCAAAATTTAGATCAGTATTTGATGATGGCTCGACTCCTCTAACTTTAAGCGTTCCATCTTCATCAAGCCGATAGGTTATGACGATCGTTGACCCCGCGGGGAGGTTCGTCGGAAAACCCACGAGGTCGCCAAAGCCAATTTGACTGTTATCATCGGGCTTCGATGATTCCGTTTCGCCGGCTTGTTCCATGACTCGCAGTTCAACGCTCGACTGATTGTCAACCAGGGTGCCAAACTCCTGCGTTATCTCAACCGGCAGCGTCGTATTTTTGTGAATAAGAAAGGCAACAATATCTTCCTCGTTAACCCCTGGCTTTACGACTACTCCGAACCCCTTCGAACAGACGTTGCTGATTTTCCGGGTGGCCATATCAAGCAATTCCTTGCCGCCCAAACGAAAAATACTTCCGGCACCCGCGGCAGCGCTCTGGGCGGCCGCCTCCAGCACTTTTTCATCAATTGTTTCCAGGTCTATTTCGCTTTTCGAGACGCCCTGTAGCCTGGCAAGCTCTTCGACCAGCAGGTCGCCGGCGAGAGTTTGTACTCCCCCCAACGCTGCCCCTTTGGCAACAGCCAGGTCAGGCTCCAGGAGTTGAGGCTCAAGACCGAATTCTGCTTCGATTCGCTTCGCCACATAAGGCATTTTGCTGGAACCGCCGACAAGAATAATTCGGTCGATCTTGTCATAACCCTTGACTCTGGCTTCTTCGATCACATCTTTTGTCAGGACAATGGTTCGTTCCAACAGGTCTGAAGTTAGCTCTTCAAACTTTTCGCGGGTCAGCTCAACGGTGGCGCGTTCGCCTTCGTGCGACATCGAAAGTCTGTACTTTTCCTTGTTGGACAGGCTTACCTTGGCTTCCTCAGCCTTTTTCAAAAGGTCCTGATAGGTATGCGAGCTATCCAGCGGACTGCTAGTGTCCGGGTATGATTTATTGAATTCTGAAGCAAAATATAGGCACAGTTCTTTGTCCCAGTCGGCCCCGCCAAGATAAGCGTCGCCGTCGGTTACGACGACGTTGACGTCCTTGTCTTTGAGCGAAATAACCGTAATGTCGAAGGTGCCGCCTCCGAGATCGTAGACCAGTACGACTTGATTATCCTGTGCTCTAATCAAGCCAAAAAATATGGCAGCGGCGGTCGGTTCGTTGAGGATGTGACGGACAGTCAGTCCGGCGATCTCACCCGCATTTTTTGTTGCTTCTCGCTGGTTCGCGCCGAAATACGCCGGGCACGTAATGATGACCTCAGTAACATCTTCACCGAGAGCCTGAGAGGCATCTTGTACGAGTTTACGGAGTATATAGGCTGAAACCTCTTCCGGACGGTAAGGCTTTCCGTCAACAACAAAGCTGTAGTCCGGATCGCCCATGCTTCTCTTGACACATTCGACCACCCTGTCAGGGTAAATCTTGCTAACGTTTTTGGCTTCCTCGCCAACGATAATGTTCTCTTCATTCTCAAAATAAACGGCTGAAGGGGTGGTGAGCTTTCCGTCGCTATTTTGGAGAACAACGGGCTTCCCGTATTCATCAATGTAAGCGACGCAGGAATATGTCGTGCCTAAGTCAATGCCGATAATTTTCTTCGAGTTCATTGGACCTCCGGTTGGTTTTCAGTCTCTTCTTTAGTGGTGGGTATGTCTCGCGCTTCATTCTCGTGCTCCGGAGCCGCATAGCGAAAGACCTCGACCTCGACATTTCTAATAATTTTGCTTTCAGCCTTGAAGCCATCACGAATAATTCCAGAGATTTTTCTGTCTTGCTCTTTTTCTGCGATGGGAGTTCCGACGACGGCCTTGTGCTCTTTGGAATCAAAATCTGCGCCTAAGCTGACTTCGATTTTCTCAACCCCGTAACGATATAAAATGTCGAGGACTGTTTCTCGGTAACAACTTAGGTCTCTTACAAAATTCCCATTGTCGGTCGTTGCCTGGTCAGAGTATTTAGAAGTAGTCGACTTTAGATCATCATATAACCTGATCAAATCACGAAAAATCGGAAGTAGGGCTTGTTGTAGCTCGCCTTGCTTTAGTTTTTGATTTTCCTGATGCAGCCTATCAATTATCAATTCTCTTTCCTGAGAGATTCTATTGGTTTCCTTTGATTGCTCGAATAGGCGCTCGAGCAGAGCAATGACTTGATGATCTTGCTCGTTAGTTTGGAGTTGACGATCATTTGAAGCGGCTTCTGTAACTTCAACGCTTTGCTTTTCTGAATCAGTTTCAGCATCCAACTCCGGCGCTTCGGCCGTAGCTAATTGTGCATCTTCTATTTTCTCTTCTTCAGGTAAGTTATTTATCAAGTGGTTGAGTCCTTAAGTTAGCAGGATGGCGCTGGCCTCGAACATGTGAGAAACGCACGAACGACAAAATTCAATCAAACGCCAGACCTTATGGCTATTTATGAGATTCTAGTGAAGGGCAGCAAACAGATACGTTAAGCTGAGGCTGATACTGCGCTGGCGCCAAGACCGAAGTCCACACCGTATTTGGCTTCGTCGTCCAACACGCTTATAAGAAAGAAGCGGAAGCCGTCAAAGTCTTTCGGCCCGAAAAACTCGGTGCAAAGGAGAAACTCTCCGTGCCAAAGGCGGGCATCGAGCGAAAACTCGGGGTGTTTCGCGCCAATGATCCCAGCCGAGAACTACAATCTGCCAGACGACGAATTTTGCGAGGTAGGTGCAGATAATTTCAACTAATCGATCACTGCTCTCTAAGTCTGTGCGGCGCTACAATAGATTAACCTTTCCAAAATAGCAACGCCTCGAATTGCCTCGAATTGCCTTGTGTAAACCCCAAAGTTGAAATGTCACCCAACTTTCGATAAAGGCAAATACTACGTTCTTGCCGAGAGTCCGATTCGCAATGCGGAGGCCAAAAACTCCTAGCGGGCCGTGGTGGTACGCGCTTTAGGACTGTGGGGAAAACTGTGTCGGTCTTAAACGGAAAGAGGCAGTAACAGGTGTAAACTGGTGCAGATGTAATGGGCTGCGATCCGCGGTAAATGTTAGTAAACGTGACTACAACGTAACAGGCGCACTGTCAGGTTGTGGGATTCATAACCCCAAGGTCGGGAGTTCGAGTCTCCCCCCCGCTACCAATCCTATCAACCACTTACGGCGATTTGGCTAGCAGCGGGTTTTTCATTTGTCACGCTGTGGTCACGTCAAACTGGTAGCGCGGGCGTCTCGCCCGCATTTCTTTTGCTCCCAACCGCAATTGCTTCGACGGCTCGGCGCTTTGCGTCCTCCATCGCGTGGGTGTAACGCATCGCCATCCGAATGTCTGACCAGCCGAAGATGGTCGCCAGAGTGAACGCGTCCGCGCCGGCATCTCCCATGCGAGTCGCAGCTGTGTGGCGGAGGTCGTGAAATCGTAGATCCGTAATCTTCGCGCCTTTAATAGCTCGCACGAATGAATACTTGATCTCGACCAACCGCTCGCCCGTTCGCGGACTGGGAAAGACATAGCTGCTGGTCTTCGCCTGATTCTCAAGCAACGTTCGGACAGTGGCATTCATGGGTATTAGCCTGTCCTTGCCGTTCTTGCGGATTAACCGCGAACGGGCTGAAATCATGCCGATCTGGTTACTGAAGGAATAAATAGCAACCATGACATCAAATACTGCACAAAATGATGTATATACCCGACGTATCAATACCGTTATAAGCCACGTTCGTCAAAACCTGGATGGTGATTTATCGTTAAACACGCTCTCCCGGGTGGGGTGCTTTTCGAAATTTCATTTTCACCGAGTTTTCAAATCGATTACGGAAGAAACTGTCAACGATATGGTGGTACGTTTGCGGCTGCAGCGCGCGGCAAATTTACTTCGAACGGTTCCGAGACGACGAGAGAGAACGATCCACGAACACACACGAAAGGAACACTAACGTCTTTCGCCTCAGTTCGTGTCTTTTCGTGGATCGTACTTTCTTGCTCAAAAAACAAGAACTTGAGCTGGTGAAGACATTTCAAAGAAAAAATAGGAGAAAATCTATGGTACGAATCGTTTTGGGCGTCATTGCCGGATTTTTTGCTTGGGCGATAGTGTGGTTCGGAAGCGAGAAGGTTCTTTCGGCCATTTGGCCGGAGGGGTTCGGCGCTCATCAACGCGCGTTCGAAGAGGCCGTTAAAAATGGCGGTCAGTTCACAGCGGACACGAACATGCTTCTCACGCATATTGTCCTCGGTTCAATAGTCTCGGTGATGTCCGGATTTCTGGCCGCGCTGATCGCCGGTGAAAACAAACGCGCGCCGCTAGTCCTCGGCTTTCTGCTGGTGGCATTTGGTTTACTGAAGGTGGTTATGTCCTGGCCGTATGTTCCCATTTGGTATCACGTTATCTTTACGGCGATTCTACTTCCAATGGCGATTATGGGCGGTAAACTGAAAACCACCGCTTAGTAAAAAAGAAGTTCAAACGACAGGAGGAAAAATTAAAAACAAAATTATGAGAAAACTAATTGCAGCAATCAATATGACACTTGACGGGTTTTGCGACCACACAGCAATGATTGCAGATGAAGAAATACATCAACATTATAATGAGCTATTAAGAAATGCAGACACTCTCTTATACGGAAGGATAACGTATCAACTTATGGAAGGTTACTGGCCATCTGTCGTAAAAAATCCTACTGGTAACAAACCAATGGATGAATTTGCAGTACTAATAGACAATATTTCAAAGATTGTTTTTTCCCGCACGCTGAAAAATGTTGATTGGAAAAATACACAATTGAAAAAGGAAGTCATTAAAGAAGAAGTTTTAGGACTCAAGCAACAAGCGGGTAAAAACATTTTAGTTGGCAGCCCAAGTTTAATAGTAGCCTTAACGCATCTTGACTTAATTGATGAATACCAGCTTGGCGTTCAGCCTATTGTTTTAGGAAGCGGCTTACCATTATTTAAAAACGTCAAGGATAGAATTAATCTTAAACTCTTAAAAACAAAAACATTTGGTTGTGGTGCAGTAACTCTTTACTATGAACCGACAAAAAAATGAGTGCATAGTTAAAACGACAGACCTTCGTGACGACAGTAGCCCGAACGCATAACAAAAGTATTGCTGCAAGTGGGGCTGGACATTGAAACTTCGGCTGTTTGCATCGCTGTACTTTGGTTCGGGCAGACGAGGCAAAGCTGGATGGAGTTCAGGTGAAACAAATCGGTTAAATGCAAACACCAGGAGAAAAGTATATGGCGAAGGTTACAGGAATTGGCGGGATATTTTTTAAGAGTCGGAACAAGGGCTCCGAACTGGCGTCGTGGTATCAGAAGAATCTCGGCCTCAATCTTGAGAATTGGGGCGGTGCGATATTGAAATGGCCTGACGATAAGGCCGAGGACGGCGGCCTCACGGTATGGAACGCAGCGGACAACGACACCAAATGGTTCAGCCCGAGCGAGTCTTCCTTTATGATCAACTACCGAGTTGATAATTTGGACGAATTGCTCGATCAGCTAAAGCAGAACGGCGTCGAGATCGTATCGGGGCCCGGAATCGCACGAAAACGGAAAATTTGCATGGATCATGGACCCGGACAGCAACAAGGTCGAGCTTTGGGAACCGATGAACTGGGACGAGAAGAATAAGGAGTGAAACTGGCCCTGTATATAAAAGCATTCCGTCACCGAGATGTGGTGACACTACTCTCTCTTTTTCCGTGGTGATTCTCAGTCTGAGGACCAACTTACCGATCAAGACGGTCTATGGACAAAAATCCAACAGACAGCTCAAATGTAAAGCAGGCAGTTCCATTTTTTATGGTTACAAATATGGACAGCTCGCTCAAATTTTACACTGACGGCCTGGGCTTTGAACTAAAAATGAAATGGGAGCCCAGGGGCAGAATCGAGTGGTGTTGGCTTCAATTTGACGAGGCTTCACTGATGCTGCAGGAGTATAGAAATAATGTGCCGGCAGAAAAATTAGGGGTCGGTGTAAGTGTGGTCTTTATGTGTAATGACGCATTGAAGATTTATAAGGAAATCATTTCAAACGGACTTTCTCCGGAGGAACCGTTTGTTGGTAATAATCTCTGGGTAGTGGGATTAAAAGATCCTGACGATTACAACATTTTTTTCGAAAGTCCTACTGACGTGCCGGAAGAAACGACCTATACAGACTGGATCAAAACAAACAAAAAGAAAGAAACCCGGGAAAATTAAGACAAGCTTGAGGCGTTGGTTGCAGGCGAAGCCCTGAGAGTTTGATACGAAGCGGTATAACTCGCTCACGAAGCCTTGAACGTGCCTCGCGAAGGGCCACGAATTGATGACGAGACAAGCATGAGCGATACCGAAACAACATCGAAGCCTTCCGTCGCCCGAACGTTCTACCATGGCACCAAGGCGGAGCTGAAGCCCGGGGACATGCTTCAAGGCGGCCATTCCTCCAACTACACGGAGCGGAGGTCGCCATGGATCGCGCGATTCTTCAGACATGCTCTGCGTCTGGAGAAATATGCGGAACGCCTGGCCCGGAACTGATTGAGCAGCTCAAGGGTTCGCCCGTTCAGGTCTACACACCATTTCTGCCAAATTAGATGGGTATAAGAGGCGTATGCGAAAATTCATAGTTCAACAGTGGGTCACCGTCGATAATATCGCCGCCGAGGAAGATGGCGGGATGAGCTTCGTTGCCGCGCAGCCTTTTGCTGTGTCAACCGACGAAGACTTCAAAGCGAGTGCGATGGAATTCATTGATACCGTCGATACGATGATTCTTGGCGCAAATACCTATGCCATGTCTAAAGGCTATTGGCCTACTGCCAAAGACCAGGGGGCGTTTGGTGAAAAGCTCAATCGGCTTACAAAGTTCGTCGCCTCAACGAAGCTACGTGACGCTCCCTGGGGTACCTTCCCTGCCGCAACCATAACGCACGACCCAGTTGCGACCATACGGGAACTGAAGCAGCAAAGTGGCAAAGACATCTGGCTATGGGGTAGTCTGACACTTATGCAATCCATGTTTGACGCTGATGTTGTCGATGAAGTCCAGCTACGAGTCTGCCCAACGACGCGGGGTAAGGGAACCTACATGTTTAAAGACCGACGGGATATGCACCTCATCGAAGCCAAGTCGTTCGAAAATGGCATAGTACTGCTGCGATACGATATTAAGAAGTAAATCTCAAAGCGGTTGTCATTAGCCTATCTGCCGAAAAGCCTGAAAGCTGGCCACGCAGGAGGCGCGAAACTTTAGGTTGATCCAACGCCGTCCGGTCGGCAATCTGAGCCTGGGTTCAGCCTCTCTTCTCGATTACCTGAGCAATCTTCGTTGCTAATTTTGCTTTCAAGAGGTGCTCTTCTGAATCCTGAAACCAAGGGGCGTCACCGTCTCATGAACGGTAACGCCCCGTGCTCGCTAAGATCGGCCACTGCGTTTAATTATGCGGTCAAGCGTCTTGCGGTCTATATTTAGAAGTCGCGACGCCGCTTGCTTGTTCCCCTCTGTCTGACGCAAGACGGTCTTTACGTAAGCACCTTCTACCTCTGAGAGGTAGGGCCATTCCTTCCTCAGTTTAGCCTTGATGATCGCATCCAAGAAGGGTTCAATTTCTTCCGACGGGATTCCGTGGTCGCGGGCCAATTGTCGGATGTTCTCTATGGCTGAGGGCCATTTTCCTAATTGCGTGATCTCTGGCTGTGGTAATTCGCGGTCTGGCTTCCCACGTTGCTGAGACATAGAGGATCCTCCATTCGGAGAGGTGGAGATTGGGCGTGAGACTCAAGACTATGTTACGCCCCTTCCTACATAACGGCAACGGAGGAAAAATAAAGAAGGCGCTATCTGGCTCCGAAAGAAACAGAAGATTAGGCCGCGAGTGGACAAGCAGTGTGCCATAGACCACGCTGTGAGGTTTCAGATTAGGACACTACCCAATCGGTGCAAACTCGAACTGCTCTGTAACGGCGGCAAGTTGTAATAGATGTTAAAGTTATGTGACTATGTCACAGAATGCAAAAGCCAAAGGGCGCTTTCATAACCCCAAGGTCGGGAGTTCGAGTCTCCCCCCCGCTACCAATTTCCTTTGGCTCCTCAATAATTTACAACGTCTCGGGTACTGATGCAGTTTGATTATTTGGGCTGAAACGCAATCAGATACAGAACCCAGCGCGGTAGCGCGGGATGCTTCAGGAACCTAAGTATTAAGAACCATTGCCGACCTTACGGCTAAGTTGCTTCCGGGATCCCGCGCTACCGCGCTCCAGTTCTGTAATTAGGTGCATTGCTCCAAACGCATGAGTACAACGTTGCGCCAATTTAGGGTGGTTCTGACAAGCTACTCGTACCTAAGTGCCACCAGGGGGTCGACCCTGGTCGCGCGACGCGCCGGGATGTAACAAGCCAATAACGCCACTAATGTCAATAGTACTGCAACCGATGCAAACGTCAGCGGGTCAGTCGCGCTGACACCAAACAGCAAACTCTTTATCAGCCGGCTGGCCGCGGCAACTGCCACCAACCCCAGGGCCACGCCGATTAAGGCCAGGCTAACTCCCTCTCTCATCACCAACTTCAACACATCACCTGGCTGCGCGCCCAAAGCCATTCGCACACCAATCTCCTTTGTGCGTTGCGTCGTCGAAAAGCTGATCAAGCCGTATAAGCCAACCGTCGCCAGGACGAGAGCCAGCACTGCGAAGGCGCCGAGCCACAGCAGATTGAAGCGTCTTTGCGCCGTTGTTTTGTCCACTAGTTGAGCAATCGTGTAAACACTAAGAAAAGCCTGATTGCGATTGACTTCGCGAATCTCTGCTTTGACAGCGGGCAACAAAGGTGCCGGGTCGCCGGCCGTGCGAACAAAAACCGTTACTAAACCCGCGGGCGCCTGTGGGTAATGAATATAGAATTCCGAGCGCGGTTCGCTGTCAAACCCAGTGGGCCGGACAGCACCAACGACGCCGATGATCTCGGCCGTAACGTTTTGCCCTGCCGCAGTGTAGGAAATCGTCCGGCCCAATGGCGTTTCTGCCGGCCAAAGACGGCGGGCCATCGTTTCGTTGACCAGAACAACTGGCGGCGCATTGCCGCGGTCACGTTGATCGAATAGCCGGCCCTGCAACAATGGCACGCCAAGCGCGCGGAAGTAACTCTCTGAAACTTTTATCATCAACGCGATCGGTTCACTGCCCGCAGGCCGATCACTTATTTTGATCGGCGACGGCAAAGCTACCTGGTTATCGTGAAAGGGCAGGGCCGATGACACGGCGACTGCTTGGACGCCCGGTAGCGTTGCCACCCTTTCCAGCACCCGGTCGACGAACAGGTTGCGCTCTGCGGCCGGGAACCTGCTCAGTTGAACTTCAAGCGCCAAGCCTTTATCAGGCGTGAAGCCAGGGTCGGTATGCAACAACGCCACAAAGCTGCGAACCAGCAAACCGGCGCCGACCAGAACAACTAAGGCCAGCGCGATTTCACTAACCACCAGCGCCTGGCGCACCCGTTGTCGCCGCGCTCCGGCAGTTTCCGATCTCCCGCCGCCTTTTAAAACAACCTGCAGGTTAATCCGTGAAGCCTGGATTGCTGGGGCCAGGCCAAAAATCATCGCGGTCATCAAGGAAACACTGACGGCAAACAGCAGGACAATCGGGTTCAGCCGGATTTGAGTCAGCGGCAAATTGCCGGGACTGATTGCCACAATCACCCCAATCAGAGCCTTTGATACCAGAACCCCGCCCAGCCCGCCCGCCAGTGATAACAGCAAACTCTCAGTCAGCAGCTGTTGTAGCAGGCGCTTGCCACTCGCGCCGAGTGCGGCCCGCACGGCAAACTCGCGCTGCCGTTCGCTTGAACGCACTAACTGCAGACTGGCGACGTTAGCACAGGCAATCAGGAGGACCAGACTGACGACGCCGAACAGGATGTATAACGCCAAGCGCACGTGGCCAACGAGTTGTTCGCGCAAAGGCGTAACAACAGCACCCACGTCGGTGTTAGTTTGCGGGTATTGCCGGGCCAGGTGAGCGGCGATGCCGTTCATTTCCTGCTGCGCCTGCTCCAAAGTGACCTCCGTACGCAAGCGCCCAATGACTCGGAACAGGCTGCCACCACGCGTTTGGGGATCGTTTGGCCGGCCTTCGCGAGGCGCCCACAACTCTCGATTTAACGGCGGATAATCAAACTCGGTCGGCATCACGCCTACGATCGTCGCAACTTCGTCGTTTAAAGTGAGCCTGCGCCCGATGATTTGTGGATCACCGCCGAATCGGCGCTGCCACAAGCCATGACTGATAACGACTGCCCACGCATCGTTCTGCTCGTAGTCTTCCGGCAGCAGCGTTCGCCCAACGAGAGCGTTGGTTCCTAATATTTCGAAGAAACCTTTAGTGACAACCCAGCCCCTCATCGCTTCAGGCTCGCCGGAGTCGGTAAGCGTGAATCCCCATTGTTCGGCGGCCGCCACCCCTGCGAAGGACTGCGCCTGTTCGCGCCAGTCAAGGAAGTTTGCAGGCGACACTCCTTCGCGCGCTACACCGGTCTTGCGGTTACTTTGCCCCAGCCTGACCAGGCGCTGGTCGTCCCGGTACGGCAAAGGACGCAGCAACAGCCCATTGACGACGCTGAAAATCGCAGTCGTCGCACCAATGCCGAGCGCCAGCGTGATTACCGCAACGAGTGTGAAGCCTGGTTGCTTCAGCAACGCTCGAAAGCCATAGCGAATATCTTTAATCAGTGTTTCCATAGAGCCCACCTTCTACTGGCGTCCTTTATCTCAATTCCAAGCGACGTGCGGGTGAATGCGAAGAACAGGAACCAAGGAATCCAAAGCTGACAAGAACAGGCGAAGCGGCTAGTCTCCGAATTCCCAAGGCAAACATGGACACGACAACGAGGAGGCAATGGATGATTGTTTTTGTCTCCGCTGCGGCGCGCGATCAGCATTCAGGCTGAAAGGAAAAGACAATTTTTTGCTACCTTTCCCCGATTGCAGTTTTCTGGATATCTCTCTCACAGTGCTCATCAACCTCGCCGAACTCCGAGCGGTCCTTGCGAGTGCGCCTTCGGAACTTGCTTGTGTCGTCCCTGCGAGCGGCTATGAAATTTGCACTATCGTTCGCTGGCGAAAGGATGCTAACTCAAGGCTGACGATTTACTGAGATTGAAGGTATGAACTGGGCGAAAGCGAGGATGAGCTGGCTTTGCCAAGGGATAAGCAGTCAGCGCCGCAACGTCCGCTGTAAGAGCGGCTAGCATTCTTTAGCCTTTCCGAGAGATTGCCGAGGGCGAAAAACTCCCCCCAAAAATTTGCACAAACAGTGCTGAGCTGCAGTCCGCCTGAGCGGACGAATGAAAGTAGCCCAGCGATTTATCGCTGGGAAGGTGCCATTCTTAACCTAGTCCGAGAAGCGGACGACTGAAATGCTCGTATTCAAAGGAATACCTCTGTCGTCCGCTTCACGGGCTGCAACATGATCACTCGTGATCCCAGCAGTGAACTGGTGGGCTACCGTCATCCGTCCGCTCTCGCGGACTGGGATAGCTACTGTTTGTGCAAAGCTCCGTGGGACCAAGACTCCCACGCTCCTCCTGCCCACCGCTCCGCATCTCTTTATTACGGACAGCTTCCGTTGACCGTGTAATGGGGCCCACTGTCTATCGCAGGCCCGCTGCCCTGGCTCTTCGGTACAAAAACCCTGGCGGTTGCCGTGCCCAGGTTTCCGGACGCGTCCAGCACTTTCAGTGTAATGCTGTAGACGCGGCCATCGCCGCCGCCGTCCCGCTCAGCGCGTAGTTGCACTGACTTACAGTCGGCGGCGATTACAATGTCGTTCACCGTGTTGCCATCTCCGCTGGTGTTTTCCAGCTCATCGCTGGTGACCCCTGAAATGACTACACTACTGACGCCCAGACTCGTATCGCAGCCGTCAGTAACACTGTCCACAAAGTAACTGATATTGAAAGTGTGATAGCGGTGATTCGGCGGCCACATCGACGGAGTTTGACCGTTTAGATTGATGGTCGGCGCGATCGTATCGACAACGTTAACCGTTCGAGTCTGCGGCACGGCCGGATTTCCCGACGGATCGCTGGCGGTATAAGTGATCATGTACGTGCCCGGCACATTTACGTTCACCGTACCCGACGCATTGACTGGAAGACTTCCCGCGCATCCATCGACAGCGGTCGCGCCCGGATCGCTAAAGGTCGCGTGACACTCAACCGTCATCGGATTCGGTCCATTCAACGTCAGGGTCGGCGCTATGGTGTCGGGAATCGTAATGACCACCGTATCGTCATCCGACCCGCCACCTGATGACGAGACCGTCAAAGTAATCGTGTGCACTCCCGGCGAAAGTGAAACCGCAAGCGTAGCGCCGGTGCCGAGTGCAGTTACGCCTTCATTCCAGGCATAAGTTAATGTGCCGCCGCCCGTTGAGGCCGTGCCGTCCAACGTGATGCTGGTCAGGCTACCGGCGCATTCGACCGTTTGATCGGCGCCAGCGTCGGCGACTACTACTGCCGCAGCTCCAAGTTTCTGCACTCGATCATTTCCGGTATCGGCGACAAAGATGTTTCCGGACGGATCGGCGGCAACGTCCTGCGGCGCACTAAACTGTCCGTCACCATTTCCTGATGTACCAAAAGCTTCCTGGAACGTGCCCGTGGACGAAAAACTCTGAATGCGGTTGTTATTACTGTCGGCCACAAATACGTTGCCAAACGAATCTGCGCCAACGCCGAGCGGTGAGGTGAATTGGCCGTTTCCGCTGCCAGCGGTGCCCCACTTGGTTAAGAACGCGCCTCCCGAGCTGAATTTTTGGATACGATTATTTCCGGTGTCTGCAACGTAAACGTTGTCGGACAAATCAATCGCCAGCCCTTGCGGCCCGCTGAATTGTCCGTCGCCAGATCCACTATTGCCCCACGCCGTGATAAAAACACCCGCGGAGGTGAATTTTTGGACGCGATGGTTGTTAGTGTCTGAGACATAGATGTTGTTGGAAGAATCGACCGCTACGCCACTGGCGCCGAGAAAGTTGCCGTTGGCACTGCCAGAGCCACCCCACCTTAGCAGGAACGTCCCTCCTGAGTTGAACACCGAAACCCTGTCAGTGAACGCATCAGTAACGTAGACATTGCCCGCAGAATCCACCGCCACACCTGACGGACTAACAAAGCCGCCAGGAACGTCACCGGGAATTCCAAACTTCAGCAAGAAGGCTCCATTATTGTCGAATTTTTGGACACGATTACCGTTTCCTTCGGCAACGTAAACATTACCTGCCGCGTCAACGGTGATGCCGGTCGGTGTCGAAAACTGCCCGTCGCCAGTTCCGGAGGTCCCCCACTTTGTTATGAAACTTATGCTTGCCAGGACACCGACGGCACTCACCATCAAAACAGTTGCGATTGCCAAGGCGATAATAAGGCGGTGTTGTTTGATAATCAATTTTGAGTAAGAGTTAGTTCGATGATTGATCCTGGTGTGTCTCATGCTATCCCCCTAATTTTCATTAATCGTTATAGTTCGCAGTAGGCAAGACAATGGGCTATGCGGTGCGACTTTGCAGGACCCGCTGCACTACCGACGCCCTGCTTGACTGTAAGCACTCATCAGCGTCGGGTTTCCGGGTTTTGAAAAATTCCAAAGCGCCTGTTGCCCCCTGCTTGACTCACTACGCGAAACTCAACTCTGGCGCAGTGGCGGCATTGGTATTGGAACATCGTAAATTTGCGCGCCAAGCCCCACGCCACCTTCGCAGGTATTTGGGGGAGTCGTGCAAACGCGTCGTGTTGCAGGACACTCGGCGGCCCAAAACATGTAGCCCAACATCTAAGGCGGATGCAGACAATATCATTCAATGGACACGCCTGGAAAATAATTCTCGTTGTAGGGGTAGTTTTGAGGTTCAAAAGAAGTGGTGTAAATGCGTGAAACGGGAGTTCGAATCTCGGTAGTGCCCTATTGGAAAAAAAAGAGCGATCCACGAAAAGACACGAATCGGCACTAACTCTTCTTCGTGCGATTTCGAGTAAGTTCGTGGATCGTTCTTATCTTACGAAACGAGTCTCCCGAAACGGACTCCGCTCAATTTAGGGCACCACCCGAATCTCCCCCGGGCCAACTCTTCCCCAACGATCTGATAAACTTACGGGTATGCCGCGACCGGCCCAGACTCAACCACCAGAAGAATTGTCACCCTCGAGCGATCGTGATTTTTTTCGGGAGCTGAGTGTGCGAACTTTTATTAACGCGGCCGGCACCTACACACTCTTAAGCGCTTCGCTGATGCTTCCAGAAGTTGTCGCAGCGATGGGCTATGCGGCAAAGCACTTCGTGGATATCGATGAGTTACAAAGAGCTGCGGGCGAACGCATTGCAGAACTGCTCGGGTGCGAAGCGGCAATGGTTACCTCAGGCGCAGCGGCAGCGCTTACTCTTGGCACTGCAGCCTGCCTCACCGGTGAGGATCCAGTCTACGTTCGTCAGATACCCGACCTGACCGGTCTCAAGAGTGAAGTGATCATTCAAAGATCGCACCGCTTTCTCTACGATCACGCGATTCGGAATTGCGGAATCAAATTCGTAGAGATTGAAACTGGCGCCGAACTGGAGCATGCCATCAGCGGTAACACGGCGATGATGCTGTTCTTCAACGACAACGAGCCAAAGGGCAAAATCAATGCAGAAGAATTCGTTGCGTTTGGCAAGAAGTATGGCATTCCCACCTTCAACGACGCCGCTGCCGACGTGCCACCCACAGAAAATCTCTCGAAATACCTGAAGATGGGCTTCGATCTCGTGACCTTCTCCGGAGGCAAGGGGATGCGTGGGCCGCAAAATGCCGGACTGCTGCTCGGTCGCAAAGATTTGATCAAGGCCGCTCGATTGAATTCCGCTCCCAACGGTGACGCGATTGGGCGCGGACATAAAGTCAGCAAAGAGTCGATCCTCGGGATGGTGGTGGCAGTGGAGATGTATCTCAAGCGCGACTCAGATGCGGAGTCGAAGGAATGGGAGCGGCGGATAAAATTGCTGGCTGATAGTCTTACAAGCATCGACGCGGTCAATGTGGAGATCTTCACTCCAGCAATTGCCAATCACGTCCCGCACCTGAAGGTCACGTGGAATCAAGATGGTCTGAAAGTTTCAGCCGACGATATCCGTCAGCTGTTGCGCGCCGGAACAGTTTCCATCGAGGCCGTTCCTACATATTCGTATGAGCCTTCGGTGGACATTGAGGAGATAAGGTTTGGTGTTTGGATGATGCAACCTAACGAAGCGGAGATTGTGGCCCAGCGACTGAGAGATGTGTTTCGACAGCCCGCGGTAGCGGGCGACAGCATAAAGCCTGGGGTGGAGCGCAGCGTAACCCCAGGTTGATAGGCCCCAAGATAATACCAGCCCGCAAGCGGGCGACAGCGTTTTCTATGATTGCTGGGCTGTCGCCCGCTTGCTCCGCGGGCTGCGGTCCTTTCGCTCTGCAGCTCCTGGGGTTCCGCTGCGCTCCACCCCAGGCTTTATGCTGTCGCCCGCTACCGCGGGCTAGCTGGATTGATCACCGACTGACTTTTTGTGCAAAGCATGGCTAACGACAAAACTTCTCTGGTTCGAGGACTAACAGGGAGAGACACGACGCTGCTGGTGATCGGTACGGTGATTGGCACCGGAGTATTCATGAAAAGTGCCGTGATGGCCCAGGAAGTCGGAAGTCCCGCACTAGTTATGGCTGCCTGGGTCGCTGCAGGTGTTCTCTCGCTGGCCGGGGCTTTGAGTTATGCCGAGCTGGGTGCGTTGTTGCCGCAGGCCGGTGGTGAATACGCTTACCTGCGTCGCGCTTTTGGGGATGCACCGGCATTCCTTTATGGGTGGACGCGATTCAGCATTGCTTCAACCGGCAGCATCGCCGTTCTCGGAGTTGGTTTCGCTACTTTTTTGTCCGCGGTCTCACCGCTGACAACCGTATGGCTCGAGCATAATTACACTCTGCTGGGCCAGGAGATCCGCTGGCAATTCGGCATCAAACAGATAGTCGCGGTCGGGGCCATTCTGCTTTTCTCCGCCATAAACTGTATTGGAATTGTCTTTGGCGGCCGTGTGCAATCCGTATTGACGATCCTGAAGGTGCTGGGGATTGCAGTTATTGTGGTCGGAGTCTTTTCTCTGTCAGGCACTGCAACCTGGTCAAACCTGACATCGCCCGCAGACAGCGCAAAGGTGACTGGCATTTCAGCTTTCGGGGCAGCGATGCTGGCCGCGTTGTGGGCTTATGATGGCTGGAACGCCATGCCGATGGTAGGCGGGGAAGTTCGCGACCCGGGGCGCAATATCCCTCGGGCCTTGATTGGCGGAATGCTCGCGGTGATGGCGATCTACTGCCTGGCGAATCTCGCGTATTTTTACGCGCTCCCGTTTGCGGAAGTGGTCACATCCAGTTCAACCGGCCATCCCCATGCGTTGCCGGTAGCAACTAAAGCCGCGCAAACATTCCTTGGCGACTGGGGCGGAAAGCTCATCTCGATCGCCTTTATTCTTTCAGCGCTCGGAGCACTCAATGGGTTGATCTTATCCAGCGCGCGTGTGCCATTTGCCATGGCACGCGACGGCCTCTTCTTCTCCCGCTTCTCGGAAGTAAATGCCGGTTCACACGTGCCGGTCTGGTCCATCATCATCCAGGCCGTCTGGGCGAGTGTGTTGGCAGTTTCCGGCTCCTATGATCAGTTGACCGATTACGTTATTTTCGCCTCCTGGATTTTTTACGGAATGACAACATCGGCGGTTTTCGTGCTGCGGCGAAAAATGCCTGACACACCTCGCCCGTACAAAACGCTGGGCTATCCACTGATCCCGGTGGTCTTTGTATTAGTAGCTTTTTGGCTAACAATCAATACTCTGGTTGCACGGCCGGTTGAGTCAGCAACAGGGCTAATACTGATCGCACTTGGGCTGCCCGTGTTCATTTACTATCGTTACCGACGAAACAGAGTCAAGTAGTTCAGAAGCACAGCAAGTTTGTGTTTCGTGCGGTTTCGTGTGTTTTCGTGGATCGGTTTTTCCGTCAAATAGCACACGATCCACGAAAACACACGAAACGGCACGAAACAGGAAAGTTCACGGAGATCACGATGACAGCTAAACGTCTCAAAACGCGCCTGGTCGCAATGCTCGGCGCCAGTTCGATCCTCTTTTTCTCAGGCATCATGTTCCTGGCCACCGGAAACGCGCCGGCGGATCTCTATGATGTAGTTGTCCTGAATGGCCGGGTTATGGATCCGGAGTCAAATCTGGATGCGGTGCGCAACCTCGGTATCCGCCGCGGCAAGGTTCACACAATCACAAGCAAGTCTCTCAAAGGGCGCACGGTCATTGATGCAAAAGGTCTGGTCGTTGCTCCAGGGTTCATCGACCTTCACGTCCACGATATGAACGATGAGCATCACCGGGCCCAGGCAATGGACGGCGTAACTACAGCTTTGGAGCTGGAAATTGGCACTGCAGATATTGATCAGTGGTATGCAGAACGCGAAGGAAAAACATTAATCAACTATGGAGCAAGCATTGGGCATGTCCCGGTTCGCATGGCGGTGATGAAAGATCCTGGCACTTTTGTACCGAGCGGTGACGCCGCTCGCCGGCCAGCGACTGAAGGCGAGATTACGGAAATCAAGAGACTCATTGAACTGGGATTGAAACGCGGGGCACTCGCGGTGGGCTTCGGCATCAACTACACGGCTGCAGCGTCACACAGAGAAATCATTGAGATGTTTCGTGTAGCCTCGAAGTTTAAGGCATCGTGTCATGTGCACATGCGATATCCCGGTATAAAGGAACCGATGAATTGTATCGCAGCCTTTGAAGAAGTACTTGCGGCGGCCGCTTTAACCGGTGCGCCGTTGCATGTTGTTCACATAACCAGCATGGCCTTCGACGACACTCCGCAGGTTTTGGAAATGATCCGCGAAGCTCGCTCGCGGCAGTTAGATATCACGACGGAGTGCTATCCCTACACTGCTGGTATGACCAGGCTTGACTCAGCAATCTTTGACGGCGATTGGCAGGGACAGTTGGGTATCACCTACAAAGACCTGCAGTGGGTGGCAACCGGTGAACGGCTCACAGCCGAGAGCTTTGCGCGCTATCGCAAGGAGGGTGGCCTGGTAGCGCTGCATTCAATGAAACCTGAAATCGTCAGGAGCGCTGTTGCAGATCCTTTAACGATGATTGCCAGCGACGGCATTCTGAAGGATGGGAAAGGACATCCGCGAGCTGCGGGAACCTATTCGCGAATTCTTGGCTATTACGTTCGCGAGACCAAAAGTCTCACGCTGATGAAAGCGCTACGCAAGATGACGTTGATGCCTGCCGAGCGATTGGAACATCGCGTTCCGATAATGAAAAACAAAGGCCGACTTCGTGCTGGCGCTGATGCCGATCTCACAATCTTCGACGCGGAACGAGTGATTGATAAAGCGACCTATACTGAGCCCGGTAAGTATTCGGAAGGGATAAAGTTTGTTCTGGTAAATGGAGTGTCAGTAGTTAAGGATGGACACCTACAAGTTGGTGTCCATCCTGGCCGAGCTGTGCGAGCGCCGATGCAGTAATCGAAGGCGACAGGCGTATAGAATACAACCTTTAGGTTGCGTGGTGGCGAAGAAGCCCCCTGAGGCCCTACCTGCGTGGTGGCTAAAGACGCAACCTAAAGGTTGTACTCTATACGCCTGTTGCTTTCCAAAGGGGAAACCCGGGTTGCTCTCACTACACTTCACCGGTGACTCTGTTTTAAGCTCAGGGTGTCTTTTTGTGAAAGCCGTGCCTCATATCGTCTGAATTGTTATACCTGATCTGAAAAGCTGCTAGATTGTCTACGGCCTTACGACGTTGCGTCCCACGTCGCGACCAACGAAGTGTAGACTCAAATCTCGAAAGAGAAGTGGAGCGCAACTGATATATGAGAAAAGAAAAGAGAAGAGCCAGACGAGTCAACACAGCAATTGAAGTTAAGTGGGGATTCGCAAAGGACTGCCCTTATGAGGGCACAATTATCAACCTCACCGTTTTAGGTTGTGCCATCCAAAATAAGGCTGGTATCGAGGTTAAACCGGGGCAGACTATCCTTGTTCGCTTCTGGAGCCCCCGAAAGCAGATTCTAAAAATAGAGGTTATACACAATTTATTAAAGGCCGAGGGCGTGCAAGGCTTCGGCGCGAAGTTTCTGGAATTAACGGAGAAAGAGAAAGAAACGCTGGAACAGCTGGTACAACTTTTCGGCGAACCTGAGAGCACAAACAACCAAATGCCCAGTTTAAAAAAAGCAAACGATCCACTAAACCACACTAAGCGGCACTAAATCTTCGTGAATTTTCGTGTGATTTAGTGGATCGTTCTTAATGGGAAGCGTTTCTCTCAAACCAGTCGAGCGTTTGATTGCCCGTAGTGTTGGTAAGCTCCCCAGGTGGAACCGGAGTTGAAGATTTTGCGGCGCGCATCGGCAAGAGCATCGCCCAAAAACTTGCCGGCCAGCGCCCGTTCGTAAAACACCTTCGCAAACTGCACTGCCGGCGCGTCGTCCACTGCCCAACCTGTGCCGATGTAATTTTGCACCCCCCGCGCGAAAAATGCTTCAGCCAGTCCAGCTAGTTTTTGATTTGCGTGCTCGGCAGAGGGCTCTTGGCCTCCGTGGCAGACTGCGGAGAAACAGGCATTGGCAAAAACAACACGCGGCACCTGTCGTGCGCGAAAGATTTCCCGGGCCGAAAGTGTACACGCTCGACTAAATACCCAACCGCTGTTGTTTGGGTCCTTCTCGTCGTAGATGCCATGCCCGGAGTAATGAAGGATGTCGAAAGTCTCGTTTAAGATCAGCGCCAAAATCTCCACCGGGTCGCATTGTTCAGGTCCGATGCAAGAGACGATTTCAATGTCCAACTTCTTCGCCAGCTGCTTTTGAAATTTTTGAAGGATCTGGACGACTTGTCTCCCTTCGCGGAACGCGCCCGGCAATCGGAGATCATTATCCGAAGCCGGATCGGCAATAACCAGAATCCGCAAACTTTCATTCATTGGTGGGGCGATACCAGGCGCTCCGGAAAGCATCGTGCGAAACTGACGCGTGAGTTTGAGGTCGCGTCCGAAATAGCTCCGATTCTGTTTAGGCCCGTAGCACGCCATTTCCCAGGGCAGCGCCGCGGTTGCTCCATCCACCACGAGGGTAAGCGATTTGCCGTCGTCGATCATCCGCTCGAAGTCTTCGGGGAAGATGTACTTGTGGAGAAGCAAACCGAATCGTTCCTGGCTTTTGCCTTTCTTCAGTTGGGTGGCGATTCCTTCAGTAAAGAACGGCTGAACATTGACTTTGCGAACGGGAACCACGGCGCTGTTGGTCAAAGCGGAAAAACTGTAGCCATCTTCGCCGCGCTCAATCGTGATGCGATTTACAAATCTCGTAGCCTCTTGTCGATTGCCCGCAGACTTGCTTCGACCACCTGTCTTGCGTTTTTCACCCGGCAGGATTTCCTCGATTAGCTTGAGGTCAATGTTTTCGAGAATTTTGTTGTCAATCAGTTCTTTGAGGGCGCTCACCATTTTGCGGTAGCGCGTTTTGTCAAGTTCGACCAATCTGAACTCGGCGATTCTTTCCTCCGGATTGACGTGATGCAGGGCATCGCAGATACCGGAAAGCAGCCCCTTAACGGCCTCTTCGATTTCGATGCCGCCCTCGCCTGAGCCGATTGCCACGCTGGCGAAGCCATTTATTTTCAGGGCCGAAACCGCATAACAAATGTTCATCGCCAGATAGCGAAGATCGTGGTAGGTAAACCTCCCGTATTCACCCATACCGGCGAGCAAGACTGCGTCCGCATTGATTCCTTTGTGCTCTTTATGCATCACCGGAATAAAGAACACCTCGCCGAGACCGGCGCCAATCATTCCCTGTTCGCCGGCTCTCGAGATCCAGTGGTTCAGTGCGTCGTCGAGAGCTTTCGTGGCGCTGAGAGGTGCAATGCCGCGGTAGTTGCCGACGACGACAACCGGCGCGCTAACCTGAGTGATGCTGCCTCGGGTTGCCACCACCTGAAGGCGGGGTCTGCCTGGCGCCTTCGGACGCTTTTTCTGACTTGATTTGGAACTTGATTGTTTCATCAGCGCTCAACCTTTGAGGTAGGTACTCCTTGGAGTGCTGCGACTTGTCGCAGCTTTGGCCCGCGGTGGCTTGGCACCGCTTTGGCCTGACGGGAGATGTCACGACCGTTGTTAATTGAATGCTCACCAACGAAGCGGCCCCGAGCCGCCGCGGGCCAAAGCGCCGACAAGGCGGCGCACTCCAAGGAGATGCCTGCTCCGAAGAGGCAGCTGATTAAGCGAGTGTGCAAGGACGCAGAGGCTCGTGAGAATTCAGCCTTATGAGAACGCCGGGACGATATTCCCGTGGTCAGTAAAAGTCAAGATTTTCGCAGAAGAGAAAACCTGAAGAACTTACGATCCACGAAACGACACGAAAAGACACGAACACAATACTCCTTTAGTGCCTGTTCGTGGATCGTAACCCTCGCTCTTGTTGCGGCACTTGCAGCTGTGCGGATTACCACCAACCCAACACCCTCCACCAGATCAGTCCCACTACTGTCCAAATAAGAATGTTGGTCACAGAAGCGACGAAGCCCAGATACCACCATGTGCGTTGCCTTACGTAGCGGGCGCCAAACCAAATGGGCGCCGGAGTTGTGCCATAGTGAGTCAGAGAAGCGCTGAGATTGGAGAAATAAGCCAGCATGAGAACGGCCAGAGCGGGAGGTGCGCCGGCCGCAATGATCACTACGAGAAACGGGATATACATCGCAGTGACGTGCGCGGTAATAGAGGCAAAGCCGTAGTGAGCGTAAAAATAGACGAGGAGTAACACAGCGAGCGCCGCCGCCCAATGCCAACCTGCGGTGAACCCGGCAGCAGACTCCGCGAAACGTTTGGTAATTCCAGTCTCGCCCAGCGCTTCCGCCATCCGCACGAGTCCGCCATACCAGATGAACACGTCCCAAGCGCCGCGTTCGGCAATCACGTCTTCCCACGCAAGCACTCCGGTCAGCAGCAGCACACAAATACCAACCATCGCTACTACTGCATAGTTGATGCCATGAAACGCGGTCGTCATCCAAAGGGTGGCCACGAGCGCGAAAACAAACAGCATCAATCTCTCGTAACGCGAAGGTGGCCCCATCTGCTTGAGCTCGCGTTTGGCAAACTCCGCCGCCTCGGGAGTCTGCTTAATCACAGGCGGAAATAACTTGTAGATGATAGACGGCACCACTGCGAGGGAAACGAGTCCCGGCACAATGGCGCCGACGGCCCATCGCGCGTAGGTCAGTTCAATCCCCGTCGCTTCCTTCGCAAACTTCGCGATGATCACGTTCGACGCTTGTCCGGTGAGAAACATCGCACAGATGATCACGTCACACTGATAGAGAAGTGTGGTCAGGAAAGCGCCGAGCCGGCGTGCGGTCGGGCCGGGCCGCGAGTCGTACGTTTCTGCGATGGATTTAGCGACGGGAAAAATAATGCCGCCTGAGCGAGCGCCGGTTGAGGGAATGATCGTCGCCAGCAACATGTCGGTCGCGATCAGCGAATAACCTAAACCAAGTGAACGTCGCCCGATTGCTCTTACGAACAGCAGTGCTATGCGCCGTCCCAGGCCTGTTTTAATCATCCCGCGCGAGATGAAAAACGCGGCGAGCACCAGCCAGACGATTGGATCAGCGTAGCCGCGCAGGGCCTCAGCGGGCGGTAAGGTGCCGGTGAGCATGATCGCGGTTACGCCGAGTAGTACGATTGCGCCGCCGGGTATCGGCCGGACAATTGCACCCACGATCGTGGCCACGAAAATCGCGAGCAACCTCCAGGATTGAGATGTAATTCCTTCAGGCACCGGCAGGAGGACGACTATCAGGGCGGAGCCGATAACCAGCGCCCATTTCAAGGCGCGCATGCTGGATGATTCCTCGTCGCGATCTTGTACAACTCCAGGTTCGGCTAAAGCGGCGGGCTCGGGGCCTGAGTCTCCATCCGAAGGAGGGGGAAGTTTGTTATCAGTCATGTTGGGTGTTGGCCCTGGCCCGTCATTGGTAAGGCAAGCAGGCTGCTGAAAAAGGTCGCTCGGTCTCAGGAAGAATATGACGATCCACGAACGCACACGAAACGACTCAAGCTAAGGACTCTTTTCGTGGTGCTTCGGCTCATTTTGTGGATCGTCCTTAATGTTTCAGCAGCCTGATAGAACGTCGGACAAGTTTCGTAAAGAGCGCTCGGGAATTTACCACATTGAGAAGCTTAAGGTCCGGCAAAGATCGCATGATTCCAGCTCAATCATCACGGGTGTCGCGTCGGGTATCGGTCGGTTTTACGCTGAGTCCCGGGAGAGCTACCCCAAAAGGTAAACACGCGCCGGATGACGCATACGGAATCGTCGATCCGCTTTTCCAGAATAGTGTCCCGGCTACTCGCGTCCGCCGGAATCTCTTGGAAAATTGGTCTTTTGTGCAAACCGCTGAGGCTGGTGGGCGTGGCATGCTCGTTGCCAATGCTTCATGCCGGAGGCCATTAGAGGAAAAAGCGATGAAAAAACTTACCGCAACTGTCATTTGTTTGATTGTTCTGAGCATGGGTGCAATGCCACTTGCTGCCCAGACGCGTAGTCGGCGAAGCCATTCGACTAACTACTCCGCACGCTATGACGGGCGCTACAACCGCGATGTTCGGCGCGATGGCCGGTATGCCCGTCAAGCCTCCCGGGGTCGTTACGACAATAATGTTTACCGCAACGGCGACGTCTATCGTAACAGCGATGTCTATAGCAACGACGGTTACATCTATGGTGACAACCGTTCCGTTTGGGACAAGAGCCGAGACAAGATCACCACGGCTGGGGGCGCCCTCGGTGGTGCGGCACTCGGTGGACTGATCGGTGGTAAGAAGGGCGCGATTATCGGTGCTATCACCGGTGGAGCGGGTGCGGCCATCTACACTTACAAGATACGCGACAAGAATCGTCAATACTAAGCCTGCTGAGTTGAGCTCGGTTGCCGGTTGAAAGATTGGCGACCTTGTTTGAGGCCCGGATGTGAAGGGGAGAGCACATCCGGGCCTCAGCATGTCTGGTGGTAAAGCAAACTGTTAGTTTGCTGTCGATTGGTCTCCACTTAGCTTGAATGCTCACCTCTCAGCAAACTAACAGTTTGCTTTACATCCGGCGCTACCGCGCTCGGTTCTATACTGCCCATCCTTTTGGACAAAGTCCCCAGCCTTCGCTTAAGGTATCCATTCCTTAATTTTGCATTTTTGGATGAGCAGGCAATTTGCTTTCCTTCAACGGACCGAGATGAGTCAGAACCCCAGGCGACCCAGACGACTAATTCCCAAACTACTTCTTATCGTTTTCGGTGTTCTGTTTGGGATCATCATTGCTGAAGGCACGCTTCGTATCGCGGGCTATTCCTACCCTTTGTTTTACCAGCCCGACTATTCGCGAGGTTACGCACTGCGCCCGCGAGCCGAGGGTTGGTATAGGCTAGAGGGGCAGTCGTATGTTCGCATCAACAGCGATGGTTTGCGTGATCGTGAACACTCGTTAACCAAACCCCACAACACAGTGAGGATCGCCGTGCTTGGCGATTCTTACCCGGAAGCGTTGCAGGTGTCCCTTGAGCAGTCTTTCTGGGCGGTTCTGGAGAAAAAACTCAACGAGTGTGACGCATCCGGCGGAAGAGATGTGGAGATCATTAATTTTGGTGTATCCGGTTATGGGACTGCTCAGCAGCTAATCACGCTTAAGGAACAGGTTTGGAAATACTCTCCCGACATCGTGATGCTGACAGTAACCACTGCCAACGACATTACCGATAATTCTCGAGTCCTTAAGAAGACGAATGAGATTCCTTACTTTGTGTATCAGAACAATCAATTGACGCTCGATGACGCGTTCAAGAGGACGCGGTCGTTTCGTTGGAGTCAGTCATCAATCAGCAGTCTGGCCCGAGCGCTTCGAGTCCATTCAAGAGTCATTCAGGCCGGGATTCAGGCACATCGCGGTTTGAAGGTGGCCACGGAATCATGGCGAGTCAGTGGTGGAGAAGCGCTGCCGCCTGGATCAAATAAGAACCCGGAGTCAGCAGCGAAGGCTGACTTATTTTCGCGATCTGATGAACTGGGCCCCGACAACCTGGTTTACCTTGAACCCTCAAATGCTGTGTGGAACGATGCCTGGCGCGTAACCGAGGGGTTGATGGTCGCAATGCGGGATGAGGTGCGGGCTCGGGGAGCTAAGTTTGTAGTTGTCACCCTTAGCAATGGTCCGCAGGTGCTGCCCACAAGAGAAGCCCGCGAACATTTCGCGAAGCGTTTTGGAATAATCGACCAGGCCAGCGCAGCCGCCGCGCCCGGGACCTCGGCTGGTCTGTTTTATCCCGACAACCGGATCAAATCCTTAGGCCTGCGCGAACAAATCCCGGTTATCACTCTGGCGCCAGAGTTACTTGAGTTTGCTGAACGTAACCGTACTTGGATCCACGGCTTTGGGGCAAACATCGGCAACGGACACTGGAACGAGACGGGTCACCGCGTCGCTGGTGAAGTGTTAGCTCAAAAAATGTGTGGAGGCGGGCCTTTTCAAATAGCGTCGGTGCCTTGAGTTCTGTTAGAAATAGACCATTCAATCCGGAGATCGGAATGCATTACTACGACAACGTACTCGGACTAATCGGGCGCACACCGCTGGTGAAGCTCAACCGTTTGACCGCGGGAATCAAAGCCACCGTGCTGGCGAAAATGGAGAACTTGAATCCAGGCTTCTCAGTCAAGGATCGCATTGGCGTATCAATGATCGAATCTGCGGAGAAAGCAGGCCAGTTGAAGCCCGGTGGCACCATCGTCGAAGCCACGTCCGGGAATACAGGCATCGGGTTGGCGTTGGCGGCGGCAGTCAAAGGTTATAAATGCATTTTTGTGATGACTGACAAAGCGTCGTCCGAGAAATCGCGCTACTTGAAAGCTCTCGGCGCAGACGTGGTTATCACTCCGGTTTCGGCAAAACCCGGCACGCCCGACCATTACGTTTCCACAGCCCAAAGGATTGCAAAGGAAACGCCCAATTCCTTTTATCCCGATCAGTATTCACATCCAGCCAATCCCGAAGCGCATTACCGAACCACTGGCCCGGAGATCTGGGATCAGACGGAAGGCAAGATTACACACTTCGTCGCCGGCATAGGCACGGGCGGAACGATCTCAGGTACCGGCAGATTTCTGAAGGAGAAGAGTTCGAAAATCAAGGTGATTGGCGCTGACCCGTACGGATCGATTTTCAAGACCTTTAAAGAAACAGGAAAGGTAATTGAAACTACTCCTTACCTGGTTGAGGGAATTGGACAGGAAGTTGTACCGCCCAACGTGCACATCCAGTATATCGATGAAGTAATCAACGTTACTGACCGTGAGTCGTTTGAAATGTCGCGCCAGTTGGGACGTATTGAGGGAATTTTCTGCGGTGGCTCAAGCGGGACCAACATGGCCGCGGCCCTGCGTGTGGCCCGGGATCTGGATGAAGATGCGGTCGTGGTGTTCATAATCTGCGATACCGGCGAGCATTATTTGACGAAGCATCATTCTGATGAATGGTTGAAAGAGAAACGCCTGCTTGAGCCGCAGAGAATGACCGCCGGTTTGATCAGTGGAACTAAGGCGGCGAACTCGCCACAAGCGCTCGTTTGGGTGTCGCCTGAGGATAAGGTCGCCGATGCACTCGGCAAGATGAACGAATTGGGCCTGACGCAGATTCCGGTTTTAGAAGAAGGAAAACCCGTCGGCTCTCTGCGGGAAAATCGCGCTCTGGCGAAGGTGGTCCGCAACCTTAACTTGCTTGATGGGCCGGTCACCGAAGTTATGGAGGCGAGCTTTCCAACGGTGGATGTCGATACCAGCGCACAGGAAGTGACGCGAAGATTGCAGACCAGTCCGGCGGTGTTGGTTGAGGAGTATGGGCGCATCGTGGGCATCATCACGCGGCACGATGTGTTGGATCTGAAGCTGAATACAACAGGACCGTTGGGGTAGAGTCTTCGGCTGTAGTCGGGGAAATTGCTTGAGCTTCTTTCTCCAACCCTTTAATATTCTTTCATGTCACGAACGTTTGAAGAGCTTACGAAAGAAGCGATGGAGCTTCCACCCTCATCCAGGATTCTTCTTGCTGAACGGCTGGTGGAGAGTCTGGACTCGGAAGAGTTCGATGAGATTCAACGACTCTGGTCAGCGGAAGCCATCCGGCGTCGCGACGAAGTTCGCTCAGGCAAGGTTCAAGCTATTCCGGGCCAGGAAGTGCTGGATGAAGTGCGCCGTCTCGTAGGCCGATGACCTATAGTTTTCATCCGGACGCGCGCCTTGAATACAAAGAAGCTGCAGTGTTCTATGAGAACCGCCGTTCTGGTCTTGGTGCTGCATTTACAAAGGAAATCGAATCCGCTATCGATCGTGTATTGCAAGCACCAGAACGCTGGAGAGTAGTCGATCAGGACGTGCGTAGGTGTCTTGTTCACACTTTTCCATTCGGTATCCTCTATACAATTGAATCTGACTCGATTTTAATTGTTTCAGTCATGCACCTCCGCCGGAAGCCAAATTACTGGCGCGCTAGACTCTCAGATTCTATTGCTCCTCGCTCTAAGTGACGCTCCCGGACATAGAATGAAACAATGAGATCTCTGTCTAACTCTTTCGATTCCGCGTGTTTAAACCCCTCCAAATAATTCTCCGGCACGAACGTATCCGCGCCTTCAATTGTCAAAGGCACCTCGGTAACAAACCACTTCTCAATGTATGGAAGAAACGAGCGATAGACTTGCTCGCCTCCGATCACAAAGAGATCACTCTCCAACTCTTTCGCCCTTGCCAGCACTGACTCAACGTTACGAGCAACAACAACCGAATCTTCCTGTTCGATGTCGGCTTTACGGCTCAAGACGATGTTCAAACGATTAGGCAGAGGCTTCTTCAAGGTGAGCCAGGTGTTATAACCCATCACGCAGGCATTGCCGGTAGTGGTCGCTTTGAAAAACTTCATGTCGGCGGAGTAATGCCAAGGCAACTTTCCGCCTTTCCCAATCGCACCATTTCGGTCGACTGCAACGATTCCTATGATCATATTTTCACTCAGCTCTGCCGAAGTCGTGTGCGGCTCTGCCGCCTTCCGTGCGGAAAGGCTGTGCCTTTCCGGCGAGGTAATATTATGAAGAGGCTGCGCCTCCGCTGGAAACAGCCGGAGGCATAGCCTCGAAATGAATAAGAACCAGCGGAAAGGCAGAGCCTTTCCGCACGGAAGGCGGCGAAGCCGCTCCCGCCAATGACAGTGAAACCCGCGTCGTTACACTGCGACGGCCGCGGCAATCCTGCCGTGCGACTGGTAACCAGCCAGCTTGAGATCGTCGTATCGCATTCCCAGCAGACCCTCGAGCCCCCGATGTCTCTTTGTTTCATCGAGGATTTCGAGCGTGGGTAAAGGATACGGATCGCGCGCCAGCAGCTCTTCAACCTGATTCACGTGGTTCTTGTAGATATGATAATCGCCGAGGGTGTAAATAAAATCTCCGACTGCCAGTTCGCAGACGTGCGCCACCATATGCATCAGCAGAGCATAAGAACTGATGTTGAATGGAACACCAAGAAAAGCGTCTGCGGAGCGTTGGTAGAGCTGGCAATGCAGAACGCGGCTGTCCTCAACCTTAAACTGAAACAGCGTATGACAGGGAGGCAAGTCAACATTGCCGGCCTGGCGCGGATCCCAACCCGTCACGATGAGCCTTCGGGAGTTTGGATTCTGATCAATTTCGTTGATGAGGTTCGCGATCTGGTCCACCCCGTTGCGCTCGGGATACTGGCCTCCAAATGAGCGCCAAAGATAGCCGTAGACCGGACCGAGATCGCCCTGTTCGCGATTGAAACGTCGAGTGTGTTCCTCGTCAGCCCATTCCGCCCAGATGTCCACACCCTTGGCGCGCAGGTCGCCTTCATTGGTGTTGCCGGAAAGAAACCAGAATAATTCCTCAGCAATCCATCGAAAAGGGACCTTCTTTGTCGTTACAATCGGGAACCCTTCGCGAAGATCAAACCGCGCTTGATAACCGAAGTGAGAGAGCGTCCCCACTCCGGTGCGGTCTTGATGTTCCTTGCCATTTACGAGAATCGATTTCAGCAGATCATGGTATTGTTTCATGAAATGAAATAGACAGGATTTACAAGATTATGAAATCACGATCCACCAACTCACACGAAAAGGCACTAAAAGTATTTCGTGTTGGTTCTGTGATTTCGTGGATCCTGCATTTCGTTGCAGTATAACTTTGCTCAAGCCTATTAGGTAGCATGAAACAATACAATCTCTGTTTTCTCGGTTTTGGACAGGTCGGACGCGCGCTGGCGAGACTGCTGGTCTCTAAGTCCGCTGAATTGAAGGAAGCGCACGGTATCGAGTGGCGTGTGACCGGAGTTGCGAGCCGGAGAATTGGATGGCTCGCAAGCAGTGACGGTTTTGACGTGGCTGCGCTTCTCGCAAGCGGGGCTGGCATAGATAATGATTTGGGGAAATCGGCGAGTGCTAACGGCGTAAACGAATGGCTTCGCGCGGCCAAGCCTGACGCTCTATTCGAAACGACTTCGCTTGCTCCGGAAACAGGTCAACCGGCAATCGATTATTTGCGCTCAACTCTACAGGCCGGGGCCCATGCGATCACTGCCAACAAGGGAGCGATAGTTTTCGGCTACGATGAGTTGAACAGACTGGCCAGGGAAAAGGGAAAGTCGTTATTGTTTGAGTCTACGGTACTCGACAGTGCGCCGGTTTTCTCCCTTTTTCGCGAGTGTTTGCCTGCCGTTAAGCTTCGTGGATTCAGCGGCGCTTTCAGCTCGACGACGAATGTGATTATCGAGACGATGGAAGCGGGGCGAAGCTTCAACGAAGGAGTGAAGACTGCGCAAGACCTGGGCGTGACTGAAACTGATCCAAGCCATGATATTGATGGTTGGGATTCCACAGTCAAGATTTGCGCGCTCGCCAACGTACTGATGCGCATTCCTCTCAAACCCGGCGACGTAAACAGGGAAGGGATTCGTGAACTGACCCCTAACCAGGTGCAATCCGCGCGCGCGGACGGCAAGCCATTTAAGCTCGTAGCGCGAGCGAAATTGGCGGAGAAGGGAAGGCTGGTTGCGACGGTTCGGCCGGAACAGGTATCGATCAGCGAGCCATTAGGAAATGTCCGGGGCACTTCGCTCGCAATTCATTTCGAGTTGGATATGATGCCGGGCTTGACCGTCACATCCCATCGTCCGAATCTTCAAAGCACAGCGTATGGATTACTCGCGGATTTTATAAATGCCGTAAGAATATGAGTCCAAGTCCAACGCGGCTTGCCGCCGCACAGTGCGGAAAGCCTGCGGCTTTCCGTTGACTATCCCCCTTGTTCCTGAGGCTCAGCCTCAGGAAAGAATGAATAAGCCCGCCGGAAAGGCTCAGCCTTTCGTCAGTGTGCGGCGGCAAGCCGCATTGGACTACGGTTTCGCGATTTTCGCGACGCCCTCGATGAGTCTTTCGATCTCTTCTGTGGTTGTGTAGCAGGCGCACCCTGCTCGTACCAGGCCTTCCTCACCGAGCCCCAGACGTTCAGTTACCGTGGCGGCATAGAAGTCCCCGTGCGATAAGAACAATCCGTGCTTAGCCAATTGCCGAGCTACATCCGTAGAAGTCACACCGTCTACCGTAAACGAAACGGTTGGCGTCCTTGCCAGGTCCGGAGTTGGTCCATAGAGGTGAACATTTTCAATCGACGCCAATCCATTCCAGAGCCGACGCGTGAGCCCAGCACTTCGTGCATGAAGTTCGTGGTAGACGTTGGCTAAACGTGCGCGTCTCGATTGCCCGGTTGCAAGTGAGGCAAGAAAATCAACGGCGGCGCCGGCGCCAACCATACCCTCCTGGTTTTGGGTGCCTGTTTCCGCATTCTCCGGGGCAGAGTCAGGAGCAGGGTCGAGCTTGGGAAAAGCGAGTGATTCAAGCAATGACATTTTTCCGAAGAGTATTCCGATATGTGGTCCATAAAACTTGTAGGCCGACATGCTGAGAAAATCGCAGTCGAGTGAACGAACATCGACGAGCGAATGAGGCACGTAGTGGACGGCATCAACAAACACGAGGGCGCCAACATTACGTGCCATTTCAGTTGCGCGCCCCAGGTCGTTAATAGTTCCCAGTGCGTTGGATGCGGCCCCGATGGCCACCAACTTCGTCCGTTTGGTTACGGCCTGTTCGAAGTTAGCCCAATCCAGTTGTCCTGTTTCAGGAACCATCTTCACAATTTTCACCTTGATGCCGCGTTCGACCTCGAGCCGCCGCCAGGGGGCAACATTCGCGTGATGGTCTAATTCTGTGACGATAATTTCATCGCCTGGGCCATATTGCGCGCCCAGTGTTCTGGCCAGATGAAACGTCAAGGTGGTCATGTTGGCGCCAAACGCAATCTCCCCGGGCGCAGCATTCAGGAAGTCGGCGCAGGTTTGTCGCGCGCTTTCGATTGCCGCATCGGTCTCTTCACTCGTGGGATATGCCCAGTGTGTGTTTGCGTTATGGTGGAATAAATAATCCCCCATGGCGTCGACCACAGGCTTCGGAACTTGAGTTCCGCCCGGACCATCGAAATAGGCGACAGGAAAGTTGTTGTGAATGCGATCAAGCGCTGGAAAATAGGAGCGAATATCGGCAGTTGCTGAGACGTTGATTGTGGCTTCAGTAGTCGTAGTCATAAGTTGGTGCGCGCAATAATAGGTTCAAGCCACGAGTTTGGCTATCCGTCCTCGACCTACTTGCTAAAGAGTGTCGAGTACGAAATCAATCAATATCAGCTTTGCCTCAAAAGTCATGGGCCAGGAAGCGCCTCCTTTGGAGTGCGCCGCCTTGTCGGCGCTTTGGCCCGTGGCGGCCAGGCGCCACGTTCGGTGCAGCAAGTCCCAATGTTGGCGCAAGTCTCTAGCGCAGCGTGGTTGCGCCAAGCCGCAACCGGCCAAAGCGCCGACAAGGCGGCGCACTCCAAACCGGGGTCTCTTGGCCCATGACTTTTGAGGCAAAGGTAACGACATCATTGTCTGTTGTCGGTTTGTGTCGATTTGTGGATCGTCTATTTCGATCGACAAAAAAAAGGCCCCTCGCGCGCTCAACGCAAGGGGCCAAGTAACGACAGGAGGAATTGGTTTTGCTGGTTCGTTAAACTTGCTTCCGGCGACGCCGGCGAAGCGCCGCGATGCCGGAGAGTCCACTACCAAGCAACAGCAACGTAGCAGGCTCAGGAATTGGTGCCGTTTGCTGAGCACTAAAGATGTCACCCGTTATCGAGGCAGTTTGCCCAGGATTGATTGACACGTCGTTGATTCGAAGACGGAAGGATCCAGTGCCACATGTCACTTGCTGTCCCGCCGGTGCGTGGGACGGAAGCGGATTCGGTTCGCAATTCAGATCCTCGAAAGTAAACAGAATGCCGTTTTGATTAATTGTTTCGGAGAAATCAATTCGAACGCCGCCGCTTTCATCCGATCTCACTGTGCCGAGAACATCGGCGCTAAACACTCTTGAGTCATCGGTCATTCCCTGGGGGGCAGTGAATGTCACGCGAAGCCGAAACTCGCTGCCATCGTAAGTGGCCGCCACAGTCGGGTCCAGAAAAAGTTGGCCAAAATTGTTGGTGCCTTGCGTTGGAAGTGGCGCAGGATTACCGCCAAAGGCCAGGAACCCATTCGCCGTGACGCCCTGGAACCGGCTGTTCTGATAGGAAAGACCAAGCAGCGACGGTAGTGGGGTATGGGGATTCGCCGAATGTATGGGCTGGCAAGGGGTAGCCGGTGTTGGGAAACAAGCATTGGTAAAGCCCGTAATCAACACTTCATCAGCTTTGGCCACACTGTGGCCCGCCGCGAACATCGCGAAAACGGCGAGGCTTAGTGCCAATGATCTGAGCAGTCCTGGAATCGTAATTCTCATAAGTGGATCCTTTCAGGTGCGTGGTGGGCAAGGCCAGGCACTGAAAAAGTTGAGATTCGAAAAAGCGCTGATGACTCAATTCAAGTCTTCAGACGCTTTCGTCCCGGACTTCCCGCAATCAGAATTCCTCTATCGCGGGAGGTGGCACGTCGGTGGAACTGTATGGATGAGAGAAATAAAGAATAGATGGCTCGTTCCAATATTGTGCTCAGTAAGTGTCAAAATGTTTTTGCTTCCTCGGTAAACCTCCTTTCAAGCCCTTCTCAATAAGATGATGTGAAAATAATGGAAATAAGCGTGCAGGTATCCGCCATTTCCAAAAGGCGCTTTTAGGACCTCCTGCTGGTTTAAGAAAAATGCTCGCAGGACGCTCCAGTGAAGCAATGCCTTGGTGTTGTTGTCATTGACCGTTTGTTTGGCATTTCAGCACGCACAAAAGCGGCCAAAGTAACTGCCGCTGCTTGCGGAAAGCCCTCCGTTTCAGTCATTTCCCCAAATCCTGAAATTTAAGAAGAGCGAGCCGAAGGTTTCCAGGAAAAGCGGAATCGGATGGGGATTGCCCCTTTAAAACATGTGCAAACTTTTGGTTATGAACAACAACAGCCCCAGCAAATCTCAGCAGGCCCAAACCTCCGTCCGCGATGTGGTGGGCGGGGTATTTCGACACAAGCTCTTAATCTGCATTACGTTTCTGATCGTGACACTGGGTTCCGCCGCCGTCGCTTTTCTCATGCCGAACGAATACGAGTCCCGCATGAAAATTCTGGTGAAGAACACGCGGTCGGATGTGCCCATTACTCCTGAACGCAGCACAACCGCCGGCAACGTCGGGGAAAACGAAGTGTCAGAAACGCAGATCAATTCGGAGATCGAAGTGCTTACCAGCGACGATCTGTTGAAACAGGTAGTCACAGAATGCGGTTTGTACGGATCGAATCCCTCCTTGCTCGCGAAGCTTGGCTTTAGAGGGGCGCCTTCCACGCAGGCGGCGCAAATTGAGGTGGCTACTCGCCGCCTGGCAAAAGACCTCGTTATTACTCCAGTCAAAAAAGCCAACATCATCGAGGTCAAATACTCTTCGCGCTCGGCGGAAACAGCCGCCAGGGTGTTGCGAAAAGTTCAGGATCTTTACCTGGAAAAGCACCTGAAGCTGCATAGACCTCCTGGCACCTACGAATTTTTCAAGGCGCAGGCGGATCAATACGAGACTCAGTTGCAGGCAGCCGAACAGGAGCGTTCCAATTTTCAGCAGTCGATGAATGTAGTTTCCTTGACGCAGCAAAAAGAGCAGACCGTCCAGAAACTAGCGGAAGCCAAATCCAGACTGCTGGAAACAAAGGCGTTCCTTTCGGAAGTCAACGATCGGATCGCCAAAGTCGAGCAGCAACTGCAAACTCTTGAGCCCCGAGTTGTGACACAGAGGCGCGCTGTGCCCAATCAGTATTCCGCCGAGCGCCTCAACACGCTCATCGTTGAATTGCAAAACCGGCGCACGCAACTGCTGACGAAGTTCAGACCGGACGACCGGCTGGTAAGAGAGATTGATCAACAGATCCAGACCACGAGGGCGGCGCTGGAGAAAGCCTCGAAGGAAACGACGACTGAACAGTCAACTGATCTGAATCCGCTGCGGCAGACCCTGGAGACTGAATTGGCTCGCGGGCGCGTGGACCAGGCGGGCGCTCTAGGTCGCCACCAGGCGCTGGTAGGTCAGGTGGAGCAATACAATGCGCAGCTCTCTCGCCTGGAAAGTAGTACTGCGCAATACGAGGATCTGAATCGCAAAGTAAAGCAAAGTGATGATAGCTACCAGGTTTACAAGAAAAAAGAGGAAGAAGCGCGAATCACGAATGAGCTGGATCTGAACAAGATCACAAACGTTTCCATCGCCGAATCTGCTGTCGAATCTCAGCTTCCGGCGCGGCCGAACAGGGCTCTCAACATCGTTTTGGGAATATTCCTGGGTGCATTGCTGAGCATCGGCACCGTGTTCATAGCCGAGATGATGCGAGACACGGTCCTTACGCCCGGCGAACTCGAGACCCTAACCGGACGAAACGTGCTGGCTTCGTTGCCGCGCTACGCCCGGGTGCCCCGTGCACTTCTGGACGAACCCGAAATTGTTTCTCACGCGCGATTCTCTGAACCAAAAGTGGAACCGCGGAGACTTTCTCCACCAAAGATTGTTAACGAACAGTCGTTTGAGTGGGTGCCAGATTGAGTCCAGGAATTCGTATTCCGAGTAGCCGAACGTAAACAACTTTCGCAGAGCGGGGAAATAAGAAGTGGGATTCTATCTTGAAGTAATCAGGACCGTGTTTCAGTCAGTGGATCGGGAGGGCAAGTCACGCAATGGCGTGGTCGCCTTCACGTCCGCCACATCCGGTGAAGGCGTCAGTTACGTCGTGGATCTGCTGGCTCGCGAATTGGCGGTCCAAACAAAGAAGAGGGTGCTGCGCGTTGAGGCAGCTGAGCTGCAAAGTCTTGCCGATCTGGTCGAACCGGATCACCTTGCAAGACATTGTGAAGAAACCGAAATGGACAATCTGCTCACATTGTGTGGCACGGAGTCGGATTCCCGGATTGCGCGGCGCCAGGATTTCGGAGCATTAAGCACCGATTGGGATTCCCGTCCGGAGTATCGATCCACTTGTCTGGAAGCTTTGCGTTCGGACTTCGATTACGTGCTGATCGATTGTCCGGCGACTGGTGATTCGGCAGACGCAACAACACTTGCTTCCGTAGTTGATGGAGTGGCGGTCGTCGTGAAGGCGGGACAAACACGCCGCCGCCAGATCCAACGCTGTCAACAAATCATCGAGAGCGCGGGTGGAAACTTATTGGGATTTGTTCTTAACCAAAGAACGTATCCAGTTCCCAACTGGCTATATTCCAGGCTTTAACGAGAGGTCCGAAGTGCTGATCAAACAATTTGCAATGATGGCGTTGTTGGCAACCAGCCTTGGTCTGGCGGTGCAGGCACAAACAACACGTGAGCGAACTCACGCACCGCGACTGGGAACGTTTGGCACAGAAGCGCGCTATTTGCTTCAGCCGGGCGACGTCCTGGACATTCAGTATCGCTATACGCCTGAGTTTAATCAGACCGTAACTGTCCAGCCCGATGGTTATGTGTCCCTTCAAATTGGGGGAGATCTGAAAATTGCCGGACGAGACCTTGATCAGGTGCGCGCTGCAATTCTGCGGAAAGCAAGTGAGCGATTGGAATCGCCCGAATTGATTGTGATCTTAAAAGAGTTTCAGAAGCCTTACATTGTGGTGGCGGGCGAGGTGGTGCAGCCCGGCAAATTCGAGATGCGGGAAAAACTGACAGCGATTCAGGCAGTTTTGCTAGCTGGAGGATTCAAAGATAGCGCGAAGTCGTCGCAGGTGCTGGTGTTTCGCAAGCTGAATGCAGATACCGCCGAAGTAAGAAGCCTTGATTTCAGAACACTAAAGCGCACCACCGATCTGGAGAATGATCTCACGCTACAGGCGGGAGACATGATCCTCGTGCCACGTAATCGGATCAGCAAGATAGAACGTTACGTCAGGTTGGCGAGTATGGCGACCTTCTTGAATCCGATTATTCCACGCTAACCAATAGACTCCGACCGGCGGCTTCGCCGCTCGATGTGCGGAGGTGGCTATACCCTCCGTCAAGGCTGTTCTCTTTAGAGTAGTGGCTGTGCAACAGGCGCAAAGCCAGTAACAAGGTGATTTTATGATTCCGCGGCATGGACAGATTACGAATCTCTTTTTGAAGGTCAGCGACCTCTTCCTAATGCTCTGTGCGCTAAGCCTGGCCATCATCATCAACTACGCCCCCGGTGATCCGGATCCCGTTCCTACTTACGCTCTGCACTTTTTCTCGACCAGAATCAAGGTGGGAAACGCATTACTCTTCGCCCTCATGCTGGTTGTCTGGTACATGATCTTCAACCTTCAGGGTGTTTATCGCTCACACCGGCTGAGCTCGGCCATCGATGAGTCTACAGAGATTGGCCGCGCGGTCTTTCTGTCGTGTGTATCGTTATTGGTGGTGGCGCACGTGGGGAATTGGCCAACTATCACGCTCTGGACGGCAATCTCTGTCGGCGTAATTGGCTTTGTGGCGATTGGGGGAATGCGGGCGTTGCTGCGTCTTAACTTGAGACGGCTGCGAAAAAGCGGACACAACATCAAGACGATGCTGATTGTCGGTGGCGGTCCGCGCGCGCGCTGGTTCGCTAACGAGATCAGGCAACGGACCGACCTGGGCTATCGCCTCATCGGCTATGTCGATGATGAGACAAACTTCAACGGGCATGGGGTGAAGGGTATTCCGCGGCTTGGCGACGTCGACGAATTGCCGGTTATTACTGCTAATAATGTAATAGACGAGGTTTTCGTCGCCCTCCCGATCAAGTCGCAGTACACGAAAATAGAAGCAGCCATCAATCTCCTGGAAGAGCAGGGAATCATGGTCCATCTGTTGTCAGACCACTTTCCGCGTCGGCTTGCCCGCTCGCATTCTTCCGAGTTTGAGGGTGCGCCGTTGCTATCACTGACCAGCGCGCCTCCGGCTACCTGGCGCACCGAGATCAAGCGATTAGTCGATATTGCCGTGGCGATGATTCTATTAGTGCTGCTCTTTCCTTTTCTCGCGATTGTGGCTTTGGCAATTAGGTTTGACTCAAAGGGACCGGTCTTCTTCATTCAGGAACGCGTCGGTTTCAACAAGCGACGCTTCCGCATGATCAAGTTCCGCACGATGTGCGTCGATGCTGAAGCCCGGATGGCCGAGCTTGAGCACCTGAACGAAAAGACCGGCCCGATTTTCAAAATAAACAACGACCCCCGGACCACGCGCCTCGGCAAATGGCTACGCAAGGCCAGCATAGATGAGTTGCCGCAACTCGTTAATGTCTTGCTTGGCGACATGAGCATTGTGGGGCCACGGCCACTCTCGGTGCGCGATGCGTCTCGCATGGAAGTGGTGTGGCAAAAGCGGCGGTTCAGTGTTAAGCCCGGATTGACCTGTTTGTGGCAGGTGTCCGGCCGCAGCAACCTTTCATTTGAACAGTGGATGGAGCTTGATCTGGAATACATCGATCGCTGGTCACTGGGCCTTGACGGAATGATTCTTTTGCGGACCATTCCAGCGATATTACTGGCGCGAGGTGCAAGCTAAAGACAGATGGCGACTGTAACTCAACCTGTGCAAGCCAGCTCAAATGCCAGGGTTCTACCCGGAGAGCTGGTTGAAGTGCTCTCCGAATCGGAGATTCGGGCCACGCTGGATGAGAAGGGGACTCTCGAAAATCTCCCGTTCATGCCCGAGATGCTTAAGTTTTGCGGCAAGAAGTTTCGTGTTTCCGCCCAGGCCTTTAAGACGTGTGTTGACGATCAGGAAATGCGGCAACTCGACACCACCGTGTTTTTGGAAGAGGTGCGGTGCGATGGCGCCAGCCATGGAGGCTGTGATCGCGCCTGCTTGATTTTTTGGAAAGAAGCGTGGCTGAAGCGTAGCGAGCCAACCACGCAGACCAGCCTACCAATCTTGAGGGCGAAGTTGCTTGAGCTTCTCGAGACCAGGCCTTTGCAGCCGGGCGGACTTCCCCCCCAAGCGCAAACTGACCTGCAGTCGCTGGCAATGCGTGATGGTCAATTCTTCTGTCAATCAACTGAGATTCTCAATGCTTCGAAACCCTTACCCTGGTGGGAGCCAAGGCAGTACCTTTGGGACCTTAAATACAATCGAGTTTCACCCATCCAGTGGATCAAAAGCTTGTTGATAGCCATCTACAACAAGGTGGCTTACATCTGTCAACTTAAATCATGGCGATTCGTTGCCGGCTCTGCGGAAGGCTTTCACGAGCAGTCTCTAAACCTTCGGCCCGGGGAGCTGGTCCGTGTGAAATCGCTCTCGCAGATCAAAAAGACACTCGATTCCGAAGGTAAACATCAACACCTCCTCTTCGCTCCAACGATGATGACCTTTTGCGGACAGGTCTTGCGCGTACAGGACCGTGTGGAAAACATCATCCTGGAAGGAACCCCACGACAGCGGAAGATAAAAGACACGGTGCTCCTGGAAGGAGCCACGTGTGACGGTATCTGTCACCGTCTATGCCCCCGACAGTCTTTCCTTTTTTGGCGCGAGTGTTGGCTGGAAAGAGTAGCACCATAGACCACAAGACAAACCCAACTACCCAACCGCCAGCCCCAATCTGTACTGCCTGAAGTAAGTCGAGCAGCATCGGCGATAGTGTTTTCGCTGGCTTAAAACGATCCACGAAGCCACACGAAATCTCACGAAGAAAGTTCGTGTTGGTTCGTGTGATTTCATGGATCGTTTTGCTTAGTTGCTCCTCATGGAGTTGTTTCCTCTCTTTGGTCCTTAATGAGTGAAAAATAAGCACTATTCAGCCTTTTATTAGCTGAGCGGTAAGAGGTGAGAATGGTGTCAAGAATTGCACTCGTACACGATTATTTTATTCAGATGGGCGGGGCTGAGCGCGTGGCTTTGGCGATGCACGACTCGTTCCCGACGGCCCCGATCTATACCACCGTGGCCTTGCAACATCGGCTGCCGCAACAACTGCGCATAGCGGATATTCGCACTTCGGCGATGCAGCGATTGCCTGGTATAGAGCGGCGGTTTCGAGAGTACTTCATGTTGTACCCGCTCGCGATCGAACACTTCAACCTTTCCCAATACGATCTCATTTTCAGCAGCAGCTCCGGTTATGCGAAAGGTGTGAAGCGGAGGCGCGATGCAATCCATGTTTGCTATTGCCATACGCCGATGCGTTGGGTTTGGCGTTACGAGGATTATGTAGCGCGGGAAAGTTTTGGCGGCGCCGCTCGCTCGGTGTTGCCGTTGTGTTTATGGGGACTAAAGAAGTGGGATCTACGCGCCGCCCAGCAACCAAACTATTACATCGCTAATTCGCAACTGGTAGCTCGGCGCATAAAAGAGGTTTACGGCCGCGAGGCTGTGGTGATTCCACCTCCCATAGATGTAGACAGATTTCAACCGTCGAACGATGTTGACGATTACTACCTGGTGCTCTCGCGATTGGTGCCCTACAAACGAATCGATCTCGCGATCGAAGCCTGCAAACGATTGGGCAGGCGACTGATCGTTATCGGCGATGGTCCCGATCGCAAGCGGCTCGAACTACTTGCAGGACCCAAAACGGAGTTCCTCGGACGGCAGCCCGATCACATGGTCAGCTACTACGCGAGTCGCTGCCAGGCGCTCTTGTTTCCCGGTGAAGAAGATTTTGGCATGGTGCCGCTGGAAGTGAACGCTGCCGGTCGTCCGGTAATTGCATTCCGCGGAGGCGGCGCAAACGAAACCGTTGTCGACGGGGTTACCGGACTCTTCTTCGACAAGCCCGAGGCTAATGCCCTGGCGGAAGCGATAGAGGAGTTTGAGAGTCGCTTCTGGCACCAGCAGGTAATGCGCCAGCATGCGGAGAAATTTGATGGACGAATTTTTGCCTTTCGCGTACTGCAGTTTCTCAACTCAGTAGCGCCGTCGTCATGTGCAGGCGAGTTGAGTGCCGGCGCGCGCTTGCTTTCCAGCACTGTAGCAGCGCGTGCGTGGCCCAGATTAGCGGTTGCAAGGTAATACCTGTTCGCGTCGGCATACGCGAGTAGTAGTTAGTCGTAAACGTCAATGAGCAGCCCCGTCATCACAGAGTCCCTGGAGCGCCCGATTGGGCGCAGCGGCCCGCGTGGTCCTTTAAACCTATGGCCGGTGGTCACACTGCCACTTTCGGCTCTCGTAGTTTGGGCCGTGAATGCCGGCGGTGAGGCCTTGCGTTGGGTAGGGATTGGCTCGCTGGCGTGGTCATTAGCCATACCAATGCTCGTCAGCCTGGAAGCCGGCTTGTTTGCCCTGATGCTTTTCGAGCCGTTGCGAGGTTTCCTACGACGCGCCCAGTATCTCTTCCTCCCTTATACGTCAACCGATCCAATCCACTTGATCACACCGGCGGTCACCGCTTTGGGTTTCGTTCTGCTCTTACAGCGGCAAAAGTTGAAAGTGTTTCATGCCAGGCCAATGGCCGGGCTCGTCTCCTTGCTTGGGTTGATCTATTTTCTTCAGATCTTCAATCCCATTCAGGGCGGTTTGTCTGTAGGTCTTTCCGGCGCGCTGTTCTACCTGGTTCCGCTTGCGTGGTTTTACTTCGGGCAGGATATGAAACCGGAGTTCTTGACCAGGGCGCTGCAACTGGTAGTGGTGCTCGGACTCATTACGTCGCTTTACGGTTTATATCAACTCGCATACGGCTTTCCCCGGTTTGAGCAAGTCTGGGTGGATAACACCGATGCCTACTCATCAATCGCCGTGGGCAATATCAAACGCGCGCTGGCGACTTACAGCAGCGCTGAAGAATGGGGCCGCTACATACAGGTTGGGGCCATTGTGGCTTTTGGTTTTTGCGCGGGCGCAGTTGGTTACCTGAGGCGAGGCAGTTGGTTGCTATGCGGAATTGGATTGACCGTGATGCTGCTGCTGACCGGGCAACGCACCGCGCTATTCGGACTGCTGCTGGGAACGCTAATACTCATAACCATAGGAGCAAAGACGCTGCGGGGGATGGTAACTCGTTTCATGGTAGTGGTGGCTGCAACCCTCTTGATCGCAGCAGCGGCAACGGCCCCCACCAGCGACGAGCTCCTCAGTCACGGGGAAGACGAAAGATTTCAGGGGGTTCTCACTCACACGACAAAAGGAGCCCTGCGACCAACGGAAGAAGGTAGCTTCCAGGAGCGACTCGAGATCTGGGGACGTTTTGCCACCGAGACTATTCCCCACAATCCTTTGGGTATGGGTTTGGGTGCGACTTCGCTTGGCGCCCTACGGTTTGACAGTAGCAATGAACTGCCCTCGGTTGACAGTTACTTTATTTCGCTGGCAATCAGTTGCGGCCTGCCGGCAGCACTGCTTTTCATGTGGATATTAGGGCGTGCGGCACTCAGAAGTTGGCGAAATTACCGGGCAGCCGATCATAGCCCACGGGAGGCGCAGTTGTGGCGCGTGGTCACGGCCCTGATGCCGGCGCTAATTCTTAACAGTTTCTTCGGAAATACTTTCACTCTTTACTCGGTGGCGCCGGTTGGCTGGTTGCTCGTGGGATGGATTAGCTCAGGACAACCACGAAAGAGTGAGTCGAGCTTCTCGGATAAAAACAGGTAAGAGAACTATGCATTCCATCCTTGTCTATCACACGATCAGCACGCCCGCAGCACCTTTGCCGGGCGACATCGACATTTCGCCGGAGCGTTTCGAGCGCCAATTGCGCTGGCTCGATACCTGGAAGCGGGTGGCTCGTCTTTCGCAAACACTGACGGCTCCCGAAAGCGATCGTCTTACCGCAATCACTTTCGATGACGGCTTTCGCGACAATCTGACCGTAGCACTGCCGCTGCTGGAAAAATATCAATTGCCGATGACGCTTTTTGTTACCGCGGGGTTTGTTGGTCGTGAAGGCTATTTGTCACCCGAGGAACTTCGCGAAATTTCCCAACATCCATTGGTCACCATCGGCGCACATGGCCTCTGGCATCGGCACTTTACTCGCCTTGGGGTGGAAGAGTCCCTTTTTGAACTAACCGAATCACGCCGTCTACTCAGTTCAATGATCGGAAGCCGTGTGGATCTTATGGCCTGGCCGTTCGGTGAATGCAATGAACATCTGGAACAGTTAAGTAAAGAATCCGGCTACCGCGCATCGTGGTCTGTCTGGAGAGGCGCGAATACGAGATATGCGCGCTGGCGCGTGCCGCTTGGCCGGCGCGACAACATGATGAAGTTCATTGCCAAAGCTTCGGGTGTCTACGGAGTGACAAAAGCGAGATGGCATCGTTATAGCCAAAAGCCGGAAGACAGAGGTCAGAGATCAGAAGGGTCAGAGGTCAGCCGCCTGATTTCTGACCTCTGATCCTTGTTACTAAACATTAGCGAAATGAAGATTCTTTTCTACAACCACACTGGTCAGGCAAGCGGCGCGGAACGTCTGCTGCTGATGATTTTGTCGCGGCTGGATCGCCAGAAGTTTGATCCGGTGATGGTATGCCCCGACGACGGACCATTGATGCAACTGGCAGCGGAGCTGGCGATGCCTGTTGAAACGATGGCGAGCCTGCAAGCGCGATTCACATGGCGCGTTGATCGTTTGGTCGGTTATCTCCGATCGTTCCTACAGGTCATTCGTCAGTTTCGTCAAAAAGTTATTAGCATTGAGCCCGATCTTATTCATGCAAATAGCATCCGTGCAGGAGTGGTGGCAACCGCTGCGACAGTGGGCTTGAGGACTCGAGTTGCCTGGCACGTCCACGATCTGTTGCCGCGCCATCCCTTAAGCACTGCGGTCCGGTTATTGGCGTTCCTTTCTACGCGTACTCGAATGATCGCGGTCTCTGGGGCCGTCGCCCACAACTTTGTCGGAGCTTTTTCACCCTGGAAGCAAAGGGTGGCCGTAATTCTCAATGGCATCGAACTCGACAAGTTTCGTCCCAAGGGAAACGCCGGGAACGGCAAACAAGACATTCGCTCCGAATTGCAGTTGGGTAATGCCGACCCGCTCATTGGAATTGTCGGTCAACTAACTCCACGAAAGGGCCAACTGGAGTTGCTGCGCGCTTTCGCGGACGTGTGGAGGAGAGTTCCGCGGGCCGTGTTGCTGATTGTGGGAGCCCCGCTATTCAACCGTGATGAGGAATATGCAGAGCTTCTAAAACAGACCGCGTCGGAACTCGGGATTGCCGGGCGCGTACGACTCACCGGTCCTCGAAGCGACGTGCCGGCGATAATGCGAGAGCTTGATCTTCTGGTCGTAAATTCATCTGCTGAACCGTTTGGGCTGGTTGTCGTCGAAGCGATGGCCTGCGGTACGCCGATTTTGGCGGCTGCCTGTGGCGGAATTCCGGAAATCATTGAACATGGCAAGACGGGGTGGTTGGTCCCGCCGCGCGATGAACAAACTCTCGCCGAGACCATTGTTAGTCTGAGCCGGCAACCAGCTCTTCTGGGGCGCCTTGCCGAACAAGGTAAAACCCATGTCCGCTCGCGTTTCTCAGCTGATCGTTATATGTCGGAGTTGCAAGCTTTCTATGGTTCCAATGCAGTTAGAAGTCGCAGTGTCGACATTGTGGCGCGCGGAGTCAGGGAAGGTGAGTGCCCGGCAAACTTGAGGTTTGTCGTTCACGGCGGAAGGTCTGAAATTTAAAGCAAATGGACGAAGCACATATCTTACAAGTCGCGTTAGAGATCGGTTTAGCAGGGGGCGCCGAGTGTGTTGCTTTTGAGTTACACCGCGACTGGTTGGCCCACGGTATCGACGCGCGCGTCCTAACCAGCAGGTCCACCGAACCTGAAGCGGAGCACGGCATTTCTCTGGTAGCGATCTGGTTGAAGGAATGGGGCGCCCGATTACACTCACATCATCTCGCCGCTCTCTTTGCCGTTCCACTATTTACGCTAGTGGCTACCTGGCGGGTATGGCGAAGCCGAGGTGAGAAGATCGTAGTGAGCCACGGAGACTCACTGATCGGTGACGTGTGCGTCGTGCACGCGGTGAACCGCGCGTGCCTGGCGGAGAAGCGACGTGCCGGTTACTACGGTTGGCTGCTGAATCCGATCAACCTTTGGATCGCATGGCGCGACCGGTGGATGCTCGGAGGCGGACGCTATCGCAGAATTGTGGCAATCTCCGAGCGCGTGCGCAGAGATTTGAAGCAGTATTACAAAGTCTCTGACGACCGGATTGTGACGATACCAAACGGCATCAACCTGTCTCGCTTCAACCCGAATAATTCTCAGTCGAGAGCCGAGGTTCGACGTAGCTTTGGCGTCCCGCAGGATGTCCCGCTGGTGCTCTTCGTTGGCGGTCGATACCGGATCAAGGGGCTGAAGTTCGCAATAAAAGCACTCGCCGAAATGCAAACAAAAGCGTTCCTGCTGGTGGTGGGAAACGACAATGCGGCTCCCTTCCAGCGTTTAGCACAGGAACTACGCGTGAGCGACCGCGTGATCTTTGCCGGCGGACGAAGCGATTTGCCGAGGATCTATACGGCGGCTGATGCTTTTGTGCTTCCCACTCTATACGAAACATTCGCGTTGGTGTGCCTCGAGGCAATGGCTTCCGGCGTGCCGGTACTAGCTTCACCGGTCGGCGGCATCGAAGACTACCTGCGGGACGGTGAGAATGGGTTTCACATCGACCGCGATCCGACGGCGATCGCCGCGAAGTTAGATCGCCTTATCAGCGACCCGGCGCTCCAGGCCCGCATACGCGAAGCAGGACTGGCCACGGCCGGGAAGTATGCCTGGGAAAAAATTGCGGACCAGTATCTGAGTCTATTTGATGAGTTAAGTGCAGAACGAGCGCGAGGCCTCCGAAGTTTCGCAGCTCAGAAAATCATTCCAGTCAGAGGTTGAACATGAAAGCAACAGGCAATCACAAAATTAAAGGCGAGAAGATGCGCGTATTGCGTATTGCTCACTCGAGCTTGACCCCGGCATTGCGCCAACGCGAGCGGGCCCTCGTGCGCTGCTATCCGGACGTAGATCTTGAGGTGGTTACGACTCCGCGCTGGCGCGAAGCCGAGGTGGAGGTTGAAGCGACACCGGACGATCTCTTTCCAGTAAGCACCGCTCGGACTTATCTTTCGAAGCACATTCAGTTATTTGCGTACGATCCGCGGCCCATCGTCGCTGCGTTGCGCCGGCATCGGCCACATTTAATTGATCTCAGCCACGAGCCATACAGCGTTGCGTGTGCGGAAGTGCTGACGCTTTGTGGCTGGTTTGCGCCGCAGGCTCCCATCGTCATGCACGTAAACCAAAACATCTTTCATCGTTACCCTCCGCCGTTCAACTGGCTGGAACAGCGAGCATTCAAACGCGTCTCCGCGGCTTATGTCTGCAGCGACACGGTTAGCGAGGTGTTGCGCGCGAAAGGCTTCGCCAGGCCGACGCCGCTTATCACCTATGGAGTTGACCTGGAGAATTTCCGACCTCGGACGGAAGTCCGAAAGCGGGCAGATAAAAAACTAACGATCGGCTATGTCGGACGAATGTTGCCGGGAAAAGGCCTCGAGGTCCTGGCCGAAGCGCTGGGAAAAATGAAAGAGGACGACTGGCAAGTGCTGCTTGTCGGCGACGGATCCGAACGGGCAGGTTTTGAGCGCCGGCTCACCGAATACGGCTTGCTTGATCGTGCGCAGTTCACGGGCGCCATTAACTATGACCTCGTTCCGGATTACTTTCTGCAGATGGATGTGCTGGTGATACCGACCGAGACAACCAAGCGGATTCGGGAACAGTTTGGGCGAGTCATCGTTGAGGCGATGGCCAGCGGCGTTCCGGTAATTGGTTCGACTTGCGGCGCGATTCCGGAAGTGATCGGGGATGCCGGCCTGGTTTTTCCCGAAGGCGATGCAGATGCACTGGCCGAGGCTCTCCGGCGATCACTCGCCGATAAAGGTTTGCGCGATCATCTCGCAAGCGCCGGACGAGCGCGGGTTGAGCAACACTACTCGTGGGATCGAGTTGCGCAGCAGACACACGAGCTTTATCAACGTGTGCTGAAAACCACGGAAGCGCCGGCGCTCAATACGAGTATGGAACTCGCTGCCTAAAACGACAGAGCAACACTTGTCGAATATTCAATGTTGAAACGCAATATCAAACTGGTGTTTAGCACTAATGCGCTGATGCTCTGCTCCGGCGTAATCACCAGTCTCCTCAGTTCCTGGGCGCTCGGGCCTGAGGGCCGTGGAGATCTGATGATCGTGCTGACGTGGCCGGCCGTCGTCGTCATGGTTATGGCGCTTGGTCTGCCGCAGGCCAACCGGTTCTGGATTGCTAAGCGGCCTGACTGTGTCTCTGCCTTGTTCTCAAACGCCCTGCTTTTTTCGCTGGTGTTTGGCTTGTTAGCACTTGGTCTGGGCGAATTGCTGATTCCGCGTCTGGTCGGGGAACGAAGTCCCGAGGTAATGCGATTGGTCAGACTTTACGCGCTAATGATCCCAATGGGTTTGGTTACTGACTTGATGCGTGGATTGCTGGAAGGCATGCGACGCTTCGCCTGGGTTGGAGCCGTTCGTTTGATATTTTTCGGAGTGCAGTCCTTAGGTTACATAGCGCTCTGGTTCAGCGGAAACCTTACCGTTGCGAACGCGACTTACACGATGATTGCGGCAATTGCGAGTTCGATGATCCTGTCGCTGATTGCGGTCTGGCGTCAATTAGCTCCCAGTTGGCGGCCAAGACTTTCCGAATTCAGAACAGCTCTGCGTTACGGTATACGAGACTATCCAGGAATATTGACCGAGTTTGCTAACTGGCGGTTGGATTCCCTGATGCTGGCCGGAATGGCTTCCAGCACTTCGATCGGTCTCTACTCGGTCGCGGTTCGACTCTCAGATATCACAACGCTTCTGGCTTCGTCGGTTGGCGATGCATTGATGCCGGAGGTTGCGGCGTCCAAGAAAGCTGATGAGGCAACCAACATCGTGACCAGAAGTCTGCGGCTGACACTTGTCGTCCACTTGTTGCTGCTGATTCCACTTTGGGTCGCCGCTCCCCACATCCTGCGTTTCGCCTATGGAGATGGTTTTGTGCCCGTCACCAACGTTTTGCGGTTATTGATGATCGCTTCGGTGATCTGGAGCTTGGGAGCGATTGTTATTAGCGGGCTGAACGGGATGGGACATCCGGGTTTGAGCGCTAGTGCGAGAATCTCCTCGGCAGTCGTGATGGTGATCCTACTGCTGATCTGGCTTCCTTCGAAGGGGATTCTGGGAGCCGTACTGGCTTCGATCGCCGGTTATAGCGTGATGTTTACGGTGGCGCTGTTTTGGTTTCTGCGGCTGCGAAAGCTTGGCCTTTGGGAATGCCTGCGCCCGCGTTGGGACGACGTGCCACCCAGCTTCACACCCGCAGGCCTCCGCGCAGAGTTTTACAAGTACACGCGCCGCCCGAGACAGCCTAAGACAGAAATCCAGAACGTAATGGTTACCGGAATTGAGTAGCAAGGAGCAAAGAGTGGACAGCAAACAGCAAACAGCAACAAGCATTCTCTTCCGAAAGCTGATTGCTGATTGCTGTCTGCTGTTTGCTGTTTACTCAGTCTAGAGAGGTTTACCCTATGGCTACATGGAAACTGTTAAGTAATGAAGTAGCACTGAAGATTTGGGATGAGGCGCTACTGAAGTTTGACGACTACTCACCCTACCAAAGTTATGCATTTGGCGAGTATCGTCGCGCTCTGGGTTGGGAGCCATGCCGCTGGGCGGCGTACAACGAACAAGGCGAGATCGTGGCGTTGATGCTGGGTTCTTTGCGGCGCTACCCGCTGAAGCTTGGATTGATTTGGTGTGAAGGTGGACCGATTGGTGATCTCTCGGTCTGCGATCAAAGTCTGCAGGAAGCGATGAAACAGACTACAGGTTTGCGCTGGATTTATTGCCGCTTCCGGTGTGACCGTGTCAGTACTACCGAAGATGCTTTGAAACTGAGCGCACAGGGTTGGCGCCGGTCCTGGTTTCCCTTGACCACCTGCTACTCCATGAAGCTAGATCTCACTAAGGATGAAACAAACACGCTGAAGGCATGTGAACACAACTGGCGCAGAAATCTGCGACGCGCGAACGAAAGCAATCTGACGGTGCGCCGCTGGCTCGATCCGGACGTTGACGAAGTCATGGCCGTCTATACCGCAATGCAATCGCTGAAAGGCATTGGTGAACAACAGTCTCGAGAGGAGATCGCACATCTTTGGAAAACCCTGGGAGCGAACCTTGTCCTCTATCGCTGCGACGACGAAGAGGGGATAGTGGCAGGTCTTCTGGGATGGGTAGTCTTTGGCAACCACGCCTGGGGCTGGCTGAGCGCGAATACGGAGCGCGGCCGCAAACTACATGCTTCCTACTTGATGTATTGGACCCTCATCCGTCACTGCCAAAATATTCAGATAACATCCTGCGATCTCGCCGGCATCGACCCGGTGCAGAATAACGGTGTCTACCGATTCAAGCGAGACACCGGCGCTGTGCCGATAGAGTATCTGGGCGAATGGGACTGGGCCAATCGCCCCTGGTTACAATGGTTTGGTAATTGGGCCATCAGCCGCAGAAGCCATTTGAAGCACGCTGAAGCCGTGGCTAAAAACTCTGTTGCAGTGCCGATGAAGAATGCTAGAGGTCAGAGGGCAGAAGTCAGAGGTCAGATGTCAGAGGTCACAGGTCAGTGTTAGATGCGGGAAGGTTGGATGACCTTGGAAGCGCGACGAATGAGCTTCTCCTTGGAGTGCGCCGCCTTGTCGGCGCTTTGTCCCGCTGCGACCTGTCGCAGCTTCGTTGGGCTTGAGTGATCTAAGACTTCGACTTGCATCTTTCGCAACATCGCGCCGCCGGGCCGCCGCTGGCCAAAGTGCCGACAACCGGGGTCCCCGGCGCGGCAGCCGCGCTGGGGTGGCGTGGCGGCGCACTCCAAGGAGTTGCATCCTCTGACTTCTGAATGATCATCCGTCTGTATATCACTCTCGCGCTGCTCGTCCTTCTCGCTGCACCGTGCGGCGGTTGTGCCGCTGCGAAAGAATGTCCATTCCCACCGGCCTCCGTCGCCACTCCGGCAATCCCTGATGGCTTTGGCGTAAATATCCATTTCACTGAACCCAAACCCGGTGAGATGAAAATGATTGCGGCGGCCGGCGTCCGTTGGGTGCGGATGGATTTTAAGTGGGACCTGACTGAGACTGCCAAAGGCACGTATGATTTCACGCCCTACGAACACCTGTTGTCAGCGCTCAAATCTTCCGGCCTGCGTGCATTGCTGATTCTTGACTATACCAATCCACTGTATGACGGGGGGGCGCCGCCACGAACGGAAGAAACTCGACAGGCTTTCGCACGATGGGCTGTAGCGGCGGCAAAACATTTTGATGGACACGAGATTATCTGGGAAACCTGGAACGAACCGAATCACCAGGTATTCTGGCGCCCACGGCCCAACGTGAATGAGTATGCCGCGCTCGCTCTCGCGGTAGGACGCGCCTTTCGTGCTGACGCCCCGAACGCGAAGCTGATCGGTCCCGCCGTCAGCGAAATGGATTTTGCTTTTTTGGAAGGGTCCTTCAAGAAGGGGGTGCTCTCATATTGGTCAGCGGTATCAGTTCATCCTTATTTGCGCAGCGATCCGGAGAACGTCACCGCTGAGTATTGCCGCTTGCGGGACCTGATCAAGTCTTATGCGGGCGACAAGGACAACAAGGAAAATAGGGGAAATAGGGGAAATAGGGAGATCGCTATTATCTCCAGCGAATGGGGCTACTCATCAGGTTGGCCTGGCATGAGCGAAGAGAAGCAAGGCCAAATGCTCGCGCGCCAGTGGCTGATTAACCTGGCTAACGGCATACCATTGTCGATTTGGTACGACTGGCGCGACGATGGATCCGATCCCAATGATCCGGAGCACCACTTTGGTATGGTTTCCAACGCCTATCATGAAGGTCGCGACCCGGTTTACGATGCGAAGCCGGCCTACCTGGCCGCAAAAACCCTGGCGACGTTTTTTTCAGGATATCGATTTGAAAAACGTCTTGTGATGGGAAGCATTGACGATTATGTGTTCGTATTTCGCAACGGTGCCAGTCTGCGTTATGCCGCCTGGACCACAGCAACCCGCGAGCATCGGATTATCGTCCCGCTTTCCCCGGGCCAATACACCGCAGTGACGCATAGCGGTGCAGACGCCGGCCTCATCATGGCTAATCAGAACGGCGTCCCAATTACGCTGACGAGATCTCCAATTTACCTGCGATAGTGTTTTTACCTGTTTGACGGTGACGAAAAATTGATCTCTTCGCCACATTTTCTGGCAAGCGTCGTGTTTTCCCACTTTCTATAAACATAAGGAATTTTAGGGCCATCTGGGTAAGTCTGTGTGACGGTTGCGACGACGCTTTCCAGCAGGGCTGGGGTCGATCGACCATTTGAATATTTATGGCGACTTTAGTGCAGGACATAGTTCGAGTTCGAGAGCTTGAAACCTCTTATCATCGGAAGAAACTTCAGACCGGTTTTGACGAAGCCGCGCCGGCCCAAATTAACGACCGATGCGTTCACGAATTATTTGAGGCAGAGGTTGAGCAAAGTCCCGAGAGCTTTGCGCTTGTTTGCGGTGACAGGCAGTTTACCTATCGCGAGCTCAATGAGCGGGCAAATCAGTTAGCACATTTCTTGATGCGCTTTGGAGTTGGCCCGAACTCGCTGGTGGGGCTTTGTATTCATCGAACGCCGGAAATGATCATTGCCATCCTCGGAATCCTGAAAGCTGGCGGCGCCTATGTCCCGATGGACCCAGGATATTCAGTAGACCGGTTAGCGTTCATCCTTGAAGATGCAAACATTTTTGTTCTGTTGACACAATCGCAACTGCTAAAGAACCTCCCGAAGCACAATGGACCAAAACTCTCACTCGACGCGAATTGGGAGATCATAGCCAAGGAGCGAAAAACGAACCCGCAGCCTCGTGCGACTCCGAAGAACCTCGCCTACTCAATTTACACTTCGGTTGGTCTTCAGGAATCCCGGGGGGTGAGGATCTCGCATCGAGGGTTACTAAATTATCTGAGTTGGGGCGTTGAAGCCTTTCAGGTAGCAAAAGGCTCAGACAGCTTTTTGGATTCGTCAATTTCTTTCGACCTGGCGATCACGCGGGTCCTGTCGCTCCTGATGTTTGGCAGAAGCATCTACCTGGCCCGCGACAGCTTCGGTACCGCGGCTGAGCCGGCATATTTGCGGGCCTGACGACGCGCAAAAGGATCGGCACCTATGGTTGAGATTCGTCGGACCCGGCCTCCGCTTCTCCCTTCTTCTTTCTCCACATACCCGCAATCTGGTTGGCTTCCGCCTGCGTCATGTTGTCGTAGATATCGGCATTGTTCTTGATGGCCCCATCTTCCAGTTCCAGGACTTCCCAATCCGGAGCTTCCGGATCAGTTCCTGCGCGTCCCGGTTTAACTCTTACGTCATAAGAAATTTCCGGGGCCTTGGTTTGGTCGTCCATTAGTCATTCCCTTTTCCGGTGTTTTGCCAACGCGTGCGGAATCTATCACAGTTTCGCAACCGAAGCACTCGCCTAGATTTTGATAACGCGCAAGTGTCGGGTAGCATGACTCCTCACGGTTCAGCTGTTTAGTTTCGCCTTGTGTGTACCCCGCGCTACCAAGCCGGGCCGAAGAGGCAGCAAGCGGATTTCAGCCTGGAAGGCTGGCAGATAGTAGCCGGTGGTCGGAGCGTAGCGCAGACCACCGGAAAACAGAGAACTCTCTGCGAAGCAAACATGCAACTTCTTGTTTTTCGAGCAAGATTTTGATCGAATTAGATACGATCCACGAAACCACACGAATCAGCACGAAAAGATTGTTAGTGTCTTTTGGTGTGATTTCGTGGATCGTATTTATCTTCGCTTCGTTGCACGTGCGGTGAGACCTTTTGACTAACGTCGCGGTTTGTTTTATTACAACTTAAGGTAAGGCGACAGACCCGAGTCTGTTACAAAAACCTATGTGTACTGATAGAAGAGACTTCTTGCGATTTTCCGCGGCGGCAGTTGCCGGAGCGGGCCTGGTAAGTAGCGTCCATGGTATGGATGCCGGTCCGCGCGAACCCTTCCAACAACGAGATGTACCGGACTCCGTACGCAAATTGAAGCGCATGACCGAGGGCATCGTTCCTATCTCGCTCGATGAACGCCGCGCGCGAATTGAAAAGGCGCGGCGTCTGATGCGTCAAAACAGAATCGACGCGATCTACATCGAGTCAGGCGCCAGCATGTTTTATTACACCGGAACGCGCTGGGGCCAAAGCGAGAGAATGTTTGCCGTGGTAATTCCGCAGCGTGGTGAAATCGCCTGGGTGTGCCCAAAATTTGAAGAAGCAAAAGCACGCGAGCTGATCAAGATCGGTGACGACATCCGCACTTGGGAAGAAGACGAAAGCCCATACAAGTTGGTTGCGAACGTGCTCCGTGACCGAGGAGTACGTGCCGGCCGGGTTGGCATGGAAGAGCGCGTGCGCTTTTTCTTGTTTGATGGCATTCGCCAAGCAGCGCCTGCTTTGCATTTTGTCAGTGCGACACCGATCACAGCCGGAGGTCGCATGTTCAAGTCTCCAGCCGAGATTGCGCTCATGCAGCGTGCGAATGACATAGCCATAGTTGCGTACAAGGCCACTCACGACAGTATGCGCGAGGGTATGACGCAGGATGAATTTTCCGGCAACTGTGCAGCTGCGTTTCGAGCGCTCGGTGTGCAAGGCGGCGTATTTTGCAGCTTTGGAGAATACACGGCTTTCCCTCACGGAAGTGCCACACCGCAGAAGCTAAAAGAAGGCGACGTCGTTCTCATGGATGGTGGTTGTGGCGTTGACGGTTACCAGTCAGACATTACGCGCACGTTTGTGTTTGGCAAACCCACGTCACGCCAGCGAGAGATTTGGAACCTCGAGAAGAAAGCCCAGGACGCTGGTTTTGCGGCGGCAAAAGTCGGTGCGCCCTGCGAGGCTGTCGATGCGACCGCTCGGAAGGTGATCGTGGATGCGGGGTTTGGTCCTGACTACAAGGTGCCGGGGCTTCCACATCGAACGGGCCATGGCATCGGTCTCGAGGGTCACGAATGGACAAACTTCGTGCGGGGTAATAGGACCCCGATTCAACCCGGCATGTGTTTCAGCGACGAGCCTACGGTGGTGATCTATGGTGAGTTTGGGATTCGCCTTGAAGATTGTCTTTACATTACCGAAGACGGTCCGAAGTTTTTTACGAGGCAGAGTCCGTCAATTGAAGAACCTTTTGGTTGACGGGCGGCATTACACACGGAGCCAGGGCCTGGACGCAAGCCGCAGATACGATCCACGAAATCACACGAACAAACACGAAATGCGTTTAGTGTGATTTCGTGTTATTTCGTGGATCGTTTTTTCCCGGTCTTGGTAGATTCGCCTTCGGTAGCCGTATTGTTTAGCTGTTCGTTACCGTGAAGATCTTCGCTCTTGATTGGCATGATGTTTCGTTCTGAAGAGAGGAGAGTACCCGCCCTAGATAAACAAGTCTGCGGGGACATGGAAGTAATCCGCTAGTGCTCGAGCCTGAGACTTGCTGATTCCACGTTTGCCATTCAACACTTCTGAAGCTACCCCTTTAGATCCGAATAGTTCCCACAAGTGCGTCTGCTTGACGTCACGCGCTTCCATCAAATGCTGCAAAACCTCCAACGGCGCAGCCTCTTTAGGATGGTAATATCGCTCTTCAAAGTCTTCGATTAGCCTGGCAAACAGTTTCAAGAGCTTTTCTTCCTCAGGTGAAAGACTTTCGCCCTTATCCATAAGCTTCTCCACCACAGCGAGCATTCTTTCATTTTCTTCCTCAGTCTCAATCACTACAGGCATTGTCTGAGACAAAAGTCGCTTGTAGCGAGTTGCATCAATTTTACGAATTGTTCTACTCACTCTTTCCACTTTCCCAAATCATATTCATCATGTGTCAGGATAGCCACGATGAAAAGGGTCTGACTACGATAAACTATTCGTGCGATTAACCGATATTTATTGCCCCCGACATTGAAGACTGTGTATCGCCCTGCCAAATCAGCGGATGGATAAACCCGCCGAACTTCCGCCAAATTTTGCCATTGCGAGTTTTTAGCCGTGGTGTACCATGCTTTCAAAGATATCGCCGCATCTCGATGAATCAAAGAGAATTCTCGAATTCTCTTGTAACTTATTATGTGCACGTATGGCTCCTCCGAGTAACTTTTCGTCTCCAGTGGTTGAGATCATTTTCAACATTTTCAAATGTCCCAGCCTACCCGGTTTTTCCGGAAGCCAACCTTATGGTCTTTAACATTCAGCAGGTTCTCACTTTGAGAACTTTTTGTCAAGTGGATAACTGGGGGTAGTTTTGCATGCTTTTAGTCAGTCAAACCTGGGGAACGCGACCGGAAGAACGGCAGCTAAGCTATCCTTGTGACTCCGTGATCGCGCAGCCTGACGCCGCACTCTATCGTGGGGTAACGATCGACGCGCCCGCGGAGACAGTCTTTCGCTGGTTATGCCAGATGCGTGTGGCGCCTTACAGCTACGACTGGATCGACAATGGCGGTAAGCAGAGTCCTCGGAAATTGATTCCGGGATTGGACCAGCTGGTGATCGGTCAGGATGTGATGACGATCTTTGATCTTATAGACTTCCAGCGCAACAGTCACCTCACACTTCGACTCAAGCCACGATCGAGCGGCGCGAAGACGTTTGGCGATATCGCTGTCAGTTATCTGATCAGGGAAAGTTCACCGAGCTCATGCCGCCTCCTCGTCAAGTTAATAGCGAACTATCCCCAGGGCATCAAAGGCCCTCTCATGCGTGCCTTCCTGCCCTGGGGAGACTTGATCATGATGCGGCGCCAGCTGCTAAACCTGAAATACCTTGCGGAGCAGAGTAAGCTTTAGACCTACAGAGGGCGCCCCCAGTCCGTGCCTGGCTTACGCAACATCGGTTTCATCACCCTCGTCTAATACAAAGGTAATCATTAAATTAACCTGGTATTCGACGATTGCGCCGCCATCGATTTTGATTTGTTGTTCCTTGACCCAGGCGCTGCGAACGTTGCGTAACGTTGAAGTAGCGCGAGAAACCGCGCCCTGGATTGCGTCTTCAAAACTCTTTGTGGAAGTAGAGCTAATTTCAGTAATGCGTGCGATAGACATGGTTTGTTTCTCCAAGTGTTCGAATTAGTCGATGGTTATTATTTTCTCTCTGTGCAACCTCAGTGTTCTCTGTGTCTCTGTGGTTGACTCTTACATGCCAAACAAACACCACAGAGGCACAGAGAACACTGAGGTTACACAGAGAGACCTAGCAAGGCCGCAGAACGTGAATTTGGGGGAAGGGGACCATACGGGAAAGTCGTCACAATTCTATTGCAGACGGGAGTAGCGTCTGACTTCGAGGATGCTCAAACGATCCACGAAATTACACGAAGCAACACTAACTTTCCTTGGTGAAATTTCGTGGTAGTTTCGTGGATCGCTTTTTATCCATACTTAGATTGCCGCAGTACTCAAACCAGATTCTCCGAAGTCGAGAAAACAGGGATCGCATGCACCTCTCTTCGCTTTCGCAGGGCATGTTTCAGAGTCTTTACAGTCGATCCTCCCTGACCTGACCAGAACCCAAATACCATCTGAGAAAGATCGACCATGTGGCGGTTTCTGATCGTGTAGGCGTTTCTTCGTTTTGGCAGTTGCAACTCGACGACTCGCTCGATTTCCTCAAACCACGGGTGAAGCCATTTGGGTTGGTGGGCCCGCGTATAGGGAACCACAATCCAACAGACCTCATTCTGCTCTAACAACCATTCCATCGCCCACTGATCAACGCCGCGACTGCCCCCAAGCAGCCACGTCCTACCTCCAGACAAGAAGGCCGAAAGATGATGCTCAAACAGAGTGCGGGCAGTCTCCCGATCAACATCTCGGGATCCAATGATCGCTATTGTGTTACTGACTCCCATGCGCAGCACCTGAAAAGCTAAGAACGATCCACGAAGTCAACCTAACCGGCACGAAGAGAGTTCGAGTCATTTCGTGTGCTTTCGTGGATCGTTTTAAACCGCAGCCTCTAAGGCCTGCGGCTGCGCTCAATCTGCATCGGATTCGGGGGCGTTGGCTCCGGCCGGTAGATGGGAACCCTTATCTTCTCCGGGCGTCGCGGAAAATAGTTATTCGTGAGATCGGCATCGGCTGTTTCCCACCGGGGGTCGACCACGATCGAGCGAACTTCCTTTTGCGTCATGATCAACTTCGACACGTTGGTGTTGTTAAAGCGCCAGATTTCCGCCGGAAGCCGCAACTCTTCCTTTGTGCCGTCTGCGTATTCGATTTCCAGGATCACAGGCATGACGAGACCGCCAATGTTCTTCAGGTCGAGAACGTAGAAGTTCGTGCCCGCCTGCAGCAACTCGCGTTCGCGCGGCGTCAACGTGGCGAGAAACTTCTGATACTCCTCACGTTCCTCGGGGGTCACCTTCATCTTGTCATACGTATCGTAGAAGTCGCGCAGCGAAGGATCCCGATCGATCAGTTTCGGGAGTTGCTTGTTGCGGTGCTCGGAAAGCGTTTGTGGCTGCTCGGCTTTCTCTTTCGCCTGGCGTGCCTTTTCCACGTCAGGATTCATCGTGTCCAGGGTGAATAAACGAACGCGTTCGAGCGAGATATCGACGTGGTCAGTTGTGTAAAACCATCCGCGCCAGAACCAGTCCAGATCCACTCCGGAAGCATCTTCCATCGTGCGAAAAAGGTCCGCGGGTGTTGGTCGTTTAAATTCCCAGCGGCGGGCATACTGCTTGAACGCAAAATCAAAAAGCTGCCGGCCCAGCACGCTCTCTCGCAGCACGTTTAATGCAGCCGCCGGTTTAGCGTAAGCATTGTTCCCGAATTGCAGGATTGATTCCGAATTCGTCATGATCGGGACCTGATCCTCGCTCAGCATGTAGTTTGTGATAAGCCTGGGTTCGCCTCGCGTTGTCGGAAAATCCTCCTGCCACTCCTGGAGCGCAAGGTTTTGTACAAAGGTGTTCAGTCCCTCATCCAACCATGTCCACTGTCGCTCGTCACTATTGAGGATCATGGGGAAATAATTGTGACCGACTTCATGAATGACTACTGAGATCAACCCGGCTTTGGTGCTTTCCGGATAGGTCCCGTCCGGAAGCGGACGTGGGCCGTTGAAACAGATCATCGGATATTCCATGCCGCCGACCGGGCCGTTGATCGACTGTGCCACCGGATACGGATAAGGAATCGTGAAGCGCGAATAGACGTCGAGCGTGTGTTTGATGGCTTTCGTGGAATACCTGGACCAAAGCGGCTCACCCTCTTTCGGGTAAAACGACATCGCCATCACGTGGTTGCCCTGGACGTTGTGGCCCTGTGCGTCCCAGATAAACTTTCGCGATGAAGCGAAGGCGAAATCACGGACATTCTGGGCTGCGAAGGTCCACGTCTTCTTACCCGTAGGTTTGTTCGTTTCGTTGGCAGCGGCTTCCGCCGGCGTCACGATAAACATCGGATTCTTCGCAGTCTGGGCCTGCTCAAGTCGTTGACGCTGCGTCGCGGTCACTACTAGTTGAGGGTTCTGCAAGACGCCTGTAGCCGCCACGAGATGATCGTTGGGCACGGTGATCGAAACCCGGTAGTTACCGTACTCAAGCGTAAATTCTCCTGCGCCCAGAAATTGTTTGTGCTGCCAGCCATAGACATCGTAATAGGCAGCCATGCGCGGAAACCACTGCGCGATTTCGTAAATGTAGTTTTTGTCGGCAGGAAAATATTCGTAACCCGTGCGGGCGTTGATGCGCTTGGCGTCATTGATGTTGTAGTTCCAATCGACGCTGAAAACGAATGACTGGCCCGGCGCGAGCGGGCGTGGCAAATCGATGCGCATCATCGTCCTCACAACCGTGTAGGGCAGGTAAGCGCCTTTCGCATCGCGCACGGCCGTGATGCGTTCGCCACCCTCAAACTCGCGGCGCGCGATCAAGGCTTCGATTGTGGAGAAGGGAAGTTTCTCAAAGCCAGGCGCCGCCTCCGTTGCGAAATCTTCAGAGTCTTTCGCCCAGATGTTCTGATCGAGTTGTAGCCAGAGATATGAAAGAGGATCGGGCGAATTGTTTTGGTAAGTGATAGTTTCGGAGGCTGTGAGACGCTGGTTAGTATCATCAAGCTCAACCTTGATGTCGTAATCCGCGCGCTGTTGCCAATACCGATTCCCTGGGGCACCCGAAGCTGTGCGCTGCTCGTTCGGAGTCGGTAACAGATCGTCCATCTGGGCAAACTTATCGATGGGATTTGTTTTTGATTGTGCGAAGGCAAACCCGGGAAGTAGCAAACAAGACAGCAGTAGGGCAACCAGGGAAGACTTGGTCGTGGGCTTCATATTGGACTGTTCCTTTCGGAACGATTCTAAGCTGGTCAGCCGCTTTTGCAAATGTTGAAATACGATCCACTAAACCACACGAACAAACACGAATCACCTTCGTGCAGTACGTGTTTTTGGCTCAGTGGTCCTTAACCCGCTCTGCAGGTTTATCAAGCAGTCGATTATTGGAGAGGATCACAAACTTGCCACAAACTATGAGTAGCGATCATTAGTTCGCGCTCAAGCTTCGCTGCAAATTGCCGGGGCGATCGCCGCCGCGCACGAAGCGCATATCGTTCACCGCGACATCAAGCCGGAGAACGTTATGTTGCGCGCCGACGGTTTTGTGAAAGTGTTGGATTTTGGTCTGGCAAAGCTCGTCCATGAGAAGCCCATTATCGGCTCAGCAGATTTTGCCTCCGGGCAGAGCCAGACGGCGCAAGGTGTAGGGGCGAATATCGATTCGTTGACCGTCAGATAACGGGAAGCGAATTCGTCACCCGCTCCGCGGGCTTATCAAGCAGCCGATCACTTGCAGAAGACGGAAGGTTTTTGTTCAAACCCCACGGGCTTTTGTTTTTCGCGGATTCAAATTGGAAGTGCAACTGATTTGAGTTGGGGAGCTGCTTGATTCTTGAGCGCCGAAGGCGCGGAAATGTAACAGCCAGGGGCAAGCGCTGAGCGCAGCGAGGCGCGGCGCCCCTGGAAAGTGAAGCAATTAGTGTCCAAGCTCTGAAGGAGCGGCATAACATCGCAGCCATAGAATCATTACGCACTTTCAGTGCTCTTGACTCTCGTTTCTCGTGTCCCAGGGGCGACGTGCTTCGCTGCGCTCAGCACTTGCCCCTGGCTATTCCATTTCGCGCCGTTGGCGCTCCGGCTGTTGCACTTGTAAGTTGAATTCACCTTTTGAAATCGAATAATGCCTTTAGAAGAATTTTTATGAAAAAGACACTTCGGTTGATTTTATTGGCTGCTGCGTCGATGTTTTTCGCGGCATGCGGAGCCCCGGCTGCTAACACCGGAGCAAATAATGCAAACACAAATACGACCAAACCGGTTGCGGCCGCACCGACCGCCGACGCGTTGATGGCCCTCGACAAACAGGCCAATGAGGCTTATGTGAAGGGCGATTCAAAGTTTTTTGAGGGAATGCTGAGCGACAAGTTCGTCATTCTCACCGGCGACGGCCAGCGGATGGACAAGGCCGCAACTGTCAAGATGATCGCCGGCGTCAAGTGCGACATCAAGTCAATGGACCTGACCGAGCCCGCGATGTCGATGATCGACGCTGACACGTATGCCCTCAGCTATAAGGCCAGTTGGGACGGCACGTGCAACGGCCCCGACGGCAAGCCGATGAAGGTGCCGAGCCCGATCCGTTCGGCCAGCATCTGGGTCCGCACCGGCGACAAATGGCAGGCTGTCTTCCACGGCGAGAACGTGATCGTCGACCCGAAAGCTCCGCCTCCGCCGCCTGCACCGGCAGCCAAGAAGGAAGAGCCGAAGACAGACGACAAGACTGCGGCTAATTCAAATACGGCTTCTAACACCGCTGCTCCGCCCAGCGCCACGCCCGATGCCAACACCGACGCCCTCGTCAAGGTCGAACTCGCGCTATGGGAAGCATGGAAGGCACACGACGCCAAAAAGCTCGACGATCTGATGGCAAAGGACGTTTCATTTGTGAATATATTCGGCACCTACCTGGCAACCAGGGCCGACGCACTGAAGGACTGGACCGGGGCCAATTGCGAGATCAAAAGCGTCAGCGTCACCGATGGCTTCGCCTCAGCTCTTTCGCCGACCGTCGAGATGCTCACCCGCAAGGGCACCGCCGACGGCACTTGCGGCGGTCAGGAGGTCGGAGGAACTGTTATCTGGGGCGTGTCAATTTATGTTAAGGACGGCGATGCGTGGAAGTTCGCCTTTGGCATGAATTCGCCCGCTATGTAAGCTTGATTGCTGCTGAAACTACTGAAGGCCGGAGTTTATTCGCTCCGGCCTTTTTAAACATGCCGCGTGCTGATGTACCATGAGGCGGACACGTGAGGTATGTTTTCGCTACATTATTTGATCTCAAAGCGCCGGGTCTCGCTTTCGACCGTGCCGCCTTTGCCGTCCTCGGCTATTACTTTCCAATAGTAGGCCTTCCCCGATTGTAGTCCCGAAACCGATTTGGCTAGTGGTCCGTAACTCGTTTTTGTTCTACCGAGATAGAAAACAAGAATGACGCCCCCCAGAATTACAATCAAGAGCAGGTACAGAAGAATGGGTTGTTTCTTCTTCAGGCCCAGCCAGAGCAAAATGGCAAGCAACAAGAGGCCAATCAAGACCACCAGCCAGGCATAGGAAAGCCCTCCAAGCCTCGACGACGTCGTCTGGCCCGGTGCGGCGGCCACAACGCACTTACTAAAGTTAAATCGTTCCTTGACCTCCCATACGCAATGCCTATAGCTCAACGGATCATTTTCCTTGTCGGCTGTTTTGTTCCAGGTGAAGTCCACAGGTGCGGCAAGGTCGGTTTTGAAATTCTCCGGAAAACCAAGAACAGGTGGAGTGGGGATTTCATTCCGTTCGATTTGCTCTGCCTTAAGGTAGCCTTGGGCAAACGCGGGTTCGCCGGTCACCATCACGTCTTGTATGCAGTTCTCCTTTGCGATCTTTCCCGCAATGGCACCGCAATGTTGCTGTGCCACTTCCAATGACAACCTCTTAAGCGGAGCCTTATCGACAGGCCCACCTGCCTGGCGTGGAGGCGCAGTGCAAACCTGGGGATCTTCCGCGGGCCAACTGTCGATCGTGAAATTGCTGGTTGAAGTGCCGGGTGCGTAATCGAAAAGCGCGCTTGCATTGTTCACGCGCCAGGCATTTTCAAATTTGTCGTACAGATCCACATACCGCTGATGTAAATCGCGCGGCTTGGGACCCAGGGAACTGCCATCGGGAAGCGCAGGCAACCAACTTCCAGGCGCAATCGCGCCCATCACTCCGTCGGTAGCTCGCGCGTGTCGAACGTCGATGTCGAGGTACCACACCTGATAGTGATGCCACCAATTAGGTGTAATGACCACGACGGTGCCGCCCGGCGCTTCAATCTGGATCCCTCCCGGCGCAGAAGTTTGAATGATTCGCCCGCCTGATTCGAGTGGAATTCCCTGATTGCTCATTGTTGATAGTTTGCCGTCGATACGGAGCTGAAGCCCTTGGGGATCAGGCTCGCCACTGCTATTCGGTTGGTAAGTAATTCGATGTCTATTAACCCGAACAGCGGCGGCGGTATTCAGGCTGACACAAGACCTGAGTCCGGTGTGATTATTCGGAGGCAGTGGTCCGTCGGTTCCAACCGCAGTTTGGCGAGCCTGGACTTCCAGGTTTTGCCCGCGCAGCAGAACAAACTCCCCGGCACTTTGAAAATCGTAAGGCTGACCATCGATCGTTACGATATGCGGATCGCCGCGAGTGTTCGGAGCTCCGCCTACTATCCACCGCCGAATCGTTTCAATATCTGTTTTACTTAGAGGTGGACCACCACAGGGCATTAGTCCAAAGGGGCAGTTCTCGTTTGTGGCGGTAATTCGCTGGTAGAGGAAACTTGTGTTTGGGTCGGTGGTTACATACGCGCTCGTCACCAGGTCGTATGACTGGTCGAGACGATCGTCCCCAGCCGGCGGAGTCTCGTTCTCGGAAAGGTCCAGAAAGCTGCCATAGTTCTGGTACGGCGGATAATCCAACCCACCATGGCACTCGATACAGCTTTTGTTGAAGATTCGCTGCACATCGGTGTATTTAGGGATCGCGCCGGCCCCGTCGGCGTCAGGCAATGACGAGAACGTGCTGTTTATGGCAGTAATTAGTTGATCACAATCATCGGGATTTGTTATTCCCCCGACTGGACTGCTCGTCAAGCTTGTTCTCAACTCGCCTTCAAAAACGTTGAGGTAGGAACCAAACACATCGGCAAAGTTATAGGCGCGCGATCGGCCGCGGACGCCCATCGACCACTTATCCACGGACACACCCATTGGTTCTAAAAAGTAGCGATATAGGGCAAGTTTCTCAGTGTTAGTATAGAGTTCGCGATCGACGTAGATTCCGGCCATAACCGTGGAATCCGGCTGAAACCCACTGGTCGACCTTCTAAACACTTCTTGCCGAAGCCTGGTCATCGAGGTGTCCGTACCCGCGGACGTTCCGGAGCCATATTGCTGAATAAGTCCATTCACCGCAGGGGACGGATTCGGATTTCCCCACAAGTAAACATCACCGGTCCGGTCCAGGTTTAGTTTTTCTATATCGGCTTTTCTTCGTGGCAGGATTCGCGACCGTGTCTCCGGCATTATCGAGCCCGCCCGCCTTTCCGTGTCAGCAAAAACATCATTGATGCTGAGACCGTTACGAGAGGTGAAGAATGACAGGTCGATTGTCAACGCCGTCCCCACCAGACTGTTGACCGTGTTCGATCCAGAATTTCTCGCCAGGCAGCCGCCTTTTGTGATCGCCATGGCCATGGGGCGAACATCGATTGGGACACTTCCAGTGGCCCAACGATGATTGATTAATTCATCAGCGATCCGCTGTGGATTGATGTCACCATCGGCTCCACCAACGAGATCAAAGAACTGGACTGCGCGTCCTTCATCACTGGTTGGTGTGTCCGAGTGGTGCAGCCTGAGGAATGACCCGCCGCGAAGTACCGTTGTTGGGGTTCCCACACCGGCAATGCGATCAAAGGAATAGGCGGTGGTGATTGAAGGATCACTGCCCGCAGGAGCAGGCTCCGTAAGAACAGGAGTAGACGTATCAAACGCGAATTTAAGGATGCCGTCATTCGCTCCGCCTTTCAAGCGAGTGATTACATCTGCTGCCGGTACACCGGCGGGTTGAAGCTTTAACTGCTCGATGACTTTCCTTACTGCGTCGTTGGTACTCCAGGTCCAGGGATTAAAAAACTTTCGGAACGCGGCAGCTTCCACGGAGCCCTGGTAAATGCGATCCCGGTTGAATGGCAGCAACCCGCCCCAACTGTCGTAAGTGTCCCAGTTGGGTTTGTTCTTGGCTTTCACCGAACCCGGCGGAATGCCGTCAGTACCGATAGTGGAACCGGGCACCGCAGGGGACACAGAACGATCCAGATTGACGACATTTCTGGTCGAATGACACTTTGGGCATTTGGCATCGTCGATTGATACCCCTCTGCTCCTCGCCGGGATGACACCGACCCCGTCACCGTCCGGGTCCATCGCCTGAATTGCCTCCAGGACGACTTCATGGAAGCGGAAGTTTTTTTGCGCAGGATCCCATTGCATGTACTCAATGGCATGTGGATGAGCGCCGGGATAAGAGCTGTGTTCGGCCAGTCCCAGGGTAAAGGTCAATTGAGCATTTGCGCTGGGAAGGAGTATGCGCGGCATTTCCGCAGTGCCCGTCTGTAGGCTTTCCGATCGGGACATCAAGAGCCAATTCTGTTTGTATTCCGCCGGCAATGCCTTAACAAACCGCGCTGCGGTATTCACAGTTGTGTTGGCAGTTAAATAGGTTTGGATTCCCTCCGGCGTGAAGCTGGCGAGGGTGGGAATTGCAGGAGTCAGATCAAACACAGGTCTAACGGAGCGAGCCACACTCATGGACAACGTGCAAGTGGGTAAGAGGCCCGTACAGTCTGGGGTCGTGCCCGCGTCTGCGTCCGGGTCTATATCCCAGCCGGCAAAAGTTGAACCCGCGTCCGCCGTTGCCGTCAGAGTTACGGTATCGGTACCTGCATAACCTGCTTCACAGGTAGGACCGCAATTAATTCCGGCCGGACTGGAGGTGACTATTCCGGAGCCCAACCCCATTTTCAAAACCTTCAATGGAGGATCATCCGGTGGATCCGCGAAAAGCACCATCGCAACTAAGAAAAAGGCAAAGCCGGTTGCAAACACATAGCCGGCGCGGTTCCATGTGGATCGTACAAAGCGAGTCAACTTTGTCGTTCTCATAGACCATCTCCTATTTGATTTCGTCGTCTTTGAGGCTCAGCACCCAGTCAACCAGGCGCGTAATGTCGGCAGGCGAGAGACGTCGTCCGTGCGGAGGCATCGGGACGTCGTGAGTGACAGCAGTCCAGTTACCCTTGCCGCCCTTCTTGACCGTTTCGATTAGGGCAGCGCGGGCGCCGGCGTTTCCTTTGTACTTCTCGGCTATGTCACGGTACGCGGGACCGACCACGTTCTTGTCCACGCTGTGGCATTCAAAGCAGCCACTCTTTTTAGCTAGTGCTTCAGGGGCCAGTGCCTGATTGGCCTGGCTGGCCAGTGCTTCAGCGACTACCGTTCCACTGGCTGGTGCTCTTGTGGTCAATGCTTGTGCGGCGCCGATGATCGTTAGGGCGGTTGTAGGAATGATTAGCCAACGTGCTTTCATGGCAGTCTCCTTACGATCGTCATCATGACGTCGTCATTTATTGCGATCAGCGGGAATCGGTCGGCAAAAATTCCGCACCCTTAGAAAGGATCGTCCGTTCCTTGAAAAGCCGGGAAACATGCTGTTCGGGGTCCGTCGCGCAGCAACGTGCTTGAGCGTTGTGATGAAAGAAACACGAATTCGCGGCTTTGAAGCCCGACCATGAAGTCGCAGTCTCCTGCAAACGACGTCTCAGGACATGCTATGTCGAGTTAATCCGGCGAGGTGGTCTCGCGAATCATTAAGGAAGAGGTGCACAAGCGCCTGAGGAAACGTCTCGCGAGCGATGCGCAATTGTTTATCACCAGTCTGTAAGATCTGTCAATAGCGCATCTCGATGCCCCTTTCGATGCCTGCCCAAGATTCCCTCCGTGTGGCTGACGAGCGTAGAGATTGCCTGGAGTTTGGCGACATCGAGGGCCGCTTTGTGAGTGATCTCAGCACTGCCCATCCGGCCGATTCAATTAGGCGGCCTGATTGTTGATGCTAAGGCTGTTGGTGGGTTGGTGATGAAGTGCCGGCGGGATCGGCCGCCAACCGCAAGTCTTTGAGAATAGTGGTGAGCCGAGCAGGACTCGAACCTGCGACCCACTGGTTAAAAGAGCGGTTCAGCCGACTCCATCCAGTCACGGCTCTTACGATTCATTAACATCTTTCACAGGTTGCAGCCGCTTCGGAGTACATCTAGTAACAACCATTCATACGTGTTTGCCGGTAATCACGTCACAAATTTGCCACAAAGAGTGTGATGCACACTCTCCACTGATGGTTGGTGACCTCAGGATCCCGGTCAACTATTCATCTGCTTTTGATAATTCCACGTCGTCGTTATGGCCGTCATTGTAGCCCTTGTCATAAGTCTAAGATGAGCTGAGCAACGGATTTTAAGTCCCGTGATGGCACTATTACCTAATCTTACGAAACGATACAAGCCAGTATTTACGCGCCTAGTGGTCGTCGAGGTATCGCTACGGCTGGCTTAGTATCAACACGTCCCGCCACCATCTTAGCCCCATCTTATTTTTGTTTCATGCTGGGCTGCAATAAAGAAATGCCAATACATGCCCATGATTTAGTTTCAGCACAACAGCGGACAGATCGCGCTTTTAACCATTTTCGAGTATTTCAAGCGGTATCTTAGTTTGGCTTTAAGCGCGTTGAAGTCAGCACGAGTGATTCGAAGGTCCTCGTACAAGATGTTAGAAATCTCTTTGCAATCGCTGCCATCAACCATCAGTTCTAAGAGGCGCCTTTCACGGAGCAACAGCTTGGCACTCTTCAACCTTATTGCTTCAAGGAACTCTTTGTTTTCCAGATCACGGCCTTTGATAGAGGACAATGAGATTCGTACTAGGGCTTCTTTTGGGCTATTCCATACGCGGGAACAAGCCTCTGCTAGTAGCTACTCTCACTGCAATTGCCGCCGTCTACTTGATTCTTGTAACTTTCAGAGCAGCATCCCCCACACATGAGAGCCCACTTCCGGTGCCCCACGCCATGTCAAAATCAGGCTTAATACTGAGACTTAGTTCATGGCGGTTATTACCTATGTCTTTGTAAGTGAGATAAAGCTCCAGTGGAGTGGGATCTTCATATCCGTAGATTGTCCCTACTTTCCGTGTACAGAAGGTGTGATAGAAATACAGTGAGTACAACTCTAAATAGAAGATAGGTATTTTGCATCTTATCGGTTTGGGTTCGATGTGCATCGGAGCAATGTGTAAGACTTCGTCATCACACTGATTAAAGATGAAGCTGCTCGAGTTATCGATTTTTAAAACTCCCTCCTCGTGTTCTATTGTTCTACCGACATCGAGTTTGCTGATGATGTTTATAAATGCATCTACGTCGCAATCCCATTTAAGAATGACTTCTCTGGCTGCACCTGCTCCGATATTCAGTATTTCCAGGAAGGCATAATTACGTTTATTTAGTATCTCTAAGTGGCTACTTTTACTAAGATTCTCCTCTGATGAAGCGAAGACGCTTCCATCCTCATCTCGATAAACATAAAGAATTGTTTTCGGGAAAAAGAGGTCCGGCAGATATGAAGATATCCGTTGTTTTTTCATCTCCCGGACTGTGAAAAGGGTAGCCACGGCAGTAATAAAACCCGCCAGGCCTGAAACTAAAGCAATCCATCTATCCATCGGATAACCCTAATCCTCCTCTTAAGTCATGAACAGAAGGCGTGGCGTCAAATCTATTTCTTCTTAGCTAACCCCAATGCGCGGGAAAACGTGGAAGTCTGTTTCGCTTTGGAAGCTAATCGAAGATTAAATTACGAATGCGCAAATTACTTCGCTCTTCCTCCCCATTGCTCAAGATACTGTAGTTCCAACTGCTCACCGACGCGATCGTTCTCTTCACGAAATATTGCCAGCGATTCTTGATGCAATTCGATTGCCTTTACGCCATTGCCCCCAAATCCGTATGCGTTTCCAAGATTACCCAATTCTCTTGCCTCACCAGACGGTTGCTGATCTGACGAAAAATTGTGAGTGCACGTTCGTGAGCTGCAATGGCATATTCGAATTCGCCTGAATGTAGACAGGCAAGGCCGATATTGCCCATGGCGCTAGCTTCGGCCTCTAGATCTTTTATCTCGCGCGGTATGATGTAGGACTTTTGGTAGCAGTCGAATGCGCTACGCATGTTGCCTGCTTGTAAGTAGATATTGCCTAAGCTGATTAGTACGCGGATTTCGTTAGGACGATCACCTACCTCCGGCGCAATGCTAAGACACTGCTCGTAACATCTGAACGCTCGATTTGGCTGGCCCAACCTGGTATATGCATCACCCAGTCTGTGGAGCATGATTCCTTCCGCTCTGCGATCCCCCAAGTCACGGAAGTTGAGTAGCGCTTGCTCGTAGTATTCGATAGCGCGGGACATATCAGCTAAACCAGCGTATACGTTTCCCAGATCATCCAGCACGATACCTTGACTCCGTCGGTCGTCGATTTGGTCAAGGATGGTTAGAGCGTCTTCGTAAAAACGGATGGCGCTAGATGTCACAGCCAGCTTTGTGTATGCCCGGCCCAAGTGGCGCAATACGGTGGCCTCACCACGTCGACTAGCACTTTCACGCTGCAACCGTAGAGCCAGTTGAAGATATTCAATGGCTCGCGACGTTTGATCAAGCTCTATATGGGCACTGCCGAGAGCTTCCAAGGCATTAGCCTCATTTCTAAGATCGCCAATTTCGCGCGCAATTGCCAAAGATTGTTGAAAGAACTCCGCCGCTTGGCTTGCTTCACCGCGTAGTAAATAGGCAAGACCAATATTCGTCAGTGCGATGCCTTCTTCTTGCCGATTTCCAACTTCCCGGGCGAGACGCAATTGCTGATCATTCTGCTCAATAGCCCGGCTGGCATTTCCTAACAATGCTGCTGCTAGACCCAAGTTGCCAATTGAAGCTATTTCAGCTTGGCGGTCACCGAGTTCGCGTGATATTGCCAGAGATTGCTCGTGGAATTCAATTGCCCGCCTCGCGTCACCGAGTTGGGCGTAGTCAAATCCCAAACTGTCCAGTGCACCGGCTTCGCCCTCGCGATCGCCGAGTTCGCGCGATCTTTAAGGATTGTTCATGGAGATCTATAGCCTGGTGCGTTTCGCCTAAGCACGCATATGCGATGCCTAACGCGGATAGATGCCTCCCCTCAGCATCACGCTCTTTCAGTTGCCGACTGGCTTCGACAGCGGGTTCGAGCCACTGGATTTGCTCAATTGGGTGCTGGCGTAGTGAGAGAATGGCAGGCCACAGTGCGTAATCTATGCACATCTGAGCTGCCGCGTGATCCTCCTTTGCTTTTGCTGCAGCCCACGTTTGCCCCGCCTGAACGTTCCTCAACTCCAAATCAAGAAGCTTGAGCCCAGACTCAAGCATCTCGCCACCTTGGCGATAGAGATCATGAGCCGCAACTAATACAGTCCCATAATAGGCGGCAAAGAGTAATTGAGCCTTGTGAAGGGTAGGCATTCGATGCGATCAACTCGAGGTAAATTTACAGTCCATCTTACCTTTGGATTCCTTGTTTGTTCAAAGCTGATTCGTAAGCGGCCCAAGCGCTTGCTGAGAATGACTCGACGCCATCACTCCACAATTGTGGGCATTGAAACATCTTTCCCAGTGTGCCAATCAGCGTCAGATTTTCGTGCTGTTCTAAACTCGTTGACATAACTTATGCTCAGTTCGAACCTACGATTCGATGTTGAGTGCCGAAATTGGTGGCGACGTTGCAACCTCTCGAACCGTCAAGTTTACAGGAGCATAATCGATGGGTGGTCCTGATGACCTCAAAGCTTCTCTGGATCGCCTTGTCTCAGCGGTTGGTACTGACGAAGATCGCAGAATTATTCAACACGCCCTCCTGTCGGGTGACATTGTTTACGCAACTGGGGAACGGAACGTATCCATTGAAGGAGATGCTTCTGGAACAATCATAATTACAGGAGAATACTTGGGCCGGCCGTTATGAACTCTCATGAGAATGTCTGTTTGGACTTGGTTAGAAGTCTTGAGCGTTTGCCTCTGGCTTTGCACGTTGTGGCGCGATTGCTACGTGTTGAATCCAAATTTGATTGGGGCGTGGAAGATCTTCTGAATGAGATTACAGAGGGCGCGGCAATAATCGAAGCTCAGGCAGCTGCTGATCGAGTGAAAGGGGAGAATATCCCGACAGTCACGGCGGTCTTACAGAGGAGCACGAACTGGTGGCCCCTGCCCGAGCCTATAGGCTACGGCCGATTTCAGATGCATGCACTGTTCGTGATGCACGCCCCGCTCCTTAATGACTGAGTGAGCCTTGGAGATATGTCGCGCGTCGAAGGATGGCGGCCTCAATGCTTGATGCGTAAAGGGAGTCCAATGACATGACAAGCCGTCATGAAGCTTATTTGCGCCACGCTAACTACTATGCAGGCGTCGTTACCAAGGCAAACGGACTCTACGGAAGTGGACAACAATCATCTTGGAACGCCCTCAGCTTGTTCGATCTGGAGTGGGTGAATATTAGGGTGGGCTTCTTGTGGGCCGCCTCGCAGTCAGCCGCCAACCGTGCGGCAGCCCAATTGTGCATTGATTACCTTCTCGAAACGACACTCCTTCCACTCCGACTTAACCCGCACGAACTCCTGCGCTGGTGCGAAGCCGGGCGAGCAAGTGCCGCCGCTTTGAGTGATCGAAATCTGGAAGGCTGTTTTCTGGGCAACATCGGCCATACCTACCACTTGTTAGGAGACTTTGAACGTGCCGTTCAGTTTTATGGCGAGAATTTGGAGATAGCTCGTGAATTGGGCGAGCGTCGCGCACAAGCCGTCGCCTTGGCAAGCATCGGCGCCGCTTACTTAGAAATGGGTGACGCGCGCCGGACTCTCGATCTGTGTAGCGAGTCTTTGAAAATCTGTCGAGACATTGGCGATCGTCGCAACGAAGGGATCGCATTAGTGTCACTGGGGAACGCTTACGAACAGCTAAAGGAGACGGACAAAGCAATTGAGTGCTACCAGTTGGGTGGTTCCATCGCTCGTGGAGTCGGTGACAAGATTCTTGAGGGAAGACAACTCAATAGTTTGGGCGTCCTTTATGCTGGCAAAACTGAATTGGCGATCGGCTACTGCGAGCAGGCATTGGTCATTGCTCGGGAGACCGGGGATCTCTTTGGTCAGGGTCTCGCCCTTGGTAGCATCGGAGCGATGGCGAAGGCTGCAGGGGACCTGCCGCGCGCCATTAGCGCGTTTACCGAGCGACTTGCTATTGCTCGGGAGATCGCCGATTGGATTGGTGAAAGCAAAGCAATTGCTGGCTTATTTAGCAGCTACGTCGCGACGGGACAGACTGACAAGCTCGTTGCGCTATCCAAACGGCGGTTGGCTATCGCAAGAGAAATAGGTGACAGACAAGCCGAAGGTGCTGCGTTTGGCGACTTAGGGTTTGCGTACTCTGCGGTAGGAGATACGGAACGCGCTTTGGCGATGATCGATGAACGACTCGCGATTGCGCGAGAAATCAAAGACAGAAACGGCGAGTCCAAGGGACTTTTTAATAAGAGTAAGATCTTGTGGACGCTGGGCGATCGAAGCACAGCGATTGTGCTCGCTCAGGCCTCATTGGCTATCCTTCGGGACATTGATGATCCTCAAGCCGAAGAAGTATCTGTTCAGATCAGTGTGTGGCTGAGGCTTTCGTAGGATCAAAAGCGGCTCTCCATCACCCGCGAGATTGGTGATCGCCTGGGTGAGAGTCAATCTTTACGTAATCTAGGTGCAGCTTACTATGAATTGGGTGAGGCCAGCCGCGCTATCGAGTTTCAGAAACAAGGACTCGCTCTAACCCGCGAACTCGGCGACCGACATGGAGAAGAACAAGCACTTGACAACTTAGGCAATGCCTGCGCTGCCTTAGGTGATACTAACTCGGCTGTTGAGTATCATGAGCAGGCTTTAGTTATTGCACACGTCAGATTGGTGACCGCCGCGGTGAAGGAGCAGCGCTTGGTAACTTGGGAAATAGAATATGCCGATTTGGTGAAACAACTCTCGCTATCAATTCATACTATCAACAATTAAGCATTGCCCGTGCGACCGGCGACCTTGAGAGTGAAGGCAATGCGCTCTGGAACACAAGCCTAGCGCTGCACAAGCTCGGTGATCGCACACAAGCCATCACCTACCCCGAAGCCGCGCATAAAGTTTATGAGCAATTTGAAGGTCCAAGAGTCTCTCAGGTGCGTCAGCAACTGTCACAATGGAACAACAAGAAATGGTGGAAATTCCGGAAGTGATACTCTTTTATTTTGGTTGCTCTGGTCAGCTATCTGCCCACTCCTTACTGAAGCGCGGGCGATGCTAATACAGTGCGCCACTTTAAGATTCTTACGCTATGGCTAAGTTACATGAAGCGCAACGTAGGCACGCAGCACACTATCTTGAGGTGCTGAACGAAACAGACTATCTGTACATCGCTGGAGGCGAGTCGATTGAAAGTGCAGTAGAGATTTTCAAGCAGGCATGGGAAAACATACGTATAGGACAAGCTTGGTCAGCACGCCATTTTGGCTCTGACGACGCAGCGGCTGAATACTGTCTTGCTTATCCGGGTGCAGGCACCTACCTACTCAATCTCAGTCAGCATCCACTTGATAGCATCAACTGGCTTGAGGCAGCGTTGGCTGCGGCAAGAAAAGCAGAAGATCATGAGGGAGAGACTGCTTATCTTACTAGCCTTGGGGTAGCTTTTCATTATCTCGGAGAGATAGGAAAAGCCATTGGATATTATGAGCAGTCACTGGTTATTTCTCGTGAGATAGGTGACAGAGAGAATGAAGGTAACAACTTAGGTAACTTAGGTAGTGCTTATGCAGACCGAGGCGACTTTCGGCTGGCCATCACATTTCATGAACAGCGGGTAGAAATTGCGCGCGAAATCAGGGATCGGCGTGGTGAAGGAGCCGCACTAACCAATTTAGGCAATAGCTGGGGGGTACTGGGTGAAGTCAAACGCGCCATCGAATATTATGAGCAAGCTTTGGCGATTGATCGTGAACTTGGTGATCGTAAAGGTGAGGCCGACGATTTGGGGAATCTCGGTGGAGCGTACCTTGACTTAGGTGAGATAGGCCGGGCCATCGATTATTACGAGCAGCATCTGTCTATTGCACGCGAGATTGGCAACCGCCGTGGAGAAAGTAATGCGTTGGGAAATCTTGGCATTGCTTACGTAACGTTAGGTCAGCCGCGAGGGGCTATTACCCAATATGAGCAGCAACTCGCCATCGCACGCGAGATTAACTACCAGCGGGGTGAAGCGAGCGCTCTGGGTAATATTGGTAACGCTTGGCTTGATTTAGGCGAAACCAAACGCGCTATCAAACATTATGAACAGGCTTTGGTCATCACAGACAGGCTCGGTGATAAACAGGGTAAAGCTATCAATTATGGAAATCTGGGCAATGCTTATAATAAATTGGGACAGATTCAGCTTGCTATTGAATATCACGAAAATGCTCTTCGAATTGATCGTGAAATCGGTGAGCCCAAAGCGGAAGGCGCTGACCTTGGCAACTTAGGCATAGATTATGAGGCTTTGGACCAAGTCGATAGGGCTATCGAATACTTTCAACAACATTTAGTCATAGCACGTAAAGTAAGTGACCGCCTTGGAGAAGGCCTTGCATTGGGCAACTTAGGTAATATTTACAGAAGAATAGGGAATCACCAGGTAGCACTTCAATACCTTGAGCAGCATCTCGCCATAGCACGCGAATTAGGCGACGAGCGCAGCGAAGGAGCCGATTGGGGTAATCTAGGCCTCACTTATGCTGCAATGGGGGACATCAACCGTGCGATTGAGTGTATAGAAACCGGGGTTAAGATATTTGTGAAGATTGAAGACCCAAGGGTGACACAATTACGCTCGCGACTCGCCCTCTGGCAAGAACAAAATAGAAAGGATGTAGCCTGCTGAATCTAGTGGGCCTGCTGGTCATACAAAGTCGAAAACGGGAACATGATTTTTTACCAGCTGGTGTATCAGAACACGATTAACCTGTCAGAAAATACTAAAAGGCAATACGATTACCTGACATCCTGAATACAGCCGAGGCCGGTTTGCTGAATTCTTTTCCTGGTGCATTAGGATTTACCGACTTGATTACTATCACCTGTGATGAGGGTGCTTCCACTGACATTACCGCCTACAGCTATATTGCGTTCTCCAAATACAAGAACTTTACGGCTATCGGCTTTCTTTGCTTCCTCTACTAGCCGACCGATCGCTGCCGCAAAATCAGAGTCGCCGCCCATCCTCTCCGCGAGCACCTCTTCGAGTGCCAGCAGCCTACCCTTCGATTGAGGCTTCGCCTCAACGAGAGCCAATGCCTGTGTGGCATCATTATCACCAGAAAATTTAGCTTTGATTGTTCCGTACAGACTCTCCGCCTTCTCGGCCAGGCTCTCGCCAGCCTTCTTCGCAAAACCTTTTCCGGCTTCTGCCAAATAGGGTGCCAAGACGGCGATCGCCCCGGCCGCAATGGTCTCGACTATCATTGTGCCCTCCTAAAGGAACGTACCATGTGCTCCAAAGGTTTTCCCAGCTCGCACTCGAACAAATTCGCGCGCATTGGTTGCCTGTGATCTATTCTCATTTTACGTTCGAATCGCTTCGCTGTTCAACGTTCGACCCAGCAGGCGGTACAACGTTTTACTTGATAGTGAATCGCTGATGTCATACTACAATTTCGAAGGCGAAGCGTCGACATGTCCTTCACCTGCCTGCGTCCTGGTGTGTGCTGGCCGCTTAGAGAGCTTCTTGCTGTTCTCAACACACCTGTTCTCAACAGACCTTGACAACTTATATGCTAGAGTTCGAACCTAGGCTCCGAGTTGCGTTCCTACGTTCACCTTTGTCGAGCAACCAACCCTGCAGGAGCAGATCAATGAGCAATACTAATGACCTCAAAGATTCTCTTGATCGCCTTGTCTCCGCGACTGGCACTGACCAAGATCGTAAAACTATTCAACACGCCCTGTTAGCAGGCCACATCGTCTATGCAACAGGAGATCGAAACGTGGCGATCGGGGGTGATGCTTCCGGGACGATCATAATCACAGGAGATCAAAATGAAGTTCGGTTTGATCTTTCCGAGATCGCCTACGCCACCCTGCGGGAACGGCTCTTTCCTACACCACAAGGAATCCCGCCGCCGTTTCCTGAACTTATTTTCATCGGTCGGGAGGATGCACTACAGGATGTGAAACGACTCGTCGGAATCAACGGAATTAAAGGTCACCAACCTCGAACCTCAATCGTCAGGGGTTTGCCCGGCGTCGGTAAAACGACATTGGTTAGCGTTCTTTCACGTGACCCTGATGTCGCCGCGGTTTATCCAGACGGGGTGCTCTGGACATCACTCGATCAGAAGCCAGCACTAATGTCGATTTTGGCAGGTTGGGGGCGCGCTCTCGGCAGGGACGATCTATTAAAAGTACCCACGCCTGAGGAGGCTGTGCAGCAGCTAGCCGCTACGCTACAGAGGAAGCGAATGCTCTTGATTGTTGATGATGTTTGGGAGTCAGGTCACGGTGCTCTCTTTCAACAGGCGAGAGGCACTGACTGCGGACTACTCATTACGACCCGACTAACACAGGTTGCCAACCTCTTAGCCCAGACCGAAGAGGCAGTATACAACTTACCGGTTCTATCGGAAGACGATGCGCTCAAGTTGATGCGAATACTTGCGCCCACAGTGGTCGACACCTATGAAGATGACTGCTTGAACTTGGTTAGAAGGCTTGAGTGCTTGCCTTTGGCCTTGCATGTTGCGGCGCGATTGCTACGCGTTGAATCCAGATACGATTGGGGCGTGACTGATCTCCTGAAAGAGATTACAGAGGGAGCCGCCGTCATCGAGGCTGAGGCGCCCTCTGATCGAGCCGAGGGAGACACTATTCCAACCGTCACGGCCCTGCTAAAAAAGAGCACCGACGTTCTGGACAAACACACTCGCGACTGTTTCGCCTATCTCGGAGCTTTTGCTCCAAAGCCCGCTACCTTTGATTTGTCTGCGATGAAGGCTGTATGGCAAGTGGACGATCCGAAACCTACAGTTCGCGAGCTCGTAGATCACGGCCTGCTTGAGCCGGTGGGATCAGGACGATTTCAGATGCACGCAGTTCTGGTCATGCATGCCCGCTCCTTACTCACGGAGTGACCGGCTATGCCGAGCATACGCGAAGCACGTCTCCGACATGCGGCCCATTACTTAGCTCTTGCACAGTCAAAGCTTAAGGATTGGAACGGATCGGATTCTGACTGGAATGAGCTAGAGGAATACCTTCAACAGGTCCGTTCTACGTGGAAATGGTTAGGCCAGAGTCCCAGTGAACCCCTCGCCGGGAATCTACTGGTAGCCTGTGGTGATTTGGCTTGGGAGTTATTGGACATCACGCATGACCGCCTCTCCAATTTGCTCTTCACGCTGGAAACTTCAGGTCCGTCGAGCGAAAGCGAGAGCTTTCAAGAACAGATGATTACGAAGCTTGATGAGATACTCCTTACACAGAAGAGAATTCAATCGGCCTTACCTGATGTTTATGTCTTCGGCGATCGTAATGTATCCGCAAACAACATCATCAACAGCACTATATACACTGGGGATGTTTTTCCCACACTCTAAGTCATGCCGGTTCGGCGCGATTAGACCAAAGAATAGAGTCCAGCCCGGAATACCGTTCAAAGGCCGAAGCAGTTGAATTGTGGGGATTCCTTGCTAACCAAAGCTCAGAGTCTGCGTTCGATATTGCGAATACTGTCATTTGACCATTATTCTGGAATGATAGGGTAATTCATGCCGAGCCGCCGCGAAGCCAGACTTCGCCACGCCACCTATTATCTTGCCTCGCTTAAACAAGCTAACGAGCTTTACAAACAGGGTCGCGAGAAGTTGGAAGAAGGGCTAACACTCTTCGACCTGGAATCGGATAGCATCAACGCCGCGCAAGCGTGGACCGAGAGGTACACTAAAGATGAACAGGTGGCCTCCCTATGCACCGCTATGCCAACCTAGGCGCACGACTGCTTCATTTACGCCACCATCCTCGCAAACGGATTCATTGGCTAGGAGCGGCTTTTGCGGCGGCGCGCCGGTTAAGGCGTCGGAAGGAAGAAGCTGGCCATCTCGGGAATCTAGGTGTTGCATATAAGATCTTAGGCCAAATACCGCGTGCTGTGCGTCTGCACGAGCAGGCTTTGGCCGTCGCTCGGGAACTAAGCGATCGTGCGTTGGAAGGAATTAATCTCGGTAACTTAGGCAACGCACACATGGAGTTGGGCGAGATGGAGCTTGCTATTGAGTTCTATCAACGGCGCCTTGTCATCGCCCGGGAGTTAGGAGATCAGCTCGGAGAGGAGAACGCGCTCGGCAACTTGGGACTGGCCCATGCAAGGATAGGTGAGACGAGGAGCGCCATTGAATTCCATGAACAGGCGTTGATTATTGCGCGCGAGACGGGCAATCGCTGGGGAGAAGGCCACGCGTTGGGCAGCTTGGGTGAGTCGTATGCGGCGTTAGGCGAAATGGAGCGCGCTATCGAGTTCTATGAGCAGCGTCTTGCTATAGCTCGCAAGTTAGGAGACAAGCGTGGGGAGGGCAACGGGCTGTGGAATGTAGCTAAGGCGCTCCACAAACTGGGTGAATGCTCTCATGCCATTGCGCACGCCGAAACTGCACTTAAGATTCTCGAACAGATCGAACATCCGAATGCTGCCAAAGTGTCCAAGCAAATCGGCGAATGGGCAGTTGAAAAGATGACAGGAGCGTAGTGTGAGAGGTTTCAGCCGCGGTCAGCATTAATTGAACCCAGTTTCGTCATACTGTGCTTGATCCGTAAGTCTGCGTGGGGTCGACAGCGCATACTGCTCACTGCGTAGGAACAACCAACTGCCTTAGGATGCCAACGCTATTTGACGCTCAACTTCGTCACGCCTCGCATTACGCCTCTATGCTCCGTGCCGCTGATGCCCTTTTTGACCAAGGCCGAGAACAGATTCAGAGAGGTCTTAGTTTGTTTGACTTGGAGTGGCAAAACATTCGTAACGGGCAATCACGGTGTCAAATGCGTCTTGAGGTCGAGTGCAGGCACTAGGTTTGGCCCAAATTGCGCTTGCATGGCTTCTGGCCCAAAAGCCATGGATTGTTCCAATCCCAGGTACACGTAACTTAGATCACCTAAATGAGAACTTAGCAGCAATTAATGTTCAGCTGACGGCTGAGGATCTTCGCGAACTCGAAACTGCTTTCTCTAAGATTAAAGTGCACGGTGGCCGTATGAACGAATGGAGATGCAGGTCGTTGACCATACAGTGTGACGATTGGTTTGGAGGAGTAATGGATAACGCGACGACGACGTAAGGTACAGGGCTCGCGCGTCCAATCTTGGGACGGATTGACGCAAAATTGCCACAACGTGGTAAACGAAGACAAAAAACCCGACGCTCAAAATATTGATGGGAGCGAGTTTAGTGTTGACTCGGATCTGCGACCCACTGGTTTTTCTAAAGAGGGCCGCATTGACAAGACGGCTCCGTCATAAACATTAAAATGATTAGGCTTATCTGTTTGTGAGGGTCTCCGGAGAGAGGTAGGTTTTGCAACGAAATCGATGATGTGTTTCACGACATAGTTGTGTTAACTTCTTGTAGTGTAAGGGAATTGAGCCGAGCAGGACTCGAACCTGCGACCCACTGGTTAAAAGCCAGTTGCTCTACCAACTGAGCTATCGGCCCACATTAAAACGGTGAATGGCATTCTACGGAACTAGGTCTTAAGTCTCAAGTCCCATGTCTCAAGTCTTCAGGATTTCTGGAAGTCTCAGGTCCCAAGTCCCAATGCACCTTCAAACTTGAGACTTGAGACCTGGGACTTGAGACTAATCGTTAACCCAACCGCCAAGCGCCGAATCTCTAATGACAATTGTTTGTGAACGTTCCGGGCCGGTTGAGACAAGGCCGATCTCTACCCCAATCTTATCCGAAAGAAACTCCACATAGCGCCGGGCGTTTGCGGGAAGGGAAGTCAATTCGGTCGTGCCTACTGTCGAGGTTTGCCAGCCCGGCAACGTTTCATAAATCGGCTCTACACGACGAAGGTCCTGAGCTACCGCCGGTAAAGATTCACAGATGCGGCCATCGAGTTTGTATCCCGTGCAGACTTTGATTTCCGCCAATGCGTCGAGAACATCAAGTTTGGTCAACGCCACTGACGTGAAGCCATTGATCTCCGCGGCGTAACGAGTGGCGAAAGCGTCAAACCAGCCGCAGCGTCGTGGTCGCCCAGTCGAGGCGCCGTATTCACGTCCACGCTCGCGAATCAGTTGGCCCAGCTCGGCTTCGCCCTCAACCATCTCAGTTGGGAAGGGCCCTTCGCCTACGCGGGTGGTGTAGGTTCGCACAATACCCAGCACGCCGGTTAAGCGGTGGGGCGCCAGGCCGGAACCGACAATCGCGCCTCCGGCGGTTGTGGAAGACGAAGTGACGAATGGATACGTGCCGTGATCGACGTCGAGCAAAGTCGCCTGGGCACCTTCCAGAAGTATTGACCGCCCCTCGGAAGCCGCAGCGTTTAAATAGTGCGTCGTGTCGCCTATGAACGCACCGAGGCGTTCCGTGAGGGCAGACATCTCACGGAATATCTCATCCGCGTCAAGTTTCTCGCCGCCGTAAGCTTCGATAATCCGATTGGCGTCTTCGAGATTGCGTTCTATGCGCGAGCGCAGGACATCAGGCACCAATGCGTCTGCCGTGCGGATGCCGCGGCGGCCGGCTTTATCTTCATACGCCGGGCCAATGCCGCGCAGCGTTGTGCCTACCTTTTCGTTCCCGAGACGTTCTTCGCTGGTGTGATCAAGAGCGCGATGATAGGGGAGTATGAGATGCGCCCGCGAACTTATCTTCACGCGGTCAGGAGAGACCTCGATGCCCTGCTCCATCAGGCGATCTGCTTCCTCAAAAAAAGCTTTGGGGTCGATCACCATGCCGTTACCAAGCACACACTTCTTGCCACGGTGGACGATTCCTGACGGGAGCAAATGCAGTACGAACGACTGATCGCCAACCTGGACCGAGTGTCCCGCGTTATGCCCGCCCTGGTAACGGGCGACGATATCAAAATGCTCGGCAAGGAGATCGACGATCTTGCCCTTGCCTTCATCACCCCACTGGGCGCCGATTACGACGATTATTTTGGACATGGGAACTAGGGTGCCGGGTGTCGGGTGTCGGGTGTCGGACTTAAGTGTGCGATGGCCCTCATTTGAATCCTAGGGAAAGCCTATTTCTAACTGGCACCCGACACCCGATACCCGACACCCGCCTTTGGTGCACAAAACAGGCGCGGACATCAGCAAACAAATCCGCGCCTAAAGTCGAACAGAATTCTAGGCAGTTGCTGCACCTGGAACGTGCTTATCGATCATGCGTGAGATGGCTTCTTTGGAGGTTGCGCCCACGACACGTTCCTCTTCCTTGCCGGCTTTGAAAAGAATCAACGTGGGAATTCCTTTTATTCCGTAACGTTGCGACACCGAGGGGTTATTGTCGACATTCAATTTCACCACCCGCGCATTCGCCGAATACTTTTCTGCTACAGCATCCACTGTGGGAGCCAGCATTCGACATGGTGCGCACCACTCGGCCCAGAAGTCGACCAGCACCGGCTTGTCTGCCTGTAAAACATCGACTTCAAAACTGCTATCGCTAACTTCGATTACGAGTTCACTCATTTGATCTCCTTCTCCCTAAACGCACAGTTCAACTGGTCTCTACGTTAACCCACCCGCTAACGCAGGTGGTACTGACATAACAGGTGTTTAGAGTACAACCTTCAGGTTGCTGCTACGCTACCACGCAGCTCACTTTCACCCCATCACGCAAGCTAAAAGCTTGTACTCTATGCGCCTGTTATTGCAGATCGATTATTTCCTGATAAAGCTGGACATATTTCTGAGCGGCAGCGTCCCATGAATTGTCCATTGCCATGCCATTCAGCTGGATCTTCTGCCATGTTTCGGGCTGGCCATAAAAGTAAAGGGCTTCGCGAATTTTTTCAAGCAGAGCGCCAGCATTGTACTCGTAAAACTTGAATCCCGTGCCTGTGCCGCGCGCCGGGTCGAATTGGTCGACGGTATCGTCAAGGCCGCCCGTCGCGCGCACAATGGGCACGGTACCGTAGCGCATGCTGTACATCTGGTTGAGCCCGCACGGCTCATAGTGTGAGGGCATCAGGAACATGTCTGCGCCCGCTTCAATTTGATGAGCCAGCGGTTCGCCTGCGTAGCCTTTGTAGATTCCCACCTGGCGAGGCGCAATATCATGCCAGCGTTGCAGAAAATCCTCATACTCCTTAGCGCCCGCCCCAAGAGCGATGAAAAATGCGCCCGTTCCCAGAATCGGCTCGGCAAGCTGACGGATCAGGTCATAACCCTTTTGCGTAACCAGCCGGGAGATGATGGCAATAATCGGCCGATCCAGCTCCTCCGGCATCTCAAATCTGCGCAGCAGATCTCGCTTGCACTGCCGTTTTCCGGAGAGGTCCTCAGCGGAAAAATGTGCTGCGATGTACGGATCAGTTTCGGGATTCCACAACGAGTAGTCCACCCCATTTGCAATGCCCGCCAGTCGATCGCGACGGGCGCGAAGGAGCCAATCCAGAGCGGCGCCCTGTTCCGGGGTCTGGATTTCCTGTGAGTAGCGACGGCTGACGGTTGACAGCGCATCGGCTGCGATGAGTCCGGCCTTCAATGCTGAGGCTGTGCCTTTGAACATGAAGTCGTCCTTTTCAGGAGGTTCGCCGAACCCCAGCCACCACAAGTCATTCGGATCAAATGCGCCTTGATAGGCGAGGTTGTGAATCGAGAAAAGCGATCTGCTCTTACGAAAGAACTCGTCGTAACGTCGTCGCTCACGAACCTCAACCATGGCAAAGCCACATGGCCAATCGTTTCCATGGACGACGTCGGGTTGCCATTCCAGTTGTCTCATCAACGTCAGCGCTGCGCGCGAAAAGAACGCATAACGCTCGTGATCGTTTGAGTAACCGTAGATTGACGGTTGGTCGAAATACTCGGGCGAATGAATCAGGTAGGCCGGCGCCCCGGCAGCATCCGACTGGAAGACACGCGTTGGCCTTGTTCCCCCGCGCCAGGGTACGGGTAAGTCCTCGATCGCCGAGTCATTCAACAGACTCTCATCGATTTGCTGATGTAGAGGCAGAATCACGCGCGCGTCAACGCCCTGCTTCGCCAGGGCCTTGGGCAACGCACCGGCAACGTCGGCAAGTCCGCCGGTCTTGGCGAAAGGCACAGCTTCAGATGAAAGTATGGCTACGCGCATCGGTGAAAGGATGAATTAGGAAGGATGAAGGATGAAGGATGAAGAACAAGAGATCAAGTTGAGAGCCCATTTCTGGTGTCCTAATGAGGTTTCGTTCTTCAGCTAGCAAGAACGATCCACGAAGTTACACTAAACTACACGAAGAAATGTTAGTGCTATTTAGTGTGATTTAGTGGATCGTTGGCGGCCGTTTGAGAACAAAAAGACGGAAGAATTGGAGGTTTCATCCTTCATCCTTCCGCCTTCATCCTTTGTCTGGTCTAGCTTTGCATGGAAGCCAGGAATTCCGCGTTTGATTTGGCCTTGTCGAGTCGTTCGAGCACGACCTCCATCTGTTCTACTGGCGACAGCGGATTCAAGACACGGCGCATGACCCAGATGCGATTAAGATCTTCCTTGCTCAGCAGCAACTCTTCCTTGCGTGTGCCTGAGCGTTGCAGGTCGATGGCGGGGAATAGTCGCTTGTCGCTTAGTCTGCGGTCGAGGTGAATTTCAGAGTTACCGGTACCTTTAAACTCTTCAAAGATCACGTCGTCCATCCGAGAGCCGGTGTCGATCAGAGCAGTTGCAATGATGGTCAGTGAACCGCCTTCTTCGATGTTGCGTGCAGCGCCGAAGAAGCGTTTGGGACGTTGCAGGGCATTTGAATCAATACCACCGGAAAGTATTTTGCCGCTGGGTGGCACAACCGCGTTGTGGGCGCGAGCAAGACGCGTGATGGAATCGAGGAGAATGACCACATCCCGCTTATGTTCCACCAGGCGTTTGGCTTTCTCGATCACCATGTCCGCAACCTGCACGTGTCTGGTGGGCGGCTCGTCGAAGGTAGACGAGATCACTTCGCCGTTGACCGATCGCTGCATGTCGGTAACTTCTTCAGGTCGTTCGTCAATCAGGAGAACGATTAGAGTTACTTCGGGGTGATTTTGGGTAACCGAATTGGCAATCGTCTGCAGCAGCATCGTCTTGCCGGTTCGCGGTGGGGCCACAATCAGTCCACGTTGGCCTTTTCCCAGAGGAGTGACGAGATCGATAACCCTGGCAGACAGGTTCTCCTGAGTCAGCTCCATCTTCAACATCTCGTCTGGATAGAGCGGTGTCAGATTGTCGAAGAAAACCTTTTCCCGCGCCTGATCGGGTGACTCGAAGTTTATGGCTTCAACTTTGATGAGGGCGAAGTAACGCTCGCCTTCCTTCGGTGGACGAATCTGCCCGCTCACTGTGTCGCCCGTGCGCAGGTCAAACTTTCGTATCTGCGATGGCGAAACATAAATATCGTCGGGGCCAGGCAGGTAGTTGTATTCCGGCGCGCGGAGAAAACCAAAGCCGTCAGGCAGCGTTTCCAGGACACCTTCGGAGAAGATAAGGCCGCTCTTCTCAGTTTGTGCGGCCAGCACCTTGAAGATCAACTCCTGCTTGCGCATGCCGGTTGCGCCCGGCACATCCATGCCTTTAGCAATGCTGGTCAGCTTGGAGATAGACATCTCCTTGAGGTCGGCAAGGTTTAGAAAACCCTCCTCCCTCCCGTCGCGGGGGTCTCGGCCCTCTTTTTCCGGGGCCTCAGCGGTAGCCACACTGGCGCCACCGTTGTCTCCGTTGTTGTCGTCGTTATTCGCGCCTGCAGCGCCTGAGGCGCGCGAACGTGATCTCTGTGCCATATCAATTAGTTCCTATCATTCGTTCCTAAGTAATCTTTCATAACTGGGCGTGCTAGGAAACCTTCGTAGCGGCCGAGTTCGTTTGTTTTCCTGGAGGTTAAGAAATTGGACAAAGTTGTGGAGCTGACAATCAAACCCGAGCCGGCCCGCCAGGCCCAGGCGTCATTCGCGAGGCTGCACTACTTTCAATTTCAAAGCTGTTAAGCAAAGTTGCCTCAATGTCGAGTGGGGTCACTGCTACGATGCGATGTATGGCCTCATTCGTGGTCTGGATAGAATTCAGATTTATGAAAAGGGGCTTGAGTATTTTTTTTCGCCGCGAGAACTGGATTCCACGACATTCTACCCATCGCTAACCATTAATCAAGGCCAGAAGAGTGGGAATCACTTAATGCGTTTTCTAATCCCCGCCAAAGTTCGCCACCCCCGAGTCCGGTTTTAGCAGAATAAGCCAATACTCGATCTGTGCTAAACACGCGTTTGACGCGTCCCAGACTCTCTTTTAGCTCGTTGTTAGATAGCTTATCGGATTTCGTGGCAACTATTAACCAGGGCTTTGCGCTGTGCTTAAGCCACTCGTGAAGCTGCAAATCCAATGTTGTGGGTTCGTGGCGCGAATCTACGATGTGAATTGATAGCACAAGCTGCTTCCGCTTGGCAAGGTAGCTCGTAACCATCTCGCCCCAGGTTGTTCTAACTGATTTCGGTACGCGAGCATAACCGAAACCAGGAAGATCGACAAAACGGAAGCGGTCATTTATCGTAAAAAAGTTTAGCGATTGCGTTCTCCCGGGAGTCGAAGAAGTACGCGCCAGACCCCGAACCTTGAGCAGGGAATTGATCAAGCTGGACTTCCCTACATTCGAGCGCCCCATGAAGGCGATTTCAGATCCAGCATCCGCCGGCCAATCGCTTTCCTGGAATGCACTCTTGAGGAATTCCGCGCTGGTGATCTTCATTCTTCAACGGTCCACCAAAAAAAACAACCACAAACGAATCCGCAGATTGCGCAGCGCGGCCCAGGCCGCAAACAAGCGAAGATAAAACACGATCCACGAAATCACACGAAAGGACACTAACAATCTTTTCGTGCTGTTTCGTGTGGTTTCGTGGATCGTATCTTATTCGATCAAAATCTTGGTCAAAAAACAAGAAGTTGAACGTTGCTTCGCAGAGTACAAACAAATGAAGCAGGCGGCCCTGATTGATATATTTTCAAACATCTGCGGATACTTCTACTTAGTTTGCGGCTGCGGCCTGGACCTGTGACTCACGCGCGGCGCGCATCTCGGCAAATTTCTTCATCCGTTCTCTAAGAGCTGTGATCCGCTCTTCGTAGTTAGGAGTCCGCTTTATTAACTCTTCCAGGTTGCGCAGGAAATCAGGATTTCCAAAGAGTGTCCGAATATCCTCAATCAGATGGGCAATCTTGGAGTAAACGAAAAGGTGCTCGCCATTCGTTTCGTTAAACAACTTTTCATCGATGGCGTCGTTGTTAACCAGGGCCGCCGCCATGTCCCAGTAGCTGATCACCATACGGTAGTGACCACTGTGCTCGCTCATCAGCACTTCGATGATGTCTTGCACGTTGGTGGGATTGAAAGACCAAAACCAATTGCGCGCATCGCGCATGGTGGCTTCGCGTCTCAGGTCGTAGAGCTTCAGTATCAATTCTGCATCATCATGTTTACTCATCGTTTTTTCCTCCAAAGGAAACTGGTTAATGGGTTGGGATTGCGAATTAAAGCAGCATAGAGTTTAACCTTCCTTTGACCTTACGGCCGCGGAGAGGTTAAACCCTAAACCAGCTCAGGAAGTTTTAAAGCCAGGTTAGCTTGTTTGAATGCCTTGCGAAGGCTGCTCGGTTGTCCAGAGCGGTGGCGTCTTGGTGTCGTCAGAGCCTGCATCCGTTGGACACGATTCCTCGAGGGCAAGCGCCAGCACTTCATCAATCGTTTCTACCAAATTGATGCAGAGCGCGTTGCGAACTTCCTCGGGAACTTCCGGCAAATCCTTCTCATTGTCTTTGGGCAGAATGATGGTATCGATTCCAAAGCGATGAGCTGCGAGCAGCTTCTCCTTCACGCCGCCAATTGGCAGCACCCGACCGCGGAGGGTGATCTCCCCTGTCATCGCGACATTCTTTCTGACTGCACAACGCGTCAATGCCGACGCCATTGCAGTTGCCATGGTGATCCCCGCGGATGGACCATCCTTGGGAATCGAGCCTTCAGGAATGTGGATATGAAGATCGCGCTTGCGTATGAAGTCGACGCTCATCGCGAGTCGTTCAGCGCGTGCCTTGATGCATGTCAGTGCGGCCTGGGCCGACTCCTGCATTACGTCGCCGAGTTTTCCGGTGAGCGTTACCCCACCGCGTCCTTTGGTGAGTGTGGCCTCAATCTGCAGAACCTCGCCGCCGACTTCAGTCCAGGCCAGGCCAGTTGCCAATCCGATTTCACTTTCTGCCGCGACTCCCTGTTGCCTAAATTTGATTGGCCCAAGCATCTCACGAACGCGAGCCGCATCGATAGTTTCCTTAAACTCGTCCCCAACGGTTTCCGACACGAAGCGGCGAGCGATTTTGCGGCAGCATGAGCCCACTTCGCGTTCCAGATTGCGCACACCAGCTTCACGCGTGTAATGGCGAATGATTTCAAACAAGCCTTCATCAGTGAATTCAAGCTGCTCCGGCTTCAAGCCATTGCCTTCAGCTTGCTTCGGCACCAGGTGACGTTTCGCAATTTCCAGTTTCTCGCGTTCGGTGTAACCGGAGAGACGCAGAATCTCCAGGCGGTCTTGCAACGCCGGTGGAATCGTGTGCAGGACGTTTGAAGTAGCAATAAAGAAGACCTTCGAAAGATCGTATTCAACGTCGAGATAGTGGTCCTGGAAGGTATGATTCTGTTCCGGATCGAGAACTTCCAACAAAGCCGAACTCGGGTCGCCCCGGAAATCGGCGCCCAGCTTGTCTACTTCGTCGAGCAAGAGAACCGGGTTAACTGTGCCGGCTTTCTTCATCATCTGGATAATCTGTCCCGGCAGCGCCCCTATGTAAGTGCGACGATGGCCACGAATTTCAGCTTCGTCACGGACGCCCCCCAGAGACAGCCGGACAAACTTGCGGCCTGTGGCGCGGGCAATCGACTTACCCAGGCTGGTCTTACCAACACCCGGTGGGCCGACAAAACAGAGAATCGAGCCCTTGGGGTTTTTCACCAATTGGCGCACCGCAAGATACTCGAGGATGCGTTCTTTGATCTTCTCCAGACCAAAATGATCTTCGTTAAGGACTTCCTCGGCTTTCGACAGGTCCTTGATTTCCTTGCTCTTCTGTTTCCAGGGCACACTAACCAGCCAGTCGATGTAGGTTCGCGAAACCGTCCCTTCTGCAGACATCGGCGGCATGGCCTCAAGACGATGCAATTCCTGCATCGCTTTCTGTTTGGCCTCTTCGGTCATGCCGACTTCTTCAATCTTTTTCTTCAGCTCTTCGAGCTCGGCTTTTTCGTCTTTCCGACCCAGCTCTTTATGAATCGCCTTGATCTGCTCGTTGAGGTAGTACTCTTTCTGGGCCTTCTCCATCTGACGCTTGACCCGAGTTTGGATCGAGCGATCAAGCTGGCGCTTTTCGATTTCAAGTTCGAGCAATTCAATCAGCCGTTGCAAACGGGCATGGGAGGAAAACAGTTCCAGCAAACCCTGTTTGTCTTCCACTGAGATTCGAAGCTGCGAAGCCAGCGCATCTGCAAGATGGGAAGGGTTCTGATTGCGCAGCGCAGTCTGTAAGGCGTCGGTCTGGCTTTCGGGAGCAAGGCGCAGGTGTTGTTCGACCAGTTGTCCGATTTTCTGTACGAGCGCGTCGAGACGAGCGCCTTCTTCATTCACAACCGGAGCGCGCTTAACCAGGGCCATGAAAGCGCCATCGGTATTCTCCACGCGCACCGTAGTAGCGCGTTCGCGTCCCTCCACCACAACCTTGATTTGACCGTTTTCCTGTTTCTGAGATTGCAGGATGCGACCCAGAGTCCCGACACCGTAGATTTGGTCGGGCGCTGGTTCATCCACCGTAGCATCGTGTTGCGTAGCCAGAAAGATCGTGCGGTCAGCCGCCAGAGCCTGCTCCAACGCCCGTACCGACCCCTGCCGGCCAATCTTGAATGCTACTTTTGTGAAGGGGAAAATTACGACGTCACGGATGGGAACCATTGGGTACCACGCGACGTCGGCAGGAGCACGATCTGAATATTCTTCCATAATTTATAAGTACTTATCTACCTGGCTTCTTGCAAGAAGGGCGAGCCGCTCAAACTGCCGTCTCGCCCTTAAAGACTGCCAATTGTAGATCAATTCCCAAGTGCACGCCACATGGGGCTTTCTGCCCCATGCGAAGAGGGTTACCACCTAGGCCGCGGCCCCGTCGATTCCTGCTAAGCCCTCCCCGGGAATGGCGCGCCGTCGCTCAACCATTTCGCTGGTAATGACAAATTCCTTGACCCTTTTTTGCGAAGGCAGCGTGTACATTGCGTCCAAAAGCAGCTCTTCCAGGATCATCATCAGTCCGCGAGCGCCGACTTTTCTCTCAACAGCCTGTTTTGCGACCGACTTCAACGAGTCTTCCGTGAACTTCAGCTTAACGTTGTCGAAGTCAAACTTCTTCTGATACTGCTTCACCAGCGCATTCTTTGGTTCGGTGAGAATCTTGATCAGCGCACCTTCGTCCAGTTCGTGCAACACGCCACAAACCGGCAGGCGTCCGACAAACTCTGGAATCAAGCCGAAGCGGATCAGATCCTCAGGCTGCACTGCCGCCAATGCTTCAGCATGACGATGGCTCCCGCTCTTCACTTCAGCCTGGAAGCCGAGCGACTTGTTGCGCAGCCGCCGTCCGATCACCTTTTCGAGTCCGACGAACGCGCCGCCGCAAATAAACAGAATATTTGACGTGTCGATCGGGAAGAACTCCTGATGAGGATGCTTCCGTCCGCCCTGCGGAGGAACATTAGCGACCGTCCCCTCGAGGATCTTCAACAAAGCTTGTTGTACGCCTTCACCGGAAACGTCGCGCGTGATCGAAGGGTTTTCGTCCTTGCGACAAATCTTATCGACCTCGTCGATATAGATGATCCCCTGCTGTGCGCGTTCGACATCACCATTTGCCGCTTGCAGCAGTTTTAAGATGATGTTCTCGACGTCTTCACCAACGTATCCGGCTTCGGTAAGGGTGGTGGCATCAACGATGGTGAAGGGCACACTCAGCATGCGCGCCAGTGTTTGAGCAAGCAGAGTCTTGCCCGTGCCGGTCGGTCCAATCAGCAGGATATTCGCCTTTTGGATTTCAACTTCCGAGCGCCGTTTTCCAAGTTCGATGCGTTTGTAGTGTTGATAGACCGCGACCGCCAGCCGCTTCTTAGTCTCGTCCTGGCCAATCACATACTCGTCAAGAAAACTTTTAATCTCACCGGGCTTCGGCAGTGGTGGTCGGGTGGCTACCGATTCCGCCTGTTGATCGTCCGTGATGATCTCATTGCAGATGTCGATGCACTCGTTGCAGATGTAGACAGTTGGCCCGGCAATGAGTTTCTTAACTTCATTCTGCGACTTGCCGCAGAAAGAGCATCGTAGAGTGTCGTCGGTTCGTCTAACCATGTGTTTAGGGGATCTCCTTAAGCTTCGATCGAACCCATTTACTTGCTGAGATAGGGTGAGTTCCCGGTCTCCTGATTGCCGGCCATCTCTCGATAGCGCTGCACACACTCGTTACAAATAAAAGCCGTCTTCCCGACCATCTGTTTGGGGACTCCGGGCGCGCGTTGGGGCGTGCCGGAAACGATGTTGGCGACCTCTCCTTTCGAGCGGCCGCAAAATGAACAACTAAATCCGCGAGCTTTCATTTTAGAAATCATCGGAGCATCTCCAGCTGTTGCTGCGCGCCCTATTCGCGGTGCGCAATAACTTCGTCTATTAAACCATACTCCTTTGCCTGCACGGCAGACATTATTTTATCGCGCTCCACGTCGCGCTCCACAGTTTCAAAGTCCTGTCCCGTGTGCTTGGCAATAATTTGAGAAGTAAGTTCGCGCATGCGCAAAATCTCTTCGGCCTGAATACGAATATCGGTGGCCTGGCCTTGCGAACCGCCGGAAGGTTGATGAATCAGGATGCGAGAGTTTGGCAAGGCGAAGCGCTTCCCCTTGGCGCCGGCCGCCAAAAGCAGAGCGCCCATGGAAGCACACTGGCCCACGCAGATCGTCGTCACGTCGGGACGGATAAACTGCATGGTGTCGTAAACTGCCATCCCCGCAGTAATGGATCCACCCGGAGAATTGATATAGATGTTTATGTCTTTCTCCGGATCCTCAGCTTCAAGGAACAGGAGTTGGGCTACGATCAGGTTGGCGATTTGATCGTCGATAGGTGTGCCTAAGAAAATAATATTGTCTTTCAGGAGTCGCGAGTAAATATCGAACGCGCGTTCGCCGCGCGACGTTTGCTCTACGACCATTGGGACCAGCGCCATGTTTTCTTAACCTTCCTTAACTTGCGACAAAAAGGATGAAGGAGGAGGGATGAAGGATGAAACAGTCGAAGTCAAAAAGCTCTTCTCTTGTTCATCCCTCAGCCTTCATCCTTCATCCTTTTCTTCGCGCCACTCTTCGTCAGTTATACGGGCGTTGGCAACCAGAAGATCAAGCGCTTTACGATTGCGCAACCTGTTCGCGATGCTACGTTCGCCCCCATCCTTTGTCAAGACACCACGCACCTGTTCTACCGGCTGTTGCGAGCCCTTCGCGATCGCCTGTATCTCGGCCTCGATCTCTTCATTTGATACCTCGATCTGCTCTTCTTCAGCTATGCGGTCAAGCAGCATCGATCCACGTACATCCTCTTCGGCCTGGCCCTTGAGTTCCTCGCGCGCCCCCTCCCAGTTGATCTCCTGACTACGCGGGTCAACTCCTCTTCCCATCATGTCGCGCACGACACTCTCGAGTCGATAACTCGTCTGGTGATCAACCAGGCTTTGCGGCACTTCAAACCGGTGGCCTTCGAGAAGTTTTCGCATGACCTCGGCGCGAACACGATGATCAGCTTCCTGAAGTGCACGCCGTTCCAAATCATCACGGATCTTGGCGCGCAACGTGGTGATGGAATCAAAATCCTCACCCAGACTCTTCGCCCATTCGTCATCCGCTTCGGGAAGTTCTTTGACCCTCACGGCAGTGACTTTTGCAGTGTATTCCACTTTCTTCCCAGCTAAACCTTTTGAACTGAACTCTGCCGGATACTCAACCACAAACGTCTTTTCGTCGTCTGACTTCACGCCGGTCAGGTTCTCAGTAAACTCCGGCTGCACGCCTTTGCCGCCCAGCGTCACCTCGACCTCGTCTGCCTTGATATTTTCTTCCTCCGTGTTATCCAAAAACTTGCCTTCTACGTTTATCGTAACCGTATCGCCAGGAGCAGCATCGCGATCTTCCACCGGTTGCATGGTCGCGGACGTTTCCCTGAGGGCCTCGAGCATTTCGTCAACGTTAGCGTCGGTGATGGGACGCGACTGACGAGTGACGTCGAGCCCTTTATAGGTTTGCAGTTCAACTTCGGGTAGAACCTCCACGTTCACCTTAACTGAGATCGGTTCCTCGCCGAATTTCTCCAGGGCTTCGGCGTTGTCGAGCTGAACATCGGGTTCACCGATAGCGCCGGGAGCATGCTGCGTTATTGCCTCATTGACAGCATCAGGAACTAATTCCTGAAGCGCGGCCGCCCGGATTTCGCTCTTGAATCGTGAGCGGACAACGGAACGCGGCGCGTGGCCAGGTCGGAAGCCCGGGACCTTGGCCTGCTTCGCATACTTATCACTGATCCGGTCGTAGGCCTCACGAACCAGCGTGGGGTCGATCTCAATCTTTATCTCCTTACGCGTCGGAGAAACATCAACGGATTCTGTCTTCATTAAACGTGCGCCCGTTGGATTAGCAACGGGCTCCTTCCTTACGAGATAGCAATCAGCAAACAGCAGTCAGCAATCAGCAAGCAGCGACTGAATCGTCACTGACTACGACGACTATTCCCATCCGGCTGATTGCTGTTTGCTGATTGCTGTTTACTTTCGTGGTGCGAAAGGGGGGACTCGAACCCCCACACCTTGCGGTACCAGATCCTAAGTCTGGCGCGTCTGCCAATTCCGCCACTTTCGCGTGTTTTCAAATCAAAAAAGCATATCACGATCCACGAAATCACACGAAAGGACACGAAAAAGTTTGTTAGTGCCCATTCATTGTGGTCTGGTGGATCGTCTTCGCGAATCTCCGCTTACTGCAATACCGGAGACTACGGCAGAGTCAGTTGTGCTATCAAACCACACGGTAGGTTGTCTTCGGATGGCCGAGGAAGTCTTTGCCAGTTTCTTTCTTAATTAGACCGGAATGTTCCAGCTCGAAATATGCGCGTTGGATTTCACCTTTATCAACCTTGAGTTTAGTTGCGAGCGCGGCGGGTGAGGGCAACGTTTCTCCTGATGCAAGGGTCTGATTTTTAATCTGATTCTCAACCTGTTCACGCACCTGGGCGTATACAGGTCCCTGGGACAAATCCTTTAGTTCGATATTCATAGTTATTGTGTCGATGAAGTCAGTACCACCACGCGGTAGCGGGTGGGTTTCCCCGTTGCACTCACTACTGTCGCTGTAATCTCATCGGACGAATGAGAACTCGCCCCGGAACCCACCCGCTACCGCGTGGTGGTACTGACTTCATTGCCCTCTTGCTTTTAACTTTCGGTACTAGATCGCTCGGTTCTGTACCACCACGCGGCATGCATCATTGGGTCAGACCGTTCTCGTCACCTTCGATAACGATCGCGGCTGGTCCGGATCCAGGCCTTTCGCGTCAGCCAAAAGAGCTGCAAATAATTGGCCGGGAATTATATAAGGAATCGGCGCACAAAACTCATCGATTTCTTTCGACATGATGACCGAGCGGGTACATTGTCCGGCAGCCTCAAGGTCACTTGTCAACACCAGAGTGTCAGCATGCAGTTCACGCAACCGCTTGATTAGGTCTTTCACTCCCGGCAACATCACGCCAGGCGGCGCAAACAGAACTACGGGAAAATGACGCTCCACCATTGCCACCGGCCCATGAAGAAAATCGGCGGACGAAAAACGCTCGGCGACTACGTAGCAGGTTTCCATTAACTTCAAAGCGAGCTCGTACGCATTGGCATAGGCCAGCCCGCGTCCTACCACAACGCAGTTTTCCATGAATACATAACGCTGAACGAGCTCCAGTATTGCCGGCTGCTGTTCAAGAGATCGGGCCGCAAATTCGGGAATGGCCTCAAAGGACCAGGCTGGCTTTTTCTCAGCAAGGGCGGACGCCAGCATGTAGAAAAGCATCATTTGGCCTGTAAAAGTTTTGGTCGCGGCGACGGAGCGCTCGCGACCGCCATGCATCAATAGTGTTTCGTCAACACAGCCAACCATCGACGACGATGGTTCATTCGTGATGCCTACGGTATAGGCGCCGCAGTTCCGCGCATTCTCCAGCACCTGATTAATGTCTTCGCCTTCGCCGGATTGCGAGACTCCGATAACCAGTGCGTGTTTCAGGTTAAGCCTGGCGCCGTAGAGAGTGTGGACCGAAGGGGCCGACAGCGAAACGGGGATGCCGGTTGTAATCTCCAGCAGGTAGCGACCAAAAAGGGCAGCGTTGTCTGAACTGCCTCGCGCAACCAGCACGATCAGATCGACGTCGCGAGACTTAAGAAAAGTTCCCAGCCGCGAAATCTTCTCTCGCTCGGCCTGAATCGTTCGAGACAACGCCTCCGGCTGTTCCGCTATCTCCTGAAGCATTAACGACAAGCTCTTAGTCCTCCCGATCGTGGTCTGATGAATCGTCGGTTACGAATGTGTGAAAACTACTGATCCTCAGCGCCAACGGAGCGAAATGTAACAGCCTGGGGCAACGCCCCAGGTAAACCAGTTTGAAATCTTCTAAAGCGCTAAAGGCGCGAAATAATCTTGCCCTGCGCACAAGCACAATTCTCTTTTGTCGATACTTCATATTCCGCGCCTTCAGCGCTCGCAGAATTAATGGACCCCACCTGGGGCGTTGCCCCAGGCTATTACATTTCGCGCCGTTGGCGCAGAGGACCAGGCGTTTTCACTCAGGCGCGTAGCTCCGGATGCTAAAGTAAACGACGGTTATCGACCAGCTCGATGGTTGAGTTGATTCTAGCATCCGGCGCTACCGCGCTCGGTTCTGTAGTAATCGAACGCGCTAATCGTAACTAACCTGCGACGTCGCCCCACGATTCACCATTGTAATCGCTCGCGATTTCGGTTAAATACTGCTCCGTCTTTTCTAGCCCGCTCCCGAAAACAAACCAGACCGCTAGTTTCCAACTATAAGAATGCCAACCACTCTAACACGAAGCGCAATCCTGACTCTGTTTCCAACGCTTTTGCTTTGCCTCCTGATGCCGACGACTGTCGCAGCCCAGGCCGAGCCAGCGCCATCGTCGCTGCAAGTAATACCCCTGCCTCGAATGATGACGCCCACCAAAGACAGGTTTCAATTTTCAAGCGATGTGCGCATTGTCCTGGCGAATCCACGTTCGCGGGACAATCAGTTTGCCGTCAACGACTTCATAACTGACGCCCGCGACGCAGCGAAGCTCAACCTGCGCAGCGGAGGAAGCGGGCGGCGCACGATCCTCGTGGGCGAGCTCGACCATCCCCAGATTGTCCGGGCCCTTAAGAAGAGCGGTGTAACGATCCCGACACCTCTTGACGGCGAAGGTTATGTGCTGACCGTAGATAGCAATCAAATCGTCGTTGGCGGTCAAACAGAAGCCGGCACCTTCTACGGATTGCAAACTCTAAAGCAGCTTGTCCGCGGTGAAGGTGCGGATCATTTTGTTCCCGGCGTGCAAATTGTTGACTGGCCGGCAATGCGCTGGCGCGGCGTTTCAGACGATATCAGTCGCGGGCCTGTGCCCACGGTGGATTACATAAAGCGTCAATTGCGCACGTTTGCGGCCTTCAAGTTGAACATGCACTCCTTTTATATGGAGCACACGTTCAGCAGCAGCTCTCATCCTTTGATTGGACCGCCAGGAGGTTCTTTGACGGCAGATGAGATTCGCGAGCTGGCGGCTTACGCCAGGGCGTATCACATTGAGCTGGTTCCGGAGCAGCAGACGTTTGGACATCTGCACAAAGCTTTGAAGCTGGAGAAATATAACGAGCTGGCCGAAGTGCCTTATGGCGACGTTCTTTCACCGCAACAGGAAGGGTCCTACAAACTGGTAGCGGACTGGTATCGCGAGTTAGACCAGATTTTTCCCGGAAAGTTTTTTCATATTGGAGCGGATGAGACTTTTGAGCTCGGCGAGGGACAAAGCGGGGAGGCTGCGAGGCAAAAGGGAGTAGGGGCAGTCTACTTCGAGCACCTAAACAAAGTGCGCGAAGTGCTCAGGCCTTACAACCGCAGGTTGATGTTCTGGGGCGACATCGCCTTGAACCATCCGGAGCTGATTGGCAATGTTCCCAAAGACATGATCGTCATGAACTGGAACTATGCGCCCCGAGACAGCTTCGAGACGCGGATCAAACCGTTTAAGGACGCGGGCCTGGATCAGTTTGTTTGTCCCGGTGTCAGCAATTGGAATCAAATATTCCCGAATGCGGATGCGGCAACGAAGAACATCGTCAACTTCGTGCGCGACGGGCAGGCGGCGGGGGCCATGGGGATGATGAACACCAACTGGGACGACGATGGCGAGACACTGTTTGAAATGACCTGGCATGGGATGGTACTGGGAGCTGCAGCGTCGTGGCAAAACAAGCCTGTGGACGTAAAGACTTTTAATCAGGACTTCGACTGGGCATTCTTCCGCAATGATGGGCATCAGTTTACTGATGCGTTGACGGCGCTGGGCAGCGTAAATACTTTGCTGGGCGTTTCGCAGACTGACGAATTCTTTTGGCGCGATCCCTTTACCTCAAATTTTCAGGGCCAGGCCAGAACCTTGAAGAGTCAACTAAAAGAAATGAGGTTGGCGGTCGAAACTGCTGATGAAAGCCTGCTGAGAAATGAGACGCGTGCACGTCGTAATCGTTCGATGATTTCCTCGATGAGATTTGCCGCGCAGAGATTTGATCATTTAGGTCGCCGAATGCAGGTGATGGAAAAATTCAGCCAGGACTATTGGGATGCCTACCTGAACCTCGGTGACCGGCGCAAGGTTGGGCGTTTGCGGAATTATTGGGGGAATATTTACAACGCATTGCGCGAGATGGCGGAAGAGTTAACAGTACTGAAGGAAGAATACCGAAAGCAGTGGTTGGCTGAAAACCGTCCCTATTGGTTGGACAGCATCCTGGCGCGGTATGACCGAGCAATAAATGCCTGGCTGAATAAGAGCAAAGCATTAGAAGAAGCCGTTCGACTCTATAACACGACTTCTATTCTGCCGGATCCTGAGGAGTTTGGATTTGGACCACGACCGACGCCATCGCCCAGTCCGGGGCAGTAATAAAGAAGAGTAGCTGTTTCAGCCTGGAAGGCTGTCAGATAGAGCCGGTGGTCGCAGCGCAGACCACCGGAAGGCAGAGATTAGGATTCAGCACCCAGTAGAGTCTATCGGGGGTAACCTTTAACTCTCTGTGCGATCACTGTGCAACAAACGTTCAAGTTCTTGTTTTTTGAGCAAGAAAGTGCGATCCACGAAACGACACGAACTGACGCGAAAGGTTAGTGTCCGTTCGTGTCCGTTCGTGGATCGTCTCTACTCGTCGTTTCTTTGCAGCGTCAGCCGCGCGTGAACTCTGTGTCTATGAACCTCCGGAGATAAAAATGAAATGGCTAACCCCCCAACTCAGAAAGAATCTTACGAACGGCTAATTTCGCTCGACGTGTTTCGCGGCATCACGATCGCGGGCATGATCCTGGTAAACAATCCTGGTACCTGGAGCAGCATCTATTGGCCCCTGGGCCACGCAGAATGGCATGGCTGGACTCCGACGGATTTCATCTTCCCGTTCTTTCTGTTTATTGTCGGCGTCGCCATACCGCTAGCCTTCGGGCGTCGCGTCCAAACCGGAGGCAGCAAGCGTGAGATCTACCTCAAAATCATCAGGCGAACTTTGATTATCTTTGCCCTGGGAATGTTCCTCGCCGGCTTTCCCTATTTCGAGCTTTCCACAATACGTATTCCCGGAGTGCTGCAAAGGATCGCTGTTTGTTATCTGTTTGCGTCAGTGATCTTCATCAACACCAAGGTCAGAACGCAGATAATCATCACGGCTGCTTTACTCATTATTTACTGGTTGGTGATGACGCGTCTGCACGCGCCGGGCTTTGGCACAGGTGACTTGAGCAAAGAGGGCAGCCTGGCTTCTTATGTGGATCGCGTTATCTTTGGACCACACATCTGGAGGCAGGGGAAGGTTTATGACCCGGAAGGGATACTAAGCACAATACCGGCAATCGCAACCACGCTGTTCGGAGTATTAACCGGGCAATGGCTGCGCACTAACAAGTCGTCATACGAAAAAGTTGCAGGCCTCTTTGTTGCCGGTTCCGTTTGCATTGTGATTGGCTGGGCCTGGAATCCGTTCTTTCCTATCAACAAAGCACTATGGACCAGTTCCTTCGTCTTTTTTACCGGCGGGATGGCTCTTGAGTTTCTGGCTTTGTGTTATTGGCTGATTGACATAAAGAAAATTCAGTGGTGGACCAAGCCCTTCGTGGTCTTTGGAGTCAACGCAATTGTGCTTTTCGTCGGTTCGGGGGTGATGGCCGACTTGTTGGGATTAATCAAAGTGCCCACCGCCGACGGCACAAAGATTTCGCTACATAGTTGGATCTTCCAAAACATTTTCCTGTCGTGGTTGCCACCGTATCGAGCGTCCCTCGCCTTTGCAATCTGTTTCATTCTGGTGTGGTTAGGACTATTGTGGATTCTTTACCGGCGAAAAATATTTATTAGGGTGTAAAATACCTACCTGAACCAGAGTCCAATGTACAGTCTGAAGGTCGTTCAAGAATCAGATTGATGCTGCGGATTGCCGATCGCGGAACGTCGCAATCTAACTCTTGAAACGCTTACCCTCCTAACATCATTTACATTGGACAGTTGACTAATCTGAAAGGAGACTTCCATGCCAACCTACATTTCGCTGATGCGATGGACCCAGCAGGGAATTGCAAAGGTAAAAGACAGTCCGTCGCGACTCGACGAGGGCCGCAAGGCTTTCAAGAAACTCGGTGTTGATATTAAGGACGTTCACATGACTATGGGACACTATGACCTAATCATGTTGCTGGAAGGTCCTGACGACGACACTGTAGCTCGAGCGTTGCTGTCCCTGGGTTCACAGGGAAACATCCAGACTGAGACCCTTCGAGCGTGGAGCGAAGACGAGTATCGAAAAATAACAAGCTCGGTTTGAGGAATATCGTAGGCAAGGGTCGGGCCGGCATGCCCGACCCCTTTTCCTGTTAGCGACTTGCACCGAAAGAGCCTCGGCGGTAGTTCGAGACTGGCACGCGCATTCAGGTAAGGAGGCAAAGATGGACAAGTTAAGAGTGATTATCTTAAAGCCGAGCAAGTACGGGTTGAATGGCTACGTCGATAGGTTTCGTTGGGGATTTATGCCGAACAGCACAGTTCCTCACCTTCGCAGTATGACTCCAGACAGTTTGGGCGGCGACCCCATTGAAGTGCTTACTGTTGACGAATACGTCCATACGGACCTGGACTATCTTGCGCTCTTAAGAAGAGAGCCCGGACATCGAACTCTACTTGCCATCGTGGGCGTGCAGAGTCACCAGCTACATCGCGCGCTGGATCTGGCGGCATATGCGCATCAGAACGGTTGCCTCACTGTCATTGGCGGGCCTCATCCGATGACTTGCGATACTTCCATGCTGCAGGGACGCGGCGTGAGTTTCGCTTTGGCTGAAGCTGAGCTTGTTTGGCTCGACATCCTGGAGGACGCGATGGCCGGCGCCCTACACCCCGTTTATGGACAGACGCAGCGCTGGCAACGAGAGCTTGACGCCCCGGTGATCAACCCGCCGACGAAGAAGGACTTGCAGCGTTACGTTATACCGATGCTCGGACTTTATCCGGCGCGCGGTTGTCCCTTCACGTGTAACTATTGCTCCGTGATCAAGATTGCTGGTCGCAGGGTTCGCAGCGAGAGCGTTGAGACCACAATCAAGAGTCTCAAAGTAGCTAAGGCTGCCGGGATCAAGATGATTATGTTTACGTCTGACAATTTCAATAAATATCCACAGGTTGAAGAGCTGCTCAATTCTATGATTAGCGAAAAGCTCGATCTGAAGTTTTTCGTCCAGTGTGACACCCAAATTGCCAGGCAGGAAAAGCTAATTGAGCTTTCAGCGAGAGCTGGATGTTTCGAGATATTTGTGGGGGTCGAATCCTTTAATCGCAACACACTGCTCTCCGCGAAAAAGGGTCAGAATCATCCTGAACTTTACAAGGATATCGTTGATCTCTGCCGGACCTACGGGGTTTCTTCTCATTTTTCAAACATAATCGGCTTTCCTGGTGACACCGCATCCAGCATCAACTGCCACATTGAGACTCTCTGTCAGTTGAGTCCGTTACAGGCTTCCTTCTATATCCTATGTCCCATTCCGGGGACTGAGCAGTACGGCGAATTCTTGTCGCAAGGGTTAATAGTCGAAAAAAACCTCGACCGCTTCGACGGGACTGTTCTGACGTGGAATCATCCCGATCTGTCCCGTCAGGAGCTCACTGCTTTACTGTTCCGCTGTTATGCAAAGTTCTATTCGTTGAAACACACGATTTCGAGCCTTCGCGGGCAGTCAGACGTAGATGGCCGATGGTTCCGATCACTTGCGATGCTTACGCTCTCGTCCTTCAGCCGTTACTCAACATTTCGACGAACCCATCCAATGTCCGGCGGGGTGAAGCGTGTATATCTGGACTCCGCTAGTGATTACATCCCACTGCGTAAGGCTATGTTCGACTTCGAATTTGCACCCCTCCCGCAGATCCTGCAATTACCGGAAGCGGATCAAGCCTTGAATCGTCGGGCCAAAGTAAGTTGATTCACAATTTGGATTTAGATTTCTGGTCAGATAGTAAACTTTGCGGAATAAGGTTCGGTTGTATCGTAGAAATCAAGAGAGTATCTCAAAGTGCGTTCAAAGTGACATGCAGCCAAAAATAACGATAAACTGCCCGGCAAGAATTCGGGTTTTATTCTGTAAGACGTGACCCAGACCGAATCAGGCAATCCAAGGATATCTCCAGGCATCCATCTTGGCCGTTTCGAGTTACGCTCGTCGATTGGCAAAGGTGGTATGGGTGAAGTTTACCTTGCTCGTGATACAGAGCTGGGGCGGCTGGTGGCTTTGAAGTTCCTCCCGCCCGATGTCTCCGCCGATAGCGGGAGCATGCAGAGGTTCATCAATGAAGCTAAGATCGTTTCATCCTTGAACCATCCAAATATTCTCACCATCTTCGAAGTTGGAGAGATCGACGGAACCCGCTTTATTGCCACGGAATACGTAGACGGCATAACCCTGCGCCAGCATATTGATGGAAACCCACCGGAACTCGAAACGATCTGTGACATTGCAGTTCAGATTTGCAAGGCGTTGGCAGCTGCCCACTCAGCCGGGATCGTTCATCGCGACATCAAGCCGGAAAACATAATGCTGAGAAAGGATGGGATCGTAAAGGTTCTCGACTTCGGCTTGGCAAAACTCAATCAAGAAGATTCTTCATTGTTTTCCGGAAAGGAGAATTTTGAAGCAGTAACATGGGCGGTTACTGAACCTGGCCTGATATTCGGCACAATCCGTTACATGTCGCCCGAACAGGCGCGGGGACTGAAAATCGATCGACGCACGGATATCTTCAGCCTTGGCGTGGTGATCTATGAAATGATCGCAGGTCAGACCCCCTTCGAGGGAGCAACGGCCGGCGATGTCATGGTGTCAATCCTGGATCGCGAGCCGGCGCCGCTGCTGCAAGTATCACCAGAGGTTGATGCTTTTATCCTGAGGGCCCTGGCTAAGGATGCGGACTCCCGGTACCAAACTGCCGGTGAGATGTTAACTGAGCTTCAGCGCCTCAAAAAACAAATAGAGATTGACCCCCGCTGGGGCAAAACGACGGAAAGGCCTGGGGGACCAGCCAATTCCACCAATGAGGTTGTGCGGACACAAACCCGGGAACTAGACCAAACCTTGATAAAGGGCAGTCCGAGCAGTCGACCCGATCTTGCCCAGAGTTTAAGTTCCAAAGGCCGTGCTACGGCTGAAATAGCTCACGTGTTGTTCATGGGTATTGTGGATTACGCAAAGCAGACGACGCATTCCCAACGACAGCTTATCGATTACCTCAATGCGATTGTACGCAGGACAGACGAGTTCCGACGCGCACAAGCCGATCACAGGTTGATTAGCCGGGCGACAGCCGAAGGCGTGGCATTGGTCTTCTTCGGAGACCCAGAATCTCCCGTCAGATCCGCACTCCAGGTTAATGAGGTTCTTAACCAGCAATCAGAGATCAAGATGCGTATGGGAATCCACAGCGGCATCGTATACCGGACAATTAATATTGCCAGAGAGCAGGACGTAACCGGCCGGGGGTTGAACATTGCCCAGCGCGTTATGGACTGTGGGGATCCAGGCCACATCCTGCTCTCAAAGGAAATGGTTGATGTTTTGCAGGAAGTTGGGGAATGGCAAGATCACCTCCTCGACCTGGGAGTTACACCGGTAAAGCATGGCACGAAAGTTCACATATTCAATCTGAGTGTGGGCAGTCTCGGCAATCCGGAAGTGCCTACAAGAATGGTCGTAGCGAAAAAAGACGTAAGGCGCAAGGCCGGGAAAAAGCCAGCAGCCGGCGCGGCGTCCGCAGGTAGGCATAGCAAACAATCCCTTTCGAAAAGGGCACCCGATCTGACTCCGGCCACCTCAGGCGCAATTGACTCTCTGGCGATACTTCCGCTAACGAATGTCAGCGCAGATGCGAGCATGGAATACCTGTCCGACGGAATTACGGAGAGCATCATTAACAGCCTTTCGCAGTTGCCGCAAATTCGCGTCATGGCGCGGGCCTCAGTTTTCCGATACAAGAACAAAGATCTTGACCCACTGGATGTCGGACATCAGTTGGGAGTGCGCGCTGTGATGAACGGAAAAGTACTTCAAGTCGGCGATACCCTGGTTATCAGAATTGAACTAGTAAACGTAGCCGACGGCTCGCAAATATGGGGCGAGCAGTACAAGCGGCAGCTGTCGGACATCTTTGAATTGCAGGAAGAGATTTCGAAAACAATTTCAGAGCAATTGCGGATCAAACTCACGGGTGAGGACCATGAACGCTTGATCCGCAGGTATACGGAAGACGTTGAGGCCTACCGGCTTTACCTAAAGGGCAGATCCTTCTGGAGCAAGAGAACCAAAGAGGGACTAAAGAAGGGAACCGAATACTTCAAACAAGCCATAGAATTGGATCCCTTCTACGCCCTTGCATACGCCGGCTTGGCGGACGCTTACGCCTTCCTTGGTTTGCATCGTGTGATTCCACCGCACGACGTCCTGCCCAAGGCGATAGCGGCCGCCGAGAAAGCCCTGCAAATCGACAATACCCTGGCCGAGGCCCACAGCGCTCTGGCGTATATAAAGACGATTTACGACTGGGACTGGGCCGGCGCTGAATGCGATTTCAAGCGCTCTCTGGAATTGAACTCACGAGACGCAACAACCCGCTCCTATTATGCCAACTATCTGGCAGCCATGGGCCGCCATGATGAGTCAATGACGCAGGTCCACCGCGCCCAGGAACTGGATCCGCTCTCACCGATTATTAATGTCATGGTTGCTTATATGGCCTTCCTCAAGCGCGACTATGATGGCGCGCTAGACCAGTGTCGTAGGAATCTCGAGAGCGATCCGAATTTCTACTGGATTTATATGGGCATTGGATGGTGTTATGAAGAAATGGGCATGGTTGAACGGGCCATTCCAGAGTTTGAGAAAGCCGTTGACCTAACCGGTGGAACAACCGGCACGCTGGCTGGGCTGGGCCACGCTTATGGACTTGCGGGGCGCGAGCAGGAGGCGCTCGAGATCATCGAAAGATTGCAGGACGAGTCGCGGCAAAGTTACGTAGTTTCATATGACGTGGCCCTTGTCTACGCTGGCTTACGTGACAAGGAGCAGGCCCTGGCATGGCTGGAGCGCGCCTATGCGGCTCGGTTTGGGTGGCTCATCTGGATCAACGCTGAAGCAAAGTGGGATTTCCTTCGTGAGGAACCGCGCTTTCAGAGTTTGTTGCAGGGTCTTGGCTTTCCGAGCTCGGCAGCTCCAGAGAACTAGTGTGCGAGCTGACTAAAACCAGTGCCTTACTGCAAGTGTGAGTTAGATAGATGCAGCTTCCTGGGGTACTGGTGCAGTTTGATTATTCCGGCTAAAACGCAATCAGGTACAGAACCCAGCGCGGTAGCGCGGGATCCTTCAGAAAACTGAGTATCAAGAAGTATTGCCGACCTTACGGCTAAGTGGCCTCCGGGATCCCGCGCTACCGCGCTGGGTTCTGTAATTCGGTACAATGCTCCAAACTTCATAAGCACAGCTTCACGGTTGGGTATTGTAAAAATATAGTTATCGGAATAGAGTAACCGTCCTCGACGAATGAATGCCACGCAGTTGAGCAGTTAACCTTACACGGGAACGATGAGGTGTAAAAGTGAGTCAATCAATACGCACTTTCACCGCCACGAAACTTAGCTTCGATATTCTTGTTCCTTACGCTTTTCTGCACATCGCCTGTTTTGCGATTCTGATAACCGGTATCACCTGGAGAGGTGTGGCCATTTGTCTCGGCAGTTTTTTCCTGCGCGCATTTGGCCTCGGCGTTGGCTATCATCGCTACTTTGCTCATAGGTCGTTCAAGACATCTCGCCCGGTCCAATTCCTCCTGGCTGTCCTCGGAGGTCTGGCGATTCAGAGAGGCGTATTGTGGTGGGCGGAAACACATCGCGATCATCATCGTCACGCGGATACGACTGCTGACATTCACTCTCCCAGCCATAAAGGTTTCCTGTATGCCCATTCTGGATGGTTCATCGATCAAGTCAATCGTGAGACGAAGCTTTCGCGAGTAGCCGACCTGGCGAGGTTTCCTGAGTTGGTGTGGCTGAACGATTGGAAGGGGTATTTTCTTCCGATTGCTACTTATGCCGGACTCCTCTATTTATTCTTTGGCGGAGAGGGCCTGGTGTGGGGCCTGGCGATAAGCACAGTAATACTTTGGCATGTGACCCACTGGATACAATCGATGAGTCACAGTTATGGAGGTTATCGGCGTTGCCCAAGTGCCGACAACAGTCGTAATCATTGGCTCCTGGGCCTGGTGACATTGGGCGAATTCCATAACAATCACCACTTTTCACCCTCATCCTGTCGGCAAGGTTTCCTCTGGTGGGAGATTGATATCGGCTACTACATTTTGACGGTACTAAGTTGGCTCGGACTGGTCTGGGATCTTAGAGTTCCGCCGTCGCATGTCAGGCACGGCGACATGCGTCCACAATTTCACCACGACTAAGCCGACCTAATCAGGGGCTACCTGACAATCGAATCTCTCAGGCAATGAGATCGACCGGGAGATTGCCTCAACCACCCGCCAGGGCATATCTAGCTTCTGCTTCATAGAGAAACTCGCGCGTCCAGGGGTAGTCAGCACGCACGCCGTTGGTCATTACCATCTGGATTAAGTTGAGATGTCCCGTGTGAAACCCCGCTTCGGCTGAGGCCAAATAGAATTCCCAGGTGCGCATAAACCGGTCATCGAATTTCATCACAGCTTTGATCTCTTCGTAGTTCTGCAGGAAACTCGCCCGCCAATGTTTCAGAGTCAGCGCGTAATGCAAACGCAGGTTTTCGACATCGAGGATGTTCAGTTCCCGGTGCACGGCACGTTTGACTAGTCCTTCGAGCGAGAAGAACCAGTAACCTGGAAACACGTGCTTTTCAACAAATGGATCTACCCCAGATGCTTCTTTCATTTTCGAAATGCAATGCAACAGGCAAATCGCCTGGGGCGCGAGCAGAGACTTCACCTTATCGAAGAATTGATTAGCACGGCTCTCACCGACGTGGCACATCATGCCCACAGAAACGACGCGTTCCCACTTGATGCTTTCATCCAGCTCCAGATAATTAATGGTCCGCACTTCCACTGGCAATCGGCGTCGGGTGGCTTCCTCACGAATGTATCGAGCCTGATTGTCACACAAGGTGATGCCCACGCACTCGACACCGTAAACTTCGGCGGCATGGAACATCAGGTGTCCCCAGCCGCAACCAATGTCGAGCAATCGCTGTCCTGGTTGGAGGTGCAGCTTCTTCACGGTGTGAGCAATCTTTTGCTCCTGGGCTGAGTCAAGAGAGTCATCGGCTGCGCGGAAATAGGCGCAAGAGTATTGGAGTTTCTTATCGAGGTAGAACTTGTAGAACTCGTCGCCCAGCCCGTAATGATGTTCAATGTCGGCTTTTTCGTGCGATAGGGTACGGGCCACCGCTTTGCGCGCCCAGCTTGAGAACAGACCCTCGGGTTCCATTGATAGATAAGCCTGGCCTAAAGCCGTCAGGGCCTCGACCAGATCCCCCTCGACCAACAGATCGCCGCGCGCATAGGCCTCGCCAAAACCCAGACTGGTTTCGAGTAAAGATCTTTTCAGGGCCTCCCTGGTTTTGAAGTTAATAACAAATCGGGGTGTGCCGACCCCAAATTGTTCACTACTTCCGTCCCAGTAAGAGAGCACAAACGGAGTCCCCTGATAATCCCCCAACATCTTCCTTATCTTTTCCTGATAGTCGATCATCCGATTTTCTCCTATCCTTAGGGTTGAGAAAGCGCTGATAAGTCTTATCGCCAAACACGCGCTCGCTATGTTTCAGTGGGCATATTCAGCTTTTGCCTGGTACAAAAACTCACGCGTTAACGGATAGTCGCTTCTCACGCCGTTAGTCATCACCATCTGAATGAGATTTAGATGGCCCAGATGGCAACCTGCAATCCCAGAAGCGAAATAGAATTCCCAGGTGCGCATAAAACGATCATCAAATCCCATCACCGACTTGATCTCATCGTAGTTTTCGAGGAAACGTGAGCGCCAGCGCTGCGCTGTCATGATGTAGTGCAGTCGCAAGTTTTCGACATCAAGAATATTCAGTTCCCGGTCCACGGCACGTTTGACTAGTCCTTCGAGCGAGAAGAACCAGTAACCGGGAAAAACGTGCTTCTCGACAAACGGGTCGACTCCGGATGATTCTTTCATTTTAGAGATGCAGTGCAACACACATATCGCCTGAGGAGCTAAGACCCTTTTCAATTTGTCGAAAAACTGGTCGGCGCGTTTTTGCCCCACGTGTTCCAACATTCCCACGGAGACAACACGTTCCCATTTAGTGTTCTCATCGAGTTCCAGGTAATTGATAGTCCGCACTGTAACTGGCAACCTGCGTCGGGCTGCCTCCCGTTGAATGTAAGCAGCCTGATTGTCACACAAGGTAATGCCCACACACTCGACACCGTAAACTTCGGCGGCATGGAACATCAGGTGTCCCCAGCCGCAACCAATGTCGAGCAATCGCTGTCCTGGTTGGAGGTGCAGCTTCTTCACGGTGTGAGCAATCTTTTGCTCCTGGGCTGAGTCAAGAGAGTCATCGGCTGCGCGGAAATAGGCGCAAGAGTATTGGAGTTTCTTATCGAGGTAGAACTTGTAGAACTCGTCGCCCAGCCCGTAATGATGTTCAATGTCGGCTTTTTCGTGCGATAGGGTACGGGCCACCGCTTTGCGCGCCCAGCTTGAGAACAGACCCTCGGGTTCCATTGATAGATAAGCCTGGCCTAAAGCCGTCAGGGCCTCGACCAGATCCCCCTCGACCAACAGATCGCCGCGCGCATAGGCCTCGCCAAAACCCAGACTGGACTCCAGCAGAGATCTTTTCAGCGCTTCCCTGGTTTTGAAGTGAATCGCGAATCGGGACACACCGGCACCGAATTGTTCACTACTTCCGTCCCAGTAGGAGAGCACAAACGGAGTCCCCTGATAATTCACCAGCATCTTGCTTATCTTAGCCTGATAATCGATCACCCGATTTCCTCTCCTGAAGTAGTCGGATAAACAGCTGGAGCGAGACCATTGGAGTGCAGAATCATCTGTGTGGCGGTCAGCGCCGCGCCGTTGCGAGACTCGAGCGGGGCCCGCAACTCCCACACGATTCTCATCCAGCCGAGCAATTGCAACACATAATGGGAAACGTCGATTTCCCACCATCTGAACCCCTGCCGCTCCGAGGAGGGGCAAAAATGATGGTTGTTATGCCAACCCTCACCCAAAGTGATCACGGCTATTAACCAGGAATTGCGGCTATCGTCGTTGGTTTGAAAGCGACGGCGACCGAACATATGCGTGAGCGAGTTTACGGAAAAAGTACCGTGGTAAAGCAGGACTGTGCTCACAAAGAAGCCCCATACCACGAGTTGAAAACCGGACGTTCCTAGAGATGGTGAATACCGGTTGAGCACTGTGCCCAGGATGTACAAGGAAACTGCCAGGAGGACCGGTGGCAAGAGATAAAATTTATTTAGAAAGCGTAACTCGGGAAACTTGATTAGATCGGGGACTAACTTGTAATTCGTCTTTTGATTTTGAGGCGCCAGAATCCAGCCTACATGGGACCACCAAAAGCCTTGCATCGATGGAGAATGCGGATCATTTTTGGTATCGGCAAACCTATGATGATCTCGATGATGGGCAGCCCACCACAGTGGCCCTTGCTGAGCCGCGGTGGTACCGAGCACTGCCAGCAGGAGTTGGAAAGTTCGGCTTGTTTTGTATGTGCGATGGGAGAAATACCGATGAAAACCGACCGTAATTCCGATCATCCGAACGACGTAGAGACCTACGCAGGTAGTGAGCGCTACTCGGCTTATTCCCGACCAGATAATCAACAGGCAAGCTACATGCATGAGAAGAAAGCCAGGGGTATTGAACAAATCGACTAGTTTTCTCATGATGGCTCCGAGGATCAGCGGATCAAAAAAGAGATGAGAACGTCACCAAAAGCGACTAATGAAGTCTAATCCGTGGAAGTGTGCCCACTAACTAACAAGTGAATCTGGCTCAATCAGTGACGCGACTCTATATGCGAGAGGCGCCGGTGTTGTCAAGAAGTATCGGAAATTGGTTAGGGCCTTTGTTTAGTGATCAGTGCTCTCGACCGGGTAAAACGATCCACGAAGCCACACGAAATCTCCCGAAGAAAGTTAGTGGTGTTTCGTGTTTTTTCGTGGATCGTATTTGCTTATCTTCTGGGTTCAGCGCTATTCGGACTTCTTGCCATGACCCGGTCCGCGGAGTGGTCGTCCGGCAAGTGCTGAAGTTCGTTTTCCATTATCGACACTGATCTGGCCGTTGGTGATGACGAACTTGATGCCTTCGGGATGCTGGTTTGGAACCTCAAAGGTGGCGCGGTCGATTACCCGCTGGGGATCGAAAACGGTGATGTCAGCGTAATAACCTTCCCGCAGTAGTCCGCGTTCGCGCAGGCCCACGCGCTTCGCCGGCGCACCAGTCATCTTATGAATTGCTTGTGGTAGCGTCAGAATCTTTTCGTCCCGCACATAACGCCCGAGAATTCGGGGATAGCTGCCCCAACCCCTTGGATGTGACTTCGACCTCGACAATGGACCATCGGTTGCTCGCGCTCCCGAGTCTGTGCAAAAGCTGACGAACGGCGAGCGCATCGCCGCTCGCAAATCATTTTCGTTCATCATGAAGTAGATGGCGCCGGTCTGCCCGTTATCGGCCACAATTAAATCAAAGAGCGCGTCGAGCGGCTCTTTCTGTTGTTCCTCGGCAATCTGAGACAAACGTTTTCCCAGCAGCGGTTCAAGCTCACGATTCGCGACCGAACTAATCAACACTCCTTCCGCTCCGCCGCTACCGAGATAAATGTTCTCCCAATCTTTAGAGTCAGCTGGAATCTCTGTTTTCAACTGTTGGCGAATGCGCATGTCACGCATGCGAGAAAGCATTTTCTCCGTGCCACCCTCGAGTACCCAGGGAGGCAACGACGCAGTCAGCGACGTGCTGCCGGCGATATAGGGATAGACATCCGCAGTGATATCAAGACCTCGTGCCCGCGCCCGTTGGATCCTGGCCAGGACTTCAGGCATGCGGCCCCAGTTCTTTCTATACGCAGTTTTCAGGTGCCATATCTCAACTGGAATTTGGGCCTGTCGCGCAATTTCGAAAACTTCCTCGAGAGATGAGTCGAGAGCATTGGCTTCGCTGCGTTGATGCGTTGCATAAATGCCGCCATATTGCCGGGCCACTTTCGCCAACTCGACAATCTCGTCTGTCCTGGCAAAACGCGCGGGAACGTATTGCAGAGAGGTTGAAAGACCAAGTGCGCCGTCCTTCATTGCCGCGGCCACTAGTTCCTTCATTTGTTCCAACTCAGCGGGAGTTGGGGGTCGATTGTCGAACCCGATGACGTAGCTTCTGACTTGCGTAGCGCCCACGAATGTCCCCAGGTTTACACCGCTACCCTGTCGTTCCAGACGCAAAAAGTAGTCATCCAGCGTACGCCAATCAACGTTGAGGTTATATCGCCGGTTAAAGTCTTCCTGCTCCTTAATAATTCTCTCGTTGACCGGAGCAATCGATTCGCCCTCGCCCGTTATCTCAGTAGTAACACCCATCATCACCTTGCTCATGGCGCGTGGATCGATGAGCAGAAAATTTTCAGATTGGCCCAACAGATCGATGAAACCCGGCGACACAACCATGCCTGTAGCATCGATCACCCGCTTGGCCTGCACATTCTGCAGACGGCCAATGCGAACAATTCGATCGCCCTTCACCGCCAGATCAGTTCGATAACCCGGCCGGCCGGATCCGTCGATAATCGTGCCGTTTTTAATGAGTAAATCAAATTGAGGCGTGGAGTCCTCTGTCGCGCTGGGGACGGAAGAGAAAATAAGCATCATTGCCGACATCAGGGAGAGTAAAACTCTTGGTAACATCATTTCACCCTCGGGTTGGGTTTCTGGAGCGCGGAATCGTAATCATTGCGAAAGAGGAGCGCAAGTTAAGACGATCCACGAAATCACACGAAGGAACACGAAACCTTGTTCGTGTCATTTCGTGTGATTTCGTGGATCGTACCTCCACATGACATCCACAGACAGCATGCGTAGAATTCAAGGACGTGACTACCGAACCCATACCACTCAAACACATCGCGGATGTAACAGACGGGCGGCTTACTGGTGACGGTGGCATGCCCGTAACCGATGTCAGCCACGATTCGCGTCGGGCTGGTCCCGGCACTCTATTCGTGGCCGTCCGCGGCGAGTTGTTTGATGCGCACAAGTTTATTCCTCAAGTGCTGGAGCAGGGTGCTGCGGGCGTAATTTCGGAGGAAGAGCAGCCGGCCCAGTTTCAAGGTGGCGCTCTCGTCTGGCTCCGAGTGGATAACATCCGTCGCGCAATGGCCCTGGCTGCGGCAGAGGTTCATGACCACCCGTCGAGGGAGCTACGGCTTGTTGGTATCACGGGGACCAACGGAAAAACCACCACAGCGTATCTGGTGGCTTCGATTCCGGAAGCCGCGGGCGAGCCTGCCGCGATGACCGGCACCGTCGAATATCGTCTTGGTTCAGAACGTCGCAAAGCCGACCGCACCACGCCCGAAGCTACTGACATGCAGCGGATGCTTCGTCGTGCTGTTACCGCCGGGTGCAAGACTGCGGTGATGGAATGCTCATCACAGGCTATGGATTTTCATCGCTGCGACTCGCTGGAGTATGCAGTCGCTGTTTTCTCCAACCTCACACGTGATCATCTCGACTATCACAAGACGATGGAAAACTATTGGTACGCCAAGCAGCGTTTATTTGACGGCCGGTTGGGATCAAGACCGCGCACCTCAGTTATCAACGTCGACGATTCTTACGGATTGGAACTTGCCGAACGCCTGGAGAAGGAAGGCCTGGCAGTCGTCCGTTATGGAGTGAAGTCAGACGCGCACGTCATGGCTAAGGACGCTGAGTTCTCGCTTGATGGCATGCGTTTCAACCTAATCACGCCCGCCGGCAGACGCGACTTTAATTCGCCGCTGGTCGGTCCGCCGCATATCTATAACACTCTGGCAGCCGTCGCCACCGGACTTTCATTGGGCTACGACATGGATGTGATTACCCGCGCATTGGAGAAGTGCACAGGTGCGCCGGGCCGCTTCGAAAGGGTGCCGCACGATGGAGATTTTGCCGTAGTGGTCGATTACGCGCACAGCGACGATGCGCTACTAAACGTTTTGCGTACGGCCCGTGACGTCACTAAGGGTAAGATCATTACGGTCTTCGGCTGCGGTGGTGATCGAGACCGATCCAAGCGCGCGCCGATGGGCGAGGCCGCAGGCAGCTTGAGTGACGTGGTGATTTTGACTTCAGACAATCCGCGCACCGAGAACCCGGAACAGATTTTGGCAGACGCCGAGATGGGCATTAAGAAAACCGGGAAGCCTTACAGAAAGATCGCGGATCGACGCGAAGCCATTTACCAGGCAATATCCGAAGCAAACGGCAACGATCTCGTATTAATTGCCGGCAAGGGCCATGAGGATTACCAGATTCTTGGAAGAGAAGTCTTCCATTTTGACGACAAGGAAGTGGCGCGAGAAGCTTTGGCGCAGGCTGTGCGATAGACTAGAGGTGTACAGAGTCCAAGCTTTAGCTTGCCTCTGACAGGAGGAGCAACCTGAAGGTTGTACTCTCTAACGCCTGATGACAGGAGTTCAGAGTTCAAGCTTTAGCTTGCGTGGTGGGAAGGAAGTAGCTACGTGGCCGCGAAGCGGCAACCTAAAGGTTGTACTCTGAACGCCTGTTAGGCATCAAAGAATTGAATGGACAGATTAACTTCAAAAACCAGGATCGCTTTGGTGGTGCTTTGTGCGCTGGCTTTGTCTGCGTCTGTTATCTTCCTTTTACGCCGTCGCGCAGAAGCCGTACCAACCAAACCGTCCGCTGGCAGCACGTCAGCGTCGGATTCCAGCAACTACCGCAACCCAAAAAGGATCGCCAACCTCAGAGACTCAGCAATCAAGGAGAGCAGCGGCATCGTTGCCTCGCGGAATACGCCGGGGATGTATTGGACCCACAACGACTCTGGTGATGGACCCTTCCTTTATGCCTTTGATGAACGCGGCCTGAGTCGCGGCGTCTGGAAGGTAAGCGGCGCTAAGGCTCGAGACTGGGAAGGAATTGCATCAGGGCCTGGTCCAGACTCGACGAGGAATTATCTGTACATCGGCGACATCGGGGACAACGGGGAACGCAGGCCGGACGTCATTGTCTATCGCGTCGCTGAACCCACTTTCGCGCCGGATGACGAGCAGAGCACGAAGCGTAAGCCGGTTTTTACTGAATCGGCGGAGATCATTCGTCTGCGCTATCCTGATGGTCCTCGTGACGCCGAAGCGCTCATGGTCCATCCGAAGAGCGGCAATATTTACGTTGTCACAAAACAGGTCTTTGGCGATCCACACGTCTACCAGGCCGCAGCGCCCGTGGCAGCAGGCGACACCGTGACCCTTCGTCACCTGGGCGAGTTGGACGTTCCCAGCATGTTTGGCGGAATCATTACGGACGGCGCCATCTCGCCAGATGGAACGAGGGTGGTGCTGTGTGACTACCTGAGAGGGTATGAGTTGGTTTTGGGGAATCCGAGCGTAGACTTCAACAAGATCTGGAAACAAGCTTTCTCGACGATCGATTTAGGCAGCCGTAAACAGGGAGAGGCGATCACTTATCGATTGGATGGACGCGCCTTACTCGCGACCAGCGAAGGCGTGCGGGCGCCCTTGCTCCAGATCGTGCGACGTTAGGAGTCAGAGGGCAGAGGGAAGAGGTAAGGGGTAAGGGGTAAAGGGTAAGGGGTAAGGGGTAAGGGGTAAGGGGTAAGGGGTAAAGGGGGGTCAGTCACTAGCTAGTTGTCAGTTGTCAGCAGTCAGTTGAACCCTGGCCCAAGCCACCAACTTACCCCGACCACCAACCACAACTAACAACTAACAACTGACTTACCCCTTACCCCTTACCCCTTACCCTTTACCCCTTACCCTTTACCCTTTACACCTTACCCCTGACTTCTATCTACCTTGCTCTCCGGATTCTTTGCTGAGAAATAAAAGTAAACCGGCAAGCCCGCAGCAATAATTACCAGACCGATTACTGATCGTACTGGATAGTTCCAGATCGTCGTGACGATGAGATAGATCGTTGTCAAAACAAACAACGCCGGCACGATAGGATATCCCCACGTCTTATACGGTCTCACAGCGTCTGGTTCGCGCCAGCGAAAAACGAAGACGGCCGCCGCCACCAGCCCGTAGAAGAGCCAGAAAGCAAAGATTGCCATGTCGGTGAGTTGGTCAAACGAGCCCGAAAGGGTTAAGACCGCGGCCCAAACACCCTGCACGATCAAAGAAATCACCGGGACCTTTGTGTTTTTTGAGACGCGCGCCAAACTCTGAAAGAACACGCCATCGCGCGCCATCGCGTAAGGAATCCGTGCTGTTCCCAGGATCGAAGATTGTAGCGACCCCCAGGAGGAAAGCATCATCACCCCGGCCATCATTGTAACGGCCGCCGGCCCAAGCACTCTCCGGATTGCCTCCGCTGCTACGGATGACGCGGTGCTGTCCACGCTGGCAACCTCTGTCGGCGTCATTACGTAGAAGTAACTAACATTCACGAGCACGTACAGCACGATAATGATTAGCATGCTGGCAATCAGCGCTAAAGGAAGATTGCGCTCCGGATGCTTCACTTCGCCTGCCATGTAAGAAATATTGTTCCAGCCATCGTAGGCCCAGAGTGCGCCAACCATTGCTGCGCTAAAAGCAAGCATACCGCCCCCGGTGACCTCGCCTTCGCAGGGTGCCGTGCTGGCCATCGAGAAATTGCCCAACGTGCCCTGCTGATAGAAGAAAGCCGCGATACCGACGCCCAGCACTACGACAACTTTTAGTATGGTAATAACGGACGCCACGTGGCCACTCACACTGACTGCAGCGCAATTTATCAAAGTAGTAACAGCCAGGGTGATGAGCGCGATTATCGTTAACGTGCCCAATTCAACCGTATGACCAAACAAGGGCATTGTGAATGAGTAATAAACCACCTTAAGATCCCCGCCCATGAGATCGTTCATGAAGATCGCGAAGCCGACTGCAAGTGCGGCGGCCGAGGCGGTACGCGAAATCAAAAACTGTGACCAGCCGTTGAGAAATCCCCAGACGCGGCCGTAAGCATCCTTCGTGATTACGTATTCCGCGCCGGCGTGCGGCCGCATCGTGGTTAACTCGGCATATGTGAGCGCCCCGGCCAGGGCCAATAGGCCCGCGGCAACCCAGGCGAGGATTACACGCCAGGGCGTGCCCACATTGCAGGTCATGACGCGGGCCTTCAAGAAGATGCCGGTGCCGATAATGTTGCCGACGTTAATGGAGATGGCGGCGATCGGACCAAGGCCGCGAACTAGCTGGTGATGGTTTGTGCTCATTGGTTTGTTTAGTCTGACGACGAGTGTCCAAGACCTCTTGTTTTATTCAAAACGGTATCTAACCGCACAAGAAGAGACGATCCACGAACACATACGAAAGGAACACTAACGTCTTTCGTGACAGTTCGTGTCGTTTCGTGGATCGTATATTTCGCTCACAAAACAAAAACCTGAACTTGAAGATTGCACGGCGTCACGCCGCTCGTCTGGTTCGTATTTTCGCCGTTAATGATTTGGCCGCGGCTTCACCGGTTACCACAGCTCCTTCCATAAAGCCCTGCCAGTCGGCCAGATGCTCTCCAGCGAAGAGTACCTTTCCGTGTGGCCGTTGCAGAATTGGACGCAGGGTAAACCATTGACCAGGTCGAAAAAAAGCATAAGCGCCTTGTGTGTAGCGATCACGCTGCCAGGCATACGATTCAATATTGACAGCGAGCTCAGGTGCTCGCTTGTTGAGTGGTAAGAGATCTCGCGTGATGATGTCCGTACGTCGCTGAGTATTCTGGGCGGCAAGCACGTCGGCCTTTTCTCCAATCGCGTAACTACAGAGAATACCCCGCTTGCCGGGCTGGTCCTTGGTGCTGTGAAAATAGTAATGGGAGGTAACATCGCTGACGAGCGAAAAATCTTCGGGTCCCCAGAATCGTTCGCGAAACAGAACCGAGTTCTTGATAATTCGCGCATACTGAAGCTTATCGGCAGCCTCGCTCTGAGCCCGCGGCAGCGGCGGATCAAAAGTAATCTTGTCGAGAACACGCGCCGGTACGGTGCAGATGCAGGCATCAGCGCTGAAGTTTCTGCCGCCCGCAGTCACGGTTACCCTTCCGGCTCGCTGAGCAATCCTCTCGACAGCCATGCCCATAAGTATTGAGGAGCTTCCCACCTGAGAAGCGAGAGCGTTGACCAGTCGGGAATTGCCGCCCTCCATTTTGTAGTCCATTTCATTTGCCGGACTCGATTCGAAATACTCCGCCGCCGCTGCATAGGCGGAAATCATGCGGATCGTCTCGCCAAAATCGGTACTGTCCTGCAAGTCGCGCAGCAACAAGTCTTCCTGAGTGAAACCTATCTCTTCCAGCCAGGTCCACCAGTCATACTGGTCCAGGCCCACGCGATCGCTTTGAGTGTAATGTTCATAAGCCTTCCGCAACTTTGCAAACGCGGCTTTGGCCTGCGGTGAAAAGTCCCACTGGCCCGGTCGTTTCACCACGCCATCCTGCATCAGCCAGGCCTCGAAGCGGTGATCTTTCAAGGGTATTTTGAAGTCATGACAGAGCGCTTTCATGCGGTCGTGACTCTCGCCTACCCATTCGCCACCGAGCTCGCAAACCAATTCGGGATTCTCGTTAAAACTGAACGAGAGGACGCGGCCTCCCAGGCGCTCCCGGGCTTCAAGGACCGTCACATTCCAGTTGGCTTGCCTAAGTGCGTGCGCCGCAGCCAGGCCTGAGAGACCGGCTCCGATAATGACGCATGAATACGCCTGGCGTTGAACATATGGAGCGGTCGACACACCAAACGGACTAGCTGCTTCGGTAGTGTCCAGGACGAGCGGCGCGCCCAAGGCTGCAAGTCCCGCGGTTTTCAGAAACTCGCGACGCGCGGGCAGTTGAGTTTTCCCGGACGGTGTTTTTACCATACGTCTGGTTCTTGGTCCAAAGTCCGAAGTCCAAAGTCCAAAGCCTGCGCGATTAGCGGTACTTACTTCCTCTAAGTTCTGACTTACTGAGGTATTTCATCAAGCCAGAAATCAACCGCCCAATCTCATTAGCGTTGGCGATTAGTTTCTCAAACACAGCTGGCTGTAGATACCCTTGATCGAGAGCGATGTAGAGTTGGGAGCGAACCTCCCCACAGGAACCCTTAGCCACGGCTAAGAATTGGAGGAACTCCCTGTCCCCACCTCGCTCGAATCCCTCTGCTAGGTTTGAGAGTATTGAGATCGAAGCGCGCCGAATTTGGTCCTTCAAACCAAAATCTCGGGAGAAACTCCCTGTGGCAGTTGCCTCGTATACAGTATTCGTCAACTTTCTAGCTTTTTTCCACGATTCAAGGTCCTCAAACTTCTTGATTTTCAAAATGTTCACCTCCAGCAATAAAAGAGGGTGAAGATTAGCGGTCAAGCGGCCGCGTTTTGTTTTTGACATTGGACATTGGACATTGGACATTGGACCAATTTACCAGACGTCGCTGGTAAGTAGGTCTTCATACGAATCGCGTCTGCGAATCAGATCCGCCTGGCCGGCTTCGTCCACCAACACTGCTGCAGGAAGGGGTCTGCCGTTGTAATGAAACATTTGCGCCAGGGAATAGGCGCCGCTGTTGAGCAGAGCCAGAACTTCACCCGGCTGAATATTCGCAGGAAGTTTTCTGTAGTCAGGCAAGCGACCCATTCGCTCGATGTCGAAATAAACGTCGCCCGAGTCACAGAGTGGCCCGGCAACCTTGTAGCTGGTCTGATGTGGTACGCCGGCGCGGGTAGCAGAAATGAGATGGTAGTACCACTTGTAATTATTCATCGAGAGCATGATGTTGTAGCCGGCGTCTGTGAGTAGCCACACGTCTCCCGTTTCAGGCCTCTCCTTCATATTGAGAACGGTAGTAAGTACCAGCCCCGCATCGGCGATCACGCTGCGTCCGGGTTCGAGCAGGATCGTTGTGTGATCGAGAAGATGTTCCGCGCCGGCCGCGCGAGCCGAATCGCGCGCGACGCGTAGCGACTCCGAGAGAACCACGGAAGGTTCCAGATTGGCTCCCAGCATGTCACGCTCGTGTTCAGGGAGTTGGTCGGCCTGGGAGCGATCGCGCAGGTAGTTGACCGGAATGCCGCCGCCCAGGTTGATATGCTCAAGCGTCTGGCCGGTCTCGCGATGGATCGCGACCAGGTGTTCCCACATGCTGCGAAAAGCTTCCGCAAAGGGTTCGACGTCGGGCGTCTGCGAACCTACGTGGATATGAATGCCGCAAACATGGATTAGTTCGGGATTCTGTAAACCTCTCCGAAACGCATCTAGTACTTCAGACGACGAAATACCAAACTTTGAAGTCAGCAAAGCTGTTTGCAAGCCCAGATGAGAGCGAGTGCCAATTTCCGGGACCAGCCGCAACGCGATTCGAGCTGGTTTTACCGGGCTCCCTTGAGCTTCAGCCACTCGTTGCACCGCTTCTTCCACCAGCCCAATCTCGTAGATCGAATCGACGTTGATCGCGTAAATGCCGGCCCTCACCGCGTCATCCAGTTCACCGGCGCTCTTGCTGGTGCCGTTGAAGATGATCTGATCCGGCCGGAACCCAACCCGCAGCGCCTTGAAGAGTTCGCCGCCGCTGTTCACTTCTACGTCAATGCCCGACTCGAGCACGGTCTTGAGGACAGCCATGTTTGAGTTTGCCTTAGACGCGTAGAAGAATCGTATCGGATGATCGACCGAGTCAGCCGCGCTGGTTAGTCGCCGGATATTTGATTCGATGCGCGGCCTGGAAAAAACGAAGAGGGGCGAGTCGTACTGTTGGACCAGTTCAAGCGCATTAGCGCCGTTGATAATCAGTTGTCCGTCGCGAACTTCGAGGTAGTCAGAGATGGCCCATGCGGGGGTTGCAGTTGCTAAGGTGGTCGACATTCTTTAGGTCTTTCCCGAGAACTAAGATGACAAGAAATGAATTCGAGCGAAGATAGACCGGGGCGACTCTTCGGTCAAGGTCTTAGGTTGAATGTAAAGCAAACTGTTAGTTTGCGTTCGTTGGTCCCCACTCTCCTTTAGGGAATCCACATCGCAAACTAACAGTTTGCTTTACATTTATTAGCCGTTGCCTCCATACCCAACCTTCTTTAGCACCTCGCGGATCTGTTTGTAATGTCGCCGCTCGTGATAACCGACAAACGAGATCGTAGCGACACCATCGATATCGCCCAGGAACGGGTGCTTAAAAATAAGATTTCTAAAACGATCCACGCCGTGCGTGTCGCACAAGGCTTTCAAATCCCGGCGAGCGCGATCCAGGTTTTGGATGGCCAGCTCTTTCTCAGGGACTGTGATCGGGTTCATGCCCTTCGGCGCCTTAACGCGAAGCAGCCGGAACGAAACTATTGAGGTGGGAAGAAATCTCCGCACAAGTCCAACGCGCTGCGGTTCGCGAGCAATAGCTTTTTCCAGTTCCATTACGACGCGTTCTTCCACCAGAGAAAGGTGTTGAACGATTTCGGCAACGCTCCATTCAGTGTCCGATGGGCGCCGGGAGAAGAGTTCTGGATCAAGTGGGGTTACGGTCTGCAGCAGTTTTTCATGAACTGAGTCCAGCCGCTTCAGAGCTCGTTTCATTTTGGATAGAGGCGCCTCTTTGGAGTGCGGTGGCCCGGCACCGCTTTGGTCTCAAGCCAGGCAACGAAGTTTGTTGAACTCGATCGAAATTGATTGCGATCAAATCAAAGTCGGCCAAAGCGGCGCCGGGCCGCCGCACTCCAAAGGGTTATTGCTTAGCGAAGGTGAATACGAGCACGCCCGTCACTTTCACGGGTTCGCCCATGAGCGACGTGGGAGCAAACCTGGCCTGCAGGGCCGCGTTAACACATGCCGGCTGCAACAAGGGATGTCCGGAGACTGCCTTTGCTTCAATCACGTTTCCCGCTTCATCTACCGTCACCTGAACTGCCACCGAGCCGGAGACACCCGCAGCTTTGGCCTCGGCCGGATAATCAGGTTTCGTCAAACTAAGGGCCTTACCATTCAAGACGCCGCCTGCAACGGAACGTCCCTTCTTACCCTCGCCCTCCGGTTCGGCGGGCTTGTTCTCACCTGACGTGCCGGTGGGGTTGGGGTTTGCCGGATTTTCCCTACCGTTTGCCACAGCATTAGACGTGTTTGGAGTTGCTGCGGTGCCAGGCGCAGGCGTGTGCACGGTGGTTGCGGGAGCTGGTTCGACCCGCTCAGGCAATACAAATGAACTCAGAAACTGCTCCTGAGCCGAATCGTCTTTCTTGGGGTTCAGATAGGTAACGGCGTAGAACCGTCTTCTGGTAACAAAGGTTTGAACGGTTCCGGAGGCATCGCCAATGGACATGCGATACTCGCGTCCGGCGTGTCCATACAACGACTTTCCGCCTACAAGGGATAGTTTGACGGGCGTGGTTTTGCCCTTAAGTTTTGGCGGGAACAATGTCTTGAAGGCGTCGACATACGAGTTGAATCGCTGCATCTCGGTATACAACGCCGGATTCGATTTGATTCCACTCAAAGAAACCACAGCGAACACGGGGCCATTCTGGGTCTGCGAAAGGTAAACCCGCGTGTTCAGTTCCATCTTATGGTATGACTCTTTTGCGGTCGCAAACGTAGAACCCTTCGGCATCAGGACAGAAAACTCTTCGCCCTCCGGCCGAAGCATTTCCCAATCTGCTGACTGGGCCGAGACAGCCGACAATAGGCCGGCAAGCGCAAGCAAAAGGGCACTTAGTGGAAGGTTGAAACGCAGCGTTCGCATATCGTCGCTCCTCTTATTACTCTGAGACTTTTCAACTATACCGCAGTTAATCAGGCTGCTAAAGCTGAGCTACCATTTCCGCTGGATTCCAATAGGCATGTAGCGTCTGAATTTTTCCCGCTTCATTTACTTCGATGACATCAATACCTTCAAATTTCACCTGACGACCCTGCTTGCTTACGCCGCGACCCGTCCATCTCACCGCCGCCGCGTTGCCGGCTATGAATACTTCATCTTCTGTTAAACCGACTTCTTTGAACGCCACCATAACTGTTTGAAAAAACTCCTCAATCTTCTTATGACCCCGGTTTGGCGGTGTTCCTACCGGGTCGTATGTGACCGCGTCTTCGGCAAACGTATTTACAATTGCTTGCTGGTTCATCGAGCGCAACGCTGCAAAATATGCTTTGACCGCTCTCGAGATAACTTCAGGCGACATTGTCCTTTTTCCTTTCTCGTTCTGCCTGCACCAGGTGACGGCGCAGTATTTTCCCCGAAGGGGATTTCGGAATCTTATCTATAAACTCGACCGCACGAATCTTCTTATGCGGGGCTACGCGCGCTGCTACAAACTCCATTAGCTCTTCGGCAGTAGCCTCTCCCTTTAATACAACGTACGCCTTCGGTATTTCGCCCGCCTCGTCATCCGGAACAGGAATGACGGCGGCATCGGCCACATCTTCGTGCGTTAGCAACAACGCTTCGAGCTCAGCCGGTGGAACCTGAAATCCTTTGTACTTGATTAGTTCTTTGGCGCGATCGACGATGAAAAAGTGCCCGTCCGCGTCTGCATATCCAATATCGCCGGTGTGAAGCCAACGGTCCGCGTCTATTGTCTGGGCTGTTGCTTCCGGACGATTCAGGTAGCCTTTCATTATTTGCGGGCCGCGGACACAAATCTCTCCTTCCTGATGGGGCCCAAGTTCCTCGCCCGTTTCCAGATGCAGAACCTTACACTCTGTGTTGGGAGCCGCAACTCCAACCGAGCCATACTTAACCTGACTGGGATCGGCCGGCGACGAGTGTGTGACAGGACTCGTCTCAGTCATTCCATAACCCTGTCGCACATCACAGTTAAGCCGTTTCATACAGGCACGGGTTAAGTTTTCGTCGAGCGGTGCGGCCCCGCAGAAGATGGTTTTCAGTTTCGGAAGTTTGTAGTTATCGACCACCGGATGTTTGCTGAGGGCTAGCACGATCGGTGGCACCAAATGGGCCATCGTCACATTGTGGTCCTGGAGTGTCTGCAGGAAAGGCTCCAACTCAAACCGTGGAACAGTAACTATCGTGGCGCCCTGGTAGAGTCCCATGTTTAAGACAACCACCAATCCGTAAATGTGAAAGAAAGGGAGCACACCGATCAAAGTGTCTTCTTCCGTGAAGTAATTCAGACCCTCCATCTGGCGTATGTTGGAAACAAGATTGTGATGGGTGAGCATCACTCCTTTTGGCAAGCCGGTGGTGCCGCTCGAATATGGAAGCGCGACTAAATCTTCGAACGGATTGATGCTGACTTCCGGGAGCTTGCCATCGCCTTCGAGCAACGAAGAAAAAGGTGTGGCGCCATTGGCGTCACCCTCTGCCTGATCGAAGACAAACAGTTCCTCAACGCCGGTTCCCTGGGCCGCTTCGGCCACTTTCTTAAGACACTGCGGCACGGTAATCAGAAACTTTGCACCAGCATCTTTCAGTTGATGCTCGATTTCTCCGGCAGTGTAAAGCGGGTTAACGGGTGAGGTGATTCCACCGAGTGTTGCGACGGCGTGAAACGCGATTCCATACTCGGGCAGGTTAGGACTTAGAATGCCTAACACGTCGCCTTTTTTGAAGCCGCGTGCCCCGAGGCTCGAGGCGACGCGCGAAATCGAATCCCTAAGTTTAGAGTAGGGGTAGAAACGGCCGCTCGGCCCATCGATCAGCGCCGGTTTATCGCCAAACTGTTTCGCTTTTTGCAGAACGAAGTCCGTTATTGAAATTTCGGGGATGGTAATTTGGGGGAATGGTCCACGAAAGATCATCGTTAGAGAAACTCACACTTTGGAATAGATTTTCGGTAATCAGGCCAGCAAATACCCACCCGCTGACGCAGGTGGAACTGACAAAAAGCAGGTGGTGTCACGCAAAAGTCAGGACGCGCATACATTATCAGGTGACCGCGCTTCTGCAAAGGTTTATAGTGACCGCGAATCCCATGATTGGAGTACGGTGCTACTTTAACTGTTATGACGGTTGACGGCCCGGCCCATGAGGTCAGTACCACCACGCGGTAGCGGGTGGGTCCCACTCACATCACTCATGCCAAAACCGCGAGCGCGACCCACCCGCTACCGCGTGGTGGTACTGACCTCATGGGACCGTGTGGCGCCCGCCAAAAATCTGAGTCGATCCTGTCGGATGCATGTTCGACTGAGGTCACAGGCATTACTTAGCCCATGTCAGAGACTCGCCCACTCAATATTATTTGTCTGGCCACTTACTTCAAAGGCGGCGATTTCATTCGTGAATGCAAACGCCTTGGCTGCAATGTCACCCTCGTCACCAAGGAAAAAATACTCAAGGAAGACTGGCCCCACGACAGTCTTGACGAATTGATCGCTGTTCCCAATGATGCGGGGCCGCCACTCTTCATCGACCTGGTCGCTTACCTCTCGCGGAAGCAGAAACCTGACCGCGTAGTCGCCCTCGAGGAATTCGATGTAATGACGGCCGCGCTCATCCGGGAGCACTTTTGCCTGCCGGGAATGGATAGCTCCACAGCAAAGACGTTTCGCGACAAATATCGCATGGCCCAGTCTGCCAGGTCGGCAAAGCTCGACGTGCCCGACTTCGTGCCATTAATCAATCCGGATGAGGTACGCGAGTTTATGGAGCGCGTGCCACCACCCTGGATAATAAAGCCGCGTTCGGATGTCTCAGCTATCGGGATGCGGAAGGTTGAAGACGCTGCGGAAGTGATGCGGGCGATTGACAAACTCAATGAACGGGAAAACCTTCGTGAGAGAGCTTCCTATTATTTGTTGGCCCGATTTATCCCTGGCGAAGTTTTTCACGTCGATTCGATTGTCAATAAAGGCCGGGTATCGTTTGCGGGAGTTAATCGATATGGACGCCCACCTCTGCAAGTGGCCCACCTGGGCGGCGCCTACATTTCCCGCAGTGTTGCGCATGGATGCGACGATCAAAAAAAGCTGTTGGAAATTAATCGTAAGCTGGTCAAGGCCCAGGGAATTCGGCAAGGTGCTACTCACGCGGAGTTTATTAGGAGCGACGCGGACGGCCGTTTCTATTTTCTGGAGATTGCCGCGCGCGTTGGCGGCGCATATATCGCGGACGTCCTCGAAGCAGCATCCGGCCTCAATCTGTGGCGAGAATGGGCTGGGATTGAAGTCTCTGACGGAGCAATGCGCACCGCAAAGCCGCGCAAGGATTATGCAGGCATCATTCTGTCCCTCGCCAAACAGGAATGCCCAGACACCTCCGGATACGACGATCCTGAGATTGTCTATCGAGTAAAGAAGCTTCACCACGCCGGACTAATAGTGAAATCAAATAAGCTGGAGCGTGTTGAGGAGCTACTTGGAAACTATGGCCAGCGCTTCGTTGACGACTTCGTTGCCGTGGTCCCACCGCTCGAGAAAGCGGAATAATCCGCAGATTACGCAGATTACGCGGATTCAGAAAAACAATAACACTCCATTTGAATCTATTAAATCTGGGTAATCAGCGTAATCTGCGGATGATTTCGATCATGCCTTCCTCAGAGGCCAGATTTCGACAGCAATTTCTTCCGCATATTGAAGTTGAGGGTTGCCTGCTGGGTTTGGGACACCCAGGGACTCCACCATGGTGGAGTTCAGGCTTGCGAGTAACGCATTTCTGAGTGGCCAGGGTTGGTGATGGATGCGCGCGCGATAAATTTCCCCTTTGTTTTCGCTGTAGAGGCAGTAACGCTCTGTCAGAAAAAACTCGAGAGGGCCAGGACTTGATGTGGGTAAGGGATCCCCGATGGACCAGGTGGCCTTTAGTGCGGCTGCTGGCCCATGACTGTCGTCACGCTGAGATGAATAGGTAATCTGGTTGCCAGTCTGAACGAGCGACATCTCGGCGTAGAAATACGGCAGGTGATAAAACTTGCGCGCTCCCCAGACAGCCAGTTTGCTGGCCGCGTCGAGTGAGAAGAACCAAACGCCCGGAACACCATTCAGATGCACGTAGGTTCGCACATTGAGTTCATGAAAGGCGCTGGTGCCGGGGATTGAAGGCAGAAGAGCCGCACGGATGCCCCACATCGTGAAAGGGATGACGCCGATCCACGCTGAACCATCGAAGCTATCAATCTCTAAGTGTTTGGGGATGAGTGGCCGCAACAGGCCGGCATCGATGGGCCAGTGGATGAAGAGAAGCTTCCCCCACTTCTGATGCATGATGGGGCGGCCTTCAGGCCGTTGGCGAATTGAGAGTCTATCGATATCCACTACGCGGCTCTGCCGCTTTCAGTGCGGTAAGCCTATGGCTTACCGGAAACAGCTATTTCTGGGACCGCGGGCGTCCCGCCCGCCAGGTGGCGAAGACTAATCCAGAGATTCAATAGCACCTACGCACGAGTGCGGGCGAGACGCCCGCGGTCCCAGTGAAGCGGTCTGCGATAAGCCATAGGCTTACCGCACGGCAAACGGCAAAGCCGCGCCAATACCTGCAAACTTCTCAGCTTTTGTTATTTGGTTCTGATCCACGTTTATCCGCGTAAATCCGCGGCCGAGTTAGCTTTTATTTTAAGTGCTTATTCAACCAATCAAGCACGTTCTCGTACCAGAACCTGGAATTCTGCGGTTTCAAAATCCAGTGGCCTTCGTCGGGGAAGAGAATTAGTTTCGATTCCACGCCCTTCCTTTGCAAGGCTGTATAAAGCTGCAGGCTCTCAGTGTATGGGACGCGATAATCAAGCTCCCCGGCAGTCACCAGTGTAGGAGTATTAAAGTTGTTTACATACTTGTGTGGCGACCAGCGCTCATACATCGCGGGATTGGTCCATGGTGTCCCTTTAAACTCCCATTCGGGAAACCAAAGTTCTTCAGTGGCGCCGTACATGCTGGTCAAGTTGTAAACACTTGCATGCGAGACCAGCGACTTGAAACGAAAACGCGGGTCATTGTTATGACCAAGAATCCAGTCGACCATGTAGCCGCCATAACTGGCACCGGCGCCGGCAATCTTTGCTTTATCGACATAAGTATTCCGACGTAAAACTTCCGCGACGCCATTCTTCAAATCGACGAATGCTTTGCCGCCCCAGTCGGCGCTGATTTCATTTACAAACCGCTGCCCGTAACCCAGGGAGCCGCGGGGGTTGGGCATGAATACCACGTAGCCCGCGTCCGTAAATATCTGCGGGTTCCAGCGATAACTCCAGCTGTTGTTCCAGGCGCTTTGCGGACCTCCATGGATTAGAACCAGAAGCGGATACTTCCTGCCCGCATCAAAGTTGACAGGTTTAATCAGGAAGCCATGCACTTTGGCGCCCAGCGCGCCAGTCCACTCCATCTCCTCGGCCTTCTTGAGCCCGGTGCGTGCAATCAACTCGTCATTGATCCTGGTGACGGGAGCCACTCCACTACCGTCGTTATTCGCACGGTAAATTTCGGGCGGCGCCGCCAGCGAGCTGTTCGAAAACACAAAAGTTCGGCCGTCGCGTGTGATCTGAAGTCCTGAAGCGAAAACGCCATCCACCGTTTTTTGAGCGATGCCCCCGTTGATTGGCACTTTGTAGATCGGAGCTCCGCCCCGTTCGCCGGCGGCAAAGTAAACGGTTCTGCCATCGGGCGATTCCAACATCTCTTCAACATTCAGATCGAAGCCCCTCGGCAGTTCCGTACTGGTTCCGCTGGCGCGGTTGTAACTCATAAGCCGCCAACGGTCGGCTTCAAAACCCGCGGTCGATTGAGAGCGATAAAGAATGTATTTGCCGTCGTTCGTGTAGATAGGAGTGTCATCGTAACCGCGGTTTCGCGCGGTTATGTTTCGCGGAGTGCCGCCGGCGATGGGAACGATAAAAATATCGCTGTTGGTGGAAACTGCTTCGACCTTGTCAGGATTGCGCAGGTAGGCCAACTCTTGCGAGTCTGGCGAGAACGAATAATCGACGTCGCCGGCAACTGCGTAAGGCGGCGAATCAAAATCGCCTGGCGTCACATCTCTTACTTCTCCGCCTTTGCTGGGAACAACCAAAACATGCGTTCGCTTCTTGTCACGTATTTCATTCCAGTGCCGGAACAGAAGACGGTCAGTGACGATAGCCTTAACTTTGCTTTTCTCGACCTCTTCATCTTTGCGCTTGTTGCACTCATCATTTGTGCATTCCGGATAGACATCGGAGGTAAATGCAATCCATCTGCGGTCGGGGGACCAGACCGGCCCTGAAGCGCCTGTAGAAATCTTAGTGACCTGCTCCTTGTCATCGCCGTCAGCGTCCATTACCCAAATCTGGCTGCCTGTGACGTATGCTATTTTCTTGCCGTCAGGAGACCAGCGCGGGGAAGTGGCCGAGCTCTCACCGCTTGTCAGTCGCTTTATCTCAGCCCCGCTAGTCAGCGGCATGACGTAGATCTGAGTAAGCACGCGGTTGGCGTCAAAATTCACATCGCCAATCGTGAAAGCCACGTGCTGACCGTCCGGAGACACTTGTGGATCGCTGACGCGTCGCACCTTTAGTAGTTCCTCAATATTAAATGGGCGATACTGCTGGGCCACCGCCGAAGATGTGAGGCACAACAGACTAATAGTCAGAGCAATGACGAAGCGTTTCATAAAGCCCCCTCAGAACGGTTTGCAGATTTTTGGGAAAGCGCAGATATTATTGCACCAATCAATATCATGCGCACGTGATGAGGTCGGTACCGCCTGCGGGAGCGGGTGCTCGTTCTCTGAGCCGCGGCTTGCCGCCGTCCGTGCGCAATGGCTATGCCTTTCCGTGAGAGTTCCTGACTCCCTGCCTGAGGCTAAGCCTCAGGCAGGGGTACAAAAGTAGACTCTTCGGAAAGCCGTAGGCTTTCCGCACGGAAGGCGGCAAAGCCGCGTAAGATTGTTCCGAATATAAACTTCACCTTATCATCGCGTCGTATTTTGTAGCTGATAGATTCATGGAGCACCTCTAACTTGATTCGCCGGATCATCGTTGAAATTCTAAGGCTCGCGACGCGCATCTATTTCAGACGTGTTGAAGTAGTGGGTCTGGAGCATGTGCCCCTTACAACTCCCGTCATCTTTGTGCTCAATCACCCCAACGCTCTGGTTGATCCGGCGGTCCTTTTATGTCGTGCCCCTCGCCAGGTTTCATTCCTGGCAAAGGCGCCACTCTTCCGCATGCCGGTGCTGGGATATTTTGTGCGGGAGATGGATTCGCTTCCGGTTTACCGTCAACAGGATGAAGGAGAAGATGTTTCTAAGAACCAGGAGACATTCGTCGCTGCGCGCAAGTTACTCGCTCGCGGAGGCACAATTGGTATTTGTCCGGAAGGTGTCTCCCATGACGAGCCTCGGCTGCGACCAATCAAAACAGGCGCGGCGCGGATAGCTCTTGGTGCAGTTTCGACCGGTGAAGTAGTGGGCCTGAAGATTATTCCGGCAGGTCTTTACTACACCTCGAAAACCAAGTTTCGCAGCTCGGCTCTGCTCTACTTCGGAATTCCGATAGAGGTTACTCCAGTCGAACTCGAAGCCGACGGGAATCCACCCCGGCCGGCAGTTCGAGAGTTGTCGAGTAAGGTCGAGTCGGCGCTCCGCGGTGTGATACTCGATGCCGAACACGAGGAAGCCCTACAGACCATAACCCGGGCAGAAAAGATATTTTCATCGGAGGCAGACGATGGGGTGACCGATAGCCTCGCCGAAGAATTACAATTGCAGCAACGTTTTATCAAAGCCTATACCGTCCTGCGACAACACGCTCCGGAGCGCTTGCGTAAACTTGAAGTGAGGATGAGCCGCTTCGAAGAGGAACTAACTCTGGCTGGAGTGGATCCGGATGATTTATCTCCTCCCACATCCACCCTGGATGTGTTCAACCACCTGATTACCCGTGTTCTCTTATTTCTCTTATTGATTATTCCGGCAACCCTGGGTGCAGTTGTCCACTATCCTGCCTACCAACTGGGAGGTTATCTGGCCACGAGAATCTCAAAGCAGGACGAGGACGTAATCTCCACTGTCAAAATCATTTCCGCAATGCTCTTGTTTCCCCTCACCTGGTTGGTAGTCATCGCAGCGAGTTGGATACTTTTGGGCTGGCAGTGGGCGCTATTGACGGCCGTGGTAATACCCCTGGCTGGTTTTCTGGCCATCAAGTTTTTTGAGGCGATTGACACCTTTATGGGCGGATTAAGGGCCCTGGTGTTTTTTCTGATGAGGCGCAGATTTTTTGTGCGCCTGCTGGCGGAGAGAAATGCAATACGCAATGAAATCCTGGCCCTCGGCGAGGAGACTGCGGTTCTCAGCCAGTGATTTCGATGCGTTTGTTACGGCGAGGGGAGGGGGAACCAGTGTAACGCCAGCGTGTGGCGCTATTTCTTTCGCGCCTTCGATCCGGACGTACTCTTCGAGCTCTTCGCGGAGCCTGCGCGCTTCTTGCCACCTGAAGATCTAACCGTCCGGCCTTTGCGACCTTCGCTTTGGACTCGTCCGGCCTTCATCAGGTTCTCATAACTTCCACGCACGACATTTCTGGCCACCTTCAGGGAGTTGGCGAGCTCGCGCTCACTGGGCAAGTAACTGCCTACCGTCATAGCACCTGACTCAATCAGGCTGGTCAGCTGTTCCGTTATCTGCTTGGTCATTGACTCCGGACGTTTGCGATTGACACGGATAGTTGTTTTCACTCTAAGACCCCTCCTCGGAAATTTTTGTTGTGGTCCGAATTCTATGCGGCTCGTCATCAAGTGTCAATACACTTGGTGGTCCAAAATCTAACACTTAGGGATCGAAATCGTTGCGTTAACGTGTCGGTGGTCGCTGCCAGGTACTGCTCGAGTTCGCTTCGAAGAGCCAGCCTAAAGGCTGAACTCTGAACTACGAGCATGAAGTATAGAGTTCAAGCTTTAGCTTGCGTGCAACGTGGGCGGAAAAACGCTACTTCAGGAATTAGGGGTTGAGGAGGGCGTGTTTGCGGAGAATCTCAATGGTCCGTTCGATGGGCAACGCCTCGACGGTTTGGCCTCGACCTTTGACCGTCGTTGCCGCGAAGAGCGAATTGTAGACAGCTTCTTCCGTGGCTTCGATGACCGCCAGAAATAAAGGGGACATGGCATCGTTTGGCAAAGCCTTCAAATTACGAGGCGAATTCCTCTCCCGCGCATTTGGCGGCGGTCTTAAGCGGACTTCGCTGGCCGTTGAAAACGCTATCGCATAGTCGCCGCTGCCATTCGAACCCGCGGATCCCGTACGAGCAATCCCCCACATTGCGCGGGCCGCCATTCGCTCGAGATTCCTGGTATCAACCGGCGCATCAGTCGCGATAACAATAATTACAGAACCGTCTGCATGACATCGAGACAAGTGGGGTTTCTCCCCGTCAGAGCTGCACGGACCGAGGCTGCTACCCAAGCCGTCCTTTAGACGCCCAAGCTCGCGGCCGACCGGCGCTCCGTTGATTGTCAGCATGCCGCCGAAGTTGGTTTGCACCAGGATGCCGACGGTAAATCCGCCCTGTGCCGCAGGTAGTCTTCTCGAAGATGTGCCAATGCCGCCCTTGAAACCAAAACCCACGGTTCCTGTTCCTGCGCCGACGGAACCCTCCTCGACGGGGCCGGCTTTCGCGTTCCTTATGGCCGAAAGGACGTCTTCGCGCGAAATGTGACGTCCACGGATGTCGTTTAAGAGGCCATCGTTCGTTTCCGCCACCACCGGATTCACCGAGCGCACATCTTCATTCCCCGGCAGTGCCAAAGTGTAGTCAAGCAGGGCGTCGGCAACCCGTGGCACGCTCAGCGTGGAGGTAAGAAGAATTGGCGTCTCAATTTCACCCAGCTCCTTGACCTGCGTCGAGCCCATCAGTTTGCCAAAGCCATTACCTACGAAGATTGCACCCGGCACTTTCTCGCGGAAAAGATTTCCGTTGTGCGGCAGGATCGCGGTTACCCCGGTTCGAATGTTGTCGCAACGAATGAGCGTGGTATGGCCAACCAGTACACCGGGTACGTCGGTGATCGCGTTGAGTGGGCCAACCGGCAGTATTCCCACCGTGATTCCCGCCTCGCGCACGCGTGGGCGATCTTCCCTTCTTTGCGCATTGAGTAGGACAGACATTCCTGTCTGGCTGCCGCTAAGATCTTGGTAGGTAGGACAAACGGAAATCGCTGTCCTGTTTCTTAAGCGCCACGAGTCGGTCGCGCTTGAAATCGGAAATGTGGGATGGGCGAATGGAAGTACGCTCATGAACAATAATGCCGTAGTTTTTACTGGAAGCATTTTTCAATCCAGGTAGAGAATCACCAGCTCCAGAGAGGAGCCCCATTACAGAACCGAGCGCGGTAGCGCCGGATCCCAGAGTCTACTTGAGTTATGGGAATACAATGGACTGTTTGAGGCCAAGGTTGCTTCTCGCATCCGGCGCTACCGCGCTCGGTTCTGTAACTCCAACCGCTTCGTGTCAGGAACGTTGGCGCCAGACCCAAACCACCGGAGTATTAGCTAGCGAAGAAAGCTATGAGCGCGGGTATGGTTAGCCAGAGTAATCCCTTGATGAGAAAAAAGAGAAATCCCCACAAACCAAGTGTTTTGATCCAGTTCTTCAAGTTTGGCGTTCTCAACGACGTACCTTTGTAGCGCCGGGATTCAATTCAACCAAAGATTCAGTGGCATCTAACGACAAGACATGTACATCACTCCGCACTGAACTGGCAAATAAAAAGACAACTCCTTTGGAGTGCGCCGCCTTGTCGGCGCTTTGGTCAGCGGCGGCCTGGCGCCGCGATTTCGCGGCTGATTCAACTCTAGTGTCATAGGCGACTCAAGCCCAACGAAGCTGCGACAAGTCGTAGCGGGCCAAAGCGCCGACAAGGCGGCGCACTCCAAGGAGTCGCTCTCACCGATAGGCCGGGTCATTCATCCGCCGCCGCGCCCACGGTTCGCGGTTCTACGGGCAGCCCAGCCTTTTGCCATGCTTTCCATCCTCCTATTAGTGCGCGAGCTTTTGTCCATCCGGCCTGTCGAAGTTCCTGCGCCACACGGGCGCTGGTAGCTTCGTTTGGTCAAGCGCAGTAGGCGATGAGCCACTCATCCTTTGGCAGTCCGAGCTCGCGCGCCCGACGCACCGCATTGTCAGGCGGGACACGCACCGCGCCTTTTGCCTGGAGATCGTCAAGACTGCGGTCGGTTCGCACATCCAGAATGATGACCGGGTGGCCAGACTGCTGAAGACGAACCAATTCTTCGATAGTAATGGTAGTGGAACCAACCTGCTCAACGTCGGTCGCCTTAGTGAAGCTACCGTCGCCAGCGTTTAACGGGCAGGTAGTGGACGGGGACGTTTCTGGATTGTCTCCATCACCATCTTTAATTATCGGCGCGCCAAGGTTGCGCACCAGATCTGCAGCTTGAGTTTCATGCCTGGTTCGGCGCCGCGCGGCCTGTGCCAGGAGGATTGGAGAGCCACCATGCAGCACAACTGAGAGGAGTACGACCAGAGCAGAGATCGGGAACAGTTGCTCGCTACCAGGCAGACCAGCGAAAACCGGCAAAAGGATCAGCAGTAAAGAGCTGAGGCCTCGCGGCCCAAACCACGCGATCAGAAGTCGACCGCGCCAATCAACTCTGGAACCCCAAAGCGAAAGCAGGTAGACAGGAGGCCGAATCAAAATGACCACGGCGGCGAAAAGCAGAGTGGCGCCCGAGATAACGGTGAATCCGCTCCAGATAAGCGAACTGCCGAAGAGGACGAAGGTAAACAGAAGTGTCATCTCCGCGGTGACACCGCCATACTCGAGAAAGCAATCGCAAAGTTCCACGTCGAGTGCAGCTATCGTCAAACCGGCAGCAAAGGCCGCGAGGAAACCGCTACCATGCACGGCTTCGGCAGCGGCATAGGCGGAGAAGGCGATGCCAAGGGAGTAAAGCGATTCATAATCGCGTCTGACGCCGATCTTCTTACGAATGAGATCGAGGGCGGCGACTCCCACCAATCCCACGGCGACGCCGGCGCCTGGCCCAAGGATGAAAAGATTGAGGGTGAGTTTAGCCCAGCCTGCGGCGTTAACCGGATCTTGTTGACCCATGAATGCCATCGCCACAATCACCACCGGTAGCAGCACGACATCATTGAGTCCGCTCTCAAGTTGGAGCGCCTGACGTGTCGGTGAGGCGATGTCTGGACGGCGAAGCAGCCCACGCAAGAGCACCGGATCGGTTGACGCGAGGGCAGCCCCCAGGATCGCCGCCGCGGGTACAGGGAGACCAAGCAGCCACCAGGCGGCCAAAGCCACGAGGACCGCAGAAAGGAGCGTTCCAGGCCCCAGCAATCTCACTGCAAGCGACCAGTGTTTCCTGACTTCAGAAATGTTGAGAGCAACGGCGTCGGTGAACAGAACGAGGGTCAAGCTGAGCGTTGCCACCACACGCAACGTTTGAGATTGGAGACCGACGTCTACGACGCCGAGTCCAGCTGGCCCGAGGGCGGCTCCGATAGCGAGGAAAACAGCAACTTGCGGCAGTCCGCTTCTCTCGATCAGCCCCGAAAGAAGCGCCGACACCACGATCACAATGCCGATAATCGCGAGAGCGGCGATGAATGCCTCAGAGCCAAATCCGGGCATATGAAACGATCTCCGGAGTTCCCGAATTCGTTGCCTGGGTCGCAGCGAATTCCAGCTAGCCAACCGACAAGTTGAATTACTATTACCGTGCGACTGATGTTATCGTTGAATCTCTATTTTGCACAGAGATACGATCCACGAAGTCTCACGAAAATGAAACCAACAGCAGTTCGTGCTGGTTTGGGTGGTTTCGTGGACCGCTTTTGCCAATAAAATTCTTGCTCGAAGGGCTTCCGCCAAAATCGAATGAAGCAACTGATTATTCACGGACACTTCTACCAACCGCCGCGCGAAAATCCCTGGACGTTCGTGGTTGATGCCGAGCCAGACGCGGCGCCGTTTCACGATTGGAACGAACGAGTCACCGCCGAGTGTTATCAGCCTAACTCAGCCGTTCGCCTGGTTGATGAGAATAATATCGAGAGAGTCGTCAACAACTACGGCCTTATCAGTTTCGACTTTGGGCCAACCTTGCTCTCCTGGCTGGAGAGGGAACACCCCGAGACTTACGGGCGGATTATCGCCGCCGATGTGGAAAGTGCCAGTCGTTACAGTGGGCATGGCAACGCAATCGCGCAGGCTTACAGTCATCCAATCCTGCCCCTGTGCAACGAACGAGACTTGCGCACGCAGGTGCGTTGGGGATTAGCAGATTTCCGGCACAGGTTCAAACGTGAGGCGGAAGCTATTTGGCTTTCAGAAACCGCATGTAACGACGAGGTAATGGGCGTCCTGATCGCTGAGGGCCTGCGGTTTGTAATCCTTGCACCCCAACAAGCCGAGAAAAGTAGGACAGACATTCCTGTCTGTCCCTCCTCTCCCGACGCAACCGTCGCATCGAGCGGCTGGACAAACGTCGCCGGCGGAAAGATCGACACCAGCATCGCCTACCGCTACTTTCATCGCGATGGATCAAGTCGATCTATTGCAGTCTTTTTCTATGATCAGGACCTGGCTGCGGCAATTGCCTTTGAGCGTGCGTTGACTTCAAGCGGTGCACTGCTTGACCGATTTGAACGCGCGCCTATCGGTACCGGCTCTTTGGTTAACGTTGCCACGGACGGTGAGAGTTATGGTCATCACCATAAGTTCGGAGATCTTTGCCTGGCTTATGCTCTTGATGTGGAGGCGGCGGGCCGGGGTTTCTCGGTGACGAATTACGGCGAGTATCTCGATCATCATCCGCCGGTTGTAGAAGTAGCGATTAGCAGCGGACCTCGAGGCCAGGGCACTTCGTGGAGTTGCATACACGGCGTAGGTCGCTGGACAGAGGATTGCGGTTGTAGCACGGGTGGCGGAGCAAACTGGAACCAGGCATGGCGACGGCCCCTGAGAGCTGCGCTCGATTTATTGCGCGATGAAGCGGCCCGCCAATTCGAAGAGACGCGCGGCGATTTGTTCATTGATCCATGGATCGCTCGAGATGAATCAATCGAATTGATCCTGAATCCGGAAAAGTCGCGCGAGGTGTTTCTTTCTGAGTTTTCGCCGCGTGCGCTGACACGTCTGGAGCAGATACGGGCGTTGGTGTTTCTGGAAATGCAGCGCAACACGCTATTGATGTATGCGAGTTGCGGCTGGTTCTTTAATGATATTGCGGGCCTTGAACCGGTTCAGGTGATGAAGTATGCCTGCAGGGTGATTGATTTGATGGAGCAACCTGGTGTGAAGTCACCGCGCGAAAGATTTCTCGAAATTCTTGCAGAGGCTCAGAGCAATCGACCTGAAACGGGGAATGGCGCAGACATTTATAAGCGAATGGTTGAGTCGGTGCGAACTTACTCCAACAGTGATCTGATTTACTCCTGAGCCGGGGCAGTAGCCCGACCGTGAGGGAGGGCGTTGATGGCGGTATCGACGCCCCCACCTAACGGTCGGACTACTGCCCTCCGGCGGTTTAATGACTCTGCGAATCACGCAGTAGGATTCTCAAATGGCAAAGCCGGCAAAACCTACAAAAAGCTCCAGGTCAAAAAAGACATCTTCGAGCGCGGTTACTTCGCCGGCGAAAAAGCGGGCATCGCGCACGAATGCTCTGCCTACTAAAAAAACCGCCAGCACCCAACGGGATTTGTCGCCGCTCGATTCCTTTTCGCCAATTCTGGGTGAGATCGATTTACATCTGTTCGGTGAGGGCCGTCACCAGCGCATCTACGAAAAACTCGGCGCCCATGTGATCACTCACGAAGGTGTCAAAGGAGTTTCATTTGGCGTATGGGCGCCCAACGCGGAACGAGTCAGTCTTGTCGGCGACTTCAATTCCTGGGACGGCACCAGGAATCAAATGCGCCGTCTCGGCGATACCGGTGTCTGGGAGACCTTTATTCCCAAGCTCGACGCCGGACAGCTCTATAAATATGAGATTAAATCGGCTGGTTTGCCGTCATTTCTCAAAGCAGATCCTTACGCTTCCTTTGCCGAAGCGCCACCCCACACTTCATCGGTCGTCTACGAATCGAAATACCGCTTTCGCGATTCGAGATGGATGAAGAAACGCGCCGGTCGCGAGCACTTCCGCCAACCACTTTCAATCTATGAAGTGCATTTGGGATCGTGGCGTCGCCACGTCGAGGAAAGCAATCGTCCGTTTACTTATCGCGAGATGGCGCCAGTCCTTGCCGAATACATTGAGGAGGCCGGCTTCACGCATGTCGAGTTTCTGCCGCTAAAGGAACATCCATATGGGCCCTCGTGGGGTTATCAGGTCAGCAACTACTACGCGCCCTCGGCACGCTACGGCACGCCTGACGACCTTCGCTTTCTGATCGACTACCTGCATCAGCAGGGAATTGGGGTGATCATGGATTGGGTGCCGGCGCACTTTCCGAAGGATGCCTTTGCCCTCGCACGCTTCGATGGCACCGCTCTCTATGAGCACCTCGATCCGCGCAAAGGCGAGCATCCAGATTGGGGCACGTATATATTCAACTACGGTCGCAACGAGGTGCGAAATTTTCTGCTGGCCAACGCGCTCTACTGGTTCAAGGAATTTCACATCGATGGATTGCGCGTTGATGCGGTCGCCTCGATGCTCTATCTCGACTACAGCCGCAAGGAGGGCGAGTGGTTGCCAAATCAATTTGGCGGCCGGGAAAACCTCGAGGCACTTTCGTTGCTACAGGAGTTGAATGAGACAACCCATCGCGAGTGTCCGGGTACGATGATGATTGCCGAGGAATCAACGGCTTGGCCCAAGGTTAGTCATCCCGTTTACGCTGGCGGCCTGGGATTCGACTTCAAATGGAACATGGGCTGGATGCACGATACGCTCAAGTATTTTCAGACCGATCCACTGTTTCGCGGAGGAAATCACAACGCGCTGACTTTTGGTTTGCTTTACGCGTGGAGTGAAAACTTCATTCTTCCTTTTTCCCATGACGAAGTCGTGCACGGCAAAGGCGCTTTGCTAAACAAAATGCCGGGCAGCGAAGATCAGAAGTTTGCCAACCTGCGCGCGCTGTACGGTTACATGTGGGCCCATCCGGGAAAGAAGCTTTTGTTTATGGGTGGAGAATTCGGACAGTGGCGGGAGTGGAACGAGACTGAGAGCCTCGACTGGCATTTGCTCGAAGATCCTGTGCACAAAGGAATACAGAATCTGATTCGGGATCTCAATCGCATTTACCAGGCGAAGAACTCTTTATGGGAAATAGACGGTGAGCCGGCCGGCTTTCAATGGATCGACGCCAACAACGCCGCCGAAAACATCGTTTCGTTTATTCGTCGAGCGCCCTCAACTGGTCGCGAAATGATTTGCGTTGGCAACTTTTCTCCGGTCCTGCGAGAGAACCATCTGCTGGGATTGCCACGGAAAGGAACGTATCGATTGATTCTGAACACGGATGCCGAGGAATACGGTGGCAGCAGCGTGAAGATCTCTAAGACGATCAAAGCTAAGGAGAACCCAGTTCACGGTCAGCCCTATTCCGCAACCATCGCGCTCCCGCCACTGGCAACTTTGTGGTTTGAGGCTCCGCTAGTAAGCAAACCGAAGTGACATCTTTCGGATCGTTAAGTGCATTACGATGCTTTCATCAGTTCGGAAAGGTTCTCGAAGTATCGGCGATGAGTCCGGCGCAGAGCCCCTTCGCTAGCAGCCTCTAGTAGAACAACCTCGCGCTCCGTTCCAAGTCGATTAAGGTTAAGTTCCATCTCGAGCCGAACGTTCTCGGCAGTCTTTCGTTCCGCGTCGCCAAACTCTTGGATTGTAACGACTTCACCCCGGTTACGATCATATTCAATCAGAAACAGCATTTCCTTCACCTCTCTTTTGAAGCTTGGTCCATGATGCGTCTAAAAGCCACAATTGCCTCTTCTCGGAGCGACAATTGGTCTTTCTTAATTTCGTTTAATTCTCTTTGAAGATCTATGAGCGCTTGTGCCTTATCTTGCTCAAGACTTCCTTCTGATAGCTTAGCAGATACGCGCCTTTCAAGGCTCGCTACCTCGGCTTCCTGCGCTTCTTTTCGGGCAAAGACGACGGAAGTCTCGAAAAGCGCATTGACAATCGATTCATCACCCTTGCCGTATTTGATGGCAGGATCTAGGACATCGGAGAGCTTTTCCGACAGTTCTGCCCAAACGTGTTGCAACAAAGTCCTTATCTGAATTTCGACCAATTTATCACTATGCTTAACGATCACATGAACAGCTCTATAGCCGTGGCTTGGATGTTCCCTACGGTCGACAACAATTGCATTCTCAAAGAGTCTCTCGATAGAGCGAACAACGCGGTCTTGGTCAACCATTTCTGACACAATCAACCGACAGCCGGCGATGTCCTGAACCTGTGTTAGGCGGATGCTCTCTCTCAACAACTTATCAGTAATCGAGGTTGTCGATTTTGCAGGTCTCCCGGTGGGTTCAAGCGCAAGCTCGGTTCTAATGGCTCCGACTACAAACTCGTACGCCTCAGAAATGGAGCGTCGATACTCATCGAGTAGACGCAGATCAGAGTCGGTTATCTCACCTTTCTTTAACCGATTACCGAGTTTGTCGATTTGTGTCTTGCTGATTTCGGTCGCCATACAAAAAAAGGATTTTCTTGGCGCTCAAGATTTAGGATCTATTTTATCAAGATGGTCTTCCACATCTCGCAGGTCACGCGGGCTTCATGGGCGATAGCCTCCATGCGATCCAGTCGCTTAGATAGTTCGCGCCTGGTTTCGACAATCTTTAAGGGCTTGGTTCCCACTAGGCTTTGTCGTGCGCACGAATCTCCATTTTTTGCACGCGGGATTCATGTTTGCAGGCGCGACTCCGTAACTCGCATCGCTTAATCCAAAGCGTCAAGCGAACGAAGACCCTCTCTTCAAAAGACGTTTACCTTCCATGTTTTCGGTGTGCTCGTCACTCACAGTTGTAATATCTCACAGTGGCTGGTTCCTCTCGATGCCACTTCCGCATGGCGAGTCCCCGATCGAATTCGGCATGTTATCTGAAGAATCAAGAATTACGTTAGACATTGATTTCAAGTCCATGTGCTTGATTGGCACCAGGCGGTGACCGAGCATGTCTACGCCGGCCAGGCTTTGCTCCAAGACTATGTAACCAATCAGGGGTTCGTAATCACCATCGGCGGGTTTCATTTCCACAAAAGCCGCTTCGTTAAGAATGTGACGGAATCCCTCTATCTGAATACGGACCGGTCCGCAGACTTCCGCTGTTACGGTTTCTTGCTCTGCAGTCTCAACTTCGATTTCTGTTGAAAATTCGAGGTTACCGAGCCGGTCCTTCCATACACTCGGTAGCACCATCAAGGATGCGCCCGTGTCGACTAAGGCATCGCACCGCAGCGTCTTGGAAAGATCGGTGGCGTTTTCTATTGTGACCGAAGCGACTATTCTGCCCACATTCATGTCCTTTACCTCTAAAGGGAACTATACACCTGATCAAAATGCCAGCGAACTGCGTGAACTGGTGAGACGAGCATAATGAAAGATTCTTTGCTTAGCTTTTATGGTCGTGGGCCGGGCTGTAGCGAGAGAAAGAGTGAGGACGATCTACGAAATTACACCAAGCAGCACGACAGTAGCCCTTAGTTCGTGTCATTTCGTGTGCATTCGTGGATCGTCGTGTTGTCTTCTCTCGTTCTGCCTAATCACCGAACGCCACTCCCTGACGGTCGGGCTACCGCCCCGAAACTAATCACCGAACGCCACTCCCTGACGGTCGGGCTACCGCCCCGAAACTAATCAC
>JBBPIC010000003.1:0-22384 GCA_038040525.1 Acidobacteriota bacterium | reverse complement strand
CGAACGCCACTCCCTGACGGTCGGGCTACCGCCCCGAACTATTCATCCTGTATCTTCGGCGTCATGAACAACTGGGCGGAAATTCGGAAGCAGTTTCCTGTCACGGATAACTACACTTACCTCAACACAGCCGCGGCTGGACCGCTGGCTCGTTCAACCCGCAATGCCGCGTCCGAATACTACGACCTGATGACGGCAGACGGTGACGTTCACTGGGACGAGTGGCTGGCTCAGCGAGAGGAAGTGAGAAAGAAGGTTGCGGCTTTCATAAATGCGGAGCCGGATGAGATTGCCTTAACCACGAATACCTCCTCCGGCATGAACGTCATAGTCGACGCACTGGAAACACATGGCGAGGTTATCTCAAGCGATCTTGAGTTTCCGGTTTCCACTCTGCCCTGGATGAATCGGCGCATACCTGTACATCTCGTCAAATCATTTGAGGGCAAGATCGAAATTGATGATTTAGAACGCGCGATGAGTGGGCAAACGGGAACTATCTCCCTCAGTCACGTTCAGTTTTCAAATGGCTTCCGCACTGATCTTGAAGCCTTGGGAAATGCCAAGCGAGATCATTCTCTGGTGGTTAATGCCAGCCAGTCGGCAGGAGTTTTTGAGATTGATGTGAAACGGATGAAGATTGATGCTCTCTGCGTTACCGGTCACAAATGGATGCTTTCGGGATACGGGTCGGGATTTGTTTACCTCAGCAGGCCATTACTCGATCGGTCGAAGCCTCGTGCGATTGGCTGGCTCAGCGTCCAGGAACCTTATGCAATGAAGAACGACGAAGTGCATTTGCGACATGATGCGGCGGCGCGGACTGAACTAGGCTGTCCACATTTCGCCGGGATGTTCGCTTTGGGAGCATCAATTGATCTGATGACGAAAGTCGGTTTGAAAAAAATAGAGGAGCGTTCGCTCGCCCTTAATCGATTTTTGACCGAGCGAGTGACTGAGGCTGGGTGGAACGTTCTATCGCCGATCGACGACGAACGTATGCGTTCGGCGGAAACGTTAGTTTCAGCGGAGAATCCTGGCAGCCTGGTCGCAATGCTTGCTGAGCAAAGGATAATCGTGACCGAGAAGCCGCAGGGAATTCGCGTCGCTACTGACTTCTTCAATAACGAAGACGATGTTGAGCGTTTTGTGAACGTGCTTTTGGGGTCGGAATAACCTTTCACCCTCTGTGCGATCTCTGTGAACTCTGTGCCTCTGTGGTGGATTTCCTAAGAAAAATAGTCACCACAGTGACACAGAGTACACTGAGGTTGCACAGAGAAAAACGTGTTATGGATTTTCCCCGACAGACTCGAATGGGTTGTGGCTTGCGGTACAAAACCCATGATCGGTTCACTTTTTCGGGCGGGGTGGGGGTGGCTTGGCTTTTGATTTCTTCGTGGGCATCGTTTCTGCCGGTGCACCCGCGAAAAACTTTCTCGAGAGTTTGATGAACGTTTGCATGGTTGGAGATTCGTACCCACCCGTCAACCTGGCAATTCCCAACTCCCAATTTATTTGCGCACCTTCGATCCACCACCTTACAAGTCGTCCCTTGTTGACTTCGTTTACAACTGATTGCAAGGGAACGATGCCAACGCCCATGTCCTCTTCCACCATTCTTCGGATCGCAGCCTGGCGGCTGAGTTCCATGGAGACCTGAAGATTGACGCCCGCTTGAGAGAAAAACTGATCAATGAGGCGGCGAGTGTTGCCGCCGCGTTCACCCAGAATTAGTTTTTCGCCGGCCAACGTATAGGCGTCGATAGTGCGTTGCTTTGCCAGGCGGTGCCGCGGCGAGGCGATCGCTACCAGTTGATCCTGGCTCAGGCGCTCGGTATTTATGCCCCGCGCCTCAACCGGCAACGACACAAACGCGATGTCGATTTCCCCAGCCAGGATCTGCTGTACCAAAATTTCGCTGGTGCCGGAAGCCACCGTGATTTCCGACTTGGCATGTTCCCTGCGAACTTCTTTAAGGAGCTTTGGTAATACGTCCGTGGTGACCATCGCGGAGGCGCTGCCTACGCGCAGGCGCCCACGTTCTGCTCCTGCCAGTTCGGCAATCTCGTCAACGGCCGCATCGTGATCGCGCAGAATCTGACGGGCGCGCTGCAGTAACATCTCACCTGCCTCAGTCAGCATCACGTGACGGGGCGCGCGAACAAACAACCTGGCGCCCAAATCTGTCTCCAGTTGCCTAATCTGCATGCTGATTGCTGCCTGCGTAACATGCACCCGTTGAGCGCCGGCAGTGAAAGTTCCCAGCTCCGCGATGGCGATAAAAGCCCTCAACTGTCTAATTTCCATATGCGATCCTGCTCCTCGACGCTATTAACGAGCGTTATTGTAATAATAAAATCTTTTAGTTTCCATTATAAATCAGCCTTCCCTAGAATACGTGCCCTGGTGGTCCATCCAGTACTTATGAAGAAACTCGGAAGTTGGGAGTCCAGCCTTAGGTTGCCGCTTCAATCACGCAAGCTAAAGCTTGAAACCATAAAGTGCAATCACTGTTGTCCTGACTGATTGGTCACCGTTTGTGGCGCCCTATGGTAACTGATAAAAGACAGCAGGCTTTATTGTCGATTTCCAGGCCGGCATTGCGCCGGGCCGTTGCCGGTGTCGACGGCGGCGGGACCAAGACCCATGCGGTGATACTCGATTCCAATTTCGCGATCGTGGGTGAAGGCTTTGCCGGCCCATCAAATCCTCTCCGGGTGGGAATTGCAAATGCGGCCGTTGCCGTGCGCGAAGCGATTGAAAAAGCCTGCGAGGCCGCACATGTGCGGAGGACGGACCTGGTGGCAGCTGAGATTGGTTTGGCTGGCGCACGCCGTCAGGAATTGCGCGCGCGCATGCGAGAAGCGCTCCACACATCGGGCATCGGAGAAATTATCGTTGTCAGCGATGCAGACATTGCCCTCTATGGTGTTACCGAAGGCGAACCCGGCGTGATTGTGATTGCCGGTACTGGCTCAATATGTTGTGGCATCAATGCGCGTGGCAAACGTATGTGTGCTGGTGGTTGGGGACCGGTTGCCGGCGACGAGGGCGGAGGATCGTGGATTGCGCGCCGGGCGCTGCGTGCCATTGCGCATGCGGCTGACGGACGTGGCGTTTCAACATCGCTAACCAGCGCAGCGTGCGATTATTTTCACGTTTCAGATGCCAACGATCTGTCCACGGCAATCTACTCGCCCACTATTACTAACGAGCGTCTTGCCGGATTTGGTAAGTACGTGATTGAGGCCGCCAAGGCAAAGGACTCCGTCGCGCGTGAAATCATGGCTGAGGCGGGAAAGGAACTCGGCTCAGCGGCTGCAGCCGTGATTCGAAATCTGAAGTTGCAGAGCGAGACTTTCCAGGTGGGCTACGTCGGTGGTGTATTCGGAGCCGCCGGCGAGCTGGTGGTGGCTGGAATCCGCGAAGAAGTAAAGAAGGTTGCGCCGCACGCCTATCTTGCGCCGCCTCGATTCTCTCCGGCGGTGGCGGCCGCACGTATGGCGCGCCAGCATGTGAATCACGTTGCCCTCGCTGTTTAATGGGACTGTGTGTCCAACAGATGAACTCTGAAACTCAGACTACGCTCCCGATCACCGAACAAGAAAACCCGAATACGATCAACCTAAGCTCGCTGCCCAGTCAGGAAATCGTGCGCGTGATGAACGAGGAGGACGAGTTGGTTGCAGCTGCAATCCGTCAGGTTCTTCCCGAGGTGGCGCGCGCGGTGGACGGAATTGTGGACCGATTGAGCGCCGGGGGCAGACTCTTTTATGTGGGCACAGGCACGTCGGGGCGCCTTGGTGTTTTGGATGCTTCGGAGATTCCGCCAACGTTTGGCGTTCCGCGCGATTTGGTACAGGCAGTGATCGCTGGTGGCTACGACGCTTGTCACCGGGCGGTCGAAGCGTCGGAAGATAACGCGACGGCAGGTCGCGAAGATCTCAAAGCCCGCGATTTTGGCGCAGGCGATGCGCTGGTCGGAATCGCCGCCTCGGGCAGGACACCGTATACCATCGAGGCTTTGAACTACGCCCGAGAGTTGGGGGCTTTCACGGTAGCGCTGACGTGCGTTCCACAAAGCCTGATTACTCAGGAGGCCGAGGTCAGCATCGTTCCGGTTGTGGGCCCTGAAATAATTGCCGGTTCAACGAGACTTAAAGCGGGGTCGGCCCAAAAGATGGTCCTAAACATGCTTTCAACTGCGGCCATGACCAGGTTGGGATACGTCAGTGGCAATCGCATGACCAACGTCCAGGCCGGCAATAAGAAACTTCAAGAACGCGCCGCCAGAATCCTGATGGCTGAGAGAGGTTTGAGCGAAAACGACGCAGCGCGCCTGCTTGCTGACGCCGGTGATTTGCGTGTTGCGCTCGTAATGTCAGCAACAAAGTGTGATGCCGCGGATGCGAGGAACGCGTTGAGCACCTCCAGCGGCGTGGTGAAGATAGCTATCGAGCAACTTAATAAATCGCCACGACCGTAACGCAAACTGTTAGTTTGCGGATCTGACGTAACGTGCTTGTTTAGGTCTGAGAAGTCAGTATCAAATCATCGCAAACTAACAGTTTGCTTTACGTAAATGTGCAGCGTCATCGCCAACGCTGACGCATCAACTGGATATTATCTTGCGAATGCTTTCTAAAACTCTGGCCATCTCTGTCTTATTGGGGTCGATGGGAGTTGCCGGTGTCGATGCCGATAACAATGTCATTGTTAGGACTGAACCTGCCGGTCAGGAAGTTGCAAAACCTTCTCCGTCTCAAGAGGCCCTCGACAAGCGTGTCAGAGCCGAGGTGGCGCAGTTCAAAGGAAAGGTAAATCTCTTCGCAAAGAACCTCGATACGGGAGCTGTTTATAACCTTAGCGGCGACGACCAGGTACCAACCGCAAGCACGATAAAGATTGCGGTACTGATCGAGTCTTTTGCGCGGGTGACTGAAGGAAAAGCGAAGTGGGCAGATGAACTGTTACTGACGAAGGAAAAGAAGGTTGGAGGCTCCGGCATTCTACAGGAATTCTCCGACGGTTTGCGTCTCACGTTACGCGACGCTGTTACGCTGATGATGGTTTTAAGTGACAACACAGCCACCAATCTAGTGATCGACGTGCTTAGTGCTGACTCGGTAAATGCTCGCATGGAATCGCTCGGTTTCAAAGACACTCGCCTCATGCGACGCGTGTTTGGCGGCGGCATAAGTGCGGAGGGCAAGAAAGAAGAGAACAAGCGTTTTGGCCTGGGCCGCACTTCACCGCGCGAGATGGTTGCCATCATCGAGAAGCTCGAACGCGGTGAGATCGTTAGCCCCGCTGCGTCAAAAGAGATGATCGATCTGATGAAACGCGAGCAGGGAACAAACGGAATCTGGCGCGCACAATGGCGCATGCAGAAAGCGACGAAGTCAGGAGCTCTTGACGCTTTGCGTAGCAACGTCGGGATTGTTTATCACCCGCGTGGACGCATCGCTCTTGCCATCACGTGTAACGAAATGCCCGAGGTTGAGTGGACAGTTGATAACCCGGCGATGTTGCTGATGTCACGGCTTTCGGAAATCGTGATTGAAGGCCTGGGAAAGTAAAAGGGGATGTCACCGAACACCGCGGTAGGGAGTGTGTGAAGCAGGCGTTTAAGATTTCAGCCTGGAAGGCTGGCAGATAGTAGCCGGTGGTCGCAGCGTAGCGTAGACCACCGGTCGACAAGCGAAAAGATTCAGCAACCCGGAGGGTTGCCAGAAGATCTTGCACCCCTCCGGGGTGCCGACGAAATGTTCGCTGCTTTCCGGTGGTCTCCGCTACGCTACGACCACCGGCTACTCTCTGACAGCCCTTCAGGCTGGGACCCCGGTCCGCGCTCGGATCTATAAAGTAACCGAACGCCGCTAACTAAGATTTGACAGACTGTTCAAACTAATGACAGCCATCGATCTGACAATTATCTTTGGATACCTGGTTGGGATCGTTCTGTTTGGCGCCTGGTTCGGACGCAAACAGAAAACTACGAGCGACTATTTTCTGGGCGACCGATCAGTGCCGTGGTGGGCCGTGGCCGCTTCAATTGTTGCCACTGAAACTTCCACGATCACTTTCATTTCAATCCCCGGCATTGCCTTTGCTCGGGGAGGCAATTTCCAGTTTCTTCAGCTTGTCTTTGGTTATCTGCTGGGCCGCATCGTCATCGCGCTGCTTTTTATTCCCTCCTACTTTCGCGGGGAATTGATGACGGTCTACCAACTTCTCGATCGCCGTTTCGGCGGCAAGATCAAGGTGTTGGCCGCGTCGCTCTTTGTGGTGATGCGTAATATTGCAGACGGTATTCGGCTGTTGCTCACGGCAATTGTATTGGCTGCCGTATACACGTCGTTCCAACCGGCCGCAAACGCCGAAGTAATTATCGTAGCTTCAGTCGTTCTGATCGGTGTGGCGATGATCATCTTCACCTATTTCGGTGGCATGGAAGCAGTTATCTGGGTTGAAGTGATTCAACTGGGTATTTATATCGTGGGCGCGATTGCCGCTGCGGTTATACTCACCAGCTCGATCGATGGCGGTATCAGTGCAGCAATCGCGACTGCTATTCAGTACAACAAGTTTTCACTATTCGATTTCACGCTCGACTTTACGAAGACATTTACTTTTTGGGCGGGACTAATCGGCGGCTGCTTCCTGACGATGAGCACCCACGGAACGGATCAGTATCTGGTACAAAGATACCTGTGCACAGATCGACCGAAGCGTGCGGCGGCTGCCTTGCTGACGAGCGGTGCAATTGTGCTGGGGCAGTTCATCGGTTTTCTGTTTATCGGTGTGTTGCTTTTTGCCTTCTATCATCCCTTTACGGATCCCGGCTATGCAGCGGCAAGCTCAACTGCGTTTCCATTTGCGGGTGGAGACCGCGTTTTCCCGGATTTCATTACGCGACACATGCCCCCCGGACTGGCAGGTCTGGTGGTAGCCGCGATCTTTGCCGCAGCGATGTCGTCATCACTGAATGCAATAGCCGCAACCGCGATGAACGATCTTTACAAACCACTGAGAGCCGGCCGTTCAGACAAACACTATTTGAAGGTGTCGCATCTGCTTACGCTCTTCTGGGGCGTGGTGCAAATTGCGGTGGCCTTATTTCTGCGAAATCGAAACCGTTCGGCATTGGACATGGCGCTGTCGATCGCTTCGTTGATTAATGGTCCAATACTCGGGGTGTTCCTGGTGGGAGTGTTTCTCAAACGTGTAGGTCAGGCGCCGGCGTTGATTGGCATGCTGGCCAGTATGGCGACGATGCTTTTCATTTACCTCGCAACCCTCGACAGCGATCTGGGCGTCATTCAACTGGTTCGCACAGCTTTCCCGTACAAAATTGCCTGGACCTGGTATGTGTTTATTGGCAGCAGCATCACTCTTATCGTTGCGTGGCTGGCGAGTCACGCATTTGCACCTGCGCCGGCAAGCCGGCAAGACGAATTGGCTGTTAACAGGCGTATAGAGTACAAGCTTTAGCTTGAGGGGTAGGGAAGAAGCTAGCCAGCGTGATCGCGAAGAAGCAACCTGAAGGTTGTACTCTGAACACCTGTTAAGCGCGATTCAGTATTACCTGGGAGAAAGATTAGAAATGATTAGGTCCAGTTCAATTTTTCGATCTGCTACCTGCTTGTTTATCGCGGCGGTGCTTTGTCTGGCTCCGGCAATGGCCCGCTCTCGTTACCTAACCTCGGCCACAACGATCAACGTTGGTCCAGCCATATCGACGGCAAAAGCCGAGCCTTATTCTTCCCAAGCTTCAAAAGACGCTTTGAAGTGGGCAAACAAAGAACTCCGCAAGATGTCTTTGGATCAGAAGGTAGGCCAGCTGGTCTCTGTTGGTGTGAATGCGACGTTCCTAAACCAGGACAGCGATGCATTCAAGACTCTAAGGCGCCAGGTGGAAGAGAACCACGTGGGTGGCATCATTCTTTTCCGCGGACCCGTTTACGAGTCCGTCGTTCTGATGAATCGCATGCAGAAATTTGCGCGTTATCCACTGCTTATCTCTGCCGACCTTGAAGCTGGCTCAGGGATGCGTTTTGACGACACGGTTAATTTTCCCTGGAATATGGCCGTGGGCGCGACGGGAAATCCTGAGTATGCCCGGCGTCAGGGTGAGGTCACGGCGCGTGAAGCGCGCGCGATGGGCGTGCAGCAAGTCTATGCTCCGGTTGTTGATGTCAATAATAACGCCGCCAACCCGGTAATCAACGTTCGTTCATATGGCGAGGATCCCGTCGAAGTGGGCCGTTTCGCGGCAGCTTTTACAGAGGGAGCACAAAAGGGTGGGGTGATTGCGACCGCCAAGCATTTTCCCGGCCATGGCGACACGGCGGTTGACTCCCATCGAGGTTTGCCCGAAATCAACGTCGATCGCAATCGCCTGGACACCGTGGAGCTGGTTCCTTTCCGCGCCGCAATTGCCGCGGGAATCGGCGCCATCATGGTAGCCCATGTGGGCCTGCCACAAATTGATCCGACGGCTGTAAAGCCGCTGCCAAGAAATGATCGGATGCGTATCGACACTGATGAAGCCGGCGAGATTGTTGCGGAGAGCGCCGCGATTCCGGCAACTGTGTCGCCAGTGATCGGTAAGCTACTGAGAAACGATCTCCACTTCGGTGGGCTGATGGTGACCGATGCACTGAGTATGAGTGGATTGACGATCTATTTCAGACAGGACGAAGCTGCGGTCCGGGCCCTCGAAGCCGGCGCTGATATGCTGCTCAAGCCGGCGGACAATGACCTCGCCGTGCGCGGTGTGCGGGAGGCGGTGCGCAGCGGCCGTTTAACTGAGCAGCGAATCGAACAATCCGCGCGAAAGATCCTGGCGGCCAAGTATGATCTCGGACTGGTAAACCAGCGCATTACTCCGCTGGACGAAATCGATCGCATCGTTTCGAGCAAAGATGTCGGCGAGCTGGCCCGGGACATCGCCGAGCATTCCGTCACGCTGGTGCGCAATGACGATAACCAGGTGCCTTTGCGAAATCTGAAATCGCAGCCGCGGATTTTCAACCTGGCTATTACCAATGGCGACGATCGATTGTCGATTACGATGGCTTTCGTAAGAACGCTGGCGCGATCAGCCGGCAAAGTCGAGACAATGGTACTGGACGACCGTTCCTCGGAAGAGGAGGTGCAAAAGGCACTCGAGAAGGCGAGGAGCTCGGATCTAGTGATCGCCTCGCTTTACGGGCGAGTGAGAACCGGGCAGGTTCGCAGTGTAGGTCTGCCGGATCCGGGAGCGAAAGCACTCTCGGCCTTAATAGAGACTAAGAAGCCTGTCATCGCAATCAGTTTCGGAAATCCGTATTTGCTTCAAAGTTTTCCGGCGTTGCGCACTTATATGGTGGCATACGGCGACATGCCTAGTTTGCAACAGGCGTCGGCTCGCGCATTGCTCGGACAGATTGATATCACCGGGAAATTGCCTATTTCGTTGCCGGGTCTTTATCCACGTGGAACCGGGATACAAGTCAAGCGCTTGCCGTAGAGAAAAATTAGTTCAAAGTTAAGTCCAATGTCCAAACTCAAAAGTCCAAAGTCTCTAGATGATCTGTGGAACTACTCGAGGTTGGGAAGGGTGGCTTGCCCCCGCTCGTTGAATTCCCCGATCCGGAGCGGGGGCAAGCCCACCTTCCCAACCCCGAGGTATTTAAAGTTAGTTCTCTCCGTGCTGCTTGTTTGCTTATTTGCAATCTCATCGCTCGGACAGTTACGTGTAGTCAAGCCGGCGGCGGTATCTGTCTCGCAGATGCGGCTGGCGCAAATTGACAGTGTCGTTGCGGAGGCGCTTGGCAAGCGTCAACTGCCGGGCGCGGTCGTACTCGTTGCGAGGAACGGCGGCGTCGTTTGGCGCAAGGCTTATGGCAATCGTGCTGTCGAACCCTCGCGTGAACCGATGACCACGGACACAATCTTTGACGTGGCGAGTTTGACCAAAGTTGTTGCCACAGCCACGAGCATCATGATGCTGGTAGAGCGAGGCAAGGTGCGCCTCAACGATCCCCTTTCCAACTACATTCCGGAACTCAAAGGCGAGGGAAGAGATCGCATCACGATTGAACTCTTGTTGACCCACCGCTCCGGATACGCACCTGATTTTGACTTGCGAGAGCGATGGACCGGTTATGACGAAGCAATCAAGAGACTAATTAGCGAGCCGTTGCGCCATCCGCCTGGTGCCCGGTTCGTCTATAGCGATATTGGTTACATTGCCCTGGGTGAAGTTGTCCGGCGCGTTAGTGGGATGCCGCTCGACGAATTTGCGAGGCAAAATGTCTTCACACCGCTCGGCATGCGCGACACGGGTTTCAGACCGCGACCGGGCCTCCGTGCTCGCGTTGCGCCCACGGAAAAACGGCGGGGACAAATGAGTTATCTCGGCGATTCGCCTCAGAACGCTGAAGCCGAAGCTGGCGATCTTGATAAGTGGCTAAGGGGGGAAGTTCACGATCCTACTTCCTACCGGATGGAAGGCGTTGCCGGGCATGCCGGACTCTTCTCGACTGTGGATGATCTGGCGATCTACGCCCAGATGATTTTGAATGGAGGAGTTTACCGCGGCGTGCGGATTTTGGGGCCGATGTCATTGGCAGAGATGGCGCGCCCACGTATGGTTACCGAAACCGGAGGAACGCGAGGTGTCGGCTGGGACCTCAACACCAGCTTTTCGATGAACCGGGGAGATACGTTTCCACTCGGCTCATTTGGTCACACAGGCTTCACCGGCACCTCCCTTTGGATTGATCCCGCGACGAAAATGTTTGTCGTTTTTCTGAGCAATCGCGTTCATCCGGACGGAAAAGGTGACGTGGGTGCGTTGCGCGGGCGCGTCGCTTCGATTGCGGGCGGCGCCGTTACAGATATCGGGGCAGGTGCTCTCGCGCGTCTGCAGTTGGCCGAATATTACAAGCTCCTTAATAGCGATCTTGCGCGCTTCACATTTTCGCGAGAACAGGCCCTCGCAGCATCTATCAATATTAATGCCAACGAAAAAGTTCTGAACGGAATTGATGTGCTGGAACGCGATGGTTTCAAACAACTCAACGGCATGCGGGTGGGTTTGATTACCAATCATACCGGGCGCAATCGGGCCGGCCGGGCCACTATCGATGTGCTGCATAAGTCTCCTAATGTGAGACTGGTTGCCCTGTTTTCGCCGGAACATGGAATCCGTGGGCTCGCCGATGAGAAAATTTCCGATTCAAAAGACGATCAGACGGGCCTTCCCGTTTACTCTCTTTACGGGGAAACGCGACGGCCTAAGGCTGAACAACTTAAAGAGCTGGATGCTTTGGTGTTTGATATTCAGGACATTGGGGCTCGTTTCTACACTTACATTTCCACGCTCGGCTACGTCATGGAGGAAGCTGCCAAGGTGAAAGTGCCTGTCTTCGTTCTGGACAGGCCCAACCCTATTGGCGGCCTGGAGGTTGAGGGTCCGGTGGGCGACGCGGACAAGCCTTCGTTCACTGCGTATCACACTATCCCGGTGCGACATGGAATGACGATTGGCGAGATGGGCCAACTGTTTAATGAACAGCGAAAGATTGGTTGCGATCTGCGCATTATCAAGATGGACGGTTGGCGACGCGCAATGTGGCTCGACGAAACCAATCTCACCTGGGTGAACCCTTCGCCCAACATGCGCAGTCTTACGGAAGCAACCCTTTATCCAGGCGTTGGCCTTTTGGAAACTACAAATGTCTCAGTTGGGCGCGGCACAGATACGCCGTTTGAGGTAGTGGGTGCGCCGTGGATCGATGGGCAGCGGCTGGCAGCCCATTTAAACAACCAGAGAATTCCAGGTGTTCGTTTTGTGCCTCTGCGCTTCACGCCGAAAGCGTCAGTGTTCAAAGACGAGGAATGCGGGGGCGTCAACATCATTGTGACCGACCGGGCGCGGTTTCGTCCGGTGACCAGTGGACTGGAGATCGCTGTGGCGTTGCGCCAACTTTACCCGTCTGATTGGAAGATCGATAGTTACCTGCGTCTGCTGGTTAACTCGGATACGCTGGAGAGGTTAAAACGAGGAGAGTCTGCGCCGGATATTGCGCGCTCCTGGAATGCAAAGCTCGACCAATTTCGCAGCGCTCGCGCAAAAGCACTGCTTTATTAGTTGACGCTAATGATCGAACCAGATGCTGCATAGCGTCGGCAATTCCAGTGAAAGGAAAACAGCGATCCACGAATTTACACGAAGGGGCACTAAAGACTTTTTCGTGTTGGTTCGTGCCGTTTCGTGGATCGTCTTAATCAAGACCCAACATGAGTGATCGAATTCAGCGCAAAGCATTAGTCTTCATTCTCGTTGTTATTGTCACATCGTTGGCATCGTTGCACCTCGCGATTCCAATTCGTTCCACGTCGGCTGCTGGTGAAGTTTACGATGTCGTAATCACGAACGGCCGCATCATTGACGGCTCCGGCAACCCATGGTTTCGCGCCGACGTTGGGATCAGGGCCGGTCGCATCGTGCGGATTGGCAGAATCGACCCTGCCGAAGCCAGAACTACGATCGATGCGAAGAACCGCATCGTCGCTCCCGGTTTTATCGATGTGCACACTCATGTGGAATCGCTTTTCAATTCGCCGTCTGCCGAGAATTTTGTCCGTATGGGAGTTACCACTCTCATAACCGGAAACTGCGGCACATCTACTACCGATGTCGCGGAGTTTTTTGGCCGCGCGAAAACGAAACCAATCGCCGTGAATATAGCGACCCTGGTAGGGCACGGATCGGTGCGGCAGAAGGTTATGAAGCTTGAGAATCGGGCGCCTACTCCTGATGAGCTGAAACAGATGGAAGCGATCGTCGACCAGGCAATGAAGGACGGCGCAGTTGGCCTGTCGACCGGACTAATTTATGTCCCCGGGACTTACGCCAGGACTGACGAGATAGTCGACCTCGCCCGGGTCGTAGCCCGGCACCGCGGTCTTTATGCCACTCACATGCGGAGCGAAGGTGAGAAAGTCGTCGATGCAATTCGTGAGAGCATTCAAATAGGGGAGCAGGCCGGATTGCCCGTCGACATTTCGCACTTCAAGATCAGCAGCAAGAAGTTGTGGGGGCAAACTCCTGCGACTTTGCAGCTTGTGCGCGATGCGCGGGCGCGCGGATTGTCCGTGACTGTCGATCAGTATGCCTACACTGCGAGCTCGACCTCGCTCGACTCACGTATGCCATCATGGCTCCTTGCCGGTGGACGTGAGGAGGCGAAAAAACGCCTGGCGGACGAAGCCACTCGGGAGCGAGTAGTGAAAGAGATGAAAGAAGGGCTGAAGCGAAGCGGGTTCAAAGACTATTCCTATGCGATGGTGGCCAGCCACAACGCCGACAAATCATTCAATGGCAAATCAATAGCCGAAATTACTCAGCTGGTGCGAAAAAAGAAGGACGTCAAGAGTCAAATCGAACAGATCCTTGCAATGTACGAAGCCGGTGGCGCGGGCATGATTTATCACGGCATGAGCGAAGACGATGTACAACGGATCATGCGTGAGCCGTTCACGATGATTGGATCGGACAGCGGTGTGCGGCGGATTGACGAAAGCGTGCCGCACCCGCGCGGCTACGGCAACAACGCGCGCATCCTCGGTCGCTACGTCCGCGAGTTAAAAACAATTTCACTGGAAGACGCGATCCGAAAGATGACGTCTTTGCCGGCGCAAACCTTTGGTTTTCGCGACCGTGGAATGGTGCGCGAAGGCTTCGCCGCCGACCTCGTCATCTTCGATGAAAATACCATTGCCGACCAGGCTACTTTTGTTAAGCCGCACCAGTTTCCGACCGGCATTGATTATGTGATGGTCAACGGCGAGGTAGTTTTTGCGGCGGGCAGCATGACCGCGTCGCGTCCGGGAGTCGCTGTTCGCGGACCGGCATATCCACAGTTTTCCAACATGCCTCTGCACATGGGATCACGCTAAGAAGTATTCGTTGTGACGCCGCTTCCTTCAAACTAAATCCAGAAAAGCCCAGGACGAGCTGGGCCGACAGAAAGTAACGGCGCGCCGGTTGACGGTAGAGTCTTAACTTGAAGAAGTTGTAGGAGCGTCCCTCCGTGGGCGCCCCTTGACACGCGACCCGGGGGCGGCCCACGGAGGGACGCCCCTATAGAAGACAATACTCGGTAGAGACCCGCTGAGCGTGCCCGAGCATGTTTGCGCTACAATCACGACCTGATCCCCGTGTCTGGAGGCCCGCGTTGCGACTCAGACTCCTATCCACCATTTGTGCGCTCTCGCTTAGTCTTGTTGTTTCAGCGACCGTAGTTAGCGGACAAGCTCCGTCCTCGATCCAGCTCTTTCTGCCAAATGGTGACCGGCCTCCGCGGGAGATGCGTCTCACGCTCACCCGCGACGACGGCCGGGTGGAAATCGTATTTACTGACTCAAAAGGTAAGTTTCAGTTGACGGGCGATCTCAATCGCGATCGCGAGTACGACATAACGATCGAGGGTGATGGCCGCACATTTGAGACGACCACGGCCAAATTGCGTTTGTTACGCGGCGGCGTCACGTATCTGCCAATATTTCTCAGGCCATACAAGGATCAACCTCGTTCACCCATTGGAGTAATTGATCTTGCGACGTCGGAGGTAGATGTGCCGAGCCAAGCGCGCACTGCTTACGCCGAGGCGATGAAGCTGATGGGGGAGGGCCATGCGGAACCGGCGATTACTGCTTTGAAGCGAGCACTCGACGTCTATCCCACTTATTTACGAGCGCTCAATGATTTGGGAGTCTTATATCTAAAACTTAGCCGGTTCGACGAAGCTGGAGAGGTGCTGCGACAAGCTATAAAAATCAATAAGCGTTTTCATCTTGCACGATTGAACCTGGGCCTTGTTTTGAATCGTCAGGGTAAGTTTACGGAAGCTGCAGAAACTCTTTTTCCCCTATACAAGGAGAAACCATCTTTGCCTGGCCTGACTACTTCATTGGCTGAGGCATGGTTGGCCGGCGGTCGCGTCGCGGATGCCAAGCGTATCCTCCGAGACAGCATTGCCGCGGGCAATCTGGAGGGTTCTCACGAGGTTGAAGCCCACTATAAGCTGGCGCTAGCCTTGAGCCGTGAGGAAAACTACGGCGAAGCGATCCGCGAATTGCAGAAAGCAATAAAACTAGATCCAAACGCGGCAAACGCGCACCTCCTGCTGGGTGGTGGCTATCTGCAACTTAAGCGTTATGGTGAAGCGGAAACTGAATTGCGGCGCGCTTATGAACTCGGCGGACGGGAGATGGGCTACGCGCAACTCCTGCTGGGCCAACTCTACGTCACTCAACAGAAATTCGAGCAAGCACAACGAGCTTTTGAACAATATCTGGAAGAAGTGCCCGGCGCTCAAAATACGCTTCAAGTTCAGGAGGTGCTAGTGAAGATTAAAGCTGCCCTCCAGAAAAACCCTCATTAAGAAGTTAAAAAAGAGAGGCGACCCCTGGTGGGTTCGCCTCTCCTCAAAGAACCTCCGCAGAGATCCCGCAAGTATTAGAAGTTCAACCGAATCTGGAACTCAATCAGTCTGCCGCCCGGATCGTTGGTGCCGGACACTGTTGTGTCGCGGTAAGCTGAGCGGGTTTGACCGAACTGTGATCCGATCCCGCCATCGGCGAGAATCGGGCTGTTAGTGCTGTTGACCGTTCCGGCAAAAAAGTTCTGATAGTTAAAGGCGTTCAGGAACTGTGCGCGAAACTCCAGTTTAACGGTTTCGGTGATCCGCGTCTTCTTCAGCACGTTGATGTCGATCCGTTTTTGCCACGGACCGTAAATGAATATCCTGGCGCCGAGTTGCCCGGGCGTGGTTGGCGGCCCAATATAAGGCGCGTTTGGATCGAGCGGCGGAGCTCCAGCGACCTCAAAAGCTGCCAACGAGTTGTTAATAAGTGATTGAGGAAGGAAGTAAACAACCCCGCTCGGATCTTTGCGAATCTTTACCATGCTCTGCAACTGTTCCCGTGTCATGTTAAAGAGCACGACGCCATTATCCTTGCCGTCGATGTTGTTATTGAACGTTGTGCGACCCCCGGTTATCCGGAGCGGCGTGCCAGACTGGATGCGAGCGACACTACCGATTTGCCATCCTTCAAGCAGCTTGCCGACGGCAAACATCCTGGTATTGAGCCATCTGCGTCCAGGACCAATGGGGAGTTCGTAGATACCGTTGATCTTGATGGCCTGGCGAAGATCAAACGGCGAAGGACCCTTGTCGAAACCAAGATCTCTTAGAGTCGTAGGCTGACTGAAGACTGACGAGCTATTCGCGAACATATTGGATAGAGATTTCGCGAACGTGTAACTACCATCTACCAGTAAGCCGCTCGATAGCCTTCGTCTAAGCTCTATTTGCAGGGCATTGTAAGTGGAATGGCCATCGTTAGTAACTAGATACGACCCTCCAGCCTGCGCCATCGGATTAACGACGAAGAAGTTTGACACGCGGCACAGACCCGTGGTGACCGTTCCGGTGGGAGAGCCTGGTGGGTTGGGGCGCACACAACTCGAGCCCGGAAGCTCAACCCAGGGGATGATTCCTACTTGACCAGGACCGGCGAAAAGCAGGTTGTTCATGCGAGTGTTGTTAAGCGCTATGCTGTTTGCCAGGCTGCCGGCCAGGCCTCTGCGAACCGTGGTGGCGAATCCTTCGTCATTCGAGGTACCCAGTCCAGTCGAGATGATCGGAATCGCCCTTGTGCCTGGCACTGCCGCCTGTAAGCCAAAGTTATTACTGGCAGGATTTATCAGCCGGGCAAGCCTCAAATTTTCCTGAGCAATCTTGAATTCATTGAGAAATCCATTCTCGAAGATATTCACTTCATTCAGTTCATACTGGCGCCACAGCTTTGTCCCATGATTGCCGACATAGCGAATTTCCAGGGCCATGTCCTTGCTTAGTTCTCGCTGAATTCCCATTGACCATGATTGGACGTAGCCCATGCGCAGGTTAGGCGACCATTCGTTGAAGTCTTCCGTCGGACCGGGAGCAAGCGGGAACGGGTCTGTCGTGGGAGGTGAGCGTCTCGGCAGCACCGCATCGCGGAAGAGGACGCTGCCTGGGCCGGAGAATCCACCCGGACCAACGAAGTCGGCTGGAGTTGCAGATGGACTCACGCTCAACGAAAGGAATGGCCCAGCGTTGAGTCCCCACATGCTGTAGAAGGTATCAAACCCTTCTCTCACAAATGCAATTGAATACCCGCCGCGCAAGACCGTTTGGCCCTGTTTGCCGAAAATGTGCTTGAGAAAAGTACTTTTGGCCAGATCGGGACTCCACGCCAAACCGAAAGAAGGCGCGAAGTCGTTGTACCGGGTCTTGTACGGTTTAGTATCTTCATCGACCAACTGAAACTTCGGCAGGGTGTTGTTGGCGAAAACACCCGGGCGGAAGAGATTGCCCACACCGGAGACACCCCAGACGGAGTCAGCACCCGCGCTGGTGTAAACACCATTCTTATTGCGCGGCGCGAAGTCAATTTCCCAACGGACGCCATAGTTGACGGTTAGGTTGTTGCGAAAACGCCACGAGTCCTGGACAAAAAAGCCGAGCTCATTCTGGTAGTTCTGCTCTTCGAAAGGAGTAAAGGTGAACCTCTTTGTCTCGTCGTCAAGAGTGGCGCGATAGGTAAAGCTGCTGACGCGGCCGGTAAGCAAGGCATAGAGATTAGCCGCGTCGGTACGTTGACCGCTGCTACTGTTAGGAAGACTACCGGCAGTCGAGGTGAAAAGAGAGGTAGCGCCGGTATTGACCGGGTCACCGGCAGCGATGCCAAAGGTGGCTGTGGGAATGATCTCGCTGCCAGTGCTTTGCTGGTAACCTTTGACATGAGTAAACGTGCCGCCGAAGTTCCAGGAGTGTGTGCCTTTGGACCAGTTCAAATTGTCGTAGATGTTGGTCACAGGCGTATGACGGCGTGACTGTGTGCTGCGTGTCTGCGGGTTGCTGCCGAAGGGGAAGCTGAGTGTGTAACCACGCCGGCCGGAAAAAAGGTCGGGAGTTACTTCCCCGCCGAAGATTGAAATGCCGCCGTTGCCAAGGGTGTATCGCGCTTCATTGACCAGACGGGGGGTAAGGGTCGAACGCAGCGCCCCCGCGAACGAAAAGGCATTGCGCAAGATGCTTCCAGTAGTGTTGGAAGTTGCGCCAAGCACAATTCCTTCACCTGGGACAACGGGCAATTGACCGTTTACGCCGTCCGGATCCGAAAAGTATTGTTGGTAATGATAAGTAAATTCGAAGTGATGTTTTTCAGTGACATTCCAATCAAACCTGGCGGTGGGGAACCGGCGTATGTTGGATCCAGGCGCCTGAAAGTTGTAATCAAGGCGGTTGTAATCATTCGCGCTCCCAATGCGACTCTTCAGCGTGCCGCCGCTTGTGGCTCCTTTTGCAAACAGGCCCTGGAGTGTGGCAACAATTGGGTCAATCGTGGTCGCGAAAGGCCTAATGCTCGCCGGTAGCGATGGATTCCTGGCTGCTGCAAGCCCAAGCAAATTGACTTCACGCACGACTCCAGTTGAATCTCTATAGGTGAAGATCCCCGCTCGTGCCTTGTCGGTTAGTATTGTCCTGGCTGCAGGGTAGGTCTGCGGGAGACGGAACTCCTCATAGTTAAGAAAGAAGAAGAGACGATCTCGCAGGATGGGTCCACCGACGTTTCCGCCAAACTGATTCAGCAGCATCTTGTCCCGAGGTAGGCCGTCAATGTTATTGAAATAGTAATTGGCGTTTAGCGCCGGGTTCCGGTGTTGCCAGAAACCTCCGCCGTGCCATTCATTTGTTCCGCTCTTAGTTACAAACCGTATCTGCGAGGCGCCTCCAGCTGCGCTCTCTGCGCCGGGAGTGGCAGAAGAAACAGTCATCTCGCTGACTGCATCAGCCTTGGCCTGCGTAGAGGTGAAGAATCCATCGGAAGACTTGAGCAGATTATCCTGAACATTGATCCCGTCGAGTGTAATGTTAAGGCTACCCTTCGGAAGGCCGTTAATCGTCGAAGCTCGTGGCACAGTCGCGGTCTGAGTGCCCGGCTGTACCAGCACTAACTGTAAGGCATCGCGTGTCGCAAAAGGCAATTCATTAATCTGGCGACCGGTGATGGTGGAGCTAATCGAAGTTTGGGTTGTTTCCAGCACTTCCGCGCCTCCGGCCACGACGACCGATTCGCTCAACTGCCCCACTTCGAGGGCCACACTGAGATCAGAGGTCTTACCGACATCCACCTTGATGTTCTGAACAATTGTTTGTTTGAAGCCTGGTCCCGTTACCGTGGCGGTATAGAGTCCGGGAGTCAGAGAAGGAACTGTGAACGTGCCATTATCTGACGTTTGAATGACGTATTCCGCATTTGTGGCGTTGCTCTTAAGCGTGACATTGGCGTTCGGCACGACCGACCCGGCAGTGTCTTTGACAATTCCTGATATTGACCCGTTCGGAATAGCTTGCCCGAAAGTAAACGCGCTCGATAGCGCAAGCAGACAAACTATCATGGCGATCCTTGGTAAGACTGCACTCTGGAGTGCTGGTGGGTTTGTCGTTGACATGATGTGTCCTCCTAAGATTTGGGGAGCCCGCAACAGAATTTTGCGGCGCCTGCGGTTTGTCAACGCCCATAAGCATTCTCCAGTTGGCTTAGGGGCGATTTCAGAACAATTCTTATTGCGAACGACCGGGCTTGGTTTGCGTCTAAACTAAGGCGTCGAAAAAATAGCGGTAGGCCGATTTAACCCATAGTTCCGTATGCTAATCCATATTTTCGTATGAAGACGGGCAAAGTATACTCACGCAACTTTACCCGTCAAGTTTTTATTTACTGAGTCAACTAAAGTATCGAGGTGCTGCACCAACAAGTCGAGAAGTGATGTGAGGGTCAACGGCGAGGTATTTTTTGCGGCGGCCAGCATCACCACGTTGCGACCGGCTGTTGTCCTTCGCGGACCTGGAGCATTACGTTCTTCTAGTCACGCTGCAATCCTGCGGCTATAATCACGCTCTCGTAAACAGTTCACAAACGGAGGACTCCAATGTCAGACGCGAAAGATCTTATGCCTCAGTCGCAATTTGAAACCGCCTTGTGCGAAGCAGTGATGGAATATTCAATGCTCAAGCATCCATTCTACGTCGCCTGGACGGAGGGCAAGCTAACGAAAGCGGTGCTGGCGGAGTACGCGAAGCAATACTACGCGCATGTTCGCGCCTTCCCGACTTACGTGAGCGCGGTCCACTCCCAATGCGAAGAAGTCTCAGTTCGGCAGGAACTTCTCGAGAACCTGATCGAAGAAGAGCGTGGCGAGGAAAATCATCCCGAACTCTGGTTGCGTTTTGCGGAAGGTCTTGGGGTCAGTCGAGAGGATGTCAGGAGCGCCAAACTGCTCGCGTCCACCGAGGACTCGGTGGCCCGTTTGAAGTCGTTGACCAGGAGCGACGACTACCGTGAAGGATTGGCTGCACTTTACGCATATGAATCGCAAATCCCTGAAGTCGCCCAAACCAAGCGCGAAGGCCTCAAGAGTTTCTATCAAATAGATGATGAGCGGGCAGTATCGTTTTTCCGAGTTCACGAAGGTATTGATGTGCTTCACCAACAAGTCGAGAAGCGGATCCTGAGCGATAAGTGCCAGTCTGCTGATGAGCAGGGCAGGGCAATCGCGGCGGCCCGGGAATCAGCCAGGGCTTTGTGGACATTCCTGGATGGCGTTACTGAGGCCCATCTGTCGGCCAGCTCAGTTCACTAACAATCCCCAATCATCAATAGTATCCAGGACAAGCAGTGAGACATGTCGAGATGTCTCGCTGCTTATTTTGTCTCAGTCGCCTTAACTGCACTTCGAGAGGACTTCAGTGGATTTTTCGTCCCGCACTCAGTCGATGCAAAAACTCTGGCATCTCTTGAAAGTTAGGTCGTCAATTCGCAACGTTGACGGCTCATTTTCGAGGCGATAGACTCCGGCGCGTCATCCCCCTTTTTGCCGTTCACGTGCGACTCACACCGCGTAAGTCTCGCGTCGACGACTCTCCTCCAAGAACCAACCAAGGGTCGATTGAATTCGGAACTTTTCTTTGTCAAAAGTTGCTGTGGGCAATTTTGGGTGGTCGTGTGTGTATCCGGTCTGCGGAAAACCTAAAGCGAGCGAATCAATAAAGTTTCCGCTTTAAATTGAAACAACTCAGAAAGGTCACAAAGAAAATGACAAACCTTACTCGACGGATTCTGCAAAGCCGGAGCGGGAGGTGGTGGTTCTTCCGTTTGGCGTCGATTGCATTGGTTCTAATAGCACTCTGGGCCACACCTGCCAGTGCGCAGCAGTGGCAGACCAATGGCAATAACATAAGTAACACCAACACGGGCAACGTCGGCGTGGGCACGACGACGCCGAATGACAAACTTGAGGTGGTGGGCCAAGTCCGAGTTTCGGGAGCAATTGGCGGATATGTCATGACGCCTCGCAGTGGCGGCGGAGCTCATTGGGTTTGGTATAACCCAATCGGAGAAGACGCACGGCTCTTTAGCAGTGCCGGAGGTGTTGGCGATGTGATGACGATTCAGGGTTCCGGCAACGTCGGCATCGGCACGATGGCACCCACGGTCAAGCTTCACGTTGTAGGAGACGGTAAATTCACCCAAAATCTCATCGTTGATGGGAATATCGCCGCCAAGTACCAGGACGTTGCTGAATGGGTGCCTGCATCACGACAAATTCCCGCCGGCACTGTCGTAGTCCTCGACGCCACCAAATCCAATCACGTCATTGCTTCAACCAGAGGCTACGACACGCGCGTCGCCGGAGTGATCTCCGAACAGCCGGGCATAACTCTGGGCGAGAGGGGCGACAACAAAGTTCTGGTTGCCACCACCGGAAGAGTGAGAATCAAAGTTGATGCTACTCGCGGTCCAATTCACATAGGTGATCTGCTGGTGACGAGCGACGTTCCCGGACTAGCGATGAAGTCTGAACCGGTGAACATTGGCGGGGTACACCTTCATCGCCCCGGCACATTGATTGGAAAAGCGCTTGAACCGCTTGCGAAGGGCAAGGGTGAGATCCTGGTGTTGTTGAGTCTGCAGTAAACGGCGGAAGCCAACGACTGTTCAACGGGCAAACCAAACTGGAGCTACCTGATGCAATACTGCCACTCCCTCTTTCAATCGCGAGTTTCTCGCCCGCTTCTCAGTCTCTTGCTGGCCGTTTCGCTGATATCGCCACTAGTGTTGACTGGCAGCGCGCGTTCTCTGCGCCGGGCGCAAAGCCAGGGCAATGGGCCGCGCCCGGAAGCGCCGGAGGGAGTCTTACCTAACCTGGAAGAGGCCAGGAACAGAACGCCTACGAGGCCAGTGGCGCCGCGGCCTGTCGCCTCTACCACGC
>JBBPIC010000039.1:23672-65972 GCA_038040525.1 Acidobacteriota bacterium | reverse complement strand
GGTGAATCCTCCGTCTCAAGTGGTTGCTGGGGTGAGGACAGTGACCACGAATATGAATGGGCGCGACGTACTCCCACGTTTGTCGCGCCCATTCGCTTTTTCTGACGCATTTCTACCTTTCCTTCCAAAATCAATAGCGCAAAAATACTGTGTGGCTAGGAGGCACTTCCCGATGCCGGAGTTGTGCCCTCACAAGCATAAGCACGCTGTCACAATCTCAATTCAGCTTAGATAGGAGTCGTCGTTGCCAAGTCTACTGGTTCGCACGCGCGTCCGACCCGCTGAATATGAGATAAGACTCGGTCGTGGAATACTGGCTGAGACGGGCGGCGTAGCGCGCGAAAGTTTAGGCAAGTACGCGACTCGGGCTGCCCTTCTCTCGAATGAACGGGTGTTCTCCTTGTACGGCCGGAAAGTGGTGCACAGCCTGGAGTCAAGCGGCTTTTCGGTTTCATATTGGTTAATGGGTGAGGGTGAGCGCTTTAAGTCGGTACGAACAACCGAAAAAGCACTTCGTTTTCTTTACGAAAGCAAGCTCGATCGGAACGATGGCGTCATTGCATTAGGCGGTGGCGTGGTTGGCGACCTTGCCGGATTTGCCGCTGCAATTTACATGAGGGGCATCCCATTTCTACACATTCCGACAACCTTGTTAGCGCAAGTTGATTCGTCCGTGGGTGGGAAAACAGCTGTGAATATGCCTGAGGGAAAGAATTTGATCGGCAGCTTTCATCAACCACGTGCTGTAATCATAGACACTAACACCCTGACGACGCTACCCGCGCGAGAATTAACTGCCGGCTGGTTTGAGATAGTTAAACAAGGGGCTGTTGCAAGTCGCAAACTCTTCAAACAGACAACTGACTTTCTTACGGAACCTGACTCGGTAGAGGCTTTGACTTCCTCACGATTGTCAGAACTTATTGCCTCGCACGTTACTTTCAAAGCCTCAATTGTGGAAGCAGATGAACGCGAGGATCCGATTCGTCGTGATCGTCGCAGCCGAAAAATCTTAAACTTCGGCCACACCGTTGCTCATGCTCTAGAAGCTATCACCCGCTACCGTAGGTTTCGCCACGGTGAAGCCGTCGGCCATGGTATGCTCGCAGCCGGAGCATTATCGAAGAATCTAGGACTGCTGGAGCAATCGGAGTTAGAATTGCTGCGAGAGGGGGTGCGTTTGTGTGGGCCTCTCCCTTCCGCCAGAAACCTGGATGAGGAAGCCATGCTACAAGCTATCGGTCAAGACAAAAAACGCTCGTCAGGGCAGGTTCAGTGGGTTCTCCTCGAGCGCATCGGTAACCCACGACTTGTAGACGGAAAAGAAATCAGTCCGTTGTTGGTGAAACAATCCTTGCGTGAGGCTCTACAGAAACTGCCTGCGAAGAGTTAGGAATCAAATGGACGCAATTATTAGAAGATCGGAAACCGGAAGTGCTCGACTAAAGTTCTTAGTGGTCATCGTTATCCTCGGCACTCTGGCGTACGCTAGCTATTTGTATATCCCAGTGGCATACAATGCTTACCTTTTTAAGGATGTAATGCAGCAGAAAGTTAATGCCGCGGTAGCGCTGGGCCACCCTCCAAACTGGGTAAAAGAACAGCTCGTAAAGAGTGCACCAGACTATATGATTCCTTCGGATGTAGAAATCACTCCGACCGTGCAGGACCAACGCATGGAAGTCAGAGCACATTTTACGCGGCCAATAGAGTTCCCAGGGCTTACTTATAACTACACCTTCGATCACACGGCAAAGAGCACTGAATTCAGAATGAAGTGATTTATTTTAGGCAAGAAAGTGGGCGCAGGTGTTTATTTCCTGGACCGACTTTCACCTTCAAGATCGGATCAGTGTTGCGTGTTGTCAAGGAAAGCCTTCAGCTTGCGAGAACGTGATGGATGACGCAGCTTACGAAGCGCCTTGGCCTCGATTTGCCTGATTCGCTCGCGCGTAACCGCGAAATGTTGACCAACCTCTTCCAAGGTATGCTCCGACCCTGTCACCCCCAAACCAAAGCGCATCTTGATGACCTTCTCTTCCCGAGGGGTTAGCGTAGCCAACACCTCGTCGGTAATTTCACGGAGGTTGGAAGCTACGACGGCGTCCGCCGGATTTAGTATCGACTTGTCTTCGATGAAGTCGCCCAAATGGGAGTCCTCTTCTTCACCTATTGGCGTCTCGAGCGAAATGGGTTCCTGAGCAATCTTCAAAACCTTGCGAACTTTCGAAACCGGTATATCCATCTTCCTGGCTATTTCCTCGCTCGTCGGCTCACGTCCCAGCTCCTGTACCAGAGAGCGTGAGGTTCGGATCAGCTTGTTGATGGTCTCAATCATGTGGACTGGAATTCGAATCGTACGCGCCTGATCCGCGATTGCACGCGTAATCGCCTGACGAATCCACCAAGTAGCATAAGTGGAAAATTTATATCCGCGACGCCACTCAAACTTGTCCACCGCTTTCATCAAACCGATATTGCCTTCTTGAATCAAATCCAGAAATTGGAGACCACGGTTCGTATACTTCTTGGCTATTGACACCACAAGTCGCAGGTTGGCTTCAACTAATCCCCGCTTGGCCTGACCCGTTTGCTGTTCACCGATGACGATCGCCTGCAACGAACGCTTAATCTCAACAGGACTTATGTGCTGGTCAATTTCGATCTGCTGCAGACGTTTCCTTGCGACCGCAAGGCGCCGTCTAAATTCCTTCTGATCCTCAATTTTGATTCTCTTCCGGTTTAGTTTTTCAGTGAGACTATCTATCTCGCGTTCAGCATCGCGTACTTCCTTTTGAACTACCCGAATTGAACCGATCAAACGCTGACGCGCGCGCTCGGTAGCATTTAGTCGGCCGATTTCCTGAGCGATTTCCAGCCGAATGCGTGCAACCTTCCGGCGCAGACGCATCACCTTCTTACTCTTTTTTCCGCGAACTGCCTTTTGCTCGACGTGCAGTTTTTCCAATTCTTTCAAGCCCTGTTTGAAGAGCTTAGAGATATTCTGAATTCCTTCGATGGTCCAAAGTCTATACTCTTCGGCCTTATCTTCATCGCCGGTAAGTTCTGCCTGCTCAGAGAAGATCACGATCTCGCGGATATTCGCACTGCCTGCTTCCAGGTCTTCGCCGAGTTTTAAAACTGCTTTGACTGCAATCGGCGAACGCGCAATGGCTTTTTGAGTCTTGAGTTGACCACGCTCAATCCTTTTTGCAATCGCAACTTCACCCTCGCGCGTAAGCAATGGAACGACTCCCATTTCCCGCAAGTAAAGTCGCACCGGATCGTTAGTCTTTTCCAACGCACCAGCGGAGAGGTCGAGTTCGATGTCCTCGTCAACACTCTCATCGTCGTCCGCCGCTAGCGCAGCAGCCTGCTCCAGCAATCGCTCGTCGGAATCCGCCACTGGTATATTCGAGCCTTCGAGCTTTTGCAGAACGTCTTCTATGTCATCTGGCGAAACAACATTGTCGGGCAACTCACGGTTCAGGTCGTCAAACGTGAGGTATTTCTTGTCGCCGCCCAACTCCAGCAGGCGCTCCATCACATCGTCACGATTTTTGTCTTCGGTGCTCACTGATTCCGGGTCCACTTGAATGTTGTTGGCGAGGAGAGAATATCGTTGAGTGTACAAATCCGGTTATTACTCTAGGAAACCCTTTTATAATAATCAGCACTCCGCCACAAGACGTCGAGAGTTGAGCGAAGCGGCTAACGTCCAATCTGCATAGCTTCGGTTTTGGGGAGCAGTGCGCTTCGCCGCCTGGCGAGCTCCAAATGCTCAGTCGCCAGCATGTCGCGGCGCTCCATTTCACCGTTCCGTTCCGCCACAGCGATTTCCGAAGTGAGGTCACTGATGCGGCGATCCACCTTCATTAGTCTCAAGGCATCAACGCATCGTTGAGCAATCAAATGTCGGGCTTCGGATTGTTCTTCCTCGGAACTTTCAAACTCGCTCATTAATAAGCTCGGCAGCAGTTCGGAGATCGGATCTCCCTCAGTCTTCTTACTCAAATAGTCGAAGTCAATCAGAGCCTTTTCTTGCTCTCCTTCAATCAACGCCCTGAAGATCTGGGCCGTCGGCAGATCGTTGTAGTCCTCCGCCTCCAATTTTGGCAAAACGTCACGACGAAAACCTTCATCCGCAAGCAGCAGCTGCAACAGTTGCTGCTCCGCCACGGTCGGTTTCACTTGTGTCCGTCGGATGACATTCTGCCGCCCGCTTGGACTGTGTCCTGTTCTGAGCGACTGCCACAACTCCCGCTTCAGTGCGACATCGCCGATTCGCAACGAGTCCATTGCGATGTCAAAATACTCCCGCTTTTGAATGCGGCTACTGACCGCACGGATGTAAGGAAGCACTTCATCGATTGCTGCCTCTTTGTCCGCGGGATTGCTCAGTTTCCGATGCCTTATTGCTTGATCGATCACGAATTGTATGTGTGGTTGTGCTTCACCACGCTGGCGTGCATATTCCGTAACGCCAAACTTTCTCAGGAACTCGTCGGGATCGGAGTTGTCCGGAAGCACCAGGACTTTAACTTCGAGATCTTCCGCCAGAAGTATTTCGATAGCCTTTTTCGCTGCCTGCACACCCGCAGGGTCGCCATCATAGTTGACGACGACTTTGCGGGCAAACCGTCCAATAACTCTTACTTGGTCACTGGTAAGCGCAGTGCCTAAGCTCGCCACGACATTCCGAATACCGAATTGATAAGGAACTATTAGATCTAGAAACCCCTCAACCAGGATCGCGAATCCGCTGCGCCGGATCTCGTCGCGCGTCAGATTAAGGCCGAATAGATTTCGTCCTTTAACATAGGCGGCGGTCTCGGGCGAGTTGATGTACTTCGCATCTTCATCTTTCAGCGTGCGACCGCCGAAAGCGATTGGCCGTCCCTGAGTATCGATCACCGGAAAGATCAGTCGTCCGCGAAAGCGGTCGTACGATCCGCCTTCATCCTTCCTGACGACCAGGCCGCTCTTTTCAATCTCTTCCTGGCTGGCACCTTTTTGTCGGAGATAAATCGAAAGCGCATCCCAACTATCCGGCGCATAGCCGAGACGAAATGTTTTGCGAGTTTCATCGTTTATCTCGCGGCGCTCAATATAGTCGCGCGCAATTCTTCCTTCGGCACTCGATTCCAGTTGTTGTTCCCACCATTCAAGCGCCCATCTGTTCAGCTCGATTACCTGATCCGATTCCTGACGACGCGCTTCAAAGCGACTGTCATCGATTAGTTTTGGCAGTGGGACGCCGGACTTTTCGGCAACCAACTTGATCGCTTCAGGAAATGAAACGCGCTCCATCTCCATCACAAAGTTAAAAACGGAACCGCCCTTGTGACAACCAAAGCAATAGAAAATCTCTTTGGCAGGGCTTACCGAAAATGACGGCGTTTTCTCTTTGTGGAAGGGGCAGCACGCCATCCAGTTTGCGCCTTTCTTCTTGAGCTGAACGTAGTCCTGAACGACGCGCACGATGTCTGCCTGGCGCTTCAGATCGTCAATGAATGTTTGTGGATAGCGCATTTTGGATCAATCAAACGAAACGACTCTGTTACTTTTTGATGTTCAGTAACGCGTTGTCTAATGGCGGAAACCCATCCAAAGTGTCGTCCCACAGAGTTTCACGCTCCGAAAAGGCATAAATAGCAGCCATCTCCATCTGAACAGCTGTATCCTCAAGAACCGTCTCGAAAATCGCCATTCTCGGGTACTCATTATTGCGCAGCAAGTCCCCAACCCATTTGACGCGTTCAATCGAGCCAGGCCGTAAAATGTGTTCTCGTAATCGCTTGGAAGGTGAAACAGTCTGTCCGACGTAGCGCACACGCAGAAGGTCATACGGCTTTTCGGTAACTATGAGGGCGTATAGATATACAAATCCAGGCGGAGCTAACGGATATTGATCTCCGAGACTTATAAGATCACATTTCTGATCGTAAACTAAATCTGTGTCAATAAGATCCGGTTGAGGAGCCATTTGGCCGCTCCAGGATTCCCACGCTTCAGAAAGCCACTCTTCATCACTGGTGCTCCTACCGCCGTGTCTATTGAGATAACGCCAGAAGTCAATAAATCGTCTCGCCGTTCTTGGCCAAGTTGGGTCCGCCTTAGCATCCTGCGCTAATAGAAAGTGCTCTTGCTGAAAGAGCCATTTCGAAAAACCTGTGGGCTTTATGCGCCTCCACTCATCTTCCGGGAGTCTCAATTCAATGTGAAAAAACGCATTTGGACCGACAATGCTGGAATACTTAAAACCCAGATCAACTGCAGCTTGGATGAAAGCCCCATTTGTTACATATTCTCCAACGGCATCCTCGACAACATGCTTTAGATAATAAGAATTTAGACACCTATCTGTTGGCAAGCTCTTTTTTCTCGCGAATTGCTTCAGCCACTGTTTGCACTTATTAATTTGAGCGTGTGAAGGTTCGTCATTTTCTTGAATCTGATTCTTGCGAACGCCAAATCCATGCTTAAGAATTACCTTCGAATATTTATGGGCTTGAGTACTCATGACCTAGTTCCTTCGTAATTCAACCAATGTCGCACCAGAACCGCCCTGATCCTGCGGCGCCGGGGTGAATCGTGCCACGTGTGGGTGATCCTTCAACATCTCAGCAATGGCCCGTCGCAAAGCGCCGGTGCCGTGGCCATGAATAATCCTTACCTGACTTAGACCAGCCATCGAGGCTTCGTCGAGAAACTTGTCAACTGCATCGACTGCCTCGTCGGTTGTTCGTCCGATTAGGTTAAGCTCGGAACGTCCATTCTCCCCAGGTTTAAGGTTTAGCTCAGTGCTCGGCGATTCACGTAAGCTCGCATATCGATCAGTTTTGGGCTTGGGCGGGTTTGCCAGTTCAACCAGCTCGAGGTTATCGAGCTTTTCTCTCAAGCGCAGCGATTTTACGCGAACCTCAGCAACGTCATCCTTGATCTGGTCAACGATCCCGATTGAGCCGAACGACTTTAGCTTTACCTTATCGCCAACCGCAATCTGGCGCTCAGTAGTAGTCGTATAAACGTCTTCTTCTTCGCTACGTTTCGAAACCGGCACACCGTCACGGACAACTCTAATGCCGCGAGGAAGAGCTGACATGCTCGCTTCCTGACTGCGCGTATTCATAGGTTTTGAATTCACGGCGACGCGCTGCGTTTCACGTTTTAGTTCGCCGGCACGCTTTTGCGCCTCCCGTTCAACTTTTAACCGTTCGGCTCGATCTTCGATCCTGGACAACAACTCGCGGGATCGCTTCTCAAACTCGTCAACATTCTTCTTGAGTTCGCTTTCGAAAACTGCCTGACGTTCAGTTTCTCGACGCTCAGCCTGTTTGTCGAGTGACGCAAACTTTTCCGCGACCGCGGCGCGTTCTTCTTCAAGAGCGCGTCGCAGATTCGTAGCTTCTTCAGATTCTTGTTTGATCCGGCGCAGGTAATCCGACGCCTGTCGCGAGGAATCTTTGACCTTGTCCAGGGCGCCGTCAATGATATTGCCTGGGATACCAAAACGGCGCGCTATCTCCAATCCGGAAGAAGAGCCGGCGACTCCCACAATCAGATGGTAAGTAGGCCGCAGCGTCTTTTCGTCAAACTCGACACTAGCGTTTAGTACACCAGCTTCATTCGCGGCATACATCTTCAGCCCGCTGTAATGCGTGGTAGCCATCACGTGAGCGCGACACTCTTTGCGGAAGTGGTCCACTACCGCAACACCCAAGGCCGATCCTTCTTCAGGGTCCGTGCCTGTTCCCACTTCATCCAATAGAACGAGCGCGGGGGGCTCGCACAAATCAATCATGCGCGAAATATTCGCCACATGCGAAGTGAAGGTAGAAAGGTTTGCTGTCAGCGATTGATGGTCGCCGATGTCTGCAAGCACGAAACTGTAAAACGGAACACGAGCCTCACGCGCTGGAACCGAGACACCAGACAAGGCCATCAAAGACAGCAGCCCCGCGGTTTTAAGCACGACCGTCTTGCCTCCGGCATTGGCCCCTGAGATCACCATGGTATCGCTTTCGTTATCAAGCGAGAATGAAACCGGCACGACTGGGCCGCCTAATACACGAAGATTTTCCTCCAACAATGGATGGCGAGCTTCGGCTAATTCCAATCTATTCGTGGCGCCCGTGTCGGGTTCCCCGTCAAGATTCGAAATCGAAGGCTGCGTCGCTCCAATCTCCGGAATTACACAATTGAACTTCGTATGAAAGACAGCTTTAGCGTTTATGAAATCGAGTTCGGCAATCGCTTCAGCAGCAATCTCAATCGCCGGCAGCTGCATTCGAAGGTCTTCCGTCAGGCTAAACAGGATTCTCGCGATTTCCCGCGCCTCCGCTTCATGCAGCGTCTGCAACTCATTGTTTGCCTCGATTGTCTCAAGCGGCTCGACAAAAGCTGTCGCACCTGATGAGGAATAACCATGCGCGACTCCGTTGACACGTGCTCGATGGTCCGATTTCACAGGAATAACAAAGCGATCATTGCGGATCGTGACCAGCTCATCCTGGATTGCTTCTCCCGACTTGCGCATCAGGCTTTCAAGTGTCCGAGTAATGCGCGAGCGGAGTCTGGTAATGTCGTGTCGAATGCGCGCGAGCTCCGGACTCGCGCGATCATCTATCTCCCCGTTCGGCAGAATCTTGTTGGCAATGCGCGCGATTAGACGATTGAGCTCAGGGGGCAGGCTCCCGACAAAGGTCCATAGCACAGGTGCCTGATCACGTTCGGCGAGAATCGATGAGCGAGCAGACATCGCTTGCTCGGACAACGCCTTCAACTCGAGAATTGCGGTGGCGTCGAGCATCGTGCCGTCCACTCGTAACAACGCAATTTTCGCCGAAGGATCGCCAAGCTCACTAAACGTCCAGGCTGCGCCGCGCTTTCGCAGTGCCACCGCTTCTGCTAGTGCTGCTAGTTGTATGCGAAGTTCGGCAAAAGTTCCCAACGGCCGTAGCGCGTCGACCCGCACCCGTCCCATTGGCGTTTGAGCTCCGCGCCTAATCAAAGCGCGCAACTCCGGGTATTCAAGAATTGTGAAGGCTTGATCCTGCATTAGCAAAGCTGGCTGTTTACGAAAAATAACAAGGGGAAGGCGCCTATCTATAACGAGAATTCAAGTGTGTTGAATTCTAACACTCAGCAAATGTTTTCACATCGTCCGAGCCAGGTTAATTCTCACGTGGGATTAAAAACGGCGGCGACGGCGTTCGCGTCCGTGAATTGCATTGGGGAAAAGCTCCTTCACGTTAATAACTCGTATCTCTGTTTCACCGTGTGTGAAGGCCCCGAAAACTAATCGGCGAGTCTCTGACTTGTTCTTGAGCGCATGCTCCGGGATGTCGACTTTCTCGCCTAGAGCATCAACTGCAAGCGCAAGTTGCTCATCACCTCGGAGTGCGAGGATTTGGCGCTGTCCGTTGGGATCGCACAATTTCTCGGTGACGGGATCTCGGACGTTTATCCTCGCGAGATCGAGCACGGTTAACATGCGGCCATGAATTCCTACCACCCCAATGACCGATTCTGGAGCATGCGGAAGCGGAACCGGGTCGCGCCACTCTGCAATCGCAGCGATCTCATCTTCAAAAATGCCAAACTGCACGGAGCCTACGGTGAACAAGCGCAACTCTCGAAACGCTTCCTGGGTGTCAATCGCGCTGGAGTTATTGTTTGGTTCGTCTATCATGGACCAGTTTTCAGCCGCCATCGGCATTCTAGCGTAATCGATTCCTGCATCCTACGTTGAAAACCATCGATCCACGAAACCCGAACGAACAGGAAAATGTCTTAGTGATATTTCGCGGCACTTCGTGGATCGCTTTTGATTTACGCCCAAAAGCGAACAGACGTGCAAGGGGGGTTCGTTACGCCTTTCTGGCGACTTTTTGTATGTGAAGTTAGAATTGGCTCATCAAACCAAAACTAGTTGCTCCTGGACGGAGAGCACTAAGGGAGACGGGCCATCAATGGATGAATTCGATCAGTACCGGGCAGATATGAACGAAAAACTTCTCGGCAGCAACCATCTGGGCATCAAGCGCTTCTTTGCCCTGGACACACAGGCTTACGAGGATGGAGCACTGGACAAACGCACCAAAGAGCTTCTGGGGTTAGTCGCTTCAATAGTACTTCGCTGTGACGATTGCATTACGTACCACATCAAACAGAGTGTAGTTGCCGGCGTGACCAGGCCTGAGTTTATGGATGCCTTCAACGTCGCACTGGTGGTTGGAGGCTCCATTACCATTCCACACCTGCGACGCGCAGTTGATCGCCTGGACCAGGTTTTTGAAAACAAGGATGGAGAGCCGGTGACGTCACACAGTCACGATTAATCAACGCTGGCGGGGCAGTAGCCCGACCGTTAGAGGAGCGTCCACATCGTATGAATTCGCCCTTCCTTGCGATCGGGCTACTGCCCCGTAAGTCCCGAAACCAAATCGTCGCGAATACGTAATATCAAGAAATGGGAGTTAGCGTGAGATATACCATCTGGCGACGAGCAAGTGTTTCCTTGATGGCAGCCCTCGCCGGTTCGCTAATGGCGATGTGGTTAGCTCATCCGGACATGGCTATCGCAAAAACTACGAAAGGTTCAACCATGTCGTCCCAGCAAAATGTTCGCGTGCGCGCCCCCGAACTAACCGGGGGCCGCGGCTGGCTCAACACTGACAAGCCGCTTACGCTCGCTGCCCTCAAAGGCAAAGTTGTGTTGCTGGATTTCTGGACTTATGGATGCATCAACTGCGTGCACATCATTCCCGATCTCAAGCGCCTGGAAGCCAAATACCCAAACCAGTTAGTGGTTATTGGGGTTCACTCCGCAAAGTTTGAAAACGAAAAGGAGACCGAGAACATCCGGCGCATCATTTTGCGCTATGAGTTGGAGCATCCGGTCTACAACGATGCCGACTTCAAGGTCTGGCAAAGCTACAGCGTACGAGCGTGGCCTACTCAGGTTCTGATCGATCCCGCAGGTTATGTGATTGGCTCCGTATCAGGTGAAGGAAACTACGATGTCATTGATGCAGCGGTATCGAAGTCGATCGACGAGTTTCGGAAGCGTGGTGAACTGAACGAAGAGCCGTTGAAACTCTCGCTCGAGCGCGCCAAGGTGGGCGATATGCCCCTTGCGTTCCCCGGCAAAGTCTTTGCAGACGCGAATGGCGATCGCCTCTTCATCGCTGATTCAAATCACAATCGCATCGTTATTACCCGACTTGATGGCACTCTGCTTGAGACCATCGGCACCGGTCAACATGGATCGGTCGATGGGCCATTCAACAAAGCGAGCTTTTACCGGCCGCAGGGCATGGCGCTGGACGGCGACAATCTCTACGTGGCCGACACTGCAAATCACTTGATTCGGCAGGTGGACCTCAAAGCGAAAACAGTCAAAACCGTGGCCGGAACAGGAAAGCAAATGAGCGCGTATTTCCGTCAAGGGCCTGCGCGGACGATCGACTTGAGCTCGCCGTGGGACTTGGAACTGGTCAATCGAACCCTGTACATCGCAATGGCAGGGCCTCATCAGATCTGGAAAATGGATCTCGACAAACAGGAAATGTCTACCTTTGCCGGTTCAGGACGCGAAGCGCGAAAAGACGGCACGCTGCTTGAGGCTGGATTCGCCCAGCCTTCTGGCATTACTTCCGCAGGCGAGAAGCTCTACATAGCCGACTCTGAATCAAACATCATCAGGGAGATTGACACGGTGAGCGGCACGGTTCAGACACTCGTCGGTGGCGATCTATTCGAATTCGGCGACGCGGACGGCCAAGGTGATGATGTGCGATTGCAACACCCGCTTGGCGTGTTTGCCCAGGGCGACAAGGTATTCATCTCCGACACCTATAACCACAAGATCAAAGAGCTCAACGTAAAGCAGCGGTCGGTGAAGACTCTGCTTGGAACCCGCAAGCCCGGACAAGCGGATGGCGCCTCAACCTCGTTCTATGAACCCGGCGGACTGAGCATCGCAAAAGGCCGGATGTACATTGCCGACACCAACAATCACGCGGTCCGAGTAGTAGATCTAACCACTAATACGACCTCTACACTTACGACCTCTACACTAAGGATCAAAGGACTCGAGCCGCCGGTGGCAGCCGGCGAAGCGTCAAACAATGACGCAGCACCGAATGCCACGGAAATCAAAACCGCCGTACAGCGTGTTAAAGCCGGAAGCAATGGCACGCTGGTCATACACGCAGCGTTACCTGCGGGCTACCATCTCAACCCGGCGGCGCCGCAGCGTTATAGGGTGTCAATTGAGGTAGGTGCGGGACAGATGGCTTTGAACCAAACGGACCCTGGAGGGATGCAGCCATGGCGCGATAAGGTCCTGACGTTCTCGTCTAAGGACCTGCGACTTCCCATAAGCATTCCCTTTAGAACGTTAGAAGCAGGGCCTGCTGAACTTCGGGTCCAGGCAACGCTCTTCTACTGCCGCGAGGACAACACTGGTACGTGCTTGATCAAGACGCTAGTCTGGCGTGTGCCTGTGGAGGTTACAAATGACTCAACCGCCACGAGCGAAATCAAGCTTCAGGGCAAGCTAACGATGTAAAGCAAACTGTTAGTTTGCTTTGGCAGGTGGGCTTAGAGAGCCTGGAGTCTCATCAAAAGCAAACTAACAGTTTGCTTTACGTCGCTTGCTCCTCATGCTGGACGCGAGTAACATCAGAATTCCCCTAATTTAGTTACAGGAGTGAAAGCCGTGGCTGACCAACCAGGAGCACAAGCCGTGCCCGACAAACCGTTTCTTACCGACATCAAAACCCTACGCGAGCGCGCCCGACGGCACATTGAAGATGGCGCGGTAACCGAAGGTTACAAAGGCGACCGGGAGACAGCAGTCAAACTTCTGAATGAAGCGTTGGCCACTGAGTTGGTCTGCGTGCTCCGATATCGGCGACATTACTTCATGGCTTCGGGAATCCATGCGGAAAGTGTGGCTGCCGAGTTTCTCCAGCATTCAAATGAAGAACAGGCCCATGCTGATCAGATTGCTGCACGCATCGTCCAGCTAAATGGTGAGCCTGACTTCAATCCGCAGGGCTTACTGACCAAGAGTCATGCTGAGTATGTCGAGGGCGATACGCTCGTCGACATGATCAAGGAGGACCTGGTCGCGGAGCGGATCGCCATCGACAGTTACCGCGAGATGATCAAGTACTTCGGGAACGATGATCCGACTTCGCGTCGCATGCTGGAAGGAATTCTGGCAATGGAAGAGGAACACGCCGACGACCTGGTTAGTCTGCTTGAGGATATGAGCCACTCGTAATTGTCGCCGATATCTTCCCGCAACTTCAGTTTCCCTAGAGTCGATAGTCGCTATCAGAAACTTTGGGCGTGATGCTTTTCGCAATCCGAAGGCATCACGCTTGTTAGTGTGGAGTCCTTTTTCGAGTTTTGACCGACCACTCACCAAATAACTCCGGCAGCAATCGGCCAACAATTTGTCGCAACTGTGGCGCCATCGTGGGAGGCGGCGAAGCACAATGCGCAGTCTGTGGAGCCGCAGTTAACAGCGCGTCTGGCAGCCGGAAGCCGCGTTCAGTTGTCGACGGCGAGACGATGCGATTTGCGCGCGCTATCCTGGATCGGCCGCATAAGTTCACCATAATTATGCTCGTGGCTAATCTATTTGTGTTCATCTTGATGTGGCAATCAAGCGGACTCACGTCTCCGGCCCTTTGGGAATTCCCTGAGGATGTGCTTTTAGCGTATGGGGCAAAGCTCAACGGCCTCATCTCCGTTCATCACCAATGGTGGCGATTCATCACCCCGATGTTCGTGCATGTTAATCTCCCGCATCTGCTGGTGAACATGTACAGCCTGTGGATGGTTGGACCCTACGTTGAAAAGCTGTATGGCTCGGCTAAGTTTGTCGTGTTCTGGGTGGTAACTGGTATCGCAGGGGTAGTCGCCAGTTATCTAACTGTGAGACCGGACGCAGCGGTTGGTCCAATCGGGCGGTTTCTGTTTAAGGCGATTGACGTTCCTTCTGCCGGCGCTTCCGGAGCGCTATTTGGCCTGGTAGGAGTATTGTTTGTTTTCGGCCTCAAATTTCGTCATGAGTTGCCTGAAGGATTCAAACGCGCGTTCGGCACAGGCATGTTGCCGATTATTCTGATCAATCTGTTCATTGGATATCTGGGCAGAGGTTTTATTGACAATGCTGCGCACCTGGGCGGTTTGATCTCCGGCTCAATACTCGCGCTGGCGGTGGATTACCGCCGACCCGGCGAGCGATCCGGCGTTACAAGGGCGTGGCAAGTACTTCAGGCTACCTGTATCGGTTTGGTAGCGATCAGCTTTTTTTTGGCGTACCGGAATCCACCGCCGGCCTCAGTGCTTCGGCAGACTGTCCAGCTTCAAAGGGAACAGATTGCGCGATATCTTTCGTATGTGCAGCCGATCAGTGAAGCTCAGGACGCGTTTTATTTGGGGCTCAAAGATGGCGATTTTACGAACCTCGACAATGCAGTGAAAGCACTGGACGCAGCCCCACATCTCGACCCAGAATCAGACGAGTTAAAAGAAAAGCTAAAGGCATTGTTGATTGAGGTTAAGACGCTCGGCGTGCCTACTGGCGTTTCTGCCAAGCTTGATGCGAAGAGCGTTCAGGAAAAGCATAACGCCCTGCGTGACGGTTTTTCAGCCTGGAAAAAGGAGTACGATGCGTGGTTGAAAACCAATGGTAGAAATCACGGTGGCATTGAAGTAATTGAGGCGTCGCCAAGATGAGCGTAAAGCAAACTGTTAGTTTGCGATGCTTCGTCGACGTGCTTTTTGGCTTTGTTGATAGTGCCGAAACAGAATGTTTTGTTTGGAAACCGTCAGTGTTTGATTGCCACGCAAGGCAAACTAACAGTTTGCTTCACATAAATGAGGAGAGACAGAAGCGATGGAGATAAAAAAGGTGGGAGTACTAGGTTGCGGTTTGATGGGCTCAGGTATCGCTCAGACAGCGGCCAGCTCAGGGTTTGAGACGGTAGTCAAGGAAGTCTCGGACGAGTTTCTTCAGAAAGGATTCTCCGGGATCGAGAAGTCGCTTGGTAGGTTCGCTGAAAAAGGGACCATTACGGCCGAGCAGCAGGCCGCCGCGCGCGGACGTTTGAGCGGCACCACCTCGTTTACAGACCTGGCTGAATGCGACATTGTGATCGAGGCCATCATTGAAAACATTGAAGAGAAGCGAAAGACCTACGCGGAGCTCGATCGTATCTGTAAGCCGGAAACCATCTTCGCCTCAAACACGTCATCAATCTCGATCACGGAGATGATGACCGCCACGTCGCCAGAACGCCAGAAGCGTTTTATCGGTCTCCACTTCTTCAATCCTGTACCAATCATGAAGTTGGTCGAAGTTGTCAGAACCATCCTGACTGATGAGGCAATCTACGAACAGGCGATCGAATTTGCCAAACAGCTTGGGAAGGTGCCGGTGCGCGCTGGGGATAAGTCGGGATTCATCGTTAACCGGCTGCTCGTGCCTTACATGCTGGACGCGATTCGAGCCCTGGAAGAAGGCGTCGGTTCAATTGTGGATATTGACACTTCAATGAAGCTGGGTCTCGGGTATCCCATGGGACCATTTACGCTCGGCGACTTTGTCGGTCTGGATACCACTTACTACATTGCCGAGATCATGTTCAATGAGTTTCGGGAGAAGCGATTTGCTCCGCCACCCTTGTTGAAACGAATGGTTTTAGCGGGATTATATGGAAGAAAGTCAGGTCGAGGGTTTTATGACTACACCAAAGATCCGAAAAATCCGACGCCAATGAATCTGGTGTAGCGGAGCGGTCAGTTGGGACTTAGCGAGGCCGTCGCTGTAAAGAACCGAGCGCGGTAGCGCCGGATGCCAGAGGCAACTCCCTATTAATCGATAATCCTATTGTCTCCTGTTATCAACGAAGTGACCTCTGGCATCCGGCGCTACCGCGCTCGGTTCTGTAAAATAACGGCCCCAATAACTCGAAACTGACCCACTACACCCTGAGCTTGCCAAAGACATACAACAAATGCCTGTCCTACGTACAAAATCATGAATCCACTAGTCAACTATGAGCGACGCGAATCGTTTGCGATAGTTCGCATTAACCGTCCCGAGAAGCTGAACGCGGTTTCGCGGGAGATGCTTCTTGAGTTGGCCGAAGTGTTCAGGAGAACAGCGGATGATTCGGAGTTACGCGCCATCATTCTGACTGGCGCAGGTGACCGGGCTTTCTCAGCTGGTACCGACCTGGCCGAGCTAATAAATGTAACCTCCGCCGAAGCTCGCAGCGTCGCTAATCTCGGACAGGCGTTTTGCAATCAGGTCGAGAATTCATATATTCCAGTGATTGCAGCAGTGAATGGCATTGCCGCCGGCGCCGGCTGCGAATTGGCGCTTGCATGTCACCTTCGCATTGCTACTTCAAACGCCTCATTTAGTTTGCCTGAAACCAAGCTCGGCATTATTCCCGGATACGGTGGCACGCAACGCCTGACTCGCGAAATCGGCCGTGGGCGCGCGCTTGAGATGATGCTGACAGCAAGAACAGTCAAAGCCGAGGAAGCTCTAAGAATAGGTCTCATTAACCGCGCGGTCCCCGTGGAGGCGCTGTTACCAGAAGCAGAAAAGCTGGTACACGAAATAGCCCAACTAGCCCCCCTCGCCATTCGCTCCTGTCTCGAGGCAGTTACGCGTGGTGCCGACATGCAGTTGGAAAAGGCTTTGGATCTCGAGGCACAACTCTTCGCTCGGCTGTTTGCAACTGACGACATGAGAGAAGGCACACGCGCATTCCTGGAAAAGCGTAAGCCGGTCTTCAAAGGTAAGTAGGACAGAAATTCCTGTCTGTCTATCTCTCGCATCTTATCTTTATAATTTTAATGCGATTTTCCATTTGTGATTCTCAGTCCTTTTTGTCATTGGAGGATGGGAACCCATCACATCGCCAAGCTGGTTTAGTCTTGTTTCGTGTATCTTCGTGGACCGTTCACCGGTACGAGACAAAGACGATCCACGAAAGGTCACGAAATAACACGAATGATGGACAGGCAGGAATGCCGGGCCTACAAACACCTAACTTGCCGCTCTGAAATGCTTCACCTATACTCGGAAATGTCTTGGTAATCCGCTTCGGAACGGAGTCATAAGTTCTTGCAACCAATCGTTCACGAAGGAAATCTTAACGGTCAGGGGTTCCGTTTTGCGATAGTCGCTAGTCGTTGGAACGACTTCATCAGCTCCCGCCTGGTGGAAGGAGCGCTTGACGCTCTCGAGCGACTGGGGGCGGACGAGAAGCAGGTTGAAGTTTATCGGGTTCCCGGATCGTTCGAGATTCCTTTGCTGGCGCTGCGACTGGCGGAGTCGGAAAAGTTTGATGCGGTCATCTGTGTCGGTACAATCATACGTGGACAAACTCCGCATTTCGATTACATCTCGAGTGAGGTAACCAGAGGTATCGGTGAGGCAGGCTTGCAGACGGGAGTGCCTGTAGTTTTTGGGGTTATTACGGCAGACAATATGGACCAGGCCTTAGAACGCGCGGGCGTGAAACTGGGGAACAAGGGTTTTGAAGCCGCGACGACGGCGGTCGAGTTGGTGAATCTTTACAAGGAAGTCTCTGGAGAACGATGAACGATGAACGATGAACGATGAGAAGAAGCTCTTCCTCATCATTCATCATTCATAATTCATCTTTGAAATATTATGGGTTCGCGACGTAAGGCGCGTGAGTGCGCCTTGCAAATGCTCTTTGCGGCTGATGTCGCTGCTACTTCCCAGGATGAAGTTCTGAGAACTTACTGGGCGGAGCTTGGCGACGCTGACACAGAAGAGGCTGCGCGTGAATTTGCGTCGCGCCTCGCTGCGGGCACGCTTGCGCACCTTGACGCGCTGGATGAACGCATTCGTTCGCGCGCGGAGCACTGGCGCATCCCCCGCATGGCGATTGTGGATCGCAACATTCTCCGTCTCGCAGTTTACGAGTTTCTTTACGAGCCCACCCCGCGCACGGTCGCCATCAACGAAGCTCTGGAAATAGCACGCCGTTTTTCCACCTACGAAGCTACTCAGTTCATCAACGGAATCCTGGACGCCATCAAACGTGACCTGGATGAGCAGCAACCTCAGCTAAACGTGGACACCACTGAAACCGAAATCGAGTCCGAAGCGGAAACAGATTCTGAAGAGTCCTCAGACGGCCACTCGGCGTCTGCCTGACGTCCTTTGGAGATTTCCGGGGCTGAGTTAGTGCTGGTTCGTGTCGGTCAGTGGATCGTGCCTTGTTCAAACCGGCAAGCGATCCACCAAGACACACGAAAGAACACGAACCAGAGTCATTTCCATTTACCATTCACCATTCACCATTTACTATTCCTCCGTGGACCAAGCTCAGAAAGAATTCCTGGTTGAGATCGAAGGACTTGTCGAACAGATTTATGTCGATTTGGACGCGCTACGTGGCGCTGGATCAGAAGGCCGCGTGCGTCGCGAGTTGATCGACCGTGTCTTCCGTCGAATTCACAGCGTGAAAGGCCTGGCCGCTACGGGTGGATTGCAGGTTCTGAGTCAAATCGCCCATGCGTTTGAAAATCTGCTTGACGCTGCTCGAGCCGGTCGAATTGATCTCGCTGAAGCGGTGCTGGATACATGTGAAAGCGCTACTGATGCGTTGTCTGAAAGCCTCAGACTAGCCGCCTCCGGAATCGTTGAGCCCCCACGCAGGGACCTTTTCGAACGCCTTCAAGCTGCGACGCACGGAGCTGTGCGCGGTTCGAATGACGATGACGAAGCGATTATCGAGCGGATTCCTTTGGAGCTATCTCAAGCGTTGACACAAGCCGAGAGGTATCAATTAGCGAGCGCTGTCAGAGAAGGCGGCTCATTGTTCACAATCTCAGCCAGCTTTGACATTGCACGCTTTGCCGAGGAATTCGTCCGTGTAAAAGAGAAGCTCGCCAAGTGGGGTGAAGTGATCACAACTTCGCCAGCGGTCGACGATTCACATCCGGACAAGATCAACTTTCGACTGCTCTATGCCAGCAGTGTCGACGTCAGGAATTTGGAGGCGAATCTGGGCGAATTCCTCGATGTTGTTCTGAAGCCATTAGAAAGCGTCGGCACTCCGGATTCCCCGAAATCTGAAGAACAGTCCTCCTCCGTAAGTCCATCGGTTTCATCTCTCGCTAACTTTGTTCGGACAGACCTGGACACTCTGGATCGCCTTATTTCCTCTACACACCAACTCTTCCGCAAGACTTCACACGCTCTGGATGCGGCAACAAACGCCAAAGCGAAGGTTCCAAAAGAAGAAATGGCGAGGCTCAACGATGAAATCAAAGCTTCTTTTCTCGGCGTAGAAGATGAGCTGATCAACCTGCGAATGGTCTCGTTAGGGCCAACGCTCCAGCGGACGGCGCGGGCCGGTAAGGCGGCGGCGCGGGTGGCCGGTAAAGAAGTTAATTTCGAAGTTACTGGAAGCGATCTGCAACTTGATAAGCTTCTCGCCGATGCGCTAGGCGATCCTCTGATTCATCTGATCCGCAACGCCGTAGACCATGGGATCGAAGACGCTGACACGCGCGCGCATGCAGGTAAGAACAGGCGCGGAACGATCCGCATCGAAGCGATCAATGATGGCGGTCGATCGCGGGTGAAAGTCAGTGACGACGGTCGCGGAATCAACCCGGATCTCATCTCAGCAGCAGCAAAAAGGCTGGGTATTCATGAATCCGAAACGGACCTTGATTTTGAAAGAAGCCTGCGGCTGATCTTTCGACCGGGATTTACTACGGTCGATTCTGTCTCCGATCTTTCGGGGCGTGGTGTTGGTTTGGATGTAGTTGAAACCGTTATCGAGCAGTCGGGCGGCGAACTTCGCGTCTCGAGCAAACCCGGCGTTGGAACAACGTTTGAGATTCGTTTGCCGGTCACATTTGGTCTGATGGAGGCGAGGGTCGTGGTCTCCGGTGGAAATCGCTACTGTATCGCCGCAAGTCAAATAATCACTAGTGATGAGACTGTGGATTCTGGTGCCAGGACTGGCACATCTAACTCGGAACAGTTGCCAGAGGTCTCGATGCGTGACCTCCTGGGCCAGTCTTATGTAAAGCAAACTGTTAGTTTGCGGTCCGACGCAAGCAAGACGCCTGAGTTGAAACATAGTTCAACGCATCAAGCCCACCTGATTATTTGCAATATTGCAGATGAACAAGGCGGAACGATCAGTACCAGGCGCGTAGGAATTGTTGTCGATGGGATTGGGGGCACAGAGAAGATTTTAGTGCGAGGTCTGGGCCGCCATGCTGGACGCTGGTACGGAATCGCCGGGGCTACTGAACTGGGTGATGGTTCGATTGCCCTTGTGCTGGATCTGCCGCGACTCCTATCGGGGTATCTTCCTTGATGGTGTGATGATGCTCAGTCCCACCAGGGTCCCAGAAACGCTCACCTTAATTCGAACTTAGCGCAACCAAAGTCTCACCCTACGCGTACCTAAGAAGCAGTCTCGCGGCAGAAAGCCTCGTTGGGATCTAAATCCGCGCGAGGACTAGCTTGGGGTTATGGATGAGCGCAATCGAAGTTGCGGGACTCTCTCGCACTTTCAACACCTTGCGAGCTGTGGACAACATCTCCTTCACAGTTGAAGCAGGTGAGATATTCGGCTTCTTAGGCCATAACGGAGCCGGCAAAACAACTACCATCCGGATGTTAACAGGCCAGTTGCGGCCCACCGCAGGGCACGCACGAGTCGCCGGTTGTGACGTGATCACGGAGCAGCGACGCCTCAAACCGCTCATCGGAGTTGTTTCCGAGAACCAAAATCTCTACGAACGTATGTCCGGCAGAGAGAATCTGGCTTTTGCCGCGCGACTTTACGGCACGGACAATCGACGGGTTGACGAGGCATTGGATCAAGTCGGACTGCTCGATCGCGCCAAAGACAACGTTCGGCATTATTCCAATGGCATGAAGCAGCGGCTGCTTATTGCTCGCGCACTACTTCATCGTCCACAGATAATTTTCCTTGACGAACCGACCAGTGGGTTAGATCCCGTAGTCGGACGTGACATTCGTCGTCTGGTCCTGGAACTTTCTCGCCAGGGAGTAACTGTCTTCCTCACTACCCACTACATGGAGGAAGCAGACCAGCTTTGTGGTCGAGTAGCCTTCATAAGCGAGGGACGGATTGTCGCCCTGGATACACCGGACAGTCTGAAAGTGGCCCACGGCCAAAACTGTCTGGAGGTAAGACTTAGCGATGGCCGGAGCCTAACCATCCCTCTGGATGATCAGGATGCCGGAGAGCAACTAGAGAAACTGGTATCTTCGGGCCAAATCCGAACGTTGCATTCAGCCGAGGCCACACTTGAGGAAGTATTCATTCAGATAACCGGAAGGAGGCTGTCCGAATGAACTCGAGGGTCGTCGCGGCTATAGCGTGGAAAGATATTGTGGATGCAGTAAGGAATCGTTATCTCCTCGTTGCCTTACTGACGCCTCTGTTCGTAGCAATTCTCTTGCGTGTCATGCTGCCTGGTATCAATAACCTGAACAATTTGACCATAGTGGTGCATGACCCTGGTAACTCACGCTTGGTTTCTGAATTGAGCACTTCGCCTCAGATAAAACTGGTCGAAGCTGATTCGGCTGAGGGAGTAGCACGTGAAGTTGAGAATTCTAAAGCAGTCGGAGGGCTGGCCATACCCACCAACTTCGATGCAGACGTAGCCGCGGGAAAACAGCCTGAGCTTGCCATCTACATCAACAACAAGAAGAGTAGCATTGAACAAGCTATGTTGAGGCAGTTGTTGGAACAGCAGGTCCTATCTTTGGTGAAACAGCCAGCTCCAGCTCGACTGATTTGGACTGATGCCGCCAAAGAAGCGAGTGCTCAAACCCCTGTTGGACTTAACCTCAACCAAATGCTTCTACCGTTGCTCTTGTTATTGACCTTCACCATGACCGGGGCGCTGGTAGTGCCCTTGCTGCTGGTGGAAGAGAAAGAAAAGCGCACTCTGGATTTCTTATTAACATCACCTGCAAGTCTGACCGAGGTTATAGCGGGCAAAGCTTTAACTGGTGTGGTCTATAGCCTGCTGATTACGGGAGTCTTGTTGGCTATCAATTACAAGCTGATACGCAACTGGCCGCTGACGTTTCTGACTGTTTTATTAGGATTACTTTTCGTTGTCGCAATAGGTTTGTTTATGGGAAGCCTTTTTCAAAACACAATGCAGGTGAACACATGGGCCAGCCTTGTCCTGTTTGTGCTGCTGACGCCAAGCTTCCCCTCGCTTCGTCTGCCGGCGATCCTGGAGAAAGGTTTACGTTTGATTCCAACCCACTATTTTGTTGAAGCGCTAAAGTTGTCGTTGGCCGGAACTGCTTCCGCTCGGATATGGGGACAGTTGGCTGTGGTCTTAGCTTGTACTGTCGTTGCGTTTTTCGCAGCGACCTGGGGACTACGTCGCCAACAGAATTAGAGATAAGACCAGAGGAGAAATGAAGTGCAAGAGATGAATTGGATTAAGCGCATCGGCGGCACACTCGCGATGATTCTGTTTCTCGTAACCGGTCCTGCAATCTATGTAGGTCAGGCGCAGCAGCCGAGGAGTAGTCCTTCTCCAGTCTCGACGCCGAGCGTCCCGGCTCAAAAAACGATGGCTGGCATATGGGTGGGAGTTGTTGAGGTTTCGGGCCTCAAGATTCGGATAATCCTTAGGATCCTCCAGGATTCTGGCGGCGCCCTGACTGCTCGGTTGGATGTTCCTGACCAGGGCGCCAGTGATTTACCGATAGAAGTAATCACTGTCGAGGGAAAACTGGTGCACTTTGAAGCTTCGAAACTTGGTACTTACGAAGGGATGTTGAACAATGACGCTTCAGAAATATTTGGCCAGCTCAAACAGGGACCAACCGCGTTGCCGGTAACATTCAAGCGAACGGATAAGGCTCCCACGCTGGGTCGTCCTCAGGATCCGCAGAAGCCATATCCCTACATCGAAGAAGAAGTCAGCTATGAGAACAAGATCGATGCGGTGAAATTGGCAGGCACGTTGACATTGCCACAGAGTAAAGGACCATTCCCCGCCGTTGTGCTCATCACAGGTTCCGGATCACAGGATCGAAACGAGACCACTTTCGGGCACCGCCCCTTCCTGGTGTTAGCCGACCACCTCACCCGACTCGGCATTGCCGTACTTAGGGTGGACGACCGCGGCATGGGCGGATCCTCTCCGGGCTCACCCACGGCCACCAGCGAAAACTTCGCGGGAGATGTGCTGGCAGGCGTAGAGTTCCTCAAAAACCGCAAGGAGGTCGATCCCCGGGAGATTGGCCTGATCGGGCATAGCGAGGGGGGCATGATCGCGCCGATGGCCGCCATCAGGTCCAAAGATGTTTCGTATATCGTAATGATGGCAGGGACTGGGCTACCGGGTGACGAGGTCATCCAGGCCCAGACTCGACTACTCTTAAAGGCGCAGGGGGCGGAAGATGAAGGGATAAGACTAACGCTCGACCTGTTCGATGCAGTATTCGCGATCCTGAAGAAAAAGGGTGACAGTGTCGCAACCGAAAGGGAAATCCGTGAAACACTCGCGGCTAAAACGGCTGCCATGACTGAAGTGGAAAGAAAAGGCCTTAGCCAGATTCTGACTACGATCGACACCCAGCTTAAGCAGTTCTATTTGTTCGACTGGTTTCGTTTTTTCCTGAGATACGATCCGCGAGTGACGCTCAGGAAAGTACAGATTCCGGTATTAGCCCTCAACGGTGAAAAGGATTTACAGACCGCACCCAAAGAGAATCTGGATGGGATTGCGGCGGCCCTGAAGGAAGGCGGGAACAAGGGTTTTTCAATCGTCCTTCTGCCCCAGCTTAACCATCTGTTTCAGACCAGTCGGACGGGCATGCTGACTGAGTACGGCGAGATAGAAGAGACGATTTCACCGATCGCTTTGAAGACCATTTCGGATTGGATACTGAAAGTCACAACCAGAAGGATCACGGAGAAACATTAGAAACGGTTCCCGGTACATTTGGCGAATTATGAGAAACAAGCCCAGACGGCCGACACATCCCGGAGAGCTCTTGCGAGAGGAAACGCTCCCTTCTGCGGGACTAACCCAATCCGAGCTCGCAACTCGACTTGGCGTGTCGCGCCGTACTGTTAGTGATCTTGTGCATGAGCGTCGTCCTGTAAATCCTGATCTTGCTCACAGGCTGGCTCCCGTGTTCGCCACGAGTTCTGAGTTCTGGCTCCGGCTTCAAGAGGCGGTCTACGTTTGGGAGACTCTTAAAACTAACCGCGACAAATACGGTCGTTAGAACTCGTTTTGTAGAAATCTCTCAAGCTGGAACATCCTGTTGTGAGTAGCAATAAACTCGGGTGATGGGTAGTGAGCGGTGTTCCGTGGAAGCCTCATCGGCTGGAGGTGAAGGCCTGTTGTGACGGCACGCTGGAAATCGGGAACATCCTGATGTCCGCGCTTCGGTGGACAAAATAGCCATTTAGACTCCGGGCTCTGTTATCACTTGGTGACTTGTCGTCTCAAGGCTGCCTTCTTTGCGAAAGATCTCTTAGACGATTTAGGCGCTAGCTTCGTTTCTTGTCGCAAACGTTCTTCAACCCACCTTCTCACCATGGTCTTATACTCAGGTTCACCCTCCGTCTTTGCCACGCTTTTTAAGGTCTCGACCAGACGCTGCGGTAGACGAATGACATCCGGACTATGCGGCTTCGCTCCAGCCATGAGCTTGTTAAATTCCTCCGGCTGCATTCGGTGGTATTCCAACTCTACCTTTTCTTGCTCCACCCTTGAGAGCTTAGCAAATTCTCTCTTCATTTCCTTTCCTTCTTCCTCCGTGACTTAAGCTCCCATCTGGTGAAAACTCGGGCCAGGCCATTGCCTTTGTCTTGAAGAACTAGCAGCAACTTGCGGCCCCGATCGGTCTTTCCTTCCAGGAGATAAACGTCATCAAAGCGACGCTCATCACTTGCGAAAACGTAATCATGGAAAAAGCACTCTTCGGCCTCCTGGGGTTCAATACCGTGATCACGCAGATGCTGGACGTTTCCATTCTTCTTGTTTTCGGAATCCCATTCAAACTTATCCCAGCCAAGCTTCTTCATCAATCGCCCCTAAACATGCACATGGCAGAAGCGAGTATAACCGCATCCTGCTAAACCCAATCCATTTTAGGATGCATCGTATGCCAGTTTGTTGCCCGTTCGAATGCCAGTGCAACTCGCAGCGGCGCGCTTTCGTCATAAAGTCCGCCCGTAAACATGATTGACTGCGGCAGGCCTTTAGGAAAACCGCACGGAACACAAACTGCCGGATGGCCCGTTAGGTTAGTAACCAACAGGCTGGCGCTTCCGGGCGCCGGCGAAACAAACACATCCCATTTCGACATCAGCTCGTCCATGTGGTGCATTAACAACGTTCGCGCCCGCTGCGCGCGGATATATTCCACTGCGGGAATGAATCGTGAGCTACGAAACGTGTTGGGCCAATCACCCGGTTCCTGCCCGGAGAGTTGGTTGATGGCGCCGCTGCGTGTGATGTCGTCAAACGCTGTGGCGGCCTCGGCAACCAGGATGATCCGTAAGGCGGCAACGGAAAACCTGGGCAACTCAATCGGCTGTAGGTTGGCGCCGGCAGCCTTCAAAGCGTCGAGCGCCTGCTGGTAGATAGTCTTTCGTTCCGGATCCGTTTGCTGGTCAAATTCATTCTTTAGGTAACCGATTCTCATTTTGCTGAGTGGAGTGCTCGGTTCCCATGTGAATGGCACGTCGCCCACGGTCAGATCTCGACCGTCAGGTCCATAGATCGCATCCAGCGCCGCCGCGCAATCTTCCACTCCGCGACAAATAGGACCAATCTTGTCCATGGTCCAACTCAAACCCATCGCGCCATAACGACTGACGCGGCCATATGTCGGTCTCAACCCGACAACGCCGCAACGCGACGATGGCGACACAATCGAACCCAATGTTTCTGTGCCGATCGAAAAGCCGACCAGCCCCGCCGCTGTGGCCGATGCCGGCCCCGCCGAAGAGCCGCTGGACCCGACCCTGTCTTCATCCACCTGCCACGGGTTTCGTGTCATACCGGCGAACCACCGGCCGCCTTGCGCCAAAGCGCCCATGGAAAGTTTAGCGACCAGCACCGCACCCGCGTTACGTAGACGTTCGATTACCGTGGCGTCGTAATCAATCATTTGATCGCGGTAAGGTTCGGCACCCCAGGTAGTGCGAATTCCCTTCGTGGCAAGGAGGTCTTTACCGCCCCATGGTATTCCGTGCAACGGCCCGCGATATTTTCCAGCCTTAATCTCACGCTCCGCATCGGCCGCTTGCGACATCGCGAGGTCTTCGGTCAGCGTCACTACACAGTTGAGTTTTGGTCCATACTTCTTCAATCGCGCGACGTACATTTTGGTTAATTCAACCGGAGAAACCTTGCGTGTGCGAATCAGGGTCGCGAGCTGGGGAACGGTGGCAAAGGCTAGGTCTTCGAGCGAAGTAAACGGCAACGCCTGGGTTTTGCTCAACCTAAATTTTGCTGCCTTGACGTTAAACTTCTTGCCGGGCAGCGCCGGGTGAAACAGTGTTGCGGGTTCAGTATCCAACGGGATTTCAATCTTCCGTAGAGTTTCGTATCTTTCCAGATTGGTGTTGGCATTGTTGAGCGCCATCGCTTCCTGCGCATCGGTCAACTCTATGCCCATAAGCTTCTCAGCCTGGCGGAGCATGTCCTTGTTCACGCGTAGCGGCGTCGGCGAAGGAGACGGCGAGGGCAACGGCGTTGGAGTTGGAGTCGGCACTTGAGCGGAAGTAGTTGAAAAATGCGGAGCTATGACAGCAGCGGCGCCCAAGGCGGGAACAAGTTTTACAAACGTTCGCCTGCCGAGGTTATTTGTTTTTGAATCCGGTGGCGTTTTATTCTGCGATTCTTTCATCAATATCGTTCCTTAGGCTGACAGCGGCTTTGCCGCATTCCGTGCGGTAAGCCTATGGCTTACCGTCAAGATAGATCTTTGAATGAGGCTGCGCCTCTGGGAAATGGGTATGGCGTACGTTTCAGTACGGAGACGTAGCCTCGAAGAAAAAAGCTGGTGCCGGTAAGCCATAGGCTTACCGCACGGAAGGCGGCCGAGCCGCGTAAAGAGTCATCAACCCCGGGACAAACCGATGTTCGAGCTGGTTGAATAGTCGAAGAGCCGGCTACAAACCAGCACTCCTTAAAACTGTTACGGGGGCCCCATCATTCCCTGACCCATCACCGGTTGGCCACTGCCGTACTTCAACTTAAGCAACTTCGCCGAGCCATCGCCGTTAACCGTAAGAATGAAGAGGTTGTCATACTGGGTTTCCGGGATGATCGGGAGCTGTGGGCCACCCAACGCCGCAATTAGTTCCGGAACGGTGTTGTTGTGCCCTGCCACAAGCACCACCTGGCCCGGTTTTTGTGAACGAATCTGCTTGACTAACTCGGGCGTCTTTTGCGCTTCGACCTGGGTAGCGGCAATGCCGAGCTTGTCGGCCAGCGGTTTCACCGTTTGCTGCGTGCGTTTGTACTGTGATGCGTAGATCGCGCCGATCCCCGTCTCGCCAAACATCTTGGCCAGTTCCGCAGCACGCTTCTCTCCTTCCGCGCTAATATCCGGATCTTTATTCTCGGGAGGTACGATTTTCTTTTCTGCGTGACGAACAAGAATTACCGTCACCGCAGTTGTTGGATTGCCTTGAATGGAGGCCTGCGAGTAAGTCGAAAAGACCAGCGCGCTTAAAGTAGCAACTATAACGACGCATGGAAGCGCGACCAAGGCACGCTTTATTCGAACTATTTTCTGTTGTTTCATGGTTTTCCGATTATTAGCTGGTTGAAGGGGACGCATAAGATAACATTTAAGAGCCGCTAATTCGAAGGAGCGCGCGCGCTTTTGACTGCTCAGGAACCCCTGGTTACCTCTCAGGTCAGGACGGTGGATTAGCACGACTTGCACAAAAAGTAGCTATCCCAGTCCGCGAGAGCAGACGGATGACAGTAGCCCAGCAGTTCACTCCTGGGATCACGCGGGATGATATTGCAGTCCGTGAAGCGGACGACTGAGGTTATTACTTTGAATATTCGCTTCTTTCAGTCGTCCGCTTCTCGGACTAGGTTAAAACTTTGCGCCTCCCAGCGATAAATCGCTGGGCTACTTTTATTCGTCCGCTAACGCGGACTAGTAGCTCAGCACTTTTTGTGCAAAGCCGATTAGCACCCCAGCGGGCCCTGCCCCGCCGGGGACGCCGCTCTTCGTGGCTACCTCTGTCATGAAAACAATTCCGCAACTTTGATCACCTCTCAGGTGAATCAAGGCGCTTGATTTTTTCCTGATTGGAGTTTCGCGACAAAGAGCGGGGGCAAGCCCTCCTTCCTTACCTGAGAGGTCACAAGAGGCTCCTCTTTTGCCACCAGAGGGTTTTACACAAAGGCGCTGCCGCGCTCGGCTCGGTAGGGAAAGCTGCAAAGCCTGGTCGAAGGTGATAATCTATTGTCACAGCCACGCCACACAACATGACCGTTATATCGTATTCCGAGAAGAGGTGAGAAGAGTTGGGTCAGCCAGTTAGAACGGATTTATCTGAAGTAATTGCTGAAAACTTCGGGGCTAATGCAACGTACGTCGAGGGATTGTTTAGCCGTTTCCGCAGCAATCCCGAACTGGTTGACGAATCCTGGCGGGCCTATTTCACTGAATTGTTAGGAGACGGCGAAGCTGCTTCGAGCCCAGCCAGCCCTGACTCACAGTCATCCGTTGAGCAACCGAGGGACGCTCGCGCTCAGGGAAGCGGAGGCAACGGAGGCAATAGAGATCGGGCTACAGCGACCGGCGGAGCGCGCGCGCCAGTTGCAGAGGCCGTGGCGCCGGCTAAGTTGGGGAAAAAACCGGCACCACAACAAGCTACTCCGCCCGCTGCGGAAGACATTGAAGTTATCCCTATTCGTGGTGCCGCACTCAAGATAGTGGAAAACATGGAGGCCAGCCTCTCTGTTCCCACCGCCACCTCGCAGCGAAGGATTCCCGTAAAGTTACTCGATGAGAATCGACGCCTCATCAACAAACATCTCCAGGAAAACTATCGCGGCAAAGCCTCCTACACCCACTTGATTGCCTGGGGACTGCTGCGAGCGTTGGATGAGTTTCCTCAACTCAACGACGGCTTTGACGTCGTTGATGGAACTCCGTCACGCCTGCGTCGTCCCAATGTCAACCTGGGTATCGCCATCGATCTTACGAAAAAAGACGGCACGCGAACCCTGCTCGTTCCAAATATCAAAGGTGCCAATAAGCTGAGCTTCTCTCAGTTTCTTGAAGCCTATGACGATGTGGTGAAGCGCGCTCGCGAAGGCAAGCTTCAGATTTCGGATTTCCAGCGAACGACAATGTCGCTCACAAATCCGGGAACGCTGGGCACTGCGGCTTCGACGCCGCGATTAATGGCAGGCCAATCTTTGATTATCGCTACGGGAGCTATCGAATACCCTGCAGAGTATCAGGCGATGACGGCAGATGCCATTTCGCAACTCGGAATAAGCAAAGCCATAACCATTAGCAGCACTTACGATCACCGGATTATTCAAGGCGCTGAATCAGGCGCTTTCCTGGCGCGGGTCCACGAGTTGATTGCCGGTAAGCTGCGATTTTACGATGACATTTTTTCTGATCTGGGTATAGCTCACGTTCCCTATCGCTGGAATATTGACAAGAATCCCTTGTTTGAGCCCGGCGATCAGGTGCGTGAGCAAATCGCTAAGGAAGCGGGCGTCATTGAACTCATCAATGCTTATCGAGTGCGGGGTCACCTCATCGCCGACATCGATCCGCTTCACGCCATGCCGGTGCTATATCATCCGGAACTCGATATTGAAACCTATGGACTCACCATCTGGGACCTTGATCGAGAGTTCTTCACCGGCGGATTGGCGGGAACAGAAGTCGCCACCTTGCGCGAGATTCTCGACATTCTGCAGCGGGCCTATTGCGGCAAAGTTGGCATCGAGTATCGTCACATCCAGAGCAAGGAAGAGAAGATTTGGATTCGCGAACAAATTCGGCGTGAGTTTGTTAGCCCGGAACCGATAGCAGTCGAGATCAAGAAGCAGTTGCTTTGGAAGTTAATTTCCGCGGAACAGTTTGAGCGTTTCCTGCACACGAAGTATCTCGGGCAAAAGCGATTCTCGCTTGAAGGCTCAGAAACGATAATTCCGCTCCTCGATCAGTTAATCGAACGCGCCGCCGATCGCGGAGTTGAAGACATAATGATGGGCATGGCGCATCGTGGCCGACTCAACGTGCTGGCCAATGTGATTGGCAAATTCTGCGAACGTATCTTTGCTTCATTCGAAGGCTCCGTGCATCCGTCCTTCCCCGCGGATGAGGGCGATGTGAAATATCACCAGGGCGCCGTCGGCGAACGCGAGACGGCCAGTGGAAAGAAAGTTAAGTTGACGTTATCGCCGAATCCCAGTCACCTGGAGGCTGTGGATCCGGTCGTTGAGGGAATGGTTCGTGCCAAACAAGACGACTTAAAAGACCGTGTTGGGATGCCTCGCGAGCAGGTTATCGACCGGGCGATGCCAGTCCTGCTTCACGGTGATGCCGCCTTTGCCGGTCAGGGCATAGTCATGGAGACGCTCAATCTCGCAAGTTTGAGAGGCTACCGGACCGGCGGAACCATACACATCATCATCAATAATCAGATCGGATTCACCACGTCACCTGAAGCCGGCCGCTCAACGATCTACTCAACTGATGTAGCTCGCATGACGCAGTTGCCAATCTTTCATATCAATGGTGACGATCCGGAAGCTGCGTTCCGCGCCCTCAGAATCGCCCTCGACTACCGGCAAGAGTTTAATAAAGACACCGTGTTGGACGTCGTTGGCTTCCGCAAACTCGGTCACAATGAAACGGATGAGCCAAGTTATACGCAACCCCTGATGTACGCACGCGTGAAGGCGCACCCGGGCGTCAGGACCGTGTATGCCAATCATCTGATCAGGGAAGGTGTCGTCACTGAAGACGAAGTCAACCAGCTGATCGCCGAGCGCATAAGTCGTTTTGAAGCTGCGCTGGCCCGAGCCAAGGAAGTCGTCGCTCAGAAAGAAAAGAAGACGACCGTGGCCGTGATTGAAGAGATGGATGGCTCCGCGATAATCGAGACTTCTGTCAGTGCAGATTTGATCAAGACTATTGGGGAAAAGATCGCCCTCGTACCGGAAGGTTTTCATATCAATCCCAAGATGGTGGGCCAACTGGCGCGCCGCGCGAAGATGGGATCCGGAGCGGCGCCGATCGACTGGGCCTTTGCCGAAGCTGTCGCTTTCGGGTCACTTGTTGTCGAAGGCTCGCGCGTTCGTTTGAGTGGCCAGGATTCGGGACGCGGCACTTTCAGCCAGCGTCATGCGGTTTTATACGACACACAAACCGGCGCTACCTGGGCGCCGCTTTCCGAGTTGAAATCTGAAGCTAAGCCCGAAGCGCGTTTCGAAGTCTTCGACAGTTCCCTTTCGGAAGAAGGCGTGCTTGGGTTCGAGTATGGTTACACAGTCATAGCCCGTGAAGCGCTGGTGATGTGGGAAGCGCAGTTTGGCGACTTCGTCAATGGCGCTCAAACCATCATCGATCAATATATCGCAGCATCAGAAGACAAGTGGATGCAGAAGTCGCGCCTGACCATGCTGCTGCCGCACGGCTATGAAGGCCAGGGGCCTGAACATTCCAGCGCGCGACTGGAACGCTTTCTGCAATTGTGTGCGGAGAACAACCTGCAGGTTTGCTATCCCACTACGCCGGCACAGTACTTTCATCTTCTGCGGCGCCAGGTGAGGCCCGGAATGGAACGGCCGCTCGTGGTGATCACCCCGAAAAGCCTGCTGAGACTTCCCGCCGCGTCTTCTTCGATTCCCGAGCTTACCAGTGGAGGATTTAGGCCAATCATTGAAGACCCGGAGTTAAAGACTTCGGAGGCAGTAACTCGCATCGTATTTTGCAGCGGGAAGATTTACTACGACCTCATCGAAGCGCGGAAAAAGTCGGGAGTTGGGCACGTCGCCTTTGTCCGCCTCGAGCAGTTTTATCCGTTTCCACAAATCGGACTGCGCGACGCACTGGCGAAGTATCCGGCGGCGCGGCAACTTGTTTGGGCACAGGAAGAGCCAAAGAATATGGGTGGCTGGACATTTGTCCGGGACCGGCTGGAAAACCTGCTGCCGGCGTGTGAGCGTCCGATTTATGTTGGCCGAGCTGCTTCCGCGAGTCCGGCAACCGGCTCTTACTCGATACATCAGCTGGAGCAGGCGAAACTTGTCGCCGAAGCGCTGGCAATTCCCAAAGAATCTGCGGCGGTCCAGCAAAATAAGCCGGAACCGGAAATTGATTGATTCTGCATTTTTGACTTAGCGCAAGCGTCGAATTAACTATTCTGTGTTATTTCGTGTGAGTTGGTGGATCAACAAACCACGATCCACTAAATGACACGAAATCACACCAAGCGTCGACCGAGGCTTCGGCTTGACCTGGCTCCCTGCACCCAATACTTAACTTACGAACTATAGTACAACTCAAACCAGTGAAAACATTTCTCGTCTTACTAACAGTTACTGTTCTCTTTTCTGGGCTGACTTCATTCAGAGCGACCCCAACTGTTAACCCGGTTGCTAATCCCGCAGCTCCTGCAGAACCGTATTTGAGAAACATTAAGCAGCTAACCTTCGGAGGCGAAAACGCCGAAGCGTATTTCTCGGCCGACGGCAAGCAATTAATCTTACAATCAACTCGCGACGGACGGGGTTGCGATCAGATCTATACGATGAATGTTGACGGATCGAATGTGCGCATGATCTCAAATGGCACAGGTCGCACCACCTGTGCTTATTTTCTGCCTACCGGACGACGCGCTCTCTACTCATCGACACATCTCGGCGGGACCGATTGCCCACCTCGTCCTGATTTTTCCAAAGGATATGTGTGGGCCGTCTATCCTTCGTTTGATATTTTCACGGCCCGCCCTGATGGTTCCGATTTGAAACAGTTGACCAGGGCGCCGGGCTACGACGCGGAAACTACCATTTCACGCGACGGCAAACTTGTTTTCACCTCCATGCGTGATGGTGACCTCGATATCTACACAATGGATCGGGACGGGAAGAATGTCCGGCGTTTGACGAATGAGCTAGGCTATGACGGTGGTCCGTTCTGGTCTTACGACGGCAAGCAGATCGTTTATCGCGCTCACCATCCGCAAACGGACAAAGACAAAGCTGATTACGTGGGACTGCTTAAGCAAAATTTGATTCGACCGACGACGCTGGAAATCTGGGTGATGAATGCAGACGGTTCGAATAAGCGACAGGTCACCCGAAACGGTAAAGCTAACTTCGCCCCATTCTTTTTTCCGGACGGGAAGCGAATTATTTTTTCTTCGAATATGGATGATCCGAAGGGTCGCAATTTCGATCTCTACAAAATCAACGTAGACGGATCCGGGCTGGAGCGCATCACAGACAACGAGACGTTTGACGGTTTCCCGATGTTTTCACCTGACGGCAAGAAAATCGTCTTCGCCTCCAACCGTAACGCCAAAGAGCGCGGGGAAACGAATGTGTTCATTGCGGATTGGGTTGAGTGATCTGGGACCGCGGGCGCGTCGCCGGCTACGACGCAGCGAAAGCCCCGTCGCCATAGTGTCTTTTAGTGTGAATTCGTGGATCGTTTCTAATTCACCGCGCACACATAGGACAATGAAGATGCACACAGAAAACACAGCCAGAACGAAAGAGGCCCTCATGTTTCGCAGATTCCTTAACATCTCGCTCATTATCTCGCTGACGTTTAGTGTCGCTCTTGCTCAACAGGCAGCCACCCCGCCTGCGCCAAGTGTCAATCGCCTGCGCGAACATGTTACCTATCTGGCGTCGGATAAGCTTGATGGTCGCCGGACCGGTAGCAAGGGAGCCGAGTTGGCAGCCGAGTACATAGCTAGAGAATTTGCGCGCTACGGTCTGCGTCGCAGCAACGGTTATGACACTCCCGGCATGTCATACCTGGAGGCTGACTCACCAAAGCGCTACATGCAAGGGTTTCCGTTTGTCGCCGCGGTAGAGTTGGGAAAGAACAATGAATTGAGGTTTTCACCCTCGGACAATGCTTCTCGTCGCCAGTTTCGCGTTGGAGACGATTGGATGCCACTAGGACTTTCTTCAAATCAAACTGTCGAGGCCAATGCAGTATTTGCCGGCTACGGAATTACCTCCGTTGAGCCGAAGTATGACGATTACGCCGCTACAGACGCGAAAAACAAAGTTGCCATTGTGTTCGCTGGCACCCCGGACGGTGAAAACCCGCACGGACAATTTGCTCGATTTAGCGAAGTTCGTTTCAAGGTGGCTGCAGCCCGGGCTGCCGGTGCACGCGCGCTAGTGATTATTGCCGGAGAGAATAACCTGAAGGAGGATCGGCTTTCCCGACTTCGTTACGACAATGCTGGCGCAGCTGATATTCCGGTGTTGATAGCATCCCGCCAAACCGCAGTTGAAATGTTGGGCGGTTCTGTCACTGACCTTTCGGTTTTCGAAAAGGTTGCCGACAGCCGAGGTATTTCATCGAGTACAGCCGGCGATTACAGCGTGGCCCGGAGATTGAGGCAGCCAACTCTGCATACCATCAACGTTTCAGTTGACGTAGTCCGCCGTGAAGTTCCTGCTCACAACGTAATCGGCATCCTGCCGGGTTCGGATCCCCAACTTAAAAACGAAGCAATAGTAATAGGTGCGCACTACGATCATCTTGGGCGCGGTGGCGCTGGGAGCCTTGCACCTAAGGAAGGCGAAATTCATCACGGGGCCGACGACAATGCATCCGGTGCGGCTGGCGTGCTCGAACTGGCACGTTTGTTTACCACACAAGACCCGAGGCCTCGGCGCACGATTGTTTTCATTGCTTTTAGTGGTGAAGAAGAGGGTTTACTCGGGTCAAACTACTACGTAAATCATCCGGTCGTGCCTATGGCAAACACGGTCGCAATGATCAATATGGACATGATTGGGCGGTTGAAGAACAAGAACCTGATTGTCGGCGGCGTCGGGACAGCGACGGAATGGCGCTCGATGCTCGAGTCAGCGAATTTTCTCCAGAGCGTGATCGTCACGGCTACAGCGGCGTCCAGGTCAATCACTCCAATGGGTATTCCGATGGTGGTATCGGCCAATGGGAGCACAATCGTAACCAGCGATCCGAGCAAACAGTTTCAGCTGACGCTTAATGAAGACGGGTTCGGGCCCAGCGACCATTCATCTTTCTACGCCAAACAAATACCCGTACTTTTCTTTTGGACCGGCACCCACGAGGATTACCACAAACCTTCGGATACGGCTGATAAGATCAACTACGAAGATGAGTCGCGAATACTGGTGCTGGCTGCGCACGTCATCCGTGACATTGACACGACGAACAAACGTCCCACCTACACGTTAGCCAAGACAGCATCCACGGGACGCTCAACAGGCTTCCGTGTCTATCTCGGCACGATTCCGAATTATGCGGATTCCAATGACGGGTTACTGCTTGACGGTGTCCGCGAAGATTCACCGGCTGCCAAAGCGGGACTCAAAGCAGGAGACCGAATTGTGAAGCTGGCGGGGCGCGACATTCGTCACGTCTACGATTACACCTACGCACTCGGAGAAATGAAGGCTGGTCAGGAATACGAAGTGGAAGTAATGCGCGGCAGCGGCCGGCTCACGCTGAAGCTAACGCCTGCTGAACGAAGGTGAAAAGGCGAAGGGGTAAAGGGAAAGGTACGACACGAGCTCGCCAATTCCCCTTTACCCTTGACCCTTTGCCCGCTGTCTTACCAGCGGGGCTCCCGGTCACCCCCGCCGCCATATCCGCCGCGATCACCGCCGCCGCCGCCGTAACCGCCACGGCCGCCGCCACCTCCACCGCGTCCACCGCCGTAGCCACCGCGTCCGCCGCCGCCACCGCGGTCTTCTCTAGGCTTAGCTTCATTGACCGTCAGATTCCGGCCGCCGAAGTCCTTGCCGTTGAATTGCTCGATGGCTGCCGCAGCTTCCTCCGGAGTTGCCATTTCCACAAACGCAAAACCGCGCGAGCGGCCGGTGTCGCGATCCTCGATCACCGAAGCTGATTCCACTGTGCCTGCTGCCGCGAAGGCATCTTTCAGTTCGTCGCTCGTTGTGCGGAACGAGAGGTTTCCCACATAAAGTTTGGTACCCATTTGTCTATTATCCTTTGGATTGAACGAAGCGCGGGCTAAAACAAGATCGCAGATTCAAGCAGGGGAGCTTCTTGACCTGTTCAGGCGAACGCGACGCACCCGGTGCTCTAAACTTCGAGAGCGGCTTCTAACAAGTTGATAACTGCCTCACTCTCTCCTCAGCCGAACGCGGGTCGCTTCACGAAAACGGACAGGCGCAATCACCACTGACGCGCGAGAGCAGGGAACATTGACGGGGCCAAGTATGCCCCAGGGGCGGTTTGGAGTTCAAGCTTTCGGACCATAGTTTAGACCTCACCTTTGGGAGTGCTCTGTTCGTTCATTGCTGCTAACCTGGCTAAGCCTCGTCTGGGGTTTGTTGAGGCCAACTATCCTGGGAACTGTGATTTAGGGGGATGAATACAGTTTAGCGGTTCGGACGTCTGCTCGGTCCTCACGATGCGCTCGATTCAATTCTGGATAGTATCTGGGACACCGCTTCTTCGCTTAATGTCCCGTAATATACCCAATCGATCACTCCCTCACGGGAAATCAGCATCACGACAGGTTCGGCGACCACTCGATAAGATCTTTGTATAGCGTCGTTGGGCATAATTATGACTCTGAAATTCGGCTCCAGATCGGCCAATAGTGTTTTGGTTACTTCTGCCGGCTTGATAGAGATTCCAAGAGGCACGCAGTTCCTGGTTTTAGCCCGCGTGGCGAGGTTGTTCCAAATCGACATTTGACTGATACAGGCACCGCACCCGGGAGAAAAGATGTAAAGCAGGTATCTCGCCGAATTATCATAGGCAACCCGAATTCGATTTCCCTGCAAATCTACAGTCTCAAAGGGAGGAACAATATCTCCGACTACAGCGGTAGCGGGACCTGACAATGTGCCTGACAATATACCGATCTCGGCGTTAAGTTGTGATGTCCGCTTTGCGAGGCTTGCGTTTTGGCGCGACAAAAAGACAATGAACGCTAATGCGATGAGAACCGCGAGCGTGAGGATCACAGTGGACGCGTCCAGCACTGATTTTCTGGGCAAGTTCATTCTTTAGGGTGGGTGATAAGACGCAGCGGTTCTCAAACTGTTTGAACGCCAGCATTCCGTGTCGGATTCAGGACACGCCTTAAGTATGTTTTTCCCGAGAGTGCGGCACTACAAATTGCGACGGTTGCCTTTAATCGTACCAAGTTATCTTTTAAGTCTCGGATGACCAACAGCGTTTCGTTAAAATCCGCCAGACCTAATCGATCGATAGCCTCGGCAAAGGTGAACTCCTGAACGTACATTGAGTAATCGAAATAGAAACCGGCAATGTCGAGGCTGCGAGCTAAAAATGTCTCGCCGGTGAAGCCCTCCGTCCTATTGGCGATCTTGACAGCCATTCTGAAAAGCTCAAACCCGCGAATTGAATCAAAAAGCGAATAGACCGCTGCCGAGCCAGCCAGGACCGCAAGCCTCTCGCGATCATTGCTCAGCTTTGGCGCCAACCGTTCCACTTCGTCAAGCAGAAGCCTGGCGTGGGTGACGTCCGGAGCTTTGTCATCAAGTATCGACTTGGCGATAAGTGTGAAAAGATAAGCTCGTCTCACCAAATCGTTGTCGCCCCTGGCCATCTCCTCGGCTTTTTCGAATTGCTGGTCGAGCGCAGCTTTCATCGCGATATTGAACAGGATGAACTGCTTTGCTTCATCACGGAATTCCATGGAGATTTTGCCAACTATGTCCAGCGCGGACTCGAACTTCTCCTCCTGGACGGCCGCCATTGATGCCTTGCAATAGAGTTGATCCCTTTGTTTCGCGTTAGCCGCTTGTTCCGCCCACTCTAAGAAGTAGTCGCTCGTATTCAATCCGTTGGCCGATGATTTGCCGGTACGACTATGTAAGCTATTCCAGCGATCAGTTTGAGCCTGTAATTCGGAGCGCTGCTCTCCTCGAATGTAACCGGCTAACAATACTCGCTGGTTTATCAGTGATGGTATCAAGGCCGGAAAGTATCTCGCGACGTGTGGTTCAATAACGGTAAGCACAAAGAAGTCACCGATCGCGCCTGCAGTTAGTCGCTCAAAGCGGTCAGGATTGTATCTCGAGGCGTTCACTAGTAAGCCGACGGCCACGCTGAGGAACTGTCTGGCTACTGCGGGATCCTCTGAATAGGGCTCGACAATCTTTCGATATCGCGCTAGCTGGAGGAGAACAAGACCCTCTGTTCTCACCTGGGGAACTTGAAGCGGCGAAAGCGCATAGGAATAGAGCAGCAAAAGCTCATTAATGTTTTCGCCCCTCCTGCTCCGGATGCTCTGAAGCGCCGACATGAAGAATCCATTGGCTAATCCTACGTCTCTTTTTCGGAGCGTTCCCAGAAAGACCAGGGCTTCTGCGGGCAATTCCGTTTTGATCACACTGCCAGCCAATGATATGGCAAGCGCAGGATCTCTCTCGATGAGTTCCGTGGCTAATCTTAAATATAACTCCCGTCTCAAAGGTTCGCGCACTTGAACCGACTGTTCCGAGTCTTCACCTGTTTTCTCTTTCTCGGTGTATTTCTCAACGTAAGATTTACCAAGCTGACTATCGAAACTGGCAGCTATGCGAATAATTCTCCATATTTGTGCATCCGCCGATTGCTCTTTGGCGGCACTGGCCGCCGAGTCGGATCTTGTGCGCTTCAATGCGTCCTCGAAGAGAGCATCAAGCATTTCTCGCGTCGTTTCGGGCTTGCGACTTGATAGTAACTTGGTGATGCTTTCAGCCAGGGATATCCGTTCCTCCATGTTTTCGATTTTTTTCAAGTCGCTAGCCGCGGAGTCAAGAAGCAGTAACGCGGCACCGGCGTTTGGCGGGACACTCTTCTCGCGCTTCGGCGTCTGCGCGTAACTATGAAGGACCATCACAAGGAGGGCTAGCGTTGCGGTGAGAAACTCCGGGAATGTAGCCTTGCGCATACGTGATCCTGTTCGGTTCCTTTTGGCCCCGATCGCATGCTTGTTTACGTAGTCGTAGTCAACCACGCATCAGCAACCAGAAACGATCATTACCACGACAAGTACCCTTGTCCTGGTTTTAATCAATCGAATCGTTTCAACGTTGTGGCTTGAGGTAAATAATGGATGAGCTGACTCTAAATCCTAAGCCATCGTACTGCTACCGATTCGTTATCCAAATACAGTCCCAAGCTACGCAAAGGCCATTGGGCGCCCTTCTGCCGTCGCCATGTGGACCCGAGCAGCTGCAGTATGATCCCTCGATCTCGGGATCTTCTTGCCCCACGACTGACGAAACTCCAGCGGCGAGGACCACTATTAGAAGGAATAACGAGAGGAAGAGCCTACACCTATTCACCATTCCTGTTGCCATTAGGTTTCACCTCCTGTAAGAACTCTGAGAGCCCCTTCTACTCCTGTAAAGTGGGCTAGTCAAGCGAAATCTTCCGAAACAATCGTACTGATCACTTGTCGATAGCAGGAAGCTCAATGAGGGACGGTCGTATCACTTAAAGTTCGCGCACGATACCACAGGCATGAGAGACAGCGACAGGATCAGGTCAAATTGATTCTTGGGGCAAACGCATTCTTTATGAGGCAGACCGGGTTATTAAGGCAAAGCAATGAGGGACAAAAAAAGCTGATGATAGGATTATCTTTTCATCGGCAATTAACCCCGGCAGTGCCTTCAAAAGAAGCGTCGCCGCACTTGGGTGGTTCCGACTTGCGTGTCCAGGCTGTAAATGTAATTAGGGCAATAACCAACGTGAGGAAAACAACAGCCAACAGGAGTATACGGCGCCGCGTTGTCATGTCGCTCTTTAAGTGAAGGTTCCTTCTACCATCTTGAACAGGCCAGCAGGGGACTTCTCTGGTTGCAATCTTACTTGATCACTTCTCAATAGCAACTGGTCAAGGGAGTAAAGGCGTGTGGGTATATTGCCTGCGCTAAGCTCTGTGGCTTATATTGCTTCACTCTTAAGCTTACTACTCAGCGAAAGGTCTGATTGGCAATATGTCCAAATCTGTTCCTATCACTGTCGCGCACGGCGACGGCATTGGGCCGGAGATCATGGCGGCGACTCTCCACATCCTGAAGGAAGCGGGCGCCGCGCTGGATATTGAAACGATAGACATCGGCGAAAAGGTTTATCTCGCGGGCAACAGCTCAGGCATTGAGCCAAGCTCGTGGGAGTCTTTGCGGCGCACGAAGGTATTTCTGAAAGCTCCGATTACCACGCCGCAGGGTGGCGGCTATAAGAGCTTGAATGTGACAGTTCGGAAAACGCTCGGCCTTTATGCAAACGTCCGACCATGCGTTTCGTATCACCCATTTGTGGATACCAAGCATCCGGTGATGGATGTGGTGGTTGTCCGTGAAAACGAAGAGGATCTCTACGCGGGCATCGAGCACAGGCAGACCGAGCAAGTGGTCCAATGTCTAAAACTGATCTCGCGCCCTGGTTCTGAAAAGATCGTGCGCTACGCTTTCGAATATGCCAGACGGAATAGTCGCAAGAAGGTCACCTGCTTTACTAAAGACAACATCATGAAGCTCACCGACGGGTTGTTTCATAAAGTCTTTGAGGAAATCGGGCAGGAATATCCCGACCTTGAAAAAGAGCATTGGATTGTGGACATCGGCGCTGCCAAGCTGGCGGACACTCCGGAAGTATTTGACATACTGGTAATGCCTAATCTCTACGGCGACGTGCTGTCGGATGTGGCCGCGCAGATTGCCGGTTCTGTTGGACTCGCGGGCTCGGCGAATATCGGCGAACACGTATCGATGTTTGAAGCGATACATGGTTCGGCTCCTCGTCGCGCCGGGCAAAACCTGGCGAACCCATCAGGACTGCTCCTGGGAGCCGTCATGATGCTGGTCCATGTTGGTCTGACCGACGTTGCCGGGCGCGTGCACAACGCCTGGCTGCGCACCATCGAAGACGGTATCCACACTTACGATATCTATGACGAAGGCAAGAGCAAACAGAAGGTCGGTACTAAAGAGTTTGCTGAGGCTGTAGCTCAGCGAATGGGTCAAACACCCCAGACTCTCAAAGCAGCGAACTATAAACCAGCGGAAGAAACGGCGCCGATGTCGATGTCGAAACCCGCATCATCTTCGTCGGCCAGAGCGAAGAAGGATTTGGTTGGTGTTGACGTCTTTCTTGATTGGACTAAAGGCAGCGCTAATGATCTTGGGGATTCACTGAGCAAGCTTAGTGGCGACGGCACGAAACTCATCATGATGAGCAATCGCGGCGTGAAAGTTTGGCCGGACGGCCATGCGGAAACTTTCTGTTCCGATCACTGGCGATGTCGCTTTATGGCGACCAATGACGGTACCATCTCGCACGCCCAGATTACTTCCCTGCTGACGCGAGTCGCGGATGCCGGGTTTGATTTCATTAAGACCGAGAATCTTTACAACTTTGACGGCGAGCGGGGATATTCACTCGATCAGGGAGCGTAATCCGAGGGGGGGGTAAAGCAAACTGTTAGTTTGCTTCTTGTGTCGCCACACGCAAGTCTCGGCAACCAAGTCTTGGATCGAAACACTCGCAACTAACAGTTTGCTTTACAAGACTAACTTACACGGTCAGATACAAAGGAAATACCAATGAGTAGCAATGAAGGACATCAAAAAGCACGCGACGAGGATCAGCCACAAACAGATTCCGCAAGTAACGAATTAGGACCAACAGAAAAGCTCCGGGAACACGATAGTTCGGAAGCCGAGCTTTCGGTGCCGGGCGCACAGAATCCCGAAAGCGAAGAAATCAAAGACGAGCAGAATCCCAACACGGAGTAAAGCAAACTGTTAGTTTGCTTTGTGTCGCCAGAGGGCTACTTTCCGCAACGGAATCTTTCACGGCACCGTCCGCAAACTAACAGTTTGCGTTACGCGTACCGCAAATACGCGAAGAACACGGAAATGACTTCTGAAACAACATCATCGAATCCCGAAAGCGAAGAAATCAAAGACGAGCAGAATCCCAACACGGAGTAAAGC
>JBBPIC010000039.1:0-23572 GCA_038040525.1 Acidobacteriota bacterium | reverse complement strand
ACCGTCCGCAAACTAACAGTTTGCGTTACGCGTACCGCAAATACGCGAAGAACACAGAAATGACTTCTGAAACAACATCGTCGCCTCTCGTGGCGGTCATCATGGGGAGCAAGTCCGACTGGGAAACGATGCGCCATGCTGACGCTACGTTAACGGAGTTTGGAGTTGATCATGAGTGCCGCGTGATGTCAGCCCATCGGACACCGCACCTGGCTTCCGAGTTTGCTGCCAATGCGCGTGACCGCGGTGTGGAGATAATTATAGCCGCCGCCGGGGGAGCCGCGCATTTGGCGGGTGTGATCGCCGCCCATACCACTCTGCCGGTGCTGGGAGTCCCGATGAAAAGCGATGCTCTAAACGGAATAGACTCTTTGCTCGCAACTGTACAAATGCCGGCCGGCATTCCGGTGGGGACGCTGGCCATTGGGAAACCGGGCGCCATCAATGCCGCTCTCTTCGCAATAGCTATTCTTGCCAACAGTCGACCGGAGTTGCGCGCGAAGCTTGAAGAGTTTCGCAAGAAGCAGGAAGAACAAATACGCAACACAACCCTGGAATAAGACCCCTCCCTGGAGTGCGGCGGCCCGGCGCCGCTTTGGTCGAACCAACGACGGATACCTGATCGAAGTTGCGAGGCCCGTGCGGCAAGGTTGGGCCAAAGCGGCGCCAGGCCGCCGCACTCCAAAGGAACTTCCCCTTGAATTCTCCAGATCTTTGGAGCAGAATGCCCCCACCATGAAATCCGCTCCGGAGTAATCCTGCCCTCAGGAACTCCGTTGTTTTTCCCAATTCTCATGTCTCCTTTGTGTTAGCCCGGAAAATGGTCGGGGAAACAATCTCTCACTATCGGATTATCGAACCACTCGGCGAAGGCGGGATGGGCACGGTCTACCTTGCTGAAGACGTCACGCTCGGGCGTCGCGTTGCCATTAAGTTTCTTTCCTCTGCCGCTCCGGAATACCGGGCCAGATTTCTGCGCGAGGCCCGCGCTGTCTCGGGGCTGATTCATCAAAACATCGCTACCGTTTTCGATTACGGAGAAACGACCGAGGGCAAGCCATACATTGTGATGGAGTTCATTGAGGGCCAGCCTCTCAGTGAGAAACTCCTGGAAGGATCATTGCCTCTGCCTGAAGCTGTGCGAATCGTCTCCTCAATTGCAGCAGCACTAGGCGAAGCTCATCACCAGGGAGTTGTGCATCGCGACGTAAAACCATCAAACGTAGTGTTGACCGAACGTGGTCAGGTTAAAGTGGTCGACTTTGGGCTGGTGAAACAGATTGACGAAGAAGTTGGCCCGGACGTAGATCGTGATCGGTCCACCTTTGCAGGAACACGCACACGCAGCGATGTGATCGTGGGAACTCCCCTATATCTTTCACCCGAGCAAGCTACCGGGAAAAAGGTCGATGGGCGGAGCGATCTGTTCGCACTGGGGGCAGTTCTATATGAATGCATTACGGGCCAGTCGGCATTTGCTGGTTCCAGTGTGATTGAAATCGGCGCCCAGGTGATCCACGTGACGCCATCCGTGCCGTCAAGCCTCAACGACTGCATACCACCAGAACTCGATCGCATCACGATGAAGGCGATGGAGAAAAATGTTGATGCACGCTACCAAACGGCCGCTGAGTTGATTGCCGACTTGCAAACTCTGCTTCCGAGTCTCGATACGGATGAGTTTCGTACGGCGAGCCGGTCCACCAAATCCCTTGCACCACCGCCGCGTACCCATTCCGCCAGCGCCCTAACGACGATCTCCGAAACATTTCGTCGGCCGCGTTTATCCCTGGGAGCTTTTATACTTGGGATTATCGTAATTTCGGCTGCAGGCTGGGCCTTCATTCATTGGTGGCAACCTTCGCCTTACAAACCGACGCCTCAGGCCCAAGATTGGTATCAGAAAGGAAATGAGGCCCTGCGAAGCGGCGCCTTTCTACAAGCCAGCAAAGCTTTCGATCAGGCCGTCGCCAACGATCCCAACTTCCCACTTGCTCATGCCCGGCTCGCCGAAGCGCTGTTTGAACTAGATTATTGGGATAGGGCCAGGGATGAAATGCGGAAGGCCCTGGCGCTGGTCCCAAATCGTTCGCAGTTGGCAAGAAGTGACGATTTATATCTGAACGCAATTAATGCCACGGTCGGGAGAGATTTTCCCGGCGCCATCAAGTCCTATCGCGAATTAGTGCGTCTCTCACCGAATGATCCCCAAGTGTATGTTGACCTCGGACGTGCATACGAAAGGAATGACGAACTCAAGAACGCGCTGGCAAGTCATGTAGAAGCGACCCAGCACCCGCCGCAGTATGCAAACGCCTTTCTCCGGGTGGCGATTCAATATGGCGAGCAGTTGGACCTCGCGAGCGCCGCAACTAATTTCGATAAGGCACAAGCTCTCTTTGAAGCGGCCGGGGCCTTTGAAGGCCAGGCTGAGGTGGCTTATCAACGCGGAGCCCTTTTCGACAAGCTGGGGCGAAAGGCGGAGGCCGGTCAACCTTTGCAACGAGCACTCGAACTGTCAAGAACCACTTCGAATCAATACCAGGAAATAAAGACTCTACTAAAACTCGGCAACGTGGCATCGGATAAAGGCGAGCCGGAAAAGGCCAGGCAACTAATCAATCAAGCCATTTCGACGGCACAATCCAACGGCAGCGATGCTCAGGTGAAGAGAGGCCTCGTGGACCTCGGCAACACCTATATCAGGACAAACCAATTCTCCGAGGCAGAAAAATATTTCAAAGACTCTCTCGAAATGGCCCAAAAACAAAGGGACAATCGCAACGCTGCCAGGGCCTTGCTCGCACTTGGCATTGCCTTTCAGCGGCAAATTAAACCCGATGAATCAATACGCTACGTCGAGCAGTCGCTTCCCTTCTATCAGCAGGCGGGCTATCGCCGAGAATTCCTACAGGCGTTGGCCGTGTTGGCTCGAGCGAAATATCAAAAGGGAGATTATGACGCGGCACGTCGTGGGTTTGAGGAGCAGATGAAAGTGGCCCAACAACTTGGTGACATGTCTCAGGTCCAGGGGACACAACAAGACATAGCTTTCACCTTCATAAACCAGGGGCGGTACCCGGAGGCACTTAGCCATTTGGAAGAGAGTCATGCGATAGCGAAGTCGCTACAAGACGAAAAAAACACTGGTCTATGTTTGATCAATCGAGCTAATACCATGGGGAAACTGGGACGTTACAATGAAGCTCGAGGTCTTCTTTCAGAGGCGTCACCGATCGCCAAAAAACCCGACGCTGCGAAGAACCTGACTGCAGGCTTCTACCTGTTTGAAGCGCGTTTGGCTTTAAGCCAGCAAAAATGGCCGGAAGCAAAAGCCAAAAGCGAACAGGCACTGGAACTGGCTGGAACTCAAATGAAGGGCATTGGCACTGAGGCAGCTTACACTCTCTGCCTGGCAAACACTTTCTCCGGCGCAGTCGTCGAAGGACGCCGCAGATGTGAGGAAGCTATCGAGCGGGCGCGAGAAACTGGAAGCCCTTCATTTCTGGCCGACTCGCTTCTGGCACTCGCACAGGTACTCTTACATACCGGTGACAGTGCAGGCGCGCTAAAAAACTCGCTCGAGGCCCAGAAACTCTTCTCCAGCTTAAGTAAGCATGATTCCGAATGGATTGCTCTACAAATTGCAGCGCTCGCCAGCCGTCCAGCTCAACATGAAACAGCACGGGAATATGCTTCGCGAGCCGAAAAGACCCTGGCCGTGCTTGAACAACAATGGGGAAGCGAGAATTACCAAACTTACCTCAGCCGACCCGATATCCAGGTTTATCGACGGCAACTCCACGAGTTCCTCGCTCAGAAACACTAACCTCATTAACCGCTAAGGAGACAAACTCCCATGTCAGATACCGGCAGTGACATCATCATCAAAGGTGGCTCAGTTGAATTGGAATACGATGGGACCATCTACACAAGGGATCCCAGCGACCCGAAGAAAAACCAGAATCCCACCAAGAAAATCACTCACGTGGTCATCAGTGGCGATATAAGTTATGACAGCGGTGACAATCCCAACGGGCTGAGGTGCGAGATTAAGTTGACGTGTAAGTAGTTTCCTATTTGCAGGGCTTTTGAACTTTGGCTGGAGCAGTCTTCCGCCGCTAAACGACTGGCTCAGGGGCGGAGGTGTGTTCGTGAGCCGCAGGTGTATAGAGTACAACCTTTAGGTTGCGTCTTCCGCATCCTACAAAGCGTCATCTCCCGAAGACGCAAGCTAAAGCTTGTACTCTGAACACCTGTTAACCAGCAAACTCAGCTCAGGGCCGGCTACGAGTGAGCAGGGCGATGATCGCCACGAACAAAGCAGAGCCGATTATGGACCAGATGATCGGAAAGCTCGTCGTCCCAATTTGAATTGCGAAGAGCTCTGGCAGACCTAACTGGCGAGCCAGCCACATTCCTAAAACAGCGCCGACAAAACCCAGGGCGATCGACACCAAACAGCCCCCTCTGGAAAAACCAGTGATAGCCTGGCCCAGCGCCCCACAAACACCGGCGATCAGAAGCAATACGATCACATCGATTAAGGTCATTGATTCTCCTTATTCATGTCAGAACCAGAACCGTTATCCGCAGATTACGCAGATTAGAATGAAATCTAAATCATGTAATCTGCGAAGCAAACGTTCAACTTCTTGTTTTTCGAGCAAGAGTTTTGATCGAATCAGATCCGATCCACGAAACCACACGAAACAGCACGAAAAGATTGTTGGTGTCTTTTGGTGTGATTTCGTGGATCGTATTTTATCTTCGCTTCGTTGCGGCCAGGGCCGCGCTCCGTAATCTGCGGATTACTTCTCGTTCTTGTGCTAGTGTCGCTTAGTGTGATTTAGTGGATCGTCCCTATCTTAGTTTGGAAATCACAGATCACCATTTTACTCTTTTTGCACGTTAAGACATTCGGTGCCTACTGAAGCCCGAACCCCTTCTTCTTGATCCACGCGCGCACCACTTCAGCTTGTCCTCGCTTGTTTGCATCCACTTCGTAATTGAGCAGACGCATCTCTTCGGTTGAGATGGAATGTGCCAGTTTTGCCAGCACTTCACGTAACGCCGGTACACGCGTTAGCGAATCCCTTCGCACGAGGTAGACGGCCTCGTAGGGTGGAAAGTAACGCCGGTCGTCCGCGAGTTGGACCAGGTCAAGCGCGGCGACTCTTCCTTCGGTAGAATTTCCGGCTATCAAGTCGACCTGCCCGGAAGAAAGCGCAATATAGGTCAGCGAAAGATCCATCTCTCGCGGCTGCTCAGCAAACTTCAACCCGTAGGCTTTGGAAAAACCGGGATAGCCATCGGCCCGCGACATAAAGTCCTGTCCAAAACCCGCGCGCCAATCCGGCGCATGTGCCGCCGCGTCTGAAATATTCTTGAGCCCCAGCCTGCGGGCGTCGGCGCCTCGCACGAGAATGGCAAAAGTGTTTTCAAAACCCACCGGCTCACTTACAACCACGCCGAATTTTTCCTCATACTCTTTTTTAACCTGGTCGAAGACCACTCGAGGATCCGTGATCGGTGGGTGTTTGAGTATCGCCGTATACGCGGTGCCGGTGTATTCCGGATACAGATCGATCCTTCCCGCCAGTAACGCGTCGTGAGGTAGATTTCCGCCTAACTCAAACTGACGCTCAACTGTAATGCTCCGCGCTTCCAGCATCTGCGCCACTATCTCCGCAAGGATGACTGACTCTGTAAAGTCCTTTGAACCAACTACGACACGGCCCACGTTTGCAGCGGGTGCTAAACGAGAATTGCGCCAACCAGCGTACACGCCGGCAACGATGACAAGAACGATTGCGCCCAACACAATCCATTTCCATTTTTGAGTTCCAGCTTTACGACGAGCGGATACTGAGAAACGCGTTTCCAGCAAGCCGAGTGTGAAGTCTGCCGCGAGGGCCATCAAGGCTGCCGGCACCGCACCTGCAAGCAGCAGATTGTTGTCATACTGTCGTAGCCCTCGAAAAATGTAGACTCCGAGACCGCCGGCTCCCACGGCCGCCGCAATCGTGGCGACTCCGATAGCTATAACCATCGCCACCCTGACGCCAGTCACTATCACGCTCATTGCCAAAGGTAATTCGACTTGCCAGAGAATCTGCCGTCCGGTCATTCCCATGGACACAGCGGCCTCGCGCACGTTGGCATCGACACCCAAAATCCCGGTCACGGTGTTGCGAATGATTGGCAGCAATGAATAAAGCACAAGCGCGACAATTGCGGTGCGAGCGCCGATGCCGCCGATGAACGGCAGCGGTATTAGAAAACCAAACAAGGCCAGGCTGGGAATAGTTTGCATCACATTGGCAATTCCCAGAATCGGCCCGCGCAGAGATTCGTTTCGAGTGAGAAGGATGCCGGTAGGGATTCCAATGAGTACCGCAACCAGCGTCGAGATGAGTACTAACGACAGATGTTGGCGCAACAGCGTCAGGAGCTCCGGCCAGTTTGTCGCGAGGAAGTTCCAGAAGTTCATCCTGTTCCCTTCCCCGGCGCTAAACCAATCGTGGGTAATGCGAGGGTGTCCAAATATCCGAGAGCGTGCTTGTCTTGCGATTTGAGAAAATTCTCGGGCGTTTCCAAAAGCAAAAGCCGCCCTTTGTGCATTAGTCCTATGCGAGAACCAAGCAACAACGCTTCGCGCACATCATGCGTGACAAGCACGACGGTCTTGTTGAGCGTTTTTGAAAGTTTGCCAAACTCGCGTTGGAGGCCGGCGCGCGTCAGCGGATCAAGTGCGCCGAATGGCTCATCCAACAGCAGCAACGACGGTTCAGCGGCAAGAGCACGGGCCACTCCCACGCGTTGCCGCTGGCCACCTGATAATTCCGAGGGGTAGCGTGAGGCAAAGTCACTCGGTTCCAGACCCACCAGGGAAAGCAATTCGTTCACCCGGTCTTTGATCTTGTTTTCGTCCCAACGCTCCAGCGAAGGGACGAGAGCGACATTGCGTGCCACGGTGAAATGAGGAAAGAGACCTCCTTCCTGAATAACGTAACCGGTTCGACGCCTGAGGCGAATCGGTTCCCAGTCAGACGTAGCCCTTCCCTCCACCAATACCTGACCGGAGGTAGGCAAGAGGAGTCGATTGATTAGTTTGAGGGTGGTAGTTTTCCCACAGCCGGATTCACCGAGCAGAACGAGTGTCTCGCCCTGGTTAACTGCGAAGCTGAGATGAGAGATGATTGGAGAAGGAGCACCCGCGTGAAAGAAACCTACATCACGAAACTCAACCAGAGGAGTGTTGGACGCCGCGGACATTTGTTTGAGCGGCTCTGCCGCCGCACACTGCGGAAAGGCTTTGCCTTTCCGTCAGCTTACTTATGAGTTCTGAGGCTATGCCTCAAAGGAGGCGGAGCCTCAAATGATTAAGGCCCCTGACACGGTAAGGCGCAGCCTTACCGCACAGTGCGGCGGCAAAGCCGCGGTACTCATTCAAACAGCCAGCAGCAGATTGCTGCTGAATCTCTCCTGTGAGTCGAGCCACGTGCGGGCCCGCGTAAATCCAGTATCCGAGGCAAGCTGCGCAATATCGCCCAGATCATACTTGTAAGAGTTTTCAGTATGAATTTGTTCACCCTCACCAAAATTCACTTGCATATCGAGCGAGCGGATACTCACGGTTTGCTCGCGAGTGCTTTCGATATAGATTTCGACGCGCCCAACTTCTTCGTTGTAGAACGCAAGGTGTTGGAAGGCCCTTAAATCGAAGTCGCCCTTCAACTCCCGGTTGATGCGTGCCAGCACGTTTAAGTTAAAAGCGGCAGTTACACCCAAGGCGTCGTTATAGGCTGCTTCCAGCACCTGCCTGTCTTTCTTCAAGTCCGCCCCCAGCAATAGAGCGTCGCCTTCATCCAACACGTCGCGCAACGCGTGCAGGAACCTATGGGATTCCCCCGAATCGAAGTTACTAATGTTTGAGCCAAGGAAAAGCGCGAGCGTGCGAGCTCTCTTCGTTTTCTTCAGTTCGGCCAGACCTGCAAAATAATCGGCGGCGTAAGCTTCAATCCTCACCTGCGGGTACGATTGCAGAAGTATTCGCGAGCTGCTGTCGAGCGCGGTGGCGGATATGTCTACCGGAATAAACTTCAGATCCTGCTGTTTTCTGAGCAGCGCTTCAATCAACAATCTGGTCTTAGACGCACTGCCACTCCCCATCTCCAGAAGCGTCGTATCGCCTGCGACGGAAGTTACGATTTCGTCGGCGTAACGCCGGAGAATCTCATCTTCAGCACGCGTCAGATAATACTCAGGCAGCAGGCAAATCGCCTCAAACAGTTGTGAACCAAGTTCGTCGTAGAAATACTTCGGAAGAAACCGTTTAGGTTTTGATGACAGACCGCGGCGAACATCTTCAGCAAGTCCGGCGCGAGGATCACGCGTGACCAGGTTGCGAAGCACAAACTTCTCATCGTTGGCCTTTGCTGATTCCGTCTGCAACACTTGAAGTTCTCCCGCCTGGCTCATTTACGCGGTCGTGTAAATCAATCGGTTTGGAGATGATACCGGATCAAGTGTAATTAGTAACTTCCTAACAGGCGTATAGAGTACAACCTTCAGGTTGCGTCTTCGCGACCATGCAGCTAAAGCTTGAGCTAGCTTCTTCGCCACCCGCAAGCTAAAGCTTGGACTCTAAACGCCCGCTACTCAATGTCGCATCGATTGCGTGGAAACAATGTTCCCCGCACTCCTAAAACGAGATGGACGGGCGAAATTGCGGACACTTCGGGCTTGGAAGATTGGATCCTGGGCCTCGAAAGCAGCTGATTGCGCCAGCTTGACCGGTGGATTTAGCTCGGGCAAGATCAACGCCATGCTTTACCTGAATGCCCCTGCTGCCCGAGTTCCCTGCAGTCGGTCCCGTCTCAAATACTTTCTTCCAGCTCTCCTGTTAATGCTTGCATCCCTGATGCCGGTTTCTGCGCAAAACTACGTACGGGAAATGGAAACCGGCGAGAAGGTTTCGCTATCGGTCAAGAGCAAAAACGGGCGCGTGAGCGTGATTGCATCCGACGACCATTTGAAGAAGGCCTCAATCGAGGCCAGTTCTGCAGGGGCTCCGGTGGATTCAACCGATGTGGAAGCCAATCTTAAAGGCAACAGTTTGAAGATCGAGGTTAAAGATCGCCCGGGAAAGAGTCGTATCGATCTGATTGTGCGTTTGCCGTCGCGCTCCAGGGTGAAGATTGATAGTGAGGCCGGGGCTGTCGACATCGTGGGAAACTTCGAGTCAGCCGAAGTGACTACCAATACTGGAACGATCCATGCGGACGTTCCGCTTGAGGCGTTGAAGTTTAATTTCATCTGGACGGCAAGCAAGCCACGCATTCTAAGTGACGCCGAGCTGCCAGAGGTCGAAGAAAAGCGTGGCGGAGTTTTTGCAATTTCCGGGAAGCTCGGAGAAAAGAAGGCCGCTAAAGAAGAGCGAGTTCAGCTGGATTTCCTGACACAGCGTGGCGTGGTCCTGCTGAACGTGGATCCGAGCATGGCACCAACCGACCTGCGTGAACGTCCGTTGACGGAAGCGGCACGGGCAATTGTCCGCAGTGGCGACAGTCAACTAATCGACGCCATTCGCAAGGTGTCGCCAAAGATGTTTGGCGACTACGCGAAGACGTTGCCGCCGCTCGAGAAAGAACCCTCGCTGGTGAAGCGAAAACCTCCCGGCGAATTCGTCAGCGCTTTGACGCCACAGCTGCTGCGCTTCAACGCGAGCGTAACGGACCGCAACGGACGCGCAATTGGCGGGATGCGGGAATCGGATTTTACGGTTTTCGAGGATGGCATCGAACGCCGGGTCACGAACGTAGTAACAACCAACGAACCATTTAATCTTGTACTGTTGCTGGATGTCTCCGGAAGTGTTGAGGAGCGAATTGACTTCATCCGGAAAGCAGCCCGCGACTTTTTGAATACTGCGAGTCCACGGGACCGCATCGCTATCATCAGTTTTCGCGACGATATTCAGATCATCTCCGATTTCAGCACCGACCGCCAGATGCTCTCAAAGAAGCTCGATGACATTGAAGCCGGAGGAGCGACAGCTCTTTACGACGCACTCGGGTATGTGTTGGCGGACACTGTGAAGAAGCTTCGCGGCGAGAGGACGGCAATTGTGGTGCTCTCCGACGGCGACGACAACAAATCGTTCGTGCCGTTTCCAGCTATTCTCGAAGCAATCGCTGAATCAGGAGCTTTGATTTATCCTTTGTACGTGCCTTCCGGTTTGATTCCCGAAACAAGCGTTCCCCGGCCTGAAGTTACCATCGATCCGATGCGTACTCGCTACCTGACATTAACGACTCGTGCGCACGAAGAAGGCATGAAGCTGGCTGCTGCCTCCGGAGGCGTCTATTATCCAATCAGGCATCTCGGAGAACTCCAGCGCGCTTATGACGACGTGGTGGTTCAACTGCGCACAGCCTACACCGTAACCTATGCCTCAAACTCGACGCCCTCCGGAAGCCGGCGTGTGCGGGTGCGCGCGAATAGGGAAGGTGCTTCAGTCCGGCTAAGTCCGGTGGTTGGTTTGGCAACTCCATAGTCTTCACCGCCGGCCTTCGTGGCATTGTTGAAATCGGCAGAATGCGACGATCCACGAAAACACACGAAGCGGCACGAAAAAACCCTTTAGCTCGAGTATTCGTGTACTTTCGTGTAATTTTCGGGATCGTCTGATCTCTCTGAGAGTTAAACCAACCGCTTGCCGCGACATACCGCCATTTAACAATCCCGAGCGACTGAGCATAGTTCTGCAGAGCGCAAATAATTGCGCTAACGCCAACCCCCAGCCCGCCGCACCACGGGTTTACTTTTCATCCTTCATACTTCATCCTTCATCCTTCCAATGTCTCAACCACTTTTCGCATCTCTCTTTGACGAAACTGAGCGGCGGCCACTGACAGTCTCCGAACTCACGGAGTCTGTGCGAAAAGCAATCGAAGCGCGCTTCGCATCAGTCTGGGTCGAGGGAGAGATTTCCAATTTCAAGTCCCATTCCTCCGGTCATTGGTACTTCACGATTAAGGATGAAGGAGCGCAACTTCGCGCGAAATGTTTTCGCTCGGCAAATAGCCGGATACGGTTTCGACCCACCGACGGGCTTCACATTCGGGCGCGCGGCCGGTTGACAGTCTATGAAGCGCGAGGCGACTACGAACTGATCGTTGAGGCCCTTGATCCGGTCGGCGCCGGCGCATTGCAAGTTGCCTTTGAGCAACTGCGCGCTCGTCTTCAGGCGGAGGGACTGTTTGCCCAGGAGCTGAAACGCCCGCTCCCTGTGTTCCCCGGACGCGTCGGAGTCGTCACCTCCCCGACAGGCGCGGCCATTCGCGACATTCTGAATGTCATTTCCCGTCGCACACGCACCGTGCACGTTCTGTTCTGTCCCGCGCGGGTCCAGGGTGAGGGTGCCGGACGTGACATCGCCAGAGCAATTAAGCTAATTAACGACCACCACGCACGCGCTCAACGAGAAGCGAGATCAACGGACTTTGTCGACGTGTTGATCGTGGGCCGCGGCGGCGGCTCAACTGAAGACCTCTGGGCGTTCAACGAAGAAGAAGTCGCGCGGGCAATTCGCAGTTCAGCAATTCCGGTGATATCTGCTGTGGGCCACGAAACAGATTTCACCATCGCCGATTTCGTGGCCGATCGCAGAGCGCCTACGCCTTCTGCAGCCGCTGAACTCGTCGCCGCGCGAGAGGATCAGCTTTGCACCGCTCTTGCACAAATGGGCCAGAGCCTTTCGCGCTTGATGCGCTACAAGATCGTCGACGCCCGAAATCGCGTACAGCAACGAGCGCTTTCCCATGCTTTCGATCAGGTGCGGGCGAGTTTGCGCGACGCCGGCGCTTCCACCAGCGCAGCGAAACATCGTTTACAGATCCTGATTGGTCAGGAATTGCGCGACGCTCGTTTGCGCGCTGATCCCCTGATGCGCAGGTTAGCGCCCTCTGAGCTTCGGGCACGGCATGCTGAAGCGCGCGCCCGTTTCGAATTGGCGAAGGGTGGTTGTAACGCTGCGATGGAAGGAAGATTCGAAGAAGCGGGCAAGGGCCTCGGCCTGGCCGCCGCAGCGTTGGATGCCCTCTCGCCATTGGCTGTACTCCAGAGGGGTTATGCAATCGCCCAACGCGAAGATGGAAGCCTTTTGCGTGATGCCAATTCGGTTTCCGTCGGAGAATCGATCAGCGTAAGGTTGGCTAAAGGAAGCTTAATTGCGAGCGTCGAAGGGATCGAGGAAAACTAGAACGAGTGGATGCTTTACCTAACCTGGCCTGGAGGCGCGGCTCTGCCGCAGCACATTGCGGAAAGGCTCTGCCTTTCCGGGGCAGAGTTATTAATCCCCCTGAGGCTGAGCCTCAGGAAAGAGAGGGGGATGGTGGTGGACGGAAAGCCATAGGCTTTCCGCAGTGTGCGGCGGCAAGCCGCAGTAAGCCTGGCCCAAAGAAATGAAAACCAACAACGAACAACCAAAGAGTTTTGAAGCTTCACTCGAAGCCCTCGAACATATCGTTCAGGAACTGGAGCGTGGCGACTTACCACTGGAAAAAAGTTTAGAACTATTCGAGCGAGGTATAGGACTTTCTCGACAGTGCCAGGAACGTCTCAATCAGGCTGAGCGGCGTATCGAAGTATTGCTCCGCGATAATCAGGGCCGGCCCGTTGTCAGCGCTTTTGAAGATGCGGGGAAAGTCTCCCCGCAAAGCAACGAAGGCAGCGACGAGGGCGATGAAAACCGATTCTGAAATGGTCAGCACCCTGTCTAACTCTGATTTGGCCTCGTTCCTGCACGAAACTCAAAGGCTCGTAGACTCGGAACTCGATCGTTACTTACCGCTCGAGTCCGTCCCACCCCAACAAGTTCATGCTGCGATTCGCTGGAGTGTTTTCGCTGGTGGTAAGCGATTTCGGCCTTCCCTTCTGTTGGCCGTCGGAGAAACTTTCGGAGCTGAACCACAACAACTTCTTTCCTCCGCCTGCGCATTGGAGATGATTCATGCCTATTCGTTGATTCACGACGATCTTCCTTCAATGGATGACGATGATTTAAGACGCGGACGCGCGACCTGTCATGTTCGGTTTGGCGAAGCGTCGGCTATTCTGGCCGGAGATGCACTGCAGACATTGGCTTTCCAGACTGTTGCAGAAGATCAGGGGTTGACTGCGGAAAAGCGTGTTCAACTGATTCGAGAGATGACGAGGGCGTCGGGTACTCCAGTGGGCATGGTTGCAGGTCAGGCTTTCGATCTTGAGGCAGAATCGCGAGAGGTGTCTGCGGAGCAGTTGGAACTGATTCACCGGTTAAAAACCGGAGCTCTAATTATCGCTGCGGCGCGATGCGGTGCTGTAATCGCGGACGCTGCTGAAGATGAGCTTGCTATCGTCACCGACTACGCCGCTCAACTTGGTCTGCTATTTCAAATCACCGACGACCTGTTGGACGTCACAGCGACCGCTGAAACCCTTGGCAAGACTCCGGGAAAAGATATGCGTGCGGAAAAGGCGACATATCCAAACCTGCATGGAGTCGAGGCTGCACATGAACTCGCGGGCCGCGTTCACGAACAGGCTCGCGCTACACTCAAACAACTCCGCAGACCAACCGAGCGGCTCCACGCTATCGCTGACTACATCTTGAATCGCACCACATGAACCTTGTGACTCCTCAAGGTCAGGAAGGTGGGCTTGCCCCCGCTCTTCCTCACGCAGATCCAATCATGAAGGAATTGAGGATCCTTTTGTCACTGGGGTGGTAGCCGACGGCGTGGGGATGACTTTCATGAACTCGGATAATCACCAAATGAGCGGGGGCAAGGCGGGGCCCCCGGCGGAGCAGCTCCGCTGGGGTGCTAATCCCTCCTTCCCTACCTCGAGAAACCACAAAGGCTTCTTCAGGTCAGTGCACAATCCCAGCCTTCTTTTGCATGGCCTTCACTGTTTCCGGAATGAACGACGTGATGTGGTGAGTTTCTTCGCGACCGTCCGAAAAGGCCTGGTAGAGGGCGAAGTCAGGCAGCGAGAGACAACTTAGCGGCGACTGTAAGTTATAACCGGTATCTATTCCGATGGCACTGTGTGAGATATAGATCCCGTGACGACCGAGTCTGCCCAGCAAGGGAAGAAGTGGCGTAGGGGTATGGCCGAAAATGCAGGGCTTGCCACGATAGTTCTTGTAAAAATCCATGTCCCGCATCCACAGCAGCGCCTGGGGCGCAGTCTCGCGCGGATGCTTTTCCAGCTCGAGGCCGGCGTGAACGTAAATCGCATATTCATTCTCATGGTAGAAAGGCAGTCCATGCAGAAAGTCCAGATGCTCGGCAGGCACACTGCTCTCAATCTCTCGGCGGGCGTCCTCTAAATCCTGTTCTTTGGTTATCGTAAGAGGCTTCTTCGTATACTGCTCAAAAGTCCGCTCACCGCCGGTTACCGGAGTTATCCAAAGATTGGCGCTGCCCTCGATAAAATCCAACATCATCTGTTCGTGGTTACCTCGCAGGCAGACAACGCGTTCCGAGTCCTCGCTGCAGAGCTTCATCACCAGTCCCACACAACCCGGTGCGTCGGGCCCGCGATCGATCAAGTCGCCCAAAAACACCAGGGTGTCGGTAGCCTCGTCACGAGGAATCATTTCCAACAAACGTTGAAGTTGAGCACACCGGCCGTGAACATCGCCGACGACAAAGGTTTTCATTCAGGCGTTTCCTCGCGTTTCCCCAGTGCGGTCTTGACCTTTTGCATTAATGCTTTAAAACGCGGATCGTCATGCAGGTCAGTCCAGTTCGGATCGGATTCAAACCACAAGTAATTTTCGTTGCCAAGGTTAATGGCCGTCTCCAACCATTCCAGCGCCAACACCTGCCGGCCTTGCAGCAAATAGGCTGACGCAAGCCAGTAAGCTATATCATGATCCGACGCGGCTGCGACCTTCACTCTTTGAGGCAACTGCTGATTGGCCATTTCATGTTTGCCCTGGGCACTCAGACAGGTTGCCAGAATCGGGCGTATGCCGTCCATCTTCGGATTCCGCTCGAGTACCTGCTCGAGGATGCGCGTCGCCGCGTCAACCTCGCCACGATAGTAGAGCACACGCGCGCGAAAGGTCTGAATCAAGGGATGGTCGGGCTCCATCTCCGCGCCTTGATCGAGTTCAGCCAGGGCGTCTTCGTAACGCTGCTGGTACATGAAGATGCGAGCCCGGTTGTAGCTGGCCACTACGCGTTCATTTGGATTGAGCCGGACCATGCGGTCAAAGCTTCGCAGCGCGCGCTCATATTCAGCATCCAACCGCGCTACGACGCCGCGGACAAAGTGGACCCCCACGTCGTTGGGATACTCTTCGCGCAGCAACACTACTGCGTGACGGGCCTTTTCCTTTTCACCTCGCGTAAGATAGATGAAAACGATATGCATGCGCGCTTCGAGCAGCCTGGGATCGAGTGCCAGGGCCCTGCTAAATGCGCTTTCGGCCTTCTTGTGATCATCTGGTTCGCCAAGTGCTTTGAGAACGCGATTGACGTAACAACTTCCCAGCGCGGAGTAAGCCAGCGCAAAATTTGGATCCAGCTCGATGGCCCGCTCGAAGTGACTAATTGCCGAATCAAGATCTTCGCGGGCTATCGTGTGATAGATAAACTGGCCCAGGCAATTTCTTCCGCGCAGGTATTCTTCAGAGGCGGCCGCGTCGATAGTCGCCGGCTTTGCCAGGTCCACTTTTTCGTCCGGGCTAAGCTCAATCCGCAAGCCGTCTACAATATGCTGAACAATCGTGTCCTGGACGGTAATAATGTCGCTGGCATCCGCATCAATGCGATCGCTCCAGAGAATCTCGCCGGTCCGCACGTCTAGTAGTTGGACGGTCACCCGCAAGTGATCTCCCGCTCGCAGGAAACTCGCCGTGAGAATGGCGTCCACATCCAGTTCACGACCAACGTCACTCGGGTCAAATTGTTTGCCTTGATACTTCACGATTACCGACGACGGACGGACCACGAGCGAACGCACGCGAGCGAGTTCGGTAATCACCGCGTCTGCCAGCGAGAATTCATAGAACGCCGTTTCCGGATCGTTGCCCAGGTTCTTGAAAGGCAGGATTGCAATACTCTTGCGCTCGCGGTCGAACGTTGTCGGCGTGTCTTGAGTCGCCCGCGGTTGCGAATCACTCCGCGCCCGTTCAGACGAGCCCGAGCTTTCACTTCCGGTTACGCTCCTGAACCAACGCAGCGCCCGCTTCACCGGCCCCTCAGCATGCAGATGACGAGGCGCAACCGGCAAACCGCTGTCATCCACTATGACTCCGCCAGTGAGCGCGATCTCCCGCACTACTGCCCGCAGGTCGTCGCGAAATTGCGAAATCTGCTGATAACGATCACGTGGATGTTTCTTCAGCGCGCGATCGAGTATTTGTTGTAAACGTGGCGGAACTGGATCCGACCTGGCCTCGCTCAGCGGCGGCGCTTCTTCGTGCAAGACGGCGTGGCGGACGTCCACAGCGGTCTTACCGCGGAAGGGCCAGGTTCCGGTCAGCATCTCGTAGAGCAACACCCCGGTAGAAAAAATGTCGGCGCGTGAGTCGACACGATCGCCGCGAGCTTGTTCGGGCGCCGCGTAGGTCGCAGTACCGTAAGGTATGCCGACTTCGGTCAGCTCAGTGTGATGAATGCCGGAAGTGCGCGCCGCATCGTCGTCGAGCAGTTTTGCGAGTCCGAAATCGAGGACTTTCGCCTGCCCTTTACTGCTCACCATGACATTGCCGGCCTTGATGTCCCGGTGAATGATTCCCTGCGCATGCGCTACGGCCAGCGCGTCAGCCACTTGAATGGCGATCGAAAGAGCGCTTTCGACTTGCAAGGGCCTGCCGTTGACAAGTTGCCGCACGTTGCGCCCATCAAGATACTGCATCGCTATGAAGTGGACGCCATCGATTTCGTTAAGGTCAAAGATGGTGCAGATGTTTGGATGATCCAAAGAAGAAGCCAACCGGGCTTCACGTTCGAACCGTTTGCGATTGGCTTCTTTGGCGACGAGTTCGTCAGGCAGGACCTTGATGACGACGGTGCGACCGAGTTTTGAGTCAATGGCCTTATAGACTGTTCCCTGTCCGCCCGCACCGAGCTTCTCGAGAATCTTGTAATTCCCCAGTGTTGTTCCAACCATTGCTTTGTCTTGCTTTCAGCCTATTTAACTCCCAACGCGGTTCGCGGGGCAACTGCATAAGGCCTCGTCCTTGAATTCTTTGGAACAACAGCAGCGGCACACGAGAAAAGTCGGGCCTATGCCAAGCACCAATTATTCTGGGAAACTGACGGGGCATGGAGTATGATGCCCACAATTTGGAGCCACCCCAAAGACCTGGAACTGAATCATTACATGGTTCAGCTACCTTTCTCCAGACTACTATTTGCAAGAAACCCTAAGGGCACTCGTGGAATCTTTCTTCAATATTTTTCGGCTCCAATTTGTCGGGTAAGTTTGCAGGAGATGTAAGATGGACCGGAATCAAATATTAATAATCCTCAAATATGCAGGCAGTACGATCACTGCTGTATACGGCGTTTATGCCACTCTCACCGACTTTAAAGAGGAAAAAAGCGGGAAGAAGGTCCTTTCCAGGAAAGGCTACTTGGGAATAGCTCTTCTGTTGGTTAGTGCAATTTTTTCTCTATCCACATCGGCTCTTGAAGATTATAAAGACGCCAGAGACGCGGAAGCTCGAGCCGCAGAAGAAGCAAAAAAGAGAAGCGAGGACTTGGCTAGAATTGAAGGCATTACGTCTGACTTGAAAACGGTTAGGCTCCAGCTGCAGGGGGCACAAACATCCCTGGAAAGCACCTTTGGAAAGACAAAAGAAATATCGGGAGATCTTAGTGTGCAATTGGCTTTATCAGACATCATGTCCAAACGTCTTACCGGCGCCGCTGAAACTTTGTTAGACACCTCGAAGACAACAAGCTCACTCTTGCGCGAGAACATAGAGAACATAGGATTCATCGACGTGGTATTGGAATTGAAGATTAATCCTAAGGCGCTAAAAGATGAGAGTGGGCGGAGCATTCTATCGTCCGATCTCTTAGCGGGTCTTGAAGACGGGACGGCCGATAGAGATGAAATACTTAAACAACTCAAGGCTCGCTCTTCTCTGATTCGCACTCTAGCAGGACAAGAGATGACACTAATTTCTTACTTGGGGAAAGAAGCCGGGGAAAGGAAATCCTGGGGGCTCTTCCCAAATATCATCAAGCAGACTGAGGTTTTTTCCGGTAATGACAGAATGTCTTATTTCGTCCTGGCCGATAACAGTATTTTAGATGACAGCGATGAAGACATTACATGCCTGCTGACTTACAGATCGTTGGCTAACCGTTTTTCAGGAGTCCGGAAGTTTAACGATCTTAATGGTCTTATTTGGGGAGTGTTTCTAAAGATGCAGTCTGCTATCTTCAGGCCAAGAGGTCTTATGCTGGACGTGGGCCAGGGTAACCTGTTCGAACGCAAGAGATTTCTATTGCTCACGCCTGAAGGCTTAAGCGTTTCTGGAACACAAGTCGTCAGGGCAAAGTTGCGTGGCGGCAAGGATGAGTTTCACGGTGAACTAATAATTCCGGACAATTTTTTCTGAGGTATGTCACACGGTTCAACCATGGCCGGGCTTTCTGAGGGAGGGCATTCGATCTGGTGAAATCGATAAGTTGGGGGCTTCTGGTATCCTTCTCCATTTTCCTTATGGCTCCGACGTTTGCCTGGACGCAGACGAATGAAATAGAGAAAGCGAAAAAAGAAGCGGAACGGAAGCAGGAACTCCAGCGCAAGAGTTACGCCTTGGTCGATGAAATCGCCACTGGCGCCTTGAGTCTCAAGCTGCCGGAGAATCGTGGGTTTGTGTTGGCAGAGGCCGCGGATCTCTTGTGGAAGCGCGACGAGAAGCGAGCGCGCAACCTTTTCTGGGACGCCCTCAACACGCTCGCATTGATGACAGATCCGACTAACGAACCGGAAGACAAAAAGAAGAACCTGAACTCGTTTTTCGCAAGCTTTGGGCTGAGACGGGCGCTCCTACTCAAAGTCGCTCATCGCGATCCGCAACTGGCCCTGGATCTACTGCGGTCTACGCAGCCACCGCCCCCGGAACTGTTGGGTGGCGGATACCTACCTGATCTGGAACAGGAGATTGCCGCCCAAGCAGCCGCGCGCGACCCGAAAAGAGCCCTACAAATTGCGCGCGAGAGCTTAGCCAAAGGCGTGACCTATCAGCTACTCCATCTGCTTTGGCGTCTCCATGATCTGGACTCCGAACTGAGCGCCAAGTTTGCCGGTGAAATCATCGACAAACTTCAAACCAGGAACATCGCGACCGATTTCGTGGCGTCGCAGATGGCTGTACAACTACTAGTCTCCAGCCGAACATCCACACAGGCATTCCTGGGAGCAGCAAGACCGGTAAAACTGAGTGGAGAACAGAGGCGTCAATTGGTCGAGATGATTGCGAACGGGGCGCTGGGCCTGGCAGCGAATGCCAACCTGCTCTACGGGATTTCTGATGTCATGCCGGAGATCGAGGAATTTGCGCCTGAACGAGTGGCGATGCTGCAAAAAAAGATTGCGGCATTTAACCAAACACTCAACAAAGAACAGAAAGGCTGGCAGCAGTACAACTCCATAATCAGCAAAGGCACGCCCGAGGAGATACTGGCTGCAGCTCAGAACGCCGGCAATGAACATCGCCGCATGCTCCAACAACAAGCCATCGGGGTAGCGGTGGCACGGAAGCGGGCTGATGCGTTGCGCGAATATATTGATACCGAGATTAAAGATGATTCCGTTCGGAAGGGACTGATCGACGCGTTGGACACGGAACAGATCTCCGCCGCTGCCCACAAGGGCAACGCTGAAGAGCTGCGCAAGCTGATTGCACAAGTGCGCCTGAAGGAGGAACGGGCCAGAGCAATGGTTGAGATGGCCCTGCTCCTCGCGAAGAAAGGCGACCATGACGAAGCGTTGAAATTGCTGGACGAGGCGCAGACCTTAATCAAGAATGATTTCAGCAGTGAAACTCAAACCAATGCGTTGCTGGCTCTGGTCGCTGCCTACTCTTTGATTGAACCCGCTAGAGCTTTCGCTATCATTGAAGCTGCGATTGATCGAGCCAACGATCAAATATCGAAGGCCCTTCTGTTAGACAAGATCGTCAAAACAGGAGCGGTCAAAAAAGGGGAGATTATCTTACAGGGCCCAGGAGTCCCCATGGACTTCATCATGTTCAAGTACGGGAAAGGCCTTGCGGCCCTCGCGGACGCAGATTTCGATCGCACTAAAGCGTTAGCCGATCGGCTCGAACGCCATGAGCTGCGAATCATGGCGCGGCTGATGCTCGCGCAAATGATGCTGCGCCAGGATAAACGAATCCGAATGACTGGAGCGGACTGATGAAGAAAGCGTTGGGCTGGCGTTTCTCAGTTGTCCTATTGGCGGCAGCTCTGGTGATGACCGCGACCTTGTTGTCGGAGGCCGCTGAGGGCCCCCGGCAGGCTGATAATTCGATATACGAGTTCTGGACGAAGTTTCGGGCGGCAGTCATCAAGGGAGATAAAGTAGGGGTCGCCGGCCTCACGCGCTTTCCCGTCGAACTACCCTATGGCATGGGCATCCTTAAAAACAGAGCCCAACTCATGAGCCGCTATCGCACGGTGTTTAATGGTGAAGCTAACGCTGCCAAGTGCTTTGGCACAGCCAAGCCTCAAATCGATCCCGCCAATCCCAAACTGTTCACTGTCGGCTGCAAAAATGCCGCAGGCGACGAGGTTGTCATTTATTCGTTTGCTCGAACCGCAAATGGATGGAAGTTTGCCGGGCTGGATAACATCAACGAGTAGCGGACCCGCCCGGCTTTCAGCCTGAAGGGCTGACAGATAGTAGCCGGTGGTCGCAGCGTAGCGGAGACCACCGGAAAGCTGCGCACAGTTGTCCGCACCCTGGAGGGGTGCCAGAGTTTTCTGACACCCTTTCAGGGTGTGGAATCATTTCCGAGTGGTCCGGTGGTCTTCGCTACGCTGCGACCACCGGCTACTTTCGGTCAGCCTTCCAGGCTGAAATCCCCTCGCTGACGTTTCACACAGTCTCTGACCACTCAGTTCTGTAGTGTGCTTACTTTGAAGTTGACATTCACTGGCTAGCTTGGCTATTTTGCTATAGCCCGGCTGCATCACTCCCCTGATGGTAGTTTTGGTCTCTTGCCACCGTTTTCTCTCACCAATTTAAACTAACTTTTCGAGGAATACCCAATGAAGCTGGTCACCAGAACTATTTGCTGTCTGCTTTTGCTTGCCATTGCGGCCGGCCCAATGCGGCGCGAAATTCGTGCATTCGGTCAATCGACTTCTAACCCTACAATGCTCAGCAACCAAACAATCGAACACGACGGCAAGATTGAGAGTAAGTACGATGGGTTTACCCACGAAACGACTATCACTTTAAAGAAAATGCGAGTCACGTGTGGGAGTATGAAGGGCAACTGGAAGGACGCCTGCGTCAGTCTCGTCGCGGCGCTACATTGTCCGGGCATTCAGCTCGACTACGTGCGCCAGGCAAGCTTGCAATTGATTTTTCAAACAAAGGATTGGGACCAGCGGCATCCACTCACTCAAAGGGAGCTGTCGGTGGTTGCAGACGGTGAGACCTACCGGCTCGGCAAGATGAGATTGGCGAGCCAGAGCACCGACACGCTGATGACCGAAACGCTGGAAGTGACCATGCCTTATAAGACCTTCTTGAAGATTGCGAAGGCGGAGGTGGTGGAGATGAAAGTTGGTCAGACCCAGTTTGAACTGAGACAACAGAACATCGTGGCCTTTAGAGACATGGTCAATCGCGTCAAGGTGTAAAAGAAGGGTGTCGGGTATCGGGTGTCGGGGGCCGGTAGAACAGAGTGGATTTCCCGGTCACTTCCTCCCGATACCCGGCACCCGACACCCGGCACCCCATACCCAACACCCCACACCCTAGTACTTCGGCACGCTCGGATCTACCTCGTTTGACCAGGCCGTAATACCACCCTTCAAGTTAACCATAAGCCCGGGAAAAGCCGCACCCTGCAAAGCTGCGATCGCTTTCGCGCTCCGGACACCGCCCTTGCAGTGGAAAATGGTTTCGCGCGAGGGATCGATCTCACCCATCCGGCTGACCACCTGCCCCAGCGGAATTAACGTCGTTCCCGGGATCCGGGCAATCTCATATTCGTTTGGCTCGCGCACGTCGACTATTTGAATATCGTCTCCCCGATCCAACCGTGCCTTAAGTTCACTTGCCGTAATCTCCACGATTTGTGTTTCAGCAACCGGTGGGGCCGTACCCAAACCACAAAACTGCTCGTAGTCGATCAACTCCGTGACGCTGGGGTTCTCGCCACACACCGGACACTTCGGATCCTTGCGCAGCTTGAATTCGCGAAACTTCATCGCCCAGGCATCGAAAATCAGCAGACGATTTACGAGTATGTCTTCGGCGCCCAGAACGATCTTGACGGTTTCGGTTGCTTGAATGGCACCCATGATGCCGGGCAAAACGCCTAGCACGCCGCCTTCCGCGCACGAGGGAACCAGGCCCGGGGGTGGAGGCTCAGGATACAAGCAGCGATAGCAAGCGCCCCGCTCCGCCCAAAAAATACTTGCCTGGCCTTCAAACCGAAAGATCGAGGCATAAACGTTTGGCTTGCCGGTCAGCACGCAGGCATCGTTGACCAGGTATCGAGTGGGAAAATTGTCAGTGCCGTCCACGATAATGTCGTAGCTTGCAAAAAGCGCGAGGGCGTTGTCGCTGGTAAGTCGCAGTTCGTGAGTTTCAAGTTCGATGTGCGGGTTGATGTCGGCAAGTCGATCGCGTGCCGAGTCTACCTTCCGCCGCCCGACGTCCTTGGTCCCGTGAATTATTTGCCGTTGAAGATTGGACGACTCAACCACATCGAAATCGACGATGCCCAATCGGCCTATGCCCGCGGCCGCGAGGTACATTCCAAGAGGCGCGCCAAGTCCGCCGGTGCCGATCATCAGGACACTCGCAGCTTTTAGTTTTCGCTGGCCCTCGAGCCCAACCTCCGGCATGATTAGGTGCCGGCTATATCGAGCAATCTCCTCATTCGAAAGCGAAGGCAGTTCGTTTACCACGTCAGCCTCGGCCATCGTGCCTCCTGCAATTGAGGGGACGATCATCAGCGTGTCTCCATCCTTGAGCGGGGTTTCTGCGCCGGATTGATAACGGATGTCTTCGTCATTAACGTAAATATTCACGAAGCTGCGCAGCGCATTCTTGTCATCGTAGAGGTGACGACGAAGGTCGGCGTGTTGTGAAGTTAAGTGGTCTAGCGCCTCGCCCGCGGTCGTGGCCTCTACATCAATTCGCGACGTGCCGCCGGCAAACTGGCGCAGAGCCGTGGGTATTCTGATGGTGACTGCCATATCAAATTCCTTTCAATTCTGTGCTACTTCCGCCACCTGGCGTTTAGAGTACAACTGGCCTTGCCCGAGAAGTCAAAGAAGAGTCCGGGTTCCGCGGCTTAGCCGCC
>JBBPIC010000142.1:0-3155 GCA_038040525.1 Acidobacteriota bacterium | reverse complement strand
ATATGCCCCATAAGTTTTTCATATTCACTCCTCAGAGGTAGAAGCATAACGCTGGCCTTCAGCTGCGGCGCGCGATCATCTCCGAGCTGAGCGGAAAAAGGTTACTTGAGAAACATGCTATCGCGCCGTCAGCTGCAAGGCTTTGTTCGAGCGCCCGTGGATTTCAATACTCAACTTGCCTTCTGCTTACCAGGAACAGAAAGCGCGGCGAAAAGATTCCAATCTGTCGCGCGAACGCCGCGCTTCAGCGGCCGGGAGACAACTGCGCTAGAGGCCAGCTGTCGATGAGAGGCACGCTGATTCCGGTCCGCTGCAAGCGCTTGTTATCTTCGCCCTTGGATTCAACCATTCAACGTGCGCCTTCCACCTTTGAAGATCAGAAACAACTTTGAGTTTCGCCTAGTTCGGTTCATCGTCATCGAAGCGAGATAACGCCGGGCATCAGCGGCGCGCACGAACCGCCGGTAGAGACAAGTCCTGCATAAGAGACATGCTAATTGCGCGTCCGCTGCATGCCCTTGTTATCTTGCCCATTGATTTAATCATTCAACTGCGCTTCCCACCTTTGGAGGATCAGAAACAACGTCGAGTTCGCCGTGTCTGGTCCCTTTACCGCGACGCAAGATAACGCTGGCCTTCAGCTGCGGCGCGCGATCAGCATTCAAGCTGAAGGAAAGAAGTTACTTGAGAAGCATGCTATCGCGCCGTCAGCTGCAAGGCTTTGTTGGGCGGCGCGGTGAGTCAAACGAAACACGCCGACGCAAATCATGTGAAATCCACACATTTATAGCAGGAGATGGTGTCGAGAGATCTTCTGGTTATCGGGCTTCGTTATAGCCCAACAACCACCCATCTGCGGTCAGGTGTCTGTCCGAAACGGACGGTAATCGTGCCACTCTCCTGACCGCCAGGCATTAGCACGGCGCGCAGCTTGGTATACCTGATACTAAATCTGACTCGACCCGTCGCATTCGTCTCTCCTTGGAGCAGGAGGTCACTCACTCTATCAATCGTCATCTCGCCAATCTTGACCTCGCCTCCGTTGGGCCTTAAACCCAGTGCCTTTGCCTCATCCGTTAGCGAGTATTTATACTTAGTGACACTTATTGGAGGCATATCGCCAGTCGTTCTCCGAAAGTCCTTAAAGGTTAAGCCGTTAGTGCTACCCGCCGACGTTCCCCCGCCTTTGGGCTGCAGGGTGTTATTCACAAGGATGTACTTGCATTCAGCATACGCCGCCGGCACGGCAAGACTCAGAAAAATATCACCGGACTCATCTACGACGCCGCGAACGTTTCCCTCGTGCCCCCAATCACACTTGCGATACAACGATGTCACATACTTGGCGGATCCACTTACAAACGGCGACGTCGGTGAAACATGACTGATCTTGAAGTGGTAGGAGCAGGCTCCGTCGACATTAGATTGAGGCTCGTACTCGCCGGCTATATTAGGTATCGTTACTACGCGACTGTGAACGTTGAGCATTCCCGCTCGAGCTAGTTTCATTACGAACGCCTTTTGCACCGTCAATCGCTGCGGTTCATCTGTCATGTAGTTAACAAGTGTCTCTTCGTTCAAACCTTGCGCGAAATCCTGAACGCTAACCGTTACGGTGGTTCCGCGATGACTCCTAACGTAGTCTTCAACGAGAGCCTTCGCTCGACTCTCGTTTAGTACATAGGCTTGTTTGGGTCTGGTGGCTTTTCTTTTTTGGGCTTCAATCCTGTTAGGCGCGGCTAGAAAAAGAACAACCATCACACTTGCGAGAACAAATAGAGTTTTCATTGTGCCTCCCACGTTGGAGTCAACGCTAAGAAAAATGGGTTGGCAGAGTCTGGCGTGGCACTCGTATCCACGGCAGCCGCCCAACGCCGCGCTTCAGCGGCCGGGAGACAACGACACTAGACGCAAGTTCTCGATGAGAGGCACGCTGATTCCGGTCCGCTGCAAGCGCTTGTTATCGCGCCCTTTGATTAATCACTCAACCTACGCCTGGAACCTTGGAATATCAAAGACAACTTTGAGTTCGCCTTGTCTGTTTCATATCAACATCGAAGCGAGATAACGCCGCGCTTCAGCGGCTCGCCCACGCGACGAACGCTAAAGGCCGCTGACTGGCGAGTCCGCTGCAAGCGCTTGTTGGCTGCGTCGCTGATTCTTCCGGGACTTCATCCAGCGGACAACTGATTCAATACCATGGCCTAATAACAACCATTGAGTTGTACTGAAGATAAAGAATACTGCGAGCTCAAGCTTAGCTGTTGACGCGCAGGAAAGACCAAAGACTCCCTGAAAGAAGGTGGAAACAACTCCTGTCAGCAACACCGACGGAAGGTGCGCTGCGCCTATAGCAACGACCCATATAGGATAACCATAATGGTTTTGAAGACGAATATCATCCGCGGTAGGAATGCATCCTGCAAACCACGGGTAATACATCGAGGGCTGGACCATCACAAAGAGAATGAAACACCAACTAACTGCGAGCAGCACATGTGCAAGGTGGCTGTGAAGGAGACGTTTTATGAATTCCCAGACAGATAAACTCATAAAGACTCAGACACGTGTGATAGGTAGAAGTTCCCAGTTAACACGAAGCAGCCAACGCTGGGCATCAGCGGCGCGCAAGAACCGCCGCCAGCGATAAGCCTTGCATAAGAGACATGCTAATTGCGCGTCCGCTGCATGCCATTGTTATCTTCGCGCTTTGATTAAACCATTCAACCTGCATTTTCTACTTTTGGATATCCGAGGCAACTGCGCGTTCGCTTTGGCTCAAATGCCTTGTTGAATTTGACCTCGACGAAGCGAGATAACGCCGCGCTTCAGCGGCCGGGAGACAACGACACTAGACGCAAGTTCTCGATGAGAGGCACGCTGATTCCGGTCCGCTGCAAGCGCTTGTTATCGCGCCCTTTGATTAATCACTCAACCTACGCCTGGAACCTTGGAATATCAAAGACAACTTTGAGTTCGCCTTGTCTGTTTCATATCAACATCGAAGCGAGATAACGCCGCGCTTCAGCGGCCGGGAGACAACTGCGCTAGAGGCCAGCTGTCGATGAGAGGCACGCTGATTCCGGTCCGCTGCAAGCGCTTGTTGAACTAAGCGCTGCGCGCAGGTAAAGCCTTCCTCTTAGTAACCCGATCAT
>JBBPIC010000038.1:8421-67237 GCA_038040525.1 Acidobacteriota bacterium | reverse complement strand
CGCGGAACCCGGACTCTTCTTTGACTTCTCGGGCAAGGCCAGTTCAACCTTTAGGTTGTGGCTTTGAGGTGGCAAACTAAAGCTTGAACCAACTGCTCGAATCCTGACCCATGATTCCTGTTGCTGCAGCAATTCAAATCGTAAAGGAACGAACTCCACGCTTGCCTTCCGAAAGCGTCGCCCTCGAGGAGTCGTTGAATCGTTATCTGGCCCAGGACATCATCGCGGACACCGACCTGCCACCGTTCGACCGTTCGCAGATGGATGGGTACGCAATCCGCGCCGGCGACGTACAGGCAGACGCCTTGCCGGCGCGTTTGAAGATCGTAGGCGAGTCGGCGGCCGGCCGCGGCTGGCATCACGACATCGGTTCGGGCCAGGCCGTGCGCATAATGACCGGCGCTCCGGTTCCCAAAGGCGCAGACAGTGTTCAGCAGGTGGAACTCACACGCGAGCTCGCGGCCCAACAGGAAGTTGAGATTCTGGAAGTCATAGCCGAGGGCCGTTCGATTGTTAGGCAAGGCGCGGAAATTAAGGCAGGAGCGCGCGTTCTGACGGCGGGCGAGCGGATCGGTGCGGGAACGATGGCCGTGCTCGCTTCCTTTGGTTATGCGCAAGTCAGCGTCGGTCGACGTCCGCGGGTAGCTGTTTTGGCGACAGGGAGCGAACTGGTTGCGGTGGACCAAAAACCCGGAAGAGACCAGATACGCGACTCAAATAATTTTTCCATCAGCGCTTACGCCCAACTTGCCGGCGCAATTGTTGAGCGGGTTCCTTTGGCAGGGGACGAGGCTGAACTACTCAAGCGCCAGATCAAAGAGGCCTCTGAGCGTAGCGAGATAGTTATCACCTCCGGCGGCGTGTCGGTCGGAGTTTATGATTTCACCAAACCCGTCTTGAAGGAACTTGGCGCTGAATTCTTTTTTGAGCGGGTAGCGCTGCGGCCAGGGAAGCCGACGGTTTTCGCTAGACTGCCAAACGGCACGTTCGTCTTTGGCCTTCCCGGCAATCCGGTTTCAGTCTCAGTGACCTTCAACCTTTTTGCACGCGCTGCAATTTCGGCATTACAAGGCGCGAGCCAAACTGAGTTGGAGTCTGAGACCGCGGTGCTGGGAAAGAACGCAAAAGGCGCGATAGAAAGAGAGAGCTATCTGCCGGCTCGTTTGGGCACAAACAGCGCGGGCCAACTTATCGCGGCGCCGCTGACATGGGGTGGCTCATCCGATTTTATCGCTTTTGCGCGCGCCAATTCGTTGGTTATTGTGCCGGCCAACACGCGTGTAGTTGAGGCAGGTACAAAGTTACGAGTGCTCCGGCTACCTATGTAGCTTCACGTAGAAGTTGTAGGGGCGTCCCTCGGTGGGCGCCCCATTGACACGCAACTCGTTCCGTTTATGTCAACAGGAGGAGAGTGAGCAATTTTGTAACGCTCCCAAAAGGACCATCAGCAATACAGAACCGAGCGCGGTAGCGCCGGATGCTAGAGCCAGCTTTGGCAATCAGTTTTTGGTATCTGGCTGATTACGTACGTTAATTCCAGCATCCGGCGCTACCGCGCTCGGTTCTGTAATGACGCCTGGCCCAATAGCTCTCACAGCGGAACTACTACTACCATCGCGAGGCCGCGAAGGGGTTACTCCAAACAGGGCCAGGAAACTTTCGAAACGCCGAAAGAAATTAATCCTGTTCAGGACCGGATTAAGCCAACCGTTCGTGATGCAATATTGCGTGTCATAGGGCCGCGCATGATGCACCTGATGATGCGAAGGTTCCAGGACGAGTCGATTGCGCTGTAGCCACCTGGCGAAGGTCGAAGGCTCTGGATCGTGTGCCCACTTGTGGAATTGGTTTGTGGCTACTGTAGCAACGGCGAGTACGGTGACGAATAAAACAGCAAACGCCAACCACGCCGATACAGGACCGGTCAACAGCAAATAGAGACACAGCATCAGAGTAGGCACCGCAATAATGCAGGAGTTTCCCAGCGTGGTCACAAAGTTGTGGGTGCAGATGTCGCGCGGATAGATGTGATGAATACGAAACGGCTTAACAAAACCCGATCCAATTATGGGTGTGTCTTCGGAGAAGTAAGTATCACCGACCCAATGGATGAAGCCTGTTACGAAATCGGCGGACACCAGCCCCAGCGGAATCCCCAGGGCCACCAGCCAAAGTAGTTCCAGTTCGTGGAGACGAGCGAGTCCGAAATAAAAATTAAGACCCAACAGAATGGGAAAAAGAAATAGCGTGATGTGCTCAAGGAATGAATGTAAAGGTGTGGAGTGTTCCCCTATGCCGCTATAATCCGTAGCAGCCTCAGGATGGACCAAAACCACAAGCGTACGCGTTGCAGGCTCCGGTTCGCTACCGGTTCGCGATGATAGTGTTCCGGGTTCTCCAACAACCAGAGCTTTTTCACTCACAGTGGCTGACATCAACTGAATTGTGCTTTCAGGCTCGAAGATTGGTAAATCTTATATCTGTACGTACGAGGCCAGCCTCGGGATCGGATTTTGTGCAGTAAGGCAATAAGATTATTCTGTTATGCTGGTTAAAAGGCAACAGGAATTTCGGTATTGGTTTGACTTGGGTTTTCTGCGGGCGGTCGGAATCATGAAACGAGGAGCGATCCACGAAATCACACCAAAAAACACTAACTTCGTTTCGTGTTGGTTCGTGTGGCTTCGTGGATCGTTTGTATCCCAATGAGCCAACTTTCACACGTTGACGATGAAGGCCGCGTAAGGATGGTCGACACGAGTTCAAAGTCAGTGACAACCCGCCACGCCGTTGCTTCCGCGCGCGTATTGATGTCGCCTGAAACTGTGAGCGCGGTCCGCGAACATACCACACCCAAGGGTGATCCATTGGAAGCAGCCCGGCTGGCCGGCATCATGGCCGCCAAGAGGACCGCGGAATTGATTCCTCTCTGCCATCCCCTGCCTCTTACCCACGTTGATGTGCAGGCAAGGATTGAAGACGGCGGCGTTTATCTGGAGTCGAGTGTTTCTACAAACGCTCAAACCGGAGTGGAGATGGAAGCGCTGACTGCTGTTTCCGTGGCTGCGTTAACGATTTACGACATGTGCAAAGCACTCGACAAGGGAATGATAATCTCTGATGTTCGTCTGGAGAGAAAAACGGGAGGGAAGTCAGGGGACTACTTTAGAAAGTAGGACAGACATGCCTGTCTGTCAGTTGACTGTAAAAATGGGTAGTGGGGTGGCCGGATTGACGGCAGATTTTCCATATATCATTTTTCATTTCTCATTCGTCATCGCCAGAAATCATAGGATATTGCCGGAAGTTCAGAGTTCAGCCTTTAGGCTGTGGCTTCGCAACGCAAGCTAAAGCTTGAACTCTAAACTTCACGCCCTTGCCGACGATGACAAATGAGAAATGAAAAATGACATGACATATGGAAAATCTGCCTTTCTCTTGATTCGCGCAGCAGCTCGTCATTCGCGGTTGACAGACAGGAATGTCTGTCCTACTTAGCAGGCATCTCTGTCCTACCTGCCAAATAGGCGGAACATCGTCAATTTCTCCGGCGTTTATTAGTCTGCAGTGAACGGTTCCGAAACGGAGGCTGGATATGAAATTCGGTATTTCTCAGGATGCACGTCCCCAAGCCACATTGTTGCTCACAGCCGCGGTGATATCCGTCGTGCTGTGGTTCATCCCATTTGCTGAGCTTCTAACCTACCCGTTTCGTCTTTTTGTAACCTTCATACATGAGGGCGGACACGCCATCGCAGCTTTATTGACGGGGAATTCTGTTGAGAGTTTAAGCATCGCCACAAACGCCAGCGGAGAGACTTACACTACGCAGGGCGGGACCATTTCACAAATCTTCGTCGCCAGCGCCGGCTATATCAGTTCGATGGCCTATGGGGCCTTACTATTGGTGTTGATTCGCCGCAGCGTCGCGGCACGCGCGGTTCTGATCGGATCGGCCGTCGTCATACTCGGGTTAACTGTGATCTACGGATTCGTCAAACCTGTGATGTCTGGCCTATGGTCCGGGATTCCTTTCACGTTGCTCGCCGGGACTCTGCTCTCGGTGGGGCTAATAGTCCTGGCCCGAATGGCAAGCTCGCGTGTGGCTACTTTCTTTGTCAGCTTTCTCGCCGTGCAATGCATTCTCAATGCCCTGCTGGACCTGAAGACAGTTTTCTTTCTGTCGTCACCTTTCGCACCCTCAGTGCCCACCGATGCCTTGAATATGGCAAACGCCACCGGCATTCCGGCAATGTTCTGGGCAGTAGCCTGGATAGCAGTTGCCGTAGGAATACTGTTTTTAACGATGAGGCTCTACGTCACCACCAGAAACCGCCGGCTTCAACCTGATTTGACGCTCGGTGATCTGGGTGCGGGTGAATTCAGCCGCCCCGTGTTGCCGGAGTCTGCAAAGACAAGCGACTTATCATTCCAGTAGGACCGGCATTCCTGCCCAGGGTAAAGCAAACTGTTAGTTTGCGGATCGTTCGCAGGAGATTAGGTAGTGTCATGCTTTAGCGTTCAGTGCTTTCGCCCGGTAAAACCATCCACGAAATTTCACGAGAGCGTTTGGTGTTGCTTCGTGTAACTTCGTGGATCGTTGGCTTAACTTCTAAATCAGGACACTACTGAAAAATGATGCTGAGTGTAATTCACCGCTCCGCAAACTAACAGTTTGCTTTACAAGCAGAGGGACAGACAGGAATGTCCGTCCTACTAGAACTTATACCGATATCGCAGCGTCACACCGCGCCCGCCGCCATCAACTCCCCAACTAATACCGCGATACGACTTGTCGGTGATGTTCTCGAAATCAACGAAAATATCCGAGTGCTCGCCAAATCGCATTCCCCCACGCACTCCAATCAGCCCATATCCCGGAAGGGCGTCGAAGAGCGGCACGGGGGTGTCGTTATTGACGACGGTCACGCCATTAATCGTTGCTCCGATTGGTAGAAGCCGATTCTGTACCTGGGTGAGAGTCTCTCCGGTTGGTATCAGCAGGCCTCCGGCGGAGCCGCAGCCGGTACTTCCCGGAGTGGTGACACCACGAACGCAAGCTCCACGACGAAAGAAGTTCTGAATATTCGCGCGTGAACGTGCAGCTCCGGTGCGGCGGTCCGCCAGATCGAGAGATGAAAGACGTCTCTGTCTGGCAGCAAGTGTCGAATAAGCTTCGACGAAGAAGCGTCGCGAACTCCCCCGCTGATAGCGCAGGCTGATGAAGCCTGTCGCCGGCGGAATGCCGCCTTCAACATTTGGCGGCAATCCGTTGAGAAGACTATGCGCGCGAATATATGTGAAGTTGGCGTTGGCGCTGAATTCTTTGCTCAATTGCGCCTGAGAGTGAAACTCAACTCCATTGAAGCGTGCATCGTCATAGTTTACGCGGACGAGGACGGGACTTGTGGCCGCTGCGACAAATACGAGACCATTGGCATTTTGTGAGACGATCCGCTCGCTTCCCAGGAATTGGCCCACCGCTCCCGGCGGTAAGACCAACGCTTGATCAAAGTAGACATCCTTCAGTTTATTCGTGAAGCCGGTCAGCTCGGCGGCAAATCGCTTGCTGGAAAAGCGGAGACTGAGGTCGAAACTGTCCGTGGTCTCAGGTCCGAGCCTTGTAACGGGAATGCCGGAGGAAACTGCGTCTGCGCCCGAGGTGGTGCCGATAAATCCACCCAGGCCTATAGCCGTGCCCGCGTCGACTTCAAAACCAGTCCCGACAAGTCCCAGCAGCGACAGATCCGTGGTGTTGGGTGCTCGAAAACCGCGAGTGTATTTCCCGGCTATGTCGAATCCGCCCCCAATATTCACAACTGCGCCCACGCGGCCAGAGAAAGCACCGAAACGCGCGCTATCGTCAGGAAAGAGAGGAACGCCACCGACAACAGGCGCGTCTGCCGCTCGCGACTTGTAAGAGGCTACGCTGTAACGCAGCGCTCCGCTCACGCGAAGCCGATCGGGTACCACGGTGAAGACATCCTGCACAAAGCTGCCGTAGGAGAGATAGCTCGCGCCGTTGGGAATGCGCGGACGAGAAGCTGTCACCGTCCTGCTTAACGGATCGGTAGTAAATGCCGGCGCGGTAATTCTGTCGCGGTAAATGTCGCCGCCAACCAAGAGAGTGTTGCGGTCGCCCAGTTGCTTGTCGAGATGGAAATTGAAACCGAGGACGTTCGTGCGTTCGCGCTGATTCGTTATTGCCGCCAACGGGTTCCCTTGCCCACCCTGGTTGATGCGCTCCTCGCGCTGGCCATTGTAGGAGAACGTAAACGAAGCATTATCGAGGAAGCCCAGCTTTTGTTTGGAGAGACGCGCGTAAAACAGATCGTTCATCAAATTGCGCAAGTCGGCGATGAGATTTCCGTCGCCACCCAGCAGTTGATCGTAACGCCTGCCGCCATCCTGCTGGTTACGTGTATAACTCAAAAGAAACTGGGTGGTATCGTTGAGATTGAAGTTGGTGCGAACGATTCCGCCATACTGTGTAAACGTCGTATCAGGCAGCCGCTGGCCGAAAAAATCGGAGGCAATACCCAGATAACGAGTCAGTGCGGAATGGAAATCAATTCCGTTTGCGGGCCGTAGACGATTGATGCGGCGGGCGTTGACGTTGAATAGCAACCCGTAGCGACGTGTGCCGTAAGTTACCAGGGTGTTCCCACCAAAACCGGTGGTAACTGACGAGTAGAAAACGTTGGTATTGCCATGCCACTCGCCGTCTGTGCCTCCATAAACCGGTGCGCGCGAAATAAAATTAACTACGCCACCCAGCACATCCGATCCGTATTGCGAGCTGTTTGGACCACGCAGGACTTCAACTGTCTCGAGACTCGATGGCTCGATAAGACTAAAAAACGTGCCGACGCCACCACGTTGCGCGCTGGTCGTATAGCGGACTCCGTCAACGTAGACAGCAACGTTGCGGCCAGTCATCCCTCGCACGAAAACCGCACTGAGCGATGGGCTGGTCCGTTGTAAATTTACGCCGGGTTCTTCGTCGACTACCTGGGCCACAACTTCGGTAGCCCGCTCCAGAATCTCCCTTTCACTAATGACGTTAACCGGCTGGGAAACATTGTGCGCGTCGGCTACAAGTCCGGCTTCCGAAGTCACTGTGACGTTCTCGGTTAGTTGATCGATCTGTAACTCCACGTTCAGCTCGGCAATACTCCCGGCCGTCACCTGGACCACATGACGCTGGACGCTGAAGTCGGGCCTCGACACCAGCACTACATATGAGCCTGAAGGAATTTCCGTGAACTGAAAGCGGCCTTGCGCATCTGTCTTTGTGCGACTCAATACGACCTGTTGTGAATTGGCGAGCGAAACCTCAGCGCGGATGACAACTGCTCCGGATGAATCTTTAACCACGCCTAAGACAACGCCACGAGAGCTTTGCGCAGAGGTTAGTGATACCGGCAATGAAATAAGAACCAATATGAGCAGACTGCTGCCAAGCAGACGCAAGTGCCTTATCGCTTCAGTCAAACTGTTCACTCCATCTGTAATTCCGCTCCGGGCTTTAATTAAGCCGTTCATGGCATCATTGTGACAAGTATTGGTTGACAAATACTTGAGGTTTTTGCAACCCCGTTTGGCAACAATATAGGTCATCGGGGCCGCGGTGAAGCCTACGGCCGGGCCTTAATTACTACTAGGGTTCGTAGTCTCATTAATTTGCTGAATGCGAGGTATCAGCAAGCCGCGTTGGATACCAACTCCATGGAGTGCGCCGCCTTGTCGGCGCTTTGGCCCGCGGCGACTTGTCGCAGCCTTCGATCGGAAACGGGTGAGATCGGCTCACAGTTGAGTCTAAGGCGAGATCGCGGCGCCAGGCCGCCGCTGGCCAAAGCGCCGCCTTGTCGGCGCACTCCAAGGGGTTGCCCCCGCTTACCTTTCGCTACTGGCGGCTTCTGAGTCTTGACAGACTCTCGCGTTGGACCACTCGCGTGCATGCGCGGAAAGGGCTAGCTTAATAGTTGAACAACACTCTCGATCAGGGAATGAACCGTAGCCAGCACATGAGGCTCGCTGGATGAGACGGCCACTATGAGGACCATCAAAGCAATCGGCAGGGAGGTGGGTATCCGGGAAAGAAAAGGCGAACGCTTTTGCTCTCGGCTGTCGTTTGCAATTTGCATCAAACGGCGCACACGAGTTCTGACTCCCGCAGTTTCCTCCGCGCCGATCATGAAGGCACCTGCGGGCATTGCGGGATGTGTTCCAACGGGAATCATGCGCGCAACTTTCACCAGGGATGAAGCGAGGTCGAGAGCTACCCCAGCGCCTCTGTTGGCCGCGTGTTCATCTGCTGCTGCTTCAGAAGCTTCCTTCCAGTCCCTGTCCAAAAGCCGGCCGCTGGGAATAATCAAAAGTGAGTCGCGACATGCTCGCATCAGTCCTCGTTTCAAGTTATCCCGATGGAGAACATGACCCGCTTCATGAGCAATAGCAGCCTTTAGCTCCTCTCCGGTCAGAGCTTGCAACACTCGATTGGCAACGAAAAGGCGAGGACGCAAACTTCCAACGATAGCGATAACCGGAAACTGGTGCTCTATGTTGTATGTCGGAATTTTGATTCCCGGGAAACAAACCGGCTGAGCTTTGCGCAACCAGTCGGAAATCAGGCGCGATGTAACGCGCCAGGTCGCGATGCCACGGAAAATTGCCAGCCCAATTCCGATAGCCGAAAAGAGCGCAAGGATCGCCATCTTGGCGCTGACATCCTCATGATCAGTGCGTGGTTCGTGCATCAGATAAGCGGGTGCAAAAAGAAGGCCCACGGAGGCGACCCCCGCAGTGACTGGAAGAATGCGAAGAGTGCTCAGCAAGGTGGCTCTGGATGCAGCCGACCAGCCTCGAGCATATTTTTCCAGGACACGCCACAGAAGCGTTGCTCCCAGCGAAGCAATGCTGTTTACCATGAGCATCGCTGCCAGCACTATGGAAAGTCCCAGAAGGAAGTACATTAGTTAATCTTTCAGCTCTAATTCGGCGCGCTTCTCTTTTATCAACCGGTCAAGCTCATCAAGCAGTTCACTGTCTCGTTCGCTAACGGCGTCGACGATGCAAGCGAGTACCGGTTCAACTCCACCAGTGCCACCCAGTAGCCCCTCGATAAGATCTTCCTTGATGCCCATCTCCAGCTCGTCCTGCGAGACCACGGCGGAGTAAAGAAACGCGCGGCCTTGCTTACGCCGCCCCAGCAGGCGTTTCTTGAAAAGCCGGTCGAGCGTTGTCATCAGGGTCGTGTATGCGACTTTTTTTTCGAAGGAAACAAAGATGTCGCGGACGCTCAGCTCTCCTCGTCCCCAGGCCTCTTCCAAAACCTGGCGTTCGAGCGGGCCCAGAGCGTGTGAAGCGATCTCTCGGGGCGGCTTGAATCCGCGCAATAGAAACCTTGATGTCTTCATTTGCGCGCATTGTCCCGCCGCCGCTGTGCGACTGTCAATAACTTCTACCGCAACTGTGTGCGGCAATGGATCTCAATCGACTGCGGCTCTGCCGCCGCACACTGCGGAAAGCCTATGGCTTTCCGTCTACCATCCTCCCTCTTTCTTTTCCTGAGGCTCAGCCTCAGGAAAAAAGAAGTTAATCACCTTCCCCGGAAAGGCTCAGCCCTTCCGCAGTGTGCGGCGGCGAAGCCGCATTACGCAGTAAACCCTCCTTCATTTCGCCTCTCGCAAACATTCAGGTATTATTTGAGGTTTCAGAAAGTGCCGCTATCTCAGTCTGTGGCTGTTCAGAACGGTTTTAAGTATGTCAGAAGAAACCATTTCAGTCCGCGGAGCCCGCGTCCACAATCTCAAAAACATCTCTTTCTCTATCCCGATCAACCAATTGACTGTGGTGACCGGGGTCAGCGGATCTGGCAAGTCTTCACTGGCCTTCGACACTGTCTATGCCGAGGGTCAACGTAGATATGTGGAATCATTATCGGCTTACGCGCGCCAGTTTCTGGAGCGGATGGACAAGCCGGACGTGGACGAAGTTAGAGGCATCGCGCCCGCGATTGCGATTCGGCAAAAGAATTCCACCCGAAACCCACGCTCAACTGTAGGCACGCAAACCGAAGTCTTCGATTACCTGCGTTTGCTTTATGCCCGCGTGGGCATCACCTACTGTCGCGTTTGCGGTCGCGAAGTGTTTAAGGATTCCCCTGAATCAGTCGCCGACGAGATCCTGGCTAAACTTCCCGAGGGCACGCGCTTTTATGTTTTATTTCCGGCCCATGCGGGGCTTGCTGAAACGCAAAGGAACGGCGACGCGGAGACCCGGAGACGCGGAGACACTGAGAAGGAGCGCAAGAAGTCTCCCCGTCCCCGCGTCTCCGCATCTCCGCGTCACGAGCCAACTCCGCGTCAGACGATAACCGCTCACATCATGAGTCTCATGCAGCGGGGATTCACACGTCTCTTCCATGAAGGACGGATAATCGAACTCCAATCACCTGACGATTTTCAGTTGGATAGTTTTGATGATGTCTTTGTGATGGTCGACCGGCTTGTGGCCCGGGCAGACATCCGGCAACGGCTGGTCGATTCCTTGGAAATCTGTTTTCAGGAAGGGCACGGCACCGCAGTCACGGAAACCGCGGGGCCAGAGCCAACGCGCCTGAAGTTCTCCGACAGATTCGAATGTAAATATGACGGCACACTTTACGCGCAGCCGGAACCGCGTCTTTTCAGTTTTAATAATCCATTCGGCGCCTGCCCAACCTGCCAGGGCTTCGGCAATACAATCGGGCTCGATCTCGATCTGGTGATCCCTAATCCGGGCTTGAGTCTTAAAGACGGAGCAATCGAACCCTGGACCAGGCCACAGCACGAGTGGGCCATGGACGAACTGCGGCAGTTTTGTAAGTCGGAAAAGATTTCGATGACCGTTCCGTTTGCCCAGCTTTCGCGGGCCGAGCAGCGCGCGATTATCGAAGGCAAGAAAGACTGGAGCGGTGTACGCGGTTTCTTCGATTGGCTGGAGACCAAGAAATACAAACTCCATGTGCGGGTGTTTCTTTCCAAGTATCGCGGCTACACACTTTGTCCCGACTGCGCCGGCGGCCGGCTAAGACAAGAAGCGCGCGACGTCAAGGTTGGCGATCGAACGCTTCCTGAAGTCTGTTCCCTGGCGATAAGGGACGCCGCTACATTCTTCGAGTCGCTGCAACTTTCTACTGAACAGGGCGCCATTGCCGAACGAATATTGTTTGAGATTAGGCGTCGTTTGCGGTTCCTGGTCGAAGTCGGGTTGGACTATCTGACGCTCGATCGGTTGGCCTCTACCCTCTCAGGCGGCGAAGCGCAGCGAATACAACTTGCGACCAATTTGGGTTCTTCTTTAGTCGGCGCTCTTTATGTACTCGACGAACCCTCAATCGGTTTGCACCCGCGGGATAACGACCGGCTAATTCGGTTACTCTTAAACCTGCGCGATATCGGAAATACCGTCCTGGTCGTCGAACACGACGAAGACATGATGCGCGCGGCGGATCATATTCTCGATATTGGACCATCCGCGGGCGAGCTCGGCGGGCGGGTGATTTATGAAGGCGACTTCGCTGGACTCCTGATCGACGACTCCTCGCTGACCGCACGCTATCTACGCGGCGAAGCAGAAATCAAGGAACCGAAGCAACGCCGCCTGCTGCAACAGCGTCGTCTGAGTTTGCGCAGCGCTTCCGAACACAATCTGAAGTCAATTGACGTGGACGTGCCGCTCGATATGCTCGTATGCGTCACCGGAGTCAGCGGCTCCGGAAAATCGACTCTCATTCACGATTGCATTTACGCGGGTTTGAAGAAGCAACGTGGAGATTGGCAGGGACATGTGGGAGCGTTTTCCAAACTCGAGGGCAGTCAGTTGATCGACGATGTGATTTTGGTTGATCAATCGCCCATTGGACGAACACCGCGCTCTAATCCGGTCACCTACATCAAAGTCTATGACGCCATCCGCGAAGCTTTTTCCTCAACTCGCGAAGCGCAGGCCCGCGGACTCGATCCGTCACACTTCTCTTTCAACCTGCCGGGCGGCCGTTGTGACGTTTGTCAGGGCGACGGCACTGTCACGGTGGAGATGCAGTTTCTGGCCGACGTTGAGCTTGTTTGCGAAGAGTGCAAAGGCACGCGGTTCAAGCAGCAGATCCTGGACGTGCGTTATCGCGGCAAGAACGTTCATGACGTATTAAACATGACGGTGCGCGAAGCGATCGGCTTCTTTCGAGAAGTCCCGAAGATAACCAACCGTTTGCGGGTGCTGGATGAAGTGGGACTTGGTTACTTGCGTCTGGGCCAATCAGCTACCACGCTTTCAGGCGGCGAAGCGCAGCGCATCAAACTGGCGGCGCAACTCTCCAAACGAACAGGGGCCAAGACCCTATACATCTTCGACGAGCCAACAACTGGTCTGCATTTCGACGACATCAATAAACTCCTGGCGGCCTTTCGTGCCTTGATTGCCGCGGGCGGTTCTTTACTTGTAATAGAACACAATCTCGACGTGATCAAGACCGCTGATTATATTATCGATCTCGGCCCAGAGGGTGGTGATGCAGGCGGCTACGTGGTTGCGATCGGTACGCCTGAAAAGATCATGGCCACCCCGGCATCACACACCGGAAGATACTTGAAAAAGCATTTGGCAAAATCAAACGGCCACTGACTGAGAATCGGAGGCGATGCAAGGAGTAACCCGACGAGCGTCGTCGACGCGGCTCTGCCGCAGCACAGTGCGGAAAGGCTCTGCCTTTCCGTAACCACCTCAAGGTTGAGGCTATGCCTCTACCCCTTGGAGGCGCAGCCTCCCAGGAATTAAATAATCACCCGGAAAGGCACAGCCTTTCCGCAGTGTGCTGCGGCAAAGCCGCCAAAGTCTGCCGAATAGGGCAAGCGAACAATGAAGGCTTCTGAAGACGAATTTGATCACGTTCATCAAGTGAATTCCAAGCGACACATTCCGCGCCAGCGTCGACTGGCATACATCGGAATCATCTATCTCGCTTTTCTCCTGGTCCTCGTCGGTATTGAAATCATTACCAGGCTGACGATGGAGCATGTCGCCAGTCTTGATCTCTTCGTCGTCACACCGCAACAAAAGGCGCAGGTTGCCAATCCACAGCAGTCCACAATCTTTGAAGGTGATCCGCTTTTGCTCTGGCGACTGAAGCCTAATCTGGATCAGGCCTATTGGGACTTCACAACAGTGTCGACCAACGCTCAACACCTGAGACAGCCGCGCCCGTTGCAACCTAAGGCTCCCGGCACGTTTCGCATCGTCAGTCTTGGCGATTCGGTGACATTTGGCTACCGCGTCCCACCTGTTTGGCCTGAGAAGCCGAAGGATTTCAATCCCGAGTGGGTGCCTTACCCAATGTTGCTCGAGAAACAGCTGCGGGCCGCAAATGCCGATCGCCAGATTGAAGTAATCACCATGGCGGTGCCGGGTTATACAAGTCACCAGGGCCTGGCGTGGCTCCGGCATGAGATTGATGACTTGCAACCTGATCTTCTGATCGTCAGTTTCGGCTGGAACGATGCCAGCTTCGGCGACGTGCCGGATCGAGAAGCGATTCGAACAGACTGGTATGTGGTCGCGGTAAGACGTCTGGTCGATACAAGTCAGGCTTTTGCGCATGCAACCAGATGGCTGCGCTCAAGGCAGCCTCCGGGCGCGGCGGTCGCACTACCCGCACCGAGGGTTTCAGATCAGGAATATGTGAACAACTTTAGGCAAATGGTCGGACTTGCCCGTGCCCGCGGAGCGGGTGTGATTATCATCGGGGCGCCTTATCGAGACCGCGTCACAAATCCCCCCGAAGCTGAAATGATGGGCCGATACCGCGCTTCGCTTCGTTCCTTCGCTCAGCAGAACCAGATTCCCTTTCTCGAGGTTCTCGAATTAACCGAAGCCGCACATGCCAGCAATGAAGGATGGTTCGGAGAATTGATTCATCCAAATCACATGGGCCACCGGTTGATGGCATCCGAATTATTGAAGTTTATGCGGTCGAATCGGATGCTCGGTGATTTGAATGTGCCGGATTTGGTGCCGTAAGACCGCATGATGCAGGTTGGAGTTAGGCGTTAGCTTGCCACCATCGGCAAACCCGCAGCCTAAAGGCTGAACTCTGAACTACAGGCCTGAAGTTCAGAGTTCAAGCTTTAGCTTGCTGGTTGCTAAGAAGCCAGCTTGCATCCTGGCCAAGACGCAACCTGAAGGTCGTACTCTATGCACCTGTTATGGATCGAAAGAACCCTGAAACCAGGGGATGTCTTTCTCGTATACGACATCAAGTCGTTTTACCCTAAATCACAATCGAGCGAGGTTCTGCCATGAGATCCAACTTCAGGTTTGTCGTCCTGGTACTAGTTGTCATATGCGCGTCGAGCGTTCCTCTGGTAGCTCAAAGAAAAGGCGCCGCGGGGGGTGGCTCGGCAGCGTCTCACGCGCGGGCCCGAAAAATTCTGGAGGCAGGCATTGCGGCACTGGGAGGTTTGGAAGCAATTCGCGACACCCAGGATGTCAGCGCCAAAATCACCGGTTTTTCTTATGCGCGTAACCAGAGCCTTGGCGTTAACCCGCCGTACGACAGGATGACGCGGGATGAAAACCTTTACATCGACCTCAGAAATCGGCGTTACATTATCGAAACGCGTGATCCGCTTCCCGGAGGATTTGTTTTTGGCGGTAAACAGGTCATCAATGGTAACCAGGGCTTCTTCATAAACCCACGTGACAAGACAATTGGGCCACTGAACCTGACCAACTTCAACAACATCGGTCTTGTTCGGCGGCTGCCCCATCTCTTTCTCATCGCGGCTTATGAAACGGCGCCCGCGACCTTAAGGTCACTGGGCCAGGAAACCTACAATGGCAGGCTGCACGACGTGATCGCATTTGCATCGGGTAATGGAATTCAGTGGACTCTGTTTTTCAATGCCCGCTCGAATCTCCTAACCAAGTATGAACAGATGGTCAGCGACAACCTCAAGGGCGACTCAGTGCAGGAGACAATTTTCCCAGGCTATCGCTCAGTCGGGAAAATAAAAGTTCCGACAAAGCGGGTGACAAAGCGGGCGGGCGATCTTGTGGAGGAGGTCGACTACAACGACGTGAGATTCAATGTGAAGCCCGCCGAAAGCGCCTTTACCAAGCCCGAAGGCTTTGATGAACTCCCCGCGCCCACGCCAGCTCCCATCAGAGAAACCAAACTCGCGGACGGCGTGTTTCTATTCGAGAGCGGGGCTAACTCGCTGGTGGTTGAGTTTAGCGATTATGTAATGGTGATTGAACCTAACACCGGCGGCCGAGGCGCGAAACCCACGATTAACAAGGCCCGCGAGTTGTTCCCGGGCAAGCCAGTTAAATACGTTGTCGTTACACATCATCACGACGACCACTCCGGCGGCCTCCGCAACTACTTCGCTGAAGGCGTTACGATCGTGACTACTCCCGTTAATCAGCGGTATTTCGAAACTATGGCGGCAAGTGATTTTTCAATCAATCGGGACGATCAAACACAGAACAAACGTAAACCGGTGTTTGAATTCGTTGAGAACAAGAAGCGGGTTTTCACTGACGGCAGTCAGACGGTTGAGATCATCGATATTGGCCCCAGTCCCCACGCCACCGAAATGCTGATAGTGTATTTGCCGAAAGAAAAATTGGCGTTTCAGGGCGACCTGGTCAATTTGCCTAACACGGGAAAGTATATGCCCACAACCGTCAACGAATCCACGCTACACTTCTTCGAGGCAATCAAACGTCTCGGCTTGAATGTAGATCGGATCGTTTCAGTCCACGGACCGAGTACGAGTCTCGATGACCTCCGGAAAGCGATCGAGAAGAGCCGGTCGAAATAATTTCTTACAGATGGTCTATCCGCAGATTACGCAGATTACAAGAGTGGGCGGCTTTGCAGCTCTATTCGAATCGGCGTAATCTGCGCAATCTGCGGATAGCCTTTCGCGGATCATTAGCGGAGATTAAAATGACTTTAAAACAGACGATTATTTCTGATTTGACGGCTTCAATGAAGGCGCAGGACGCGCCCCGCACATCAACTTTGCGGATGGTGAAGGCGGCTCTACAGAATCGCGAAATCGAAAAGGGCGGCGAGCTCGATGATGAGGAGATTTCAAAGTTGCTGCGATCTCTGGTCAAACAACGTCACGATTCCGTGGAGCAGTATGAGAAAGCCGGGCGTAAGGAGCTCGCCGACAAAGAGACGGCTGAAATCACGGTGATCGAAGCTTACTTACCAAAAGCAGCCTCAGTTGAGGTAATCGAAGCCGCCGTTGTTGCCGCTATTTCTGAAACCAGCGCCAGCTCGATGAAAGACATGGGCAAGGTAATTAAGGCGGTGCAGGCAGCCCTGGCCGGTAAAAATGCTGACGGCCGCACGGTAAGCGAAATCGTTAAAGCAAAGCTTAGCGGCTGACATGAGTGTTCAGCAGTGTTCAAGAGGCATGTAGGACAGCTATGGGATCTTGCATGCCTTTTGAATTCAGATTAACCGGCCGCCGGGAACGGAATCACTGATCCTCGGGCTTAGGATTCCGATACGTAATCTGGATGCTCGGCTTGCCGTCCTGGAAATGGTCTCTCTTAGTGAAGGTTCCCAGCGATTGGCCGTTGCTTTTCCTGAGGATGATCTGGACAATTTTACCGGATGCTAGTTTGTGTTTCGGCTTCGCTTTAGCATCGGTACCCCCAAAGCAATCAGCCCCGTGGTTCTTTCCGCACTCGACATCCAAAGAGCCGCCCTTAATTACGATGTCGTCATCAGCGGGTGCGGCTTGGGGATCGGGCCCATTGACGAGTGCAAAGGCGGCGAGGGCCAGCACACAGATTGCGGCAATGGCAATTATCATTAGACGTAGGTAATGCATCGTTTCTCTCCTTTTTCTGGGGTTGGAAGAAGTGTCTGGAGCAAGATAGACACTCTTGGTCTGTCATTAGTTTTAACAAGAGGAGCTGACAGGCAAGAATGCCAGTCCTATGCGGAACCGGTAAATTGGTCCAGTTGTTTGCGAAGTCGCTGCACGTCGCTGCGGCTGAGGTAGCTGTTGTAGTTTTCGGTACCCCAGCGCTGGTCGAGTTTGGAAAGCGAATCTCTTGCCCGCATAGCATACTCGCGCGCGGTGCGTTTGTCGCCTAGGTTCTGGCTGGCTTGGGCGGCAATTGTCAGGGCGCGCCACTCGGATGCTGTTTGTCCCAGTCGCGCGAACACTTCATTCGCTTGCAGTGCGTTGCTCGATGCCGCTCGTGAATCGCCCGAGAGCATCATGGCTTCGGCGAGCACCAACTGCGCTGAGGCCAGTTGAGCGGGGTCATTAAGCTGCTTCGCCATCTCGACAGCTTCCGCAGCCGCCTGCGTTCCGGCTGCCGTTGCACCGTTATACGACAGGGCCAATCCGATCACGAGGTTCGCGCCGGTTGCAGAAGTCTTAAACTCTGTCCCCGAGCCTTCGAGCACCGCCTGAGCTCGGCTCCTGGCATCAGGATAATTGCCTTGGCGGAGTGCAATTTCGGCAAGCGCAAGTTTGCTTTCAATTGAGAGCCGTCTTAACTCGCTTCCGGGCTTTTCGGCAATAGCGATCGCCTGGCCCAAAAGGCCCTGGGCGTCATTGAAACGACCCAGGCGCGCCAGAACGTCTCCCCGGCTTAACAGGTTGTAACCCATACTTGGCTGCATCCCTTGTGAGCTGTATATAGAATAGGCGTGATTCAAATGCTCGAGGGCCTCGGTAAACTTTTCTTCACGAATCAGCCCCGAACCGCGCTCCGCGTGCGCCCGTGCGATCTGCGCCTGGTCGTTCAGTTCCTGAGCAAGCCGCAATAGCTCTGTATGACCCTTTGCAGCGGCCGCGTAGTCACCTTTTTGCAGGTTTGCGCGAGCGAGCAGAACCAGGCAGGTAAATGCTTCTGATCGATAGCCGCCCTGCTGATAGAATGCGAGCGCCGGCTCGATATATTGAACAACCTCGTCCGGCCTGTTCTGCTGCTGACGCAAGCTTGCCATTGCCACGCGAGCCCTCGCTTGATTGCGCCTTGCTTTGGATCTCTCCGCCGCGACGAGGGCCTGCTCAAGATATTTTTCAGCTTCTGTTTGCTTCCCGCGGACCTGCAAAGATTGACCCAAATCCACGAGGCCCTGAATGCTAAGACTTTCCATGCCGTTTTTCTGCGCCAGGTCGACCGCCTCGTGAGCATACTCCGTGGAGCGTGCTGCTTCACCACTATCGTAGGCCACGCTCGACAACTGAAGCAGGGTCTTGATGATTTGGGACTTGTTATCGTTAGCCCGAGCAAGGACAAGCGCTTGTTCCAACTGTGGCTTGGCCTCAGCGATTTTATTTCGCTTGTTGAGCAATGCTCCGCGCTGGAACACTACCTCCACTCGTCCTTCCAAATTTCCCATTGCCTGGTAAATGGATTCTGCCTTTTCAAAGGAGGGCATCGCCTTACCGAGATCCGCCTGCTTGCCGTAGGCTATTCCCAAATGGAGGTATGCGGTCGCGTATTGAGGGAATTTCGCGGCTGCATCGGTGTAGCTTTGAATGGCCGCCAGTAATTCGTTGTTCTTTTCATACGCCCTTCCCAGATCGACTAGCATGTAAGCTTTCTCAGTTTCCGGGACTTCGCCGGCGATCTGCTTATAAAGGTCGATTGCCTTTGCAAAGTCTTGACGCGCCGTGGCGGTGATAGCGTCCAGGTAAAGAGAATCAAGCCTAACAAGCTTGGCACGGTCGGCAGCGTTCACGCGCAGAAGCTCGTCTTTTGCCCGGTCAACATAGTCAAGTTCGACCAATGCTTCTGCCAGACGGGCATGGGCCAGCATGAACGCGTCATCCTCGCCGATGGCCCGTTCAAACGCCTGGCTCGCCTGATAGTAAGCGCCGTCGCGCAAAGCGTTGGTGCCAAATTCGTACCACCGAGCCGCCTCCGGCGTTGGTTTGTGCGGTGATGGTCGCGCGAAATGAAGTGCTACGCCGCCGGCCGCAATCAGGGTGACAGCCCCAATCAAGATGTAAGAAATAGGAATACGCGGTCGCTGGAGAATTTGAGAAAGATTGCTCAGCGTTTTGCTGTGGGCTGTGATGATTGAGGGTAACGGTGACGTGCGCCGGATGAGTGTATGACCGGAATCGTCCTCCAAACGCACCTTGACCTCTTTGAGATCGGCGATCAGTTCCTTGGCCGACTGGTAACGTTTGATTGGCTTCTTCGCAAGGGCTTTCAGAATAATGAAGTCCAACTCGCGCGGTATCAGGGAATTGACTTTTGATGGGGCCGTGGGCTCTACATGTAAAACGTTAGCGGCAATCTCTATAAAGCTGTTACCACTGAACGGAGTACGTCCAGTAGTTGCTTCGTAGAGAAGAGTGCCCAGCCCAAAAAGATCACTGCGGCCGTCAACTGAGCCGCCCACGGCTTGTTCCGGCGAAAGATATGCAGGAGTACCGAGTACCACTCCGCTTCTGGTTTCCGTAGAGAGAAGCGTTTGAGCTTCTGGCGTCGAGGCAGGTACGGATTCCTTCGTCAACTGCTTCGCCAACCCGAAATCAAGCACTTTCACAGCGCCCTCGTCATCGATCATGATATTCGAGGGCTTAATGTCACGATGGACCACGCCGCGGGCGTGGGCAGCCGCAAGGGCACTAGCTATATCTGTCACGATCTCGACCGCACGCAAAAGGCTGAGCTCGCTCTTGTGCATGAGGTCAGTCAGGGGACGCCCTTTTGCGAGTTCCATGACCAGAAACGGACGGCCCTCTTCAGTCTCACCATAGTCAAAGAGGGTGGCAATCCCCGGATGGCTCAACTCGGAAACGGCTCGCGCCTCGCGCAGGAAGCGGGCGCGAAAGTCGTGAGAGTCTGAGGTGAGCGAGGGAAACTTGACGGCCACCCGCCGTCCCAGGTGGGTATCCTCCGCCAGGTAAACAGTACCCATCCCCCCCTCGCCGAGGGGTTCAAGGATACGATAATGGGAAACTGTCTTACCGATCATTGGCTTGGGTCATGCAAAAGTAGGAGAGACATTCCTGTCTGTCTCTGTAACCCGAGCGGGGTTGGGAACAAGAGGACAGGCAGGAATGCCTGTCCCGCTCCTAGTGGGAACAAGCTCGTAGGACCCCTTGACGTAGTCAATCGCAGTAACGCGCGAATACTACGCCAGTGCAAGAGGCTTTTCAATACCCCTGCTCCAGGATTTAGCCGGAAATACCGTGAGAATCCTAAGTGTTTCGCCGGTTTGTCGTAAAAGAAGGCCAACTTGCTTCCCTAGTTGCCTTTACGTATAATCCACGGCTTGCTCGAAGCGCGGCGGTATCGTCCGGTGGGTTCGCGCCCACTTTTTCTTTTGGGCGAGTGTTTTTCGGGAGGTGGGGATGGGGGCAGGTTCGATTGCGGAGCGAGTGGCCACTATCGCTGAGAGGGTTGCAATCGACCACGGATTGGAACTGGTTCACGCCGAGGTTGCCGGACCCGATAACAAACCGATCGTCCGCATCTTTATTGACAGACCCAACGGGGTAACTCACAAGGATTGTTCTGAAGTGAGCCTGCACGTTGGCACCATCCTGGACGTCGAGGATTTCATACACGCTTCCTACACGTTGGAAGTATCGTCACCCGGTCTCGAAAGAGGTCTTTACAAACGGGCAGACTACGAACGTTTTGCAGGCAGCGAAGTGAAATTGCGAGCACGTAGGCCAATCAATGGTCAGCGTAATTTTCGCGGCCGGCTGCTTGGAGTAGATGGCGATGACGTGTTGTTTGACGACCGAACCAGCGGTCAGGTGAAAATTGCTCTGGATTCAATCGTTAAAGCGAACCTGGAAGTGGATGTCGAGCAGGAATTCAAGCGAACCCAGGGAAAATAGCTTTTCGCACGACTTGCAAGTCGTGCAACTTACAACTGAATAACAACTGAATAGGCTCAACGACGCTGCGGGCGCCGAGCCACCGGAGACAAGGTTTATGAGTTCATCCATCGCACAAAACATCGAGGCGCTCTGCCAGGAACAGGGAATCGAGCGCGATCTCGTCATCGACGCAATGAAGGAAGCCGTACGGGCTGCCGCGAAAAAGCAGTTTCGGTCCGGCGAAGATATTCAAGTCGATTGGAATCCGGAAACGGGCATCGAGCTTTCGGCCACAAAAGTGGTAGTTGACGAAGTCGCCAACGCCGCCACCGAGCTATCGATTGACGAAGCACGCGAGCTCGCCGGCGAAGAAGTCGAATTAGGCGACGCTCTTCTCCTGCCGCTACCGATGGAAGAACTGGGCCGCATTGCCGCTCAAACCGCAAAGCAAATTCTCTTTCAAAAGGTTCGGGATGCAGTCCGCAGCAACGTTTACGAACAATATATCGACAAGATAGGTGACCTGGTTAACGGCTATGTAAAGCGATTCGAACGCGGCAACATCATCGTTGACCTGGGAAATCTCGAAGCCATCCTGCCTCGTTCTCAACAATCCCGCGGCGAACAGTGGAATCAGGGCGAAAGAATTCGCGTAGTCATCAATAACGTTTCCAAAGAGTCGAAGGGGCCTCAGGTAGAGGTGTCTCGCACGTCGCCGGAACTGTTGCTGCGTTTGTTTGAGATGGAAGTACCGGAGATTTATGACGGCACCGTCGTAATCAAGTCGGCAGTGCGTGAGCCCGGTGAGCGCGCCAAAATTGCAGTTACGTCTAACGAACGCGACGTTGATCCCGTAGGCGCCTGCGTGGGCATGAAAGGCTCGCGCGTTCAGGCGATTATTCGCGAACTACGCGGAGAAAAAATCGACATCATTGAGTGGTCTGACGAGCCTTCGGTGTTTGCGGCAAATGCCCTTTCGCCGGCCAAGGTCAATCAGGTTCGCATCACTGACATCGAAAATCGACAGATGGAAGTGATCGTTAACGAAGATCAGCTTTCGCTGGCCATTGGTAAACGCGGACAGAATGTCCGGCTCGCAACGAAACTGGTTGGGTGGAACATCGACATCCGCAGCGAAGAAGAGATCAAGCGCGAAGTTACCGAACAGATGGGCGCGCTGATCGCTTCGGGCGAGTCAGTGCCGCTCTCGGCCATCGAGGGAGTGACTGGTGCGCAAGCCGACGCTCTTGCTGAGCATGGCATAAACGATATCGATGCCCTGGCCAAGACTTCAGTCGACGACCTGGTAGAGTTTCTCGATCTCAGTTTGGATGAGGCCGAAACGATTCTTAACGCCGCTATCGCAGTGGTCGCTATGAGAGACAAGACGTTGCAGGGCGAAGGGGATGAAGAAGCCAGTGAGACTGATACAGTCGAACTGGATTCCGCAGAAAGCGATGGTTATGAAGTGTCGAGCGATGCTGGTGACGCTGACGGCGAAGAACGGGTCGAAGAAGCGGAATCAGACGATCCCACGGCCGCTGGCTACGACGAGGCGGTGGAAGAGCGTGGTCTCTTTATCGCCGAACCGGAAATAAACGCACATTATTCAGCCGACCCTGTCGCCTTGACTGAAGCCGAACCGTTCTCTGAAGACGAACTAAGTCTCCAGGAAGCCGGCCGCGATTTGCGACCCGATACAGTAGTGCCTTCGCCCGACATCACGTCGAGCGACGCTGCCGTTCTTGAAAGCCTGGGCGAGTTTGTTGACGACGAGAAACTGGCCGACGAATTTGCAATGAATGAGGATCTGGCATCGCAGGAAAGCGAGGCCCAAACATCTGCTCCCGCTGCTTTAGACGAGGCTGCATCAAGCGAGAGCACAGACCAAGAGAAGCAGGATGCTTCCCCAGATGCAGCAAATTAGTTTCAACATGACCGCCGGCTCTCCCGAGCGTTTGTGTTGCTCGCTTCCTTACTACTCTTGCGCGTTGCGCTTCTGAATGCACGCTTCAACAGTGGTTAAGAGCGGGAGTTCTTTTAACCACTTGTAGCAGCCAGACGCAGTAGTTGTTGCGTCTGAGAAGGAGTGCATGACAGTTACCTCCAAGATTCGTCTTTACGATCTCGCCAAAGAACTCAAGCTGGACACTAAGCGCCTGATTGAAGAGGTGCGGCGCGAAGGTGTGGACGTGAGCGTCCCCTCCAACTCCGTTTCGAAAGAGCTGGCGGAAAAGATTCGAAATAAGTACTTCCCTAAGAAGGAAATGGCTGTCAAGCGAGGTGTACGCGTAGTTAAGCGAGCTGAGCGCGCGATCGAAGAACCTGCGGCGCCCGAAGTTGTTGAGGCCGCACCTGAAGCTGAAGTAGTGGTAGCCGCGGAAGCTCCCCCAGCCGAACCGGTGACGGCGCCAACCCCAACCGAGGCCCCAAAAACGGTTACACCAGCTCGAGTAATCAGGAAGCTAAGCCCGGCCGTACGCGCCCAGCAACCTGCGGCAGCTGAAGGTATAGCGGCGACATCTGAAGTTCCAGTAGACATTGAGGAGGCTGCGGAAGTTCCGCTGGAGGCCGAAGCGCCGGAGTCAGTCGCACCTTTGAGTGCCACGGCCGAGCCGACGCAGACTGTCGCGCCGCCATCACGCCAGATCAGAGTTATGCGGCCAACAATGGCTGCTCTCAACGCCGGCATTCGTCCCGGCGAACGCGCGCCTTCACCAGTGGTCCAAGCCCCTGTAACCGCGAGAGAACGTGTCGACCGCGCAACGACCCGAGTTCGCGAGCGAACACCGCTAGCCAGAACTGAGCGGATGGGTACTCCTGGTGAGACGCTTACTCCCCAGACCACCTACATTCCGCCTCCGGACGCAGGCCGCCGCCGATCCCGTCGCGCACCCACTCGCGGTGGGCGAAAGATTGACGGCAAAGCCGGCCGCTTCGATAAGGGTGACTTCATTCCACCTCCCAAGGCGCTGTCACTCGAAGATCGAATTGCCGGACGCATGGATAGTGGTCCTGGAGTCGCGGGAGAAATTAAGCCTGTGCGTTTGGTCGAAGGTTCGACGGTGAAGGAATTCGCCGAGAAGCTGGGAATCAAACCAAAGGATGTGGTGACACTTCTGCTTCAAAGAGGGGTCTTTGCCACCATCAACCAGCCGTTGAACGACGATGTCGCCGTCGAACTCGGACAACGCTTCGGCTACGAAGTTACCTTTGTGCCTTTCGAAGAAATGGTTGCGGAAGAGGAGTTTGAAGAACTGATCGCTACGGACGCGGACGACGTTGAATTGCCACGCGCTCCGGTAGTCACGGTGATGGGCCACGTCGATCACGGCAAGACTTCCCTTCTCGATGCGATTCGCACCACGGAAGTTGCTGCCGGCGAGGCCGGAGGTATCACGCAGCACATCGGCGCCTACAGCGTGCAAGTGCCGAGTCCGGACAATCCAGGTGAGTTTCGTCGCGTGGTCTTTCTCGACACGCCGGGCCACGAGGCTTTTACCTTAATGCGAGCTCGAGGCGCTAAAGCCACCGACGTTGTCGTGCTCGTGGTGGCAGCCGACGACGGCGTGATGCCGCAAACCATCGAAGCCATTGAGCATTCGCGAGCGGCAAATGTACCCATCGTTGTGGCCATCAACAAAATCGACAAACCGGACGCCAATCCGGACAGGGTCCGGCAGGAACTCGCCAAGCACGGGTTGTCTCCGGTTGAATGGGGCGGAGAAACTGAAATGGTCCAGGTTTCGGCCAAGAAGCGAGAAAACCTGGAAAATCTGCTGGAAACCATCCTGCTGACTTCGGATATTCTCAACCTGCGCGCCAGCCCAACTCGTTTGGCTTCGGGCGTGGTGCTGGAAGCTAAATTGGATCGCGGCCGTGGCTCCGTCGCCACGGTGCTGGTCCAACAGGGCACTCTTCACGTTCACGAACCTTTTATTGTGGGCCAGATTTTTGGTCGCGTGCGAGCGATGTTCAATGACAAGGGCCAGGCCATCACTGAAGCGGCCCCGGCGACGCCTGTCGAAGTGCTTGGTTTGCAAGGTGTCCCCCAGGCCGGCGACAGCTTCCAGGTGGTCTCTGACATTACTCGCGCCCAGCAGATTTCCGGGCACCGGCAGATGCTGAGCCGGCAAGCTACCCTGCTGCAAACGACCAAGCGCGGTATCGAAGCACTGGGTGAAAGCGAAGTCAAAGAGCTGCTCGTAGTCATCAAGGCCGACGTGCAGGGTTCAGTCGAAGTTCTCAAATCGACCCTGCAAAAGCTTTCCACGGATCGCGTGAAAGTAAAGGTCATCCGCTCTGGTGTGGGCGCAATCACCGAATCAGACGTATTGCTGGCATCGGCAACGCAGGCAGGCTCAGCGGTCTCGGCTGTGGTCGTGATCGGATTTAACGTGCGTCCAGGATCGCGCGCTTCAGATTTGGCCAAGCAGGAAAGCGTAGATATTCGACTCCACTCGATTATTTATAAAGTCGAGGAAGAGATCCGCGCGGCAATGATCGGAATGCTGGAGGCGATTGAGAAGGAGCGCATTATCGGAAAAGCCGATGTGCGCGAGGTGTTCCGCGTTCCCAGGGCCGGTGTGGTGGCCGGATCGATGGTCATCGACGGGAACATCCGGCGCAATGCGCGCGCTCGTTTGATTCGCGACGGTGTGGTGAGCTGGGAAGGTAACATCGCGTCGTTACGTCGTTTTAAGGACGATGTATCGGAAGTGCGCGAAGGTTTTGAATGCGGCATCGGCCTCGAGAACTTTAACGACGTCAAGGTTGGCGATCAAATCGAGGCGTATGTGGTGGAGAAGGTCGCGGCCACTGAACTATAGGAGGCAGGAAGCAGGTGGCAGGAGGCAGGAGCAAGAACGGTTCCAGAGTGCTGATTAGGTGTTCCTGCCTCCTGCCACCTGCATCCTGCCTCCTGCTTGGGAATTATGCGTCGCCCAGAGAGAGTTGCAGACACTCTACGTGAGGAGATTTCGCAGATCGTCGGATACGAGCTGGAAGACCCGCGGCTTACGATGGTAACCGTGACTGACGTTCGTATTTCCGGCAACATGCGCGACGTTCGAGTGTTTGTTACGGTTGCGGGAACCGAAGAAGAACATCTTGAGGCGCTCAGCGCACTGCGGCATGCAGCACCGTATGTCAGGAAACAACTGGGGCTTTCTCTCGACCTTCCCAGAGTCCCTGAGATTCATTTCGTAAGGGACCGGATAGAGGAAAAAGGGGAACGAGTGGACCAGTTGCTACGTGAGCTTGAGAAAGATTGGAAAGGAAAGGACGTCAAGAACGATGAATGATGAATTATGAATGATGAATTTCACATAATTCATCATTCATAATTCATCGTTCATCATTTCAACCATAATGCTTAGCCAAGTTGTCGAGTTGATCGAAGCGAAACGTAAGTTTGCGATCACCTCTCATTTACGCCCCGATGGTGACAGTCTGGGTTCGTCCCTGGGTCTCTGCTGGTTATTGCGAGCGCTCGATAAAGATGTTGAGGTAGTCATGCGTGATCCGGTGCCCCACGCCTATCAGCAGCTTCCGGGAGCTGATGAGGTGCGGGTTAGCCCCACCGTCGGTGACAATTACCAGGCGGTATTTGTTATTGAATGTTCCGATATCACGCGGCCCGGGTTGCTCGACCTGGAAAAACAATTCGTCGTCAACATCGATCACCACGCCACCACCGCACTCTTCGGCAAGATTAATTGGATTGATTCAACCGCTTCCGCCGTCGGGGAGATGGTTTACAACCTGTGCAAGGCCACCGGTGTTAGAGTCACCAAACAGATCGCCGAATGTGTGTACACTGCCCTGATTACCGACACCGGTTCATTTCATTACTCGAACACCACTGAACGGACCTTCAAAGTTGCTTCCGAGCTGATGAAGACGGGTCTGAAGCCCGCCAAAACTGCGGAGGCTGTCTTCGCCAGCTATCCCTGGAGCAGAATTCAGTTGATGGGGGCGGTGCTCTCGAGTGCCCGCCGCGATTCCACGGGGCGTGTTGCCTTCCTGCGCCATAGTCTGGAAATGCAGCACACCGCCGCGGCTTCTGACGAGGACGCTGACGGCTTTGTTAATTACCCGCTTACCGTTGAGGAAGTGGAGGCTGTGGCAATGCTGAAGGAATGCGAGCCCGGAGTCTATCGGACCAGTCTGCGCTCAAAAGGCGATGTGAACGTAGCCAAAGTGGCGGAGAAGTTTGGTGGCGGAGGTCACCGCAACGCCGCCGGATGCACTTTGCGGGGTACCTGGGAAGAGGCCGAAGAAAAGATCATTGGTCTCCTGCAGGACGCGGTGGCGCGCGCGAATGGTTTGAAAGACGTACCCGAAGATGCGCTGGTCGACGGATGACGGCCGACCGATGACCGCTGACCGCCGCCAAGTGAGTTTGGTTCTCTCCTCGGGCGCCCACCGGAAAGTCCATTTTCCATTTTCCATTTCTCAGTTTTCATTTTTCATTGCCGTGCACCGTTGGGGGTGAAGCCAGAAGTTCAGAGTGCAGCCTTTAGGCTGCGATTTCGCCACGCACGCTAAAGCTTGAACTCTGAACTGCATCCTTCTGGCGATGGCAAATGAAAACTGACAAATGGAAAATGGTTTTTCAACTGAGAAGTCGGTAATCCTAAACTCCATATGGAACGAAAGTACAAATGGCGCCGCGAGGACTATCAGGAAAACACCCGCGGGCTGTTGATGGTCCACACCGGCAATGGTAAGGGTAAGACCACCTGCGCTCTGGGCCTCATGATGCGGGCCGCCGGCCGTGGTTTGAAGTGTTGCATGATCCAGTTTATGAAGTCGCGCAACGACCGTTACGGTGAGCATGAGTCGGCGGAAAAACTAGGCATCGAAGTGCACACGATGGGAGACGGGTTTACCTGGGACACAAAAAACCCGGACCAGGACCGCGCTACCGCACGCGAAACCTGGGACCTCTGCGTGGAAAAGATGCGGAGCGGGGATTACGACTTGCTGGTCTTTGATGAGTTGGTTTATGTCCTGAGTTATGGACTGCTGCCCATCGAGGAGGTCCTGGAAGAGATTCGTAACGTCCGCAGTTCCCAACCTGCCTTACATATTGTCGTTACCGGACGCGATGCGCCACCGACATTAATCGAAGCCGCCGATCTGGTTACCGAGATGACCGAAATCAAACACCCTTTCAACGCCGGCATTCGTGCCCAGCAAGGAATCGAGTTTTAGCGTGCAATCCTGGAGTCGTCAACCTCGCTCGGTCGCGTTCCGTTGTTTTGAGTTAATGCGACCGTCCTGAGGGGATCGCTCCTAGCCAACTTGCAACGGTATAAGAGCCATCCCGCAACGGCACCGATTATCGTGATCGGGAGGAGCCTGATAATGGCCCAAAAAACCGTGATGTAGAGGAGGGCGAAGACAAGACCGCCGAGATCGGGCTTCCTACTACGCAGCGTTTCCATGATTGCCCAAGTCAGAACGTAAAGCGCGAATGAGGCTATTGCCACAGCAGCACCTCGTAACGCGGCATTAACCGATCTGCCTTGAGATTCATGAAGGATGGCAGCCCCGAATAATGAGCCGCATGAAGCGAATATTGGAATAGGGATGATCACGAACCCCACAAAAACAAATGAACCTATTGAATGGTTATGCAACCATGATGTCATTAGAAAGGAAGCAAACGCCGAAATAAATCCAATAACAGCAAACCAGCAGCCTGCGATTAGGCGCGCCTTCATGCTGGGCTTGGTTCGACCCAAGGGATTCCTCCGTTACTCAAGATCCTATTTCACCGAAATCAAAGACTGGTACGGGTTTGAGAGTATTAATGGCCAGCAAAGCTGTCAGCGTAACGACCTTCGGCGCGAGATAACCGGGTCTCGTATTCAACCTTCATACTTCATCCGTCACCCTTTCTATGTTAGGCTCTGACCCATACCAAAACCCGACACCGGTTCGTTCTAAATATAGTCTCTTATGGCCTGGTTTAGTAAAAAGAACAAGCAAATTGAGGCAGTTCCCCCCGAAGAACGCGTCGTTAAAACCGAGAATGTCTTCGTCAAGTGTGACGAATGCGACGCTCATCTTTACAAGCCGGAACTGGAAGAGTTTCTGCAGGTTTGCCGACACTGTGGGTACCACTTTCGCATTGGCGCTCGTGAACGGCTGGCAATGCTGTTCGATGACGGGAAGTATGAAGAGCTGGATAGCGAAGTGATCTCGATCGATCCGTTGGAATTTGTTGACACCAAACCTTATCCAGTCAGGCTGAAGCAAGCTACGGCAAGCTCCGGCGTCCCTGAGGCGATCGTAAATGGGCGCGGCAAGGTAGGGGACCATCTGGTCTTTGCCGGCGCGATGGATATGGCCTTTATCGGCGGCTCGATGGGATCTGCGGTGGGTGAAAAAGTGACCCGGTTGATTGAACGTGCGTTGAAGGAGCACGGCGCAGTCATCGTGTTTGCTGCCTCTGGTGGTGCACGTATGCAGGAAGGCGCGCTCTCTTTGATGCAGATGGCGAAAATCGCGTCGGCGCTGGCTGCACTGGATGAAGCTCAACTGCCATTCATCTCAGTGTTGACTGATCCTACCACTGGCGGTGTGACTGCAAGTTTTGCCACGCTCGGAGACGTGATAATTGCCGAGCCAAAAGCGCTGATAGGTTTCGCCGGACCAAGAGTTATCGAGCAGACCATCCGCCAGAAGCTCCCCAAGGACTTTCAAAGATCCGAGTTCCTGCTCGATCACGGCATGGTCGATGCCATCGTCGACCGCCGAGAATGCAGGGATTACACAATTAAGCTGCTTAACTTCATGTTGAACCCCGAGATAACCGGAGCCTCAGAAATCGACCGCCTGCGCACTCGCGCCTCATCCGAACAGTAATCCAAACAGGGACTATCCGCAGATTACGCAGATTCAACCCGCGTGTTCGATCTGAATCTGTGAAATCTGCGTAGCAAACGTTTTAACTTCTTGTTTTTTCGAGCAAGATTTTGATTGAAATAGATACGATCCACGAAACCACACGAACCAGCACGAAAAAGATTGTTAGTGTCTTTTGGTGTGATTTCGTGGATCGTGTTTTATCTTCCCTTCGTTGCGGCCTGGGCCGCTCTGCGTAATCTGTGGATGAGCTTTGCGGTTTAATACGGCAAGTTGTTTAATGCCCGAATGAACTACGAAGAATCCCTGAGCTACTTGTTGAGTCTCGGTCACGAGACGCTCACCATCAAGCTCGGCCTGCGAAATACAGAGCTGCTACTCCAAAGTCTCGGCCATCCTCAAGAGTCTTACCAGTCAGTTCAAATCGCCGGGACGAACGGTAAAGGTTCGACGGCCGTTATTCTGGATTCAATCTGTCGGGCCGCCGGCATGAAAACCGGCCTTTTCACTTCCCCGCATTTGATTTCAATCACCGAAAGAATAGTCATCGGCGGTCATGAGATCTCAACGCATGACTTTGCCCGGCACACAAACACGGTGCGAATAGTTGCCGAAGAGTTGCTGAGCCAGGGGCGACTGGATGCCCTGCCGACCTTCTTTGAGCAGGTCACGGCAACCGCACTGCTGGCCTTCAAAGAAGCGGACGTGGCAATGGCGATTCTGGAAACAGGATTAGGCGGACGTCTGGATGCCACCACTGTCGCCTCGGCAGCCACCGTCGCGATCACTCCATTAGCGCTCGACCATCAGGAGTATCTGGGAGAAACCCTGGCAGAAATAGCGGCGGAAAAGGCTGCAATCATTCGGCCCGGAGTTAATGCCATAATCGCCCCGCAGCCTCCGCCGGCACTCGAGGTAATACTTCAGCGCTGTAGAGAATGCCTTGTCACTCCGCAGATCGTCAGTGAGCGCCAAGCGTCGATTCACAGCACCACCAGTGACGGACGCTTCAGAGTGACCCTCGAAACAAGTGAAGCACGTTACGAGAATATCCTGGTGGGCTTGCGCGGACGACATCAGATTTTGAACGCATCGGTGGCACTTGAACTTGCGGAGTCGTTGAGTCAGCAAGGCTTTGATATTCCAACAGCGGCAATCGTAGAGGGCATTCAAACCGCAAATCATCCGGGCAGGCTGGAGCTTCTCGATAACTCTCCTCCATTGCTGCTGGATGGCGCTCACAATCCCTCGGGCGCCCAGGCGTTGCGCAGCTATCTCGAAGAGTTTGCCAGCGGTCGATTAACTCTGATTTTTGGAGCTATGAAAGACAAGAAGCTGGAAGAAATTTCTGCAATCCTCTTCCCCCTGGCAGATCGCTTAATTCTGACCAGAGTCGATAATCCTCGGTCCGCAGAAGTGTCCGACCTACGGCAATTGGCATCAGGGCTGTTATCGGATGAAAAGATTGCCGCCACTAGTTCAGTCAGTGAGGCGCTCGCATTGGCGAAGGAAACAACGCCTTCAAACGGACTAATCTGCGTAACTGGATCGTTGTACCTGTTGGGAGCGACGAAAAAAGAACTAGCTGACCGATAACAGGCGTATAGAGTACAAGCTTTAGCTGGCGAGGTTGGAAAGAAGCCAGCTTGCATGTCACGAAGGAGCAACCTGAAGGTTGGACTCTAAACACCTGTTAACAGGCGACTGAGTACAGCGTTAGCGTGCGAGGTTGGAAAGAAGCGGAATGCAGGATGTACTCTGACCACAGGCAACAAGCAATATGCATTAAAAAAGGAAAACCAGAATGGCCGCAACCGATTGCCCCCAAATTCTCAACAGCAAAGAAATCTTTCGCGGGCGCGTGTTTCAGGTAACCGTCGACACAATCCGCGAGGGCGATACAACCTATCAACGCGAGGTAGTTCATCATCCGGGTAGCGCTGTCATCATCCCTATATTTGACGACGGCACCGTTGGGCTCGTGAGGCAATATCGCCATCCAGCCGTGCGTTACCTGCTTGAGGCGCCCGCGGGAACATTAGATGAGGGAGAAGTACCCGAGCAGGCCGCCGCTCGCGAACTCGAAGAAGAGCTCGGCTTTGTGGCGGGCCGTCTGGAAAAATTGTCGGAGTTCTTTATTTCGCCGGGCTTCCTCGAAGAGAAAATGTGGGTTTACCTGGCGACGGAGTTGATTCAGACGGCGTCGCGACTCGAAGACGACGAAATAATAGAAGTCGTCCGTCTTCCTTTGGCTCAAGCTCTGTCAATGATTACCACAGGCGAGATCGAGGACGCCAAGACGATCATTGGAATAATGCTGGCCGCACCGCGTGTTGGTCCGTCGATGCTGGAAGCCGACTATCCCGCGGTCTGAAGTAGGATGGACATTCCTGTCTGTCTCTCTGCCGTAAAGTCAAACTGTTAGTTTGCGAAGCGGTGCAATTACACTCAACGTTGTTTCCTGCGAACGATCCGCAAACTAACAGTTTGCTTTACGATGGGCGAACATGCGAAAAATGCGACAGGCAGGAATGCCTGTCCTACCGAGTTTACATTTGACCCTTCTTAAGCAAACTTCATAAACTGCCGTATCGTGCAAAACGCCTATCCGCCGCCTCCTCCAACTTTCGGAGAATCCCTTCCGATAGAGCCTGAAGGACTAAAGACGAATTCTCAGTCTCCTCCAGTCGACCCTAATAATCCTTCATGGGGTGTCGGCGCGGCGATGCTCGTTTGGCTTGGCAGCATCGTGCTGATGTTCGTGGTGCCGCTGATTGTCATAATTCCTTATGTGGTTTCGGTAGGTCTGCAGAACTTCGAGCCGCTCAGTAAAACTTCCATACTGCTGCAGGTCATTTCTCTTTTCCCCACACACTTGCTGACATTTGCGCTTGTTTGGGCACTCGTCACCCGCTTCGGTAAACAGTCTTTTTGGGACGCGATCGGTTGGGGGTGGTCGCGTAGTGTTCGACTATGGTCGTGCATTGGACTCGGAGTGCTCTTGTTCATTATGGGCAGCGCCATTGCCAAGCTGATTGGGGCTGACAAGCCTACCCAGCTTGAACAGATCATTAACAGCTCCCTCGCCGCCCGCTACACCATCTCATTTCTAGCCGTGTTTACCGCGCCATTCGTTGAGGAGTTGATTTATCGGGGTGTGCTTTATGCACCGCTACAAAGGTTATTGGGTGTGCCCGGCGCCGTGATCATCGTGCTGCTTCTTTTTACGGTCATCCATGTTCCGCAATATTGGCCCAACTTCGGTGTGATCGTTGCGGTGGCGTTGCTCAGCATTGTCTTGACATTGATACGAGCGTATTCGGGTCGCCTTCTGCCCTGCATCGTTATCCATCTTGTTTTCAACGGCGTCCAGGCAGTGCTCCTGATTGTTGAGCCTCACCTGCATCGTTTCTTACCTACAGTTGAGCCCACCGCTCCCACGGCGTTTATTCTTCCGACGCTGATCGGCTACCTGATCTGACGACATGAAAGCAGAAGTCGTCGTAATAGGCGGAGGCATCGGAGGGTTGACGGTGGCCGCCTTGCTCGCGGCGCGCGGAGTTGACGTCTGTTTATTGGAACGAGAATCAAGCGTAGGCGGGTGCGCCGCTACCTTCGACAAGTTCGGCTACAGTTTTGAACATGGCTACGGCCTTTATGGCCTATGGGAACCAGATGAAGTTCATCATCGTGTGTTTGCGGAGCTGCCAGTTGACCCTCCCGAAGTCCATCCACTGGACCCCTCCTACGTAGTACGCCTGCCCGATGAATCTGAGATATCCATCTCGGGAAATGCCATCAGCTTTGAAGACGATCTGAAGAGGGTTTTTCCAGAGTGTGCGGAACAAGCGATCTCGTTTTACCGTGAGCTCGGCCCGATCAGCGCGGCCTACCGGCAAATCCTGAAAAAAAATCCGGATTTTCTCGAGGCTGCGAGACCTCGCAAGAGCTTCCCTTTCCTTACGGGCAGGAGAGAGACTGCTCAAATCCTTCGAGCGAGTCAACAAACGACGCTGGCGCAGCTCGAGGGAACGTCGTTACGTTTCCGGCGTTTCATCGACGTTCAATTGCAGGCGTTGGGCCAGGCCACGAGCGCCCAGGTCTCATATCTCTATGCGGCCCTCGTGCTGAGTGCATCCCGTGGAGGAATGTTTGGAATTCGCGGCGGCGCTTCAATGCTCGCGTCGAATCTCGCGGATTCAGTCAAACAAAGTGGTGGCAGAATCCGCCTCGACACGCCCGTCCTCCGCCTCTCCTACAATTCCCGCGGTGACGCCACAGGAGTTGATTTAATGACAGGCGAAACCGTCACCGCCTCCAGGGCCATAGTCAGTAACCTGACTATCTGGGACACATACGGAAAGCTTGTAAGTTTGAATCGCACACCCACTGAAGTAAGACAACAACTGAAGTCGATGCGTGGCTGGGGTGCCTATCTCCTTTTCCTGGGTTGGGATGAAGCTGCAGCGAGCGAGTCAGGCTCAGATCACGTGCTTGCGCTAAGCGACTGGCAGGACGGCGCGAACTATGACCCCGAGAACTGTCAGCTGTTTTTTTGCGCCGCGCCCGGGTGGGATCCTCGAGCCCCCGAAGGGAAGCGAGCGGTTACCGTTCACACATTCACCGACGTCGATGATTGGTTCACCTTCCACACCGACGAAACCGAGCTTGAAGAGCAAGACCGGCTCCGGCTCGAAAGCTGTTGGAAGCGACTTCACCTGGCAATGCCTGAACTAGGCAACAGGATCGAAGTGATCGACACCGCGACACCACGAGGCTTTTATGAGCAAACCCGCAGAAAGCTTGGCATGGTTGGCGGTCTCCCACCGACGACCGATTGCCTCCGGCAAGATCGGCCCAGCTATGTCACTTCCCTGCCTAACCTTTTCGTCATCAGCGACACTCTCACGCCCGGTGGCATCTCGGGTCTAACCTACGCGGCCGCTTCCCTGGCGAACGCGCTGACGGGTTCGTATAAAAAGTAAATAAAAGCAGTTCAGCCTGGCCTCTTTGGTGGCTGTTTATCTTAGTAAATCCAGAACAGAGACAGAGTTCACAGAGATCGCGCAGCGCGGACCAGGCCACAACGAAGCGAAGGTAAAATACGATCCACGAAACCACGCCAAAAGACAGTAACAATCTTTTCGTGGCAGTTTCGTGTGGTTTCGTGGTCGTTTCTGTTCGGTAAGCCCTGAAAAGCTACTGGACAATCAGCTATTGTCTAGTGTATACGCTCATTAGACAATTATGTACATCACTATCGATGCAACTGATCAGCGGCCCATTTATCAGCAGGTTGTCGATGAAATCAAGGCGATCATTGCGGCGGGTGAATTGCCTGAAGGGTCTTCGTTGCCTCCGGTGCGACAAGTCGCCGCAGATCTGGGGGTCAACCTGAACACTATTGCCTTTGCTTACCGTCAGCTTCAGGGGGCTGGGCTGATAAAAGTGAATCACGGGTCAGGGGCAGTGGTGATTGCTCGCGTGGTAACGAAAAGCGACGAGGAGCGCCTGCACGGCAAGCTGATGCCGGTCTTAACAGACCTGGTCCTCTCTGGGCTAACACGGAGCGAAGTGATAGCCCTCGTCAATAATGCTCTTAACAGATTGGCTGGCGAGAAAAACCGTTGAACCGAAGCCTAGGGAGCATTCGGGAGGCGCTCACTGTGTCGCTCGATCCTGCGTTCCGCTCCAACTGGAACGGGCCGCGTCTCGAAGGCCGGGAAATTCGACGGCGGCGGACTTGAGACGCGCTCTGGGCGCGGTGACCCATTGTTATTGTTCGCAGTGCCGCCGGTGGGATTGTTCCCGCTGGCTGGATAGCGGCCAACGTTTCCACCATTGTAAGACCGACCACAGCAACCGCCTCCGTAAAATGGGTAGAAGGATTGGGAGTAACCAGACCCATAGGGCGATCCCCAACCCATATAGAAGGGCATAAAGGTGTAACAACGATAACGCGAGTTGTAGTACCAGAAACCTCCTGAATTGGATGCTGAAAACGATCGGGCCCACCCGCTGTTCATACTCGCCATCAGGAGACTTAGATCACGACCCCGCACTTTCCGGTTTGCTTCAGCTACCACTTCAGCGCGCTCTTTACTCCAGGCTTCCAGCGTGTCGAAGTTTTTCTTGTCGGCTTTTTGAAGCTTGGCGACCGAAAATGTTTCGGCGCTGAACACGACCTTGTTTCCGCCTTTGATCTTGGTATGCGAAGCTTCGTGCATGGCCCGACCTTTTCGTACGATGAGTTCGGTATTGTTACCGGGCACGACGTTAAGCCTGTAAAGCCCGCGTCTAACAATCGCGATCCTGGTGTGTGGCGTCGTGATATTGATCAGTAGAGCGGTGTCATCCGCACCGGTGGCTTCAACGATCGCCGTTCCTCGAATCAAGCGGACCTCGAGATTGTCGAGCGAGTTGTTCGCCAACTCAAACTCTGAATTCTCTCCCACGCGTAAATAGGAACCCGGGTTCAGGAGCATCTCCACGCGGCCGTCAACGCCGGTCTTCACTGCATCACCAGTCTCCAGATCTTCCTTAATCGTGAGTTGCTGCCATTCCGAGCCTCCGTGGGCACGCATCGATGCGCGGCCCGTAACCGCATTAACTCCGCCGGCGCGCGCCGTAATCACGAATTTACTGCGCGTCTGCGCGTGCGTAGTTAAAGGAAGGTATGCAATCAGGCCAACGACAACAAGCGCCGGAACTAAAGCAATGCGTGCTCTTCTCATTGGAGTTTTCCTTTGGTTCGGAAAGGTCCTTATTTAACCGTCTGGGGAGGTCCTGATTATAATCCGATTGACGACATTTACAAGCTTTTCTGGGTTCGTTTCAATTCCGGCTACTCAACCTCATCTGGAAGCCCTTAGTTTGCGTAGTACCCACGTTTTCCGCGTGCCACGGCAGCAGGCCGATCAACACTGACCTTGATCCCCCGCCATTTACCGTCGCGAGTCTTATCTGAAGGTCGATACGCGAGACTGTAGACGGTGCCGAGGTCGGCCACCACACGTTCGTAGGCCCCGGCCAGGTCAGCAAGACGCTCCACTTCGTAAAAGATCCCGCCGCCCACATCGGCCATCTCTTTCATCCGATCATGCCCGGCATCAAACGCCTCCGGCTGCGTGTCCAACGGATGCAACGCCTCGTATTCAGTATTTAGCCATAAAGCATAGAGCACGCCGTCAAACTCCTGAAGGCGCCCAAGCATGTCCTTGTAAGCGAGGCTGGATCCCTCGCCCTGCACACCCTCAATGCTATTGTCGAGTCCGTCGCTCATGACAATGACTGCCGTGCGGCGGCGGGTTTTTGAGTTTTCCAAAACTTGATTCAGTGCGAAATCGGTAGCATCGTAAAGTTTTGTATCTCCGGTCCTGGCGGTTTCCATCGCATTAATTCGCTGGCTCAGCAGTCTCCTATCGAGCGTAAGCGACGAGACTATAGTGGGCTTTCCGGCAAACGCGATAACTCCGATTCGATCCTGGGTGCGAGCGGCGTCAACAAACCGCTGCGCAGCAGCACGAATGAGGCCCAGTACTTCGCGTGTAGAGCCCGAGATATCGATCACCAACAGCAAGTCAAACGGCGCAGCTGACGACTCGAATTGGAGTATCTCCTGTTCGGCGCCGTTTTCGAAAAGCCGGAAGTCTGACTTATCGAGCCCAACCACTCCCCGATTGGTACTTTGATTGATGACGCTCATGTTGAGCGTGACAAGCTGAGAATCGACGCGAATAATATCGCCCTCGCTGATCTCCTGGGTGTCTGTGGCAGGCGCCGGAATACCCGCCGCGGGATTTTGAACTTCGAGCGGAGATAAGTCTTCAACTCTCTTTTTCGCCGCAGTGCTCAAATTAACGTCGAGTGCGGGAACCAGAAGGATGTTCCCTCCGTCCGCAGTAAGCCTCAAGGTCTGCTCTCCTGTGCCGACGCGCGCTTGCAAGACCCGACCCTCGCTTAACAACTGCGGCAACTCAGACTTGACGGACCCTTTCAATGACCTGGCAGTGACGTCAGCATTGGCCTCTCCCTGAAACTCCACCGTAACGTTGCCGGCTCCGGATCTGATCGAAGCCGATTTAGGCGTTCCGCGCATAGAGACTGGATGCTTGCCGCCAATGATCTCGACGTGCGCGCTGACAGGTACTTTGATTGACAGCTTGATTGCCACGACAGGGTCAGTTGGCCGGCGAACAATATTAATCACCAACAGTTGTTTTCGATTTTCGATTACAACCGGAGATCTGGAGAGTTGTGTGCTGCCTTCAACTGTGGCGGAAACAGCGACGTGTCTTTCGTTCCAGACTTCAGCGGATACTTCGCCAAACTGGTTCTCGATGCGGAGGTGTCCACCTTCCGGGAACTCGATGCGAAGACCTTCCACAGAACTACTTTGGAAGCTTTGAGCAGGATAAGGGGCAGCCAGGAGCACAACCAGACATAGCGCGGAAACTACACTTTTTTGGAATCGTGAGAACATTATTCTGGTGTAGATAATTCTAAAACAGGGGAGAATTGCGAGACTTTGGACCGGGAGTATAACCCATGCCTATCTCTCGATCATATCCATCATCGAGCCTTCTTCCCGAGATGGCGCCGTAGTCGGACCTTTTGGCGCACCACCCAAGTCCCCAAGCCGCAGTGAAAGATTGCCGGCATTTGTCGCATAAGGCATTGCGCCTTCCTCGGTCAGTATTCCGTCGCGCACCATTTTTTCGATTACCGCGTCGAAGGTCTGCATTCCCTCCTGATCGCCCTGATCCATGGCATCGATCAGGGACTTCCCTTCCGACTCACCCTTTTCGATGTATTCGCGTGTGCGCATGGTTGACTTGAGAATCTCAATCGCCGCAATACGACCCGTTTCATCTGCGCGCGGGATGAGCCGTTGGGAAATGATGTAACGGAAAGATTGTGCTATTCGGGTCCGAATCACACGCTCTTCGTTCTTCGGAAACACGCCGATTATGCGATCGACGGTCTTTGAGGCGTCGATCGTGTGCAGAGTTGACAACACCAGGTGGCCTGTTTCGGCCGCTTCCAGCGCAACTTCGATCGTTTCCTTGTCGCGCATTTCTCCTAGCAGAATGACTTTCGGAGCCTGACGAAGCGCCGCGCGCAATGCAATTGCAAAACTTGGTGTATCGGAATGAAGCTCGCGTTGATGAATCGTGGAGTTCTTGTGGCCATGTAAGAACTCGATCGGATCCTCAATAGTGACGATATGGTAATACTTGGTTTGATTGATCAGATCGATAACCGCCGCCAGCGTCGAGCTCTTGCCGCTTCCCGTAGGTCCCGTCACCAGGACGATGCCGTTCTTGATTTCTGCAATCTGTTTTAGTTGCGGTGGCAAAGCAAAGTCTTCAAAGGTCGGCGGCCGGGTGGGAATTACGCGCATAACGATCGCATACGTTCCGCGTTGCTTGAAAATGTTGACGCGGAAACGCGCTTCGCCCGGAGCACTAAAAGAAAGGTCAGCGGATCCGTTCTTTTCCAGACTTTCCGCGGCGCTCTCGTGGTTTCCTATTATGACTTTCGCGATGCCGGCAGTGTGAGCAGGAGTAAGCTTCTCCAACCCGGGAAACGGCACCTGTTCGAGTTTGCCGGACAACTCAATTTGCGGAGGTCGTCCCGGGGAAAATATGAGGTCGCTGACGCGATCCGAGGCGCCGAGCATTTTCCGAAGTACGGCAAGGAAGTTGAGAGGGGGAAGACTACCGGCCGGCGTGTTTGAAACGATTGGAGTACTCATTTTTTATTGAAACTTTTTCCCTGTTTTAACGTCAAAGGGCATGGTGTTCGAAAAATTGAAGAAGTATTTTTCAAGTCGACAAACCGAGCGCGATGCGTTTACATCAAAGCAACGGTTAAGTAAGCATTACGAGCTTAACTGATTTCAAGGAGGAGGCGCTGGAAAAAATGGCAACATACAGAGACCCCGTTCGATGTTTTGCCCCGTTGGAAGTACTCGAGCGCCTGCTGGAAATTCGTGCTGAAGCGGGTTTCACTCCCGCCGTTTTTCTCCTTTCACCCGATGATCTTGCAGACTACTTCGACGCGTTTGGCTTTGACATCTACGCATTTTCTGAAGCAGAAAGCGAGTTTCACTTTGGAGACTATCGCGCGCCGCTGGCGCCGGGCGGTGACCACGCTCACAATTCACTGACTGCTCACTAACCGCTTTTTTTATTCAATGTAACGCAAACTGTTAGTTTGCGGACGGTTGGTCAAGAGACTTCGTTGTCTGACTGACCTCTTGATTCTACGTGATCTCCAGGTCAAGGTCCGCAGACCAAAGTTTGCGTTACTTTAAGTGATGCCGGCGTCTGCTCTAAATGGCCTTGATAACAAAGAATGTGACGTCGTCCGTCGAGCCTCGTCCTGCAGTCCACTCCATAACCTCTTTTTGCACTGCTGTGATGAGTTCGCGCGCGCTTAGTTGCCGATTTGCTCTCACGGCTTCGGCCAACCGTATCCGCCCAAATTCCTCCCCGTCCGAATTCTGCGCTTCGGTTACACCATCGGTGTAGAGCACCAGCACGTCGCCGGGCTCAGTGGTCAGATAGTATTCGTGATAACGAGTGTCTCTGAACATGCCCAGCGGCTGACTACCGCGGTCGATAAAGTTTGCATTTCCGTCTTTATCAAGTAAGAGGGGCGGATTGTGCCCAGCATTGGTGTAAGAAAGGGTCTTGTTGGTGGCGTCAAGAATTCCGTAAAAGGCCGTGACGAATTGATTCCGCTCAATGGATTCCCAAAGCAAATAATTCACCTTCGCCATCGAGATGTGCGGCGAGTAGCCGATGTGGGTCGCCGCCCGTAAACTCGCTCGCAGAAAAGCCATTAGGAGCGCCGCCGGCACGCCTTTGCCCGAAACGTCCGCAATCACCAGTCCGATCTGGTCGTCAAAAATCTTTACCCAATCGTAGTAGTCCCCCGACACTTCTTCGGTGGGATAGTTGTAAGCGCTGATATCGTAGCCCTCCAGCTCCGGGTCTCTGGCTGGCAGCAACTCCAACTGCACCTGACGAGCCACCTCGAGTTGGCCTTCGAGACGCTTCTTCTCAATCAGCTGTTCATGCAACATCACTTTTTCGATGATGATCGCTACCTGCGAAGCTAGCAGCATCAGCACTTCAAGGTCATCGTCAGAGTAGGCATTGAGCTGATCGCTCTCAAGGTCAAAAACGCCGATTACTTCGGTGTTGGAAATTATCGGAGCTACCATCTCCGAACGAGTTTCACGGCGCGCGTTGATGTAAATCGGATCGTTGCGAACATCGGCTGAAATGATTGGTTCAGCCGTAAGGGCGACGTGTCCAATGAATCCTTCACCGAGCTTCAAGTGCAAACTGGACAATTCCTCTATGTCGTAGCCTCGCACAGATTCAGACTTGAACACACATGGCTCCTCACCATCGGGAACTTTTCCTTCATCCAAACACTCGAGCACAAAGATGCCCGCGGCATCGTAAGGAATCAGCGAATCAAGTGTGTCCATCACCAAATTGAGTACTTCCTGGAGATCGAGTGAACGGCTGATCTTGTTGGTGATGTCGAGCAACATCCGCAGCTTGTCTGTAGTCGTCAGACCAACTAGCGGCAGCTCTTTTATCTGTTCAGTCATTAGTATAGCGTTCCATTTCCACCGTTATTTCAAGGTGGCTGGGGGGCGGTGCAACAAGTATAAGCGTTGACGTCGAAACGAGGAAACGCAATTAGTTCGTCATTGTGCAGACCGGTAAATACTCCATAAACGAGTCACTTTCAACCGATATTCAACCAGCTCACGACTGACGCGAAAATGTTTGGCGATTTGAGACGAGTTCTGGCCTTCATGCACAAACCTGCGCAGCGCTGAATACGGGACCAGAGCCGCGGCGCCGGTGGCGTATGCTGCTTCCTCATCCGCCTTTCTGTAGTCTCGTGAGATTGAGCGGCCGCGACTGTCTTTAGCGGCTATCTTCAGACGGCTGGGCTCATGGCCCAAAAACACATGTGCGATCTCTTCCATCAGAGTTGCGTGAGTTCGCATCGGATTATGGTTAGGATTGAGAATAACGATTCTCCGCCCATCCGGTAGAGGTTGCGATGCTGCACCTCCAGACCACTGGTCCGAGGCCGAGCCGAGAAGATGTTCTCGAGTTTTGTCGCTCAAGCCCTTGATCTGTTCAAAGTCGAGTACCAGCAAATTCGCGAACCTGGCCAGCCGAAACGGATTAAGCGGCGCACTTGGTTGCAGACGAGCGAAGTCTCGAAACCCCTGGGCGAGAAGTTCGTATTGCCGCCATTTCTCGCCCGGCGGTAAGTCGAAGTCAATCACGGTCGGATTATAACTTGTAGAAAAGGGTTCTGTGGTGCGTTCTGAGGAAATGCTTATTACAGAACCGAGCGCGGTAGCGCCGGATGCTAAAGGCTACACCGTGTTAAGGAGTGTTGCGTAGGCTTTTTGCCAGGATAGCCTGTGGCATCCGGCGCTACCGCGCTTCGGTTCTGTAATATTGTCGCTACCCGTCAACCGAAGATCTCAGCGGCGTTTTCGTGGGGCGCCGTGTTCGGACCTGCTGAATTGTGAGTAAGCGACGCGAAACAACTCCGATAAGGCATCGGCGGTTTCCGGGCTCAAGTTTCGATCCGCGCGCAGATGGGCCTCTACAATTTCCGGCGTCGACTCGTGCGGATAGTAGACCACCGCTTTCGCCTCGCCCCTGTCTTCACGACCGCCACCGAGAATTCTTTGCAAGGGAACATCCAGCCAGTTAGTCAGGCGTGCGATGTTGTCAGCATCCGGCTTGCCAGTTCCGTTCTCGATGCGGGATAGAGTTGAGGCCGAAACATTGGTCTGGTCTGCAACGTCGCGCAAACTCAGCTTCAGCTCTTCGCGCCGCCGCCTAATTGCCCGGCCGAGCTCTTCGGTATTAATCAGTGATTTTGGACTTCGCGCCATAAGGTCAATTCCAATGCCCGAACCATATCACAATGAGGTTTTAGAGGCAAGACTGTGTTTTATGGCTGAAACATCCGCTGCCAACAGAAAGCCGATCGTGTATCACGATCGGCTCCCCTTGCTGACGTTGATTTATTGTCTTTTGGTGGCGGCCATCGCTAGTTCTTTAGCGCGCGGCATTGCGGCAATGGACCGCTCGACTTGTGGATCATCAGTGGTAATGAACACGCGGTCAGCCATCTGCCGGCCATAGGCGGCGGTCACAATGTTGTACCGAAGTTGCAGTTCTACGAACGACTGGTTACGCAAAAGAAGTGCGTTCAAACTCGAAAACGCTGGTTCGCTTGCCACAAATTCCCTGAACGCTTTAAAAATCGCAGGAGTAATCGGGAACTCGGTGGCCTGCAATTCCTTTTCGAAGTTAATGCCCCACGTTACGCGGTACTCTGGAAAACCAGGAAGCCGGCCATTCACCAGTTCGCGAGTAAACGCGAATACCGGACTTAGGAGGCGTCTCTGGCCCGTGCCAAGTGTTCGCCCGCTAACCGTTTCATCCGGCGCAATCCCACCCCCGCCGTAGACTTTCCTGCCGGTGTCCGTTTTCTTTTCGGGTCCTGACGGTTTTGATTCTTCAGCTTTCTGATCGAGGCGTTTCGAGCCGCCCTGTGTGTAGTAGTCGTAGAAACCGTTGTCGGAATAGTCTCGCTGAATCAGACGGCCCGACGGGGTGTAGTATTTTGCAGACGTTAAAGTAAGACCGCCACCGTAATCGAGCGGGATAATGCTTTGGACCAGCCCTTTGCCAAAACTAGTTTCACCAACTATCAATGCTCGGTCGTGGTCCTGCATCGCGCCCGCAACGATCTCGGAAGCCGACGCCGTGCTCTCATTTATCAGAATTACAAGGGGTACGGAATCCGCCGACCGGTTTGTAGATACGTAGGTCTTGTCGCGCAGCCCGTTACGACCTTTCTGGGTCAGGATCAGCTGTCCATTAGGCAGAAACACTTCGGCCACCTGGATAGCCTGGTCCAAAAAACCGCCGGGATTGTTTCGCAGGTCGAGCACCAGTGACGTCGCCCCTTTTGAATGCAAGCTAACCAGCGCATCCTGCAGCTCATCGGTAGTCGTGTAATTAAAACCACGAGTCATGTCTACGTAACCGACTCCGGGCTTCAGCAAATATGCGTCTGGTACGGAAGGTTGGGACACCGCATCTCGGGTTATTTCTACGGTCTGCACCCGTCGATCCACGGCTCGCTCGACGGTGATCTTCACCATCGACCCGCGCGGGCCCCGAATCTTGTCCCGCACGTCCAGGGAAGGCTTATTTGTCATCGGCGCCCCGTCGACCGCAAGTATCCGATCCCCAAAGCGCAGTCCGGCTCGCGAGGCGGGCGAGTTAAGGAAGGTCGCAGTAATGAATGTATCGGGCTTCTCCCCGATCAGATAACTCTGGATTGAAGCCCCGATCCCGAAATATTCAGACCGCTGGTCAGTCTTTAGCTCGTCATACTCGTCTCTGTCGTAATAATTGGAATGTGGATCAAGCGACCGCAACATGCCGATGATGGACGACTTAAACACCGAGTTGTAGTCAACTGTGCGGCCTTCTACATAATTCTCCTGAATCACCTTCAAGGCTTCTTCGAAGTCTCGCTCGATAAGTGGCAACGCAGGTGAAGGACCACGCGAACTTCGCCGGCCCGCCCCGGGCGAACCCGTTGCCGGCTTCCCCGCGGAACCCACCGGCGATTGCTGTCTCTGTTGTGCGAAAACAAGCGTTTGAACGCCGAAGGCGATTGAGAGGACTGCGATGAGCGTCAGCGAGAATCTCTTTTTCACTGCCAAACCTCTTGAAGTATTCACTCAGGACTCTTTTCTAAACGACCACGCCGGGGGTGCCCGCGCGTTTTGAGGTTGCAATATAACGAATGGCTCGCAACCTGGGCAACTCATTAGAGGTTATCCGAAGCAGGCCGGTTAGAGTTAGTGAGTTTGCGTTATTAGAGAACGGCGAAGTGGTAGCCCCCGAAGCGCTGGGTCACTTGATAATAAAAGGGTATCGCTCCACGAAGGACACGAACGAACACGAAGATGTTTTGGCGAAATCTTCGTGTTATTTCGTGCATCGCTTTATTTCTGCTCGAGTTAGCGAGGTCATTACAGAACCGAGCGCGGTAGCTCCGGATGCTGGAATCATCCAGCGTCGAGCAGATTGCGGCACTCGTGTTTGTCGGTGAACACTCCAATTGCTGAAAGATATCACCAAAGTTGACTTCAGCATCCGGCGCTACCGCGCTCGGTTCTGTAATGAATATGTCCCTCCGCAGTCAGTTGTCTGACGATGCATGGCAGAGCCCCATTTCATCAAAATGACCCGCTGCCCATTTCTTGCTGCGCTTGACGCCCCTTCTTAGCCGTCCGTAGAATGAACCTAATTAAAACCTGAACGTATATGGAGACGACTTACCGAAATCCGTGTCGCTAGAAGGAGTTTTGACTTATGAGCAGTCCATACCAAAGTGGTCCTTATCAAAAGGAAGAAGAGAAACCTTCGGAAACCGTTGACGACCTGATGCTGGGTGACGATGAAACGGATGGTGATTCTGACGCCAGAACGCGCACCGCATCGTCTGTTAGAGATATTGCTTCCCGTATCCCTGAATCGCTGAGTGCAATCGGACGCGACATTAGTCGCACCATAGAACGGGCCATGTCGGCCAAGGATGATTACGTGGTGGCTGTCAAAATATCTCCCGCTGCTCAGGAAAAAGTCGACCAGCTCGTGGCTGCCGGGATTTTTCGTAATCGCGCTGAAGCAGCCGGGTTTCTGGTTGAGGAAGGCATAAAAACTCAATCTGCGCTGTTTGAGCGAGTACAGCAAAAGCTGGCGGAGATTGAAAGATTGCGCGCCGAATTGCGCGGCATGGTTGAAGAGAGACCGTCCTGAGCGGCTCACTCTACTTTCCCTCCCCCTATACTGAAATCGAGTCTCCCACCGTGGGAGACGCACGCTCGAAAGCAGCTCCGATGAATCGAGATAAAAGTGGCTGAAGGATTCAAACTTTCACCGACGCCTATTGAACAATTCAACCTCGCCAACGGTCTTCGCATAATTCTCTGCGAAGACCACGCTGTGCCGGTTGTTTCTGTTGCCATTTATTACAACGTAGGTTCACGTAATGAAAAGGTAGGCCGGACCGGCTTTGCGCACCTTTTCGAACACATGATGTTTCAGGGTTCGGAAAACGTGCCCAAAGCTGGGCACTTCCAGTACATCTTCAACTCCGGTGGGACCATGAATGGCACCACTTCTACGGAGCGAACCAACTACTTCGAAACTCTGCCGGCCAGTCATCTTCCACTCGCTCTCTGGTTGGAGAGCGACCGCATGCGATCGCTCAAGATTACCCAGGAGAACCTGGACAACCAGCGTAGTGCAGTGCAGGAAGAGAAACGACTGCGATACGACAACCAGCCTTATGTAAACGCGTTCCTCCGCACCAATGAACTGATCTTCAAAAACCCGGCTAATGCTCATTCGACAATCGGCTCGATGGAGGATCTTGACGCAGCGACCATTGAAGACGTTCAGGAGTTTTTCAGAGTCTACTACGCGCCAAACAATGCGGTGCTCACGATCGTGGGTGATTTCGAAATTGCGGAAGCAAAAGTTCTGGTGCATAAGTATTTTGAGGAGATTCCCAGTCAACCTCCTCCACCACCGGTCGACACCAGTGAACCGGAGGATGTGGCGATGACGCAGGAGGTCTACCACGACCCGCTGGCGCCTGCTCCGGCCTTTGTGCTGGGTTGGAAAATCCCTCCCCGGCGAACGCCGGACTTTTACGCTATCTCGCTGGCGGCCGATCTTCTATTCGAAGGCGACAGTTCCCGGCTTTACCAGAAGCTGGTTAAGGGCGACGAGTCAGTTGTTTCAATTCAGGGGGGTATCGACGAGAGGCGTGGCCCTTCCGCAGTTTACATTTTCGCTTTGCCGAAGCCGGGAGAAGAGGTGGCAGCAATTCGTGAGCAGATTGTTGAAGAGATTCGGTCGCTGAGGACGTCGGGTCCATCGGCTGAAGAGATGGAAAAACTGCGAAACTCGCTTCGCAACGATGTAGTTCGCGGTCGACAGTCAACCATGTACCGCGCGCAGCGACTGGCGGAGTATGCTCTCTACGATGGCGACCCCTCGCTGGTTGACTCGGAGCTCGATCAGTATTTGGCGATTACACCAGAGCAAATTCGCAGTTCCGTTGAGCGTTATCTCGACGTAGAAAACCGCGTAGTGCTCGACATTGTGCCTGCTGCCGTTGCTGAGGAGGGCGAAAGCGTAGCTGCCTCTCCGCAGCCTTCAGGCGAGCCGCAACAGCCCGCGGCGCCGGCGCCACAGGTTCCGGCCACTGCCCCGTCAGAACCGGCTGTAGAAGCCCGGGCGTTGGTGCCCGGTTCTGCAAGCGCGCAACTTGAACCACCGCAGCAGCCGGCTGATCCGCCGAAACAAACTGAAGCAGGGTCTGGACCCTTGCACACGTAACTAATGAACCCACAGCATAATTTTCTGCAACAACCACCGCCGCCGCTTCCCCCTCGTGCGATAAAACTTCCAACCGCATTCGAAACTACGGTCGCAAACGGGCTCACCGTTGTCGTGATCGAGGACAAGCGACTCCCGCTCGTCAGTTTTCGCCTGGCGCTACGGACAGGTGATGCCCACGACCCGAAAGAGCTTCCCGGGTTGATGGACATGTTGACCGGCTTATTGACGGAAGGAACGGAATCCCGGACCAGCCGCCAGATTGCAGATGAGGTCGCGCGGCTGGGGGCCACTCTGCAGGCGGGCGCCAACTCTGATTACACCACAGTCGCAGCATCGTCATTGGCTATGTTCAGTGATGAGATTCTCGAGCTGATGGCCGATGTCGTGTTACGACCAGTGTTCCCGGAAAACGAAGTCGACCTGGCCAAACAAAACACGAAAGAGAGTCTGAAACAACAGCGGGCCCAGCCTTCTTTTTTGGCTAACGAGATGGTTGCGAAAGTGATGTTTGGCGCCCACCCTTACTCGGTTACCGCGCCAACTCCAGAGGCTATCGACGCCGTCACTCGGCAACGAGTGGTCGAATTCCACAGGTCAAAGTTTGTCCCAAACAATGCGGTGATGATAGTTGCCGGGGACGTCGAACAAGATTCGATACTAAAGCGAATTGAGGAGTTGTTTTCAGGATGGCAATCCGGCGACGTGGTGGGTGACGATTTTCCGCCACAGCCGTCACGAACCTCCCGTTCGGCATACGTTATCGATCGGCCTGGCTCGGCCCAGGCCAACATTATCATCGCCAACCGGGGACTAAAGCGAACCAGCCCCCACTACTTTCCCATGCTGCTAATGCATACCGTCCTGGGCGCAAATGCCTCATCCCGGCTTTTTATGAACTTGCGCGAGGAGAAGGGCTACACCTACGGCGCCTACTCGAGCCTGGATGCGCGTCGTACAGCCGGAACGTTTCGCGCTACCGCAGAAGTACGCACAGCGGTCACGGGAGATTCGCTTAAGGAGTTCTTTTACGAATTGGACCGAATACGCACAGAGCCCGTTTCAGACAAGGAGATTTTGGACGCCAAGTCTTATCTGACGGGTGTTTTTCCAATTCGTCTCGAAACGCAGGAGGGTTTGATCGATCAGCTGGTACAAATCAAGATGTTTGGTTTGCCGGATGATTATCTCGAGATTTATCGCAACCGAGTGCAGGCCGTCACCATAGAGCAGATTCAGGAAGTGGCACAAACCTACGTCAAGCCCGATGAAGCGGCGATTGTGATTGTTGGCGATGGCGCCCAAATTCTCAATCAAGTAAAACCTTATACAGACGAAATCGAGTTTTACAATACTGCAGGTAAGAGGAAGAACCACCCAACCGGGTCTGCGGCAACCAGCCATGCAGCAGAAGCGACGCTCGCAGGAGATTGGTCTTTGCAGATTGACACACCGCTGGGACAAAGCATTCCTGCCACTCTAATTCTGGCTAATACCGTCAAGGGTCTGTCGGGAAGAGTCGAATCGGAAATGGGGAACGGTGAGTTGCTGTCCGCGACGTTTGACGGAGAGTCGTTTGCGGCGATCGTTTCATTTGAAGTGGCCGGCCACACCATGGAAGCTCACATAGCCGGTGAGGTCACAGACGAGCAGATGGAAGGGAACATCAGTTTCCAGGACGCACCCGCACTAAGCTTCAGTGGCAACCGTAACTCCTAACCCGCACGCAAAAAAAGACGCTACTCCGGGTCAGACAATCCAAGCCTGGGAATGCTTGGGGCAAAAAAAGACGCCCGGCGTTTGCGACATGCCGGGCGTAAATCACAGGAGGAACCGGTTAGCGGTGGTCGTTATAAAGATACGACCATCCGAGTAACCTCGACGATTGAGATGCAGAGAGCAGACTTCTTGGTTGCTTTTGTTCGCGTTTTGCAACATTTAGTATTCATTTCGCAACATTCAGGTCTCTCATTGTTCATAGCGCAGCAGCATTCCATCGCCGCCGACCGCCCAACCCACTTTTTTAGCGAAATAAAGACCGTAAAGGTTCTGTTTAGTACCTGATTCCTGTTCGATCCAGACCGAACCCGCGCTTTCGGTCCGCAGGATGGTACCGCTCCGTCCAATCGCCCATCCTTCCTCGTCGGTGACCAGCACCACATTCAACAGAGTGGAACGCGTTGGCACTTGCACCGGAGTCCAGGTCACGCCGCCATCTGTAGTGCGCAACACCGTGCCCCGCTCACCTACTGCCAGCCCCTTTTTCTCGTTGCGAAAGTCTACGTGGTAGATGGTGGCAGTAGTACCTGACTCTTGCTTAGTCCATGTCTGTCCTGAATCAACCGTAACCAGGACCGTGCCCTCGGAGCCTACTATCCAACCGCGCTTGTCATTCGCGAAGTCGATGTGGATCAATTCCAAACGGCTGGGGGCGCGCTGCCTGGTCCAACTTTCTCCGCCGTTCTCAGTGTTTAGCAAGATGCTGTCGACCACGCGATCGCGTCTGCTGACTGACCCCACCACCCAACCTCGCTTCTTGCTGGAAAAGCGAACGCTATAAAGTTCGACTTCGGCGCCGTCAAACTCTATGGGGAGGAAGCGACGGACTTCAGTCCACCGCGTGCCATTGTCACGGGTAGCGAAGATAGCGTTTCCCGCAATCAGGAAGCCGGCTTCCTTATCGCGAAAGTAGATGTCATTGATTGCATCCTTTGTCGCTACCATTTGTTGGACCCAACTGTGGCCGCCGTCATCCGTGCGACTCAGAAAGCCGTTGTCACCCCCAACCCATCCTCTTTTGCTATCGAGGAAGAACACAGTATTAAGATCCTGGCCTGGCGGCGCGACCCGCGTAGCAACCCAACCGCGTTGGCCGATAACAGAGGAAGCGGTGGCGGCCAACACCAGCGCCGCAAACAAAATTCGCACCTGCATCATGTGGTTGCCAAATCTCATAGAATGCTCATTCATTCCTGGTTTCAAGTCGCTCGGTTGGCACAGTCCAAACCGGTTTCATTACCTTATACGCACTGATCGGGGGATTGGATCTGTGAAACGTTGTACCTTAAATGGAGGTCGTTAGACAAGACGAAGCGCTAACCGAAAAGTGCAGTCGCAAATACAGGGCATAGAGTACAAGCCTAGAGACTGTGAAAACTCTTGCGCGGGTGCCATGAAGTCAGTGCCACCTGGCAGCGGGTGCGTTCTTGATTCAAAACATGAAGTGGATTCGAGTTTGAAGTGCAACGAGGTTCGGTCTCTCTTACGCAATCAGCCCTCCAGGCTGATTGCAGAAAACCATTTCGGCGCTGCATTTCGAGCTTGAATTCGCAAACAACGATCTGTTGATCTCGCTCGCGGGCGGCGCACCCATCCGCTTTTAGCTTGCGGGTTCGGCTCAAGCTAGTTTGAGTCGCCGCGAAGAAGCAACCTTATTAAGGTTGTACTCTAAACACCTGTTTCCCGACATTCACTATGGTGTCGCAGCGTTCACTTTGTAGACTTTGCCCTCGAAGACTACGATTACGCGTTCACCTAACGAGAAGAAAGCTGCTAAACGAGGTGTCTGTTTAAGCAACGCGAAGTACTCATCGCTGCCGAATTTGACGACCGTTTCCGGCAGCGTCAATCCCGCTTTGAACTCCGAATCTGTCCAGACCCCTTCGAGCAGGTAGAACGTTTTGCCGCCGGCATCCTTGATGGCGGAATACGCTGAATTGAGTTCCACTTTTGCGGACTCCTGCCGCTCTCGTGCCAGCTTGCTTTGCCCCACGGCGTAGAGTCCTGTGGTGGACTTCATATCTGCCGCGGGTGGTGCCGCTGCTGCATCTGCCCGGCGTCCTCCTACATTGAGACCACCGGTGCGCGCCTGATTGGTAAAGGCTTGCGGTGAGGCGCCTGGTTCCAGCGCCAGGTATGAAGTGTAGGGCGTGACGATCCCGTAGCGCGTTCCCAGGTCGACAATCTCGTCTCGGAGCTCACGCTGCTCGCCGTTTGAGCGAATCTGTTCCATCAGCCAGCCGACGCGGCGTGTGGCCCATAAACGCGGCAGAAAATCATTTGTCTCCCCGCGCAAAGGGAAGCTCAAGTTGTTGTAAAGGAAATTACGGCTTGCGCCGCGGCTGTTTCCTGTCAATTTCAAACGCACATACTCCATATCGATCGGGTTGCGATATCTCCCGATAATCGTGAGCTGTGAACCCTTAAATAGATCTGGCAACGTGCGCGGATATGTTAGATCTGTCTCAACTCCCGCCATATCAAGTTGAAGATCTGTGAGTACCGGATGATTGATCTTCGCAAAGAAGTTTGAAACTTTCACCTCCAGGTCTTCTTTTGGTTCGATGTAATCTGCAACGCCGCCATTCTCGCTCGCCAGCTTGTCAAGCAAGGCTGTATTTACATCGTAACCAACTCCGAAAGTAAAAAGGCGCAGTCCAGGTGCTTTCACCGCGCGGGCGTTGTCGACAATTCGCGCAGGATTAGTCTCACCCACTGTCGGAAGCCCATCGGTCATGAAGATAAGAATCTTGGGGCGGTTACTCGCCTGAAACTGGCGCATGGCCGCCAACAGCGCCTGATTTATATTTGTTCCGCCGACTGGTCGCAGGGATTGGACGAATGCTTCACCACGTCGGCGACCCTGATCGTCAGCTGCGATCATTCCGGTTTCCATCACCCGCTCTTCGCCGGCGAATGAAACTACGTTAAAGCGATCCTGCGGCCGGAGAATCCTGACGCCATATAACAACGCGGAGCGCGCCTTCTCCATCTTTCCCGCCTCAGCCATCGACCCGGAGGTGTCAAGTACGAAGACGATGTCCTTTGCGGCATACTCTTGTTCTGACCAGTCTTCCTTCGGTGAAACCATGAGCAGGAAATAGCCATCCTTTCCTGCATCGCGATGAGTCAAGAGCGTGACACCAAAGTCTTCGTTCGACCGCGTGTAAAAAAGTTGAAAGTCCTGCTTCTCTTTGCCCGCCTCACTCTCGAACGAAACGATTGAACGCCGGTCTCCACTGCGCTTAACGTCCACGGCATGAGTAGGCGAATACACATTGCGAAGAGGCTCTTTGGTGTCCAATTCGACCCGGCCGGACACCGTGCCAATCTCCGTCATTTGACGACCGGTGCCGAGTGGATAGCGATAAGCAACTGTGCCTGATTCGGCCTGCAGGACCTGCGTGTAGGTAAGTTCGAGTTTTTTATCGGAACGCGCCGGAATTGGGAAGATACTGGCCTGGAAAAGGTTCTTGCCTGCGTATTCAAGCAGCCCCGGGTCGCGTTGGCGTCTGACTATCTCGTCGTAGATACGTCTCGCCTCTTCGCGGGAACGAACTTCGCCAACGAGACGGCGGTCACCGTCCCAGATTGCGAATTCTGTAATTGAAGCTTCTTCGGGAATGGGAAAGAAGTAGGTCCCCTCCATCACTGAGTCGGTATCGTTTCTAAAAACCTGTTCGACGTGAGTCGTGGCAACCTGCGACGATATCTTTGTGTCTATTTTGATGGACTTGATAGGAAGCGAGCGAGGCAAAGGGGTGGGACGTGGACCGTCGGGACAACGTCTACATGGGCCGGGAACGATCACTCCCTGGGCCGCGCCTGTTACCGCGCTTAGCAGCAAAACAGAAAAGCAAACGAGTAATACTCGAAGTTTTAAGACTCTCATGATTTCCTCACTAACGTTCACAAAGTTTACCGCCCTGTTCCTCGTTCCGGCTTAAAGAACGGTCTGGATAATCGTTTCTTGCGACAATCGGACAGGGCTGCTGAAAAACCCGGATCGATCCACCAAATAACACGAAACGGCGCGAAAAAGGCGTTTTGTTCGAGTAATTTCGTGTGCTTTCGTGGATCGTCCTCTTCTGACCTTAGAAGGGAAGACGCGGCGGTTTGGTTTGAATATCAGGGCAAATGAATAGTTGCCCGCCGGTCGGCCATTAGTGAAGCTGGCGCAATCGCCGATTTCGGATAGCCACCACAGCGACGTAGAGCACGATACAAATCCCGCCACCAGCAAGTGTTATTGGTGCTCCGTATCGGTGCGAAACAACACCAGCAAGCAAATTTCCGAGTGGCATAGTGCCGATAAAGGACAGGATGAACATACTCATCACCCGGCCTCTCATTTCGTCGGTCACCAATTGCTGAAGCAGTGTGTTGGTCATAGCCACCGAAGTGACAATGGCGAAGCCGACACCGAAGAGGAAGGTCAGCGAGAGCATAAGACGCGTCGACATCGCGAAGGCGATCAGGAATACACCAAATGCAAAAGCGCCGCCCAACACCAGCCATCCTTTGCGTCGAAAATCTCCCAGGTAAGTGAGAAAGAGCGCGCCAAGAAATGCGCCAGCTCCTGCGACGCCCATCATCCAGGCCAACCCACCTGGTCCAAGAAAAAAAATGTCACGCGTAAAAATGGGGATCAGCGTGAGATAAGGGGCGCCGAAAAAACTGGTAACGCCAGACATTGTCAGTAGCGAAAAGACCCGGGGACGGCTACGGACATATTGGAAACCCTCAAGCAGGTCCCGCCACAAGGCACGGCGATCTTTAACGGAATGTGATGCGACCGTCTTCGTCGTTTTATCAAAACGGACCATGCGCAACGCAATTACGACGGCGACAAACGAAAAACCGTTAAGAAAGAAACAGCCGGCGAGTCCGAAGAACCTAAACCCCAAACCGGCGAGCGCTGGTCCTGCTACTCGAGATAGTTGAAACTGCGACGAGTTAAGGGCGACTGCATTTGCCAGGTCCTCACGGCCCACCAGATCAAACGTCATTGCCTGATAGGAAGGACCGGCCAGAGCCATGCAGCAACCTGTTAACAGCGAGAAGGCGAGGATCATCCAAACATTTACCTGGTTGGTCCAAACCAGAAAGGCCAAAGCAAACGCCGCTAACCCGGCTACGACCTGCGTGTAGAGCAGCAGGCGCCTTCGATCGACGAGGTCGGCAAATACTCCGCCCAGAAGTGTCAGAAAAAAACCGGGCGCGGTAGCCATGAAGGCATCGATTCCCAACCAAAGCGAGGAGTTGGTTAGTTGCAGCACCAGCCAGCCCTGAGCTACCGCCTGCATCCAGGTGCCAACGTTCGAGAGAAAAGCCCCGATCCAAAAGACGCGATAGTTGCGATGGGAGAGGGCCCGAAACATTCCCGCGCGCCGGGTCTGGGGAAACTCCGTAGGAATTTCAATCCGCGTCGGTTTCGTGGCCATGGCAGAGTTCTAACACCGCACCGGAATAACTCCAAACTTGTAGGATAGGCATTCCTGCCTGTCCAAGGTTGATTAGAATGAGGCCGGTCTTTCTTATTTGGTCTGTCGGTAAGACGATCTACGAAGTCACACCTAATCGCACAAATGAATTTAGTGTTACTTAGTGTGAGGTCGTGGATCGTTTGATTTGGTTCTGCCCTTAGGACCCTACCAGCTTCTTGCGGACCTTCGACAGGCAGGAATGCCTGTCCTACCTAACTATAGCTCGTCAGAAAACCGCGCAGTATCTGACACATCTCGTCGAAGGATTCGGCGTAGAAGAGAATCGGTTGATATCTGGTGGGATCATATTCCTGGAGCGTAATGGCATCGAGATCGAGGGGCCGCAGCTCTGCTTCCTTCATCGATTCAAGCTCACCTGCGGAAGAGAGTATCCCGGTACCGTAGGCCTTGATCGCTCCGTCCTCGCGGACGACGCCAAATTCGATCGTGAACCAATAGACCCGTGCTAAACGTTCCAGCTGCTCGGTTGTTTGGCTGCGTTTGACCGCTTCTCCGAACAAACGATTGAGTTCTGACAAACGCTCGCTCGCGAGAGTCACAGCATGACCGAATATCTCGTGGACCACGTCAGGCTCAGGTGTGTACGCTGGCGTGGAGTGGTGGCGGATATACTGGGTACACAAAAAAATTCCCTTCGCCAGCGACTCGAGGAAGACTCGCGGCTCCACCAGTCCCGCGACGGGTTCGAGGCGAAAGCCACTCAGCGCTTCAATCTTCGCTGATACTTCTCGCAGTTGTGGTATGCGCTCTCGCGGCAGGTCCAATCGCCTGACACACTCCAAATATTCCGAGCACGCATGAGCTTGCTGGGCCACATCGAGCGCTTCGCGAATAATCCCCCACAACTGATGCTCTTCCGCCGTATAAAGTGCGTCGGAGATGGGAGTTCCTTCAGTGTATTCCATCGCAATCCGTGCGATGGCGTTTCGCCGGGTTCGGTACTCCTGGTCGCGGAAACCTGGATGGTCGGGATCGAGTTGAACAATTGCATTGCGCCCCGGCGTTGCCTCGTCATCAGCGGCGACCAACCGCATGTCGACATGGTCACGTAATAATTCCCGATCCTGCTTTGTCATATTGCTCTCATTCCGAGTGCCTAAAGTTGTTTTCTCCGTTCGTCCTCTGCGTTCTCTGTGTCTCCGTGGTAATAGCGGCGGGTCAGATCCACCACAAAGACACAAAGAACACAAAGGACGCACAGAGAGGAAGCAAATCGTGCATAAACTTTCCCACCAGCGCAGGTAAGTCGCGCTTCCCAGCTAAGCGCTCAACCTCAGCAACTATTGCCGAACCGACCACCGCAGCGTCGGCGTAATCCCAAACTTCCGATACCTGATCGCGGCTTGAAATTCCGAAACCCACCGCGATTGGTAAATCGCTGACAGCGCGCACCCGCGAGACAAGGTTCCGGGCATCGACACTCATTTCCGTTCGCGTACCGGTGACGCCCATCCGAGAGACGGCATATATAAATCCGCCGGCGTTTTCTGCGATCATTCGCAGCCTTTGGTCATTCGTGGTCGGAGCAACCAGTAGGATGAGATCTATAGCATGATTTGCCAGTGAGTCTTTGAGGTCTCCGGCCTCCTCAAGCGCCAGATCAGTTACCAGAACTCCGTCCACTCCCGCGCGTCTTGCCTCCTCGGCTAACTGGTCCAGTCCAAACTGCAGCAGTGGATTCAAATAACTGAAAAGCACAATTGGAACGCTCATCTCCTGGCGGGCTTCCTTCACCACCTCCAGGATATCTGCGACGCCAACATCGTTTCGCAGCGCCCGCATCGATGCTCTCTGAATCACTGGCCCATCGGCGACGGGATCGCTAAACGGCACTCCCAGTTCGATGATATCTGCACCCGCTCGCCCCAGCTCAACGAGAAGGTCCCGGGTGGTCTGCAGATTTGGATCACCGGCGGTAATGAAAGGAATTAGAGCACGCTTCCCTTTGTGACGTAGACGCGCGAAAGTTTCTGAGATGCTGCTCACAACAGATTCAACTCCTTGGAGTGCGCCGCCTTGTCGGCGCTTTGTCCCGCGGCGGCCCGGCGCCGCAATGTTGCGCCAAATTGACCCTGACACATCAGCTCTCAAACCCAACGAAAGCTGCGACAAGTCGCAGCGGGCCAAAGCGCCGACAAGGCGGCGCACTCCAAAGAGTTCCCCCCAGCGTTAGTCTCCTTTCAGCACGTCGGCGACGGTCTGAACATCTTTATCGCCACGTCCCGACAGATTAATGATGCAAATCGCATCGCGCTCCATATCTGCGGCTACGCGGATAGCGTGAGCCACGGCGTGTGCCGACTCCAGCGCTGGAATAATTCCTTCAAGTCGCGAAAGAGTTTGGAATGCTTCCACGGCTTCAGCATCAGTAACCGAAACGTAGTGCACGCGCCCCTGATCGTGAAGGTGCGCATGCTCCGGCCCGATTGAAGGGTAGTCGAGACCCGCCGAAATTGAGTGCGTCCTGGAGATTTGGCCGCGCTGATCCTGGAGCACGTAGCTCATCGTGCCTTGCAAAACACCCCGGCGCCCGCCTGACTGCGGATGAAAACGCGCCGCATGTTGTCCCAATTCAGGACCATTTCCACCTGCCTCGACACCAATCATTCGCACGCACTCGTCATTCAAAAACGGATGGAATAATCCAATCGAGTTTGAGCCGCCACCGACACATGCGACCAGCACATCCGGAAGACGGCCTTCTCTTTCGAGAACCTGGGCGCGCGTTTCCCGGCCGATGATGCTTTGGAAATCGCGCACCATCGAAGGATAAGGGTGCGGCCCCAGCGCGCTTCCCAGGAGGTAGTAGGTACTAACCACGTTGGTTACCCAATCGCGCATGGCTTCGTTGATTGCATCTTTCAGTGTGCGGGATCCAGAGTCAACTTCGCGCACCTCAGCGCCCAACAGTTGCATCCTAAAAACGTTCAACGCCTGGCGGCGCATGTCCTCCGCGCCCATGTAGACCACACACTCCAGGCCAAAAAGCGCACAGACGGTTGCCGTCGCTACTCCGTGTTGGCCCGCACCGGTTTCCGCAATGATTCGCTGCTTGCCCATTCGCCGGGCCAGCAACACCTGCCCCAGCGCGTTATTAATCTTGTGTGAGCCGGTGTGGGAAAGGTCTTCGCGCTTGAGATAAATGCGCGCGCCACCTGTTTCATCGCTGAGCCGTTTCGCATAGGTCAGCGGTGTGGGCCGACCGGAATAATCGCGCAGCAGTGAGGCGAGCTCTTTTTGAAACTCTTCGTCAGCGCGAGCTTCCTGATAAGCCTCGGTGAGCTCGTCTAAAGGACTGATCAAAGTTTCCGGCACATAGCGGCCACCATAACGGCCCCAGTGTCCAAGCTGGTCCGGCGTAGATGCTCCGTTGTTATTTTTTGACAAGACGGACCCTTCCTCCCGAGTGTTCCTGACTGCTGCCATGAAGGTCTTCAGACGTTCCTCGCTCTTGATGCCGGGTGCACTCTCAAGCGAGCTACAGACATCAACAGCGTAAGGCTTAACCAGCGTGATCGCTTCCCCAACATTTTCTGGCGTGAGCCCTCCGGCTAGAAACAGCCTGGACACAAGACGCGACGTTTTCCTCGCCACACTCCAATCGAACCGGCGCCCGGTGCCACCTCGTGCCTTTGAACTAAAAGCATCGAGCAACACTGCCGAGGTCTCGTAACAAGCAGCTGTTTCCGGTGCGAAATCGTTGCCAACTCGGAGTGCTTTGATCACGGGGAGTTCCAGCAGGGCGCGGCAGAACTCCGCAGTTTCGTCCCCATGCAACTGTACCGCATCAACTCCCGCCAGCCTGGCAATCCGAATGACCTCATCGGCGTTTTCTTCGTCAACGAATACGCCCACCGTCATTAACTCAGGGGGTAATTGGTCCATTATTCGGCGCGCCTCAGGGGGAGCAATGTATCTCGGGCTGCCTGCATAAAAGTTGAACCCCAACATGTCGACACCTTCGCGAACACAGAGTAGCGCGTCACTAAGGTTGGTGATTCCGCAAACCTTGACGCGCACTGTATCAGTCTCCTGAATCAGTGAGCGCAAAGTTACTTCTGGATTCTCGGCGCGCATCAGCGTCTCACCAATGAGAAACGCTTTAAAACCGAGCGCCTGCAGTCTCCGCAGATCAGCTGCCGAGCTCAATCCACTTTCGCTGACTAGAATCAACTCCCTGGAGTGCGGCGGCCTGGCGCCGCTTTGGCCCTCTTTGGAGTGCGGCGGCTCGGCGCCGCTTTGGCCCTCTTTGGAGTGCGGCGGCTCGGCGCCGCTTTGGCCCTCT